>JARUKX010000037.1 GCA_029688825.1 Haloarculaceae archaeon H-GB1-1 | reverse complement strand
CCAACGGGGCGTTCTCGTCGCGTGCGCCGTGCCACAGCCGAACGTCGTGGCGCACGTCCGCGTGGTCGAACCCCCAGTCGTCGGTGAACAGGCACGTCTCGGTCACGGCACCGTCCGTCGACTCGCAAAGGGCTTCCCGGAAGTCCCGAGCGACGAGGTGGGCCACGTCGTCGGGAACCGGCGGTCCGTCGTCGCTCGTGTACTGTGAGACGACGGTGGACGGAGACGCGTGGTCGGCGACGAACCGATTGACCGCGTAGAGTCCCCGCATGACCGCAGGCGTATGGCTGGCCAGCGTCCCCAGAGCGCGCTGGAAGCGCGGGGTCGCGTCGGTGACGGCGGGCGGTGCGGGGCTGGCGACGAGATCGACGGCCGTGACGACGTCGGGACGGGTCGCAGCGAGTGCGAGCGCGTACGTCGCGCCGCCGGAGAAGCCGACGACGGCGGCTGCGGAGACGTCTGCGTCCGCCAGAATCGCGTCGACGTAGGCGCCAACGTCGGTCGGCGTCCGATCCGGCCACGGGTCCGAGCGACCGTACCCCGGGCGGTCGGGCGCGATGACTCGGACGTCCCGTTCTCGCGCGGCCGAATCGAAGAGCGTGCCGAGGATGCGCGACCCCGGCGTCCCGTGGAAGAACAGCAGTGGCGTCCCGTCCGGTGAGCCGTACTCGGCGTATGCGACCGTCCGGCCGTCGCAGGGAACCGTCTGTGGCGACGCCGTCGTTCCTGCCGCGGTGGCGTTGGTCGGACGCGTTCGAGCGGTGGTCATCGGCTAGCCGTTCGTCCGGGAGTCACCAGTGACTGGTGCCGAATGGATGCGGTTCTTTACGTGAGCCGTCAGACACGGTCGCTATGAAACGGGTCACGTTCGCAGTCGAGTACGACCTGGAGACGGCACAGCCGACCCATCGACGAGTGATGCGGACGGAGGGCGTGTCGCGAGCCGAACTGCTCATGTGGGGGCCCTTCGGGAGCGAGACGTCGCTGACGTGGTACGACGGGGACGAAGCCGCGGTCCGGAAACTGCTCGACGGCGTCGACGGGATCGTCGACTCGCTCCTCGTGGCCGGCGACGAGGGCACGTACGCGTTCGTCGACCGGGCTGACTTCGAGTTCGAGTCGCGCGTGCTGGACCTGGTCGCGGCGGCGACCGTCGCGTTCCTGCCGCCGGTCGTCTTCGAAGGGGACGGAACGGTAGCGTTCGACGTCGTCGGTAGTTCCACCCAGTTGTCGTCGTTCCACGACGGCCTCACGGACTTGGCCGTGGCACGCGTCGAGCGAGTGACGGAGTTCCGGCGGCTTTCGACCGGGACGACGATGACCGATAGACAGCGCACCGCCCTGCAGACGGCCGTCGCGCTCGGATACTACGACGTCCCGCGGACGGCTACCGTCGGCGACGTTGCTTCGGAACTGGACTGCGCCCGGAGTACGGCTGGCGAACTGCTGCGGAAAGGAGAAGCGGCCGCGATTCGGGCACTCGTTCGGGAGTGAGAGTCTCGGTCACGGTGCAGACATGACGAGGCGGTCCCGGGACTCCTCGGTGGTGGACTCGGTCAACGTCTTCAGCCCGTCTTCGACCGAGCGGGTCTGGTCTCCGGTAGCGTGGGGATAGACGTCCCGAAGTTCCGCACCGTCGAAGACCGCCAGACAGAATGCCGGGAGCACGACCCAGTCACCCTTCTCGCCGGATTCCATGGAATAGCACTCGCGGGTGCCGAAGAAGGGTGATAGTTCGACCTCCCGGTCGGTGGCCCATTCGACGAAGTCGCTGAACTGCTCGCGGACGGATGGGTGGTCGGTATCGGCGACAGCGAATCGCTTCGGCCAGTGAACGACCTCGGCGGCCGTCACGTGTCCCTCGGCTTCGATTGCCTCCAGTTCGTCGACGACCCGTTCACGGCGACTGCGGGCCGGGCGCGGCAGTTCGTCGCGGACGAACAGTCTGACGCGGCCAGTCCCATTGTGCTCGGCAGATTCCATGGGTATGTATGCCACACGCCCTGTGGCATTATAAACTATTATGTATTCGAAACTATAACTATCTGGCCGCGGACACGAGTCACGGTTCGTCGGCGTCGATGCCGTCGCCGTCGTCGAGTTCGTCCTTGATGGAGTCCAGTTCGGCTTCGACGTTCACCTCCGCCGCGTCGGATTCGGGCGCGGCACGCTCGGCGCCCGTGCTCGCTTCGAGGCGGTCCTGCACTTCCGACCGGAGGTCCCGCGCGTCGTCGAGTAACTCGCGTGCGTGCTCGTTCTCCGGCCTGCCCTCGACGGCGTCCTGGATGTCGACCAGCACGTCGTCGAGACGCGAGAGCGTCTCCTGACTGACGGAGGCGGCCCGCGCTCGGAGTTCGTCACGTCGATCGTCGGTCGATCGTCCGCGCTCGGCAAGTTCGAGCGCGCGCTGGAGCAGCCGAAGCGCACGGACGTTCATCTCCAGGACGATGATGGCCGACGGGATGACCACGTCGCTGGTGAAGCGCAGGAGTTCTCGGGGCGTCGGTGGCCGGAGGCCTCGTCGCCGCGGTGGACCGAGCTCGTCCTCGAGGTCACGCAAGGTCCGGACCAGGTCGGCGACCAAGACGGAGAGGTTCTCGTCGGCGTCACTCATACGAGGTCGTTCGGTTGGAACACGCAAAAAGTCACCGCGGGCACCGGAACGTTTATTCGATTCGCTCTGGCTACGTTGGGTGATGGACGCCCCTCCCTGGACCCCCGACGCTGACCCGGAACCGGACGACGACGAGCCGCCTACGGTGACCGCTCACTGTACCGAGGACGACCTCTACGTCTTCACCGAGGCCGACAACGACGACGGCTGGATCGTGACCGATTGCGTGACCGAGCCTCGGCCCTGATCACGCCTCACTTCCGCGTGAGGACGACCGCCGCTCCATCGTCGAGCCGGCCCGCGTTCCCACCCCCGCCCTCCCGTTCCAGAACGCGGCGAAGCTGTCGCCGGTGGACCTCCTCGACCCCGTCGAGCACCGGGGCCGATCCGTACAGGTGCGGACGGAACTCCGACCAGACCGTCGTCGGTACGACGAGGTAGTAGGCGTCGTCGCGTCGAGCGACGAGCGGGTCGGGGTCGAAGTGCCTTCGCCACTCGTACACCAGATTGTCGACGCCCGGGAGCGAGCGGGCGAGCGCCTGCTGCTCACGGAGCCCGTCCCGGAGGTCCGCCTCCGTACAGCCGACCTCGGTGCTGACCTCGGCGACGAGGTCGTCGTCGAAGGGTGCAAGCAAATCTCGCGGACTCGTCATCGTTTCTCGGTTTCGTCGGACGGCTCAAAACCGGTCCGGTGGCGATACGGTTTTGGGAACCCCGGTCACAGAGGCGAACATGCATCCGAGTGCCGCGGAGTTCAGCGAGCGAGCAAGCGAGGAGTTCGGGTTCGAGGTCGAAGTCCACGAGTTCCCGGAAGGAACGAAGACAGCCGCGGACGCCGCCGAGGCAATCGGCTGTGACGTCGCACAGATCGCCAGTTCCATCGCGTTCGACGCCGGCGAAGACATGGTCGTCGTCGTCACGAGCGGGGCCAACAGGGTCAGCGAATCGAAACTCGCCGCACTCCGGGACGTCGACGACGAGGCGGTGGGGATGGCCGACGCCGGGGAGATAAAGGCAACGCTCGGCTGGTCTATCGGCGGCGTTCCGCCGTTCTGTCACGACACTGCTGTTCCGGTCTACTTCGACGAGACGCTGCTGGAGTTCGACACGGTGTGGGCGGCCGCCGGCACGCCCGAAGCGGTGTTCCCCATCGCTCCGGATACCGTCCTCGAACTCTCGGGCGCGGAGCCCGTCGACGTCGCCGAGTAGCGGTCCGCGGTCGCTTTCTCGACGCGGGAGAACCGCCACAGGGTATTTGGACGCTCCCGGCGAACCGGCGAGTAGATGGGCGAACTAGCTACGCTGTTCGCGCCCGAGCGTGTCGCCGTGATCGGTGCGACCGACCGCGAGGGCTCCGTCGGCCGCGCGATAACGTCGAACCTGCTCGCGGACTTCGCCGGTGACGTCGTCGCGGTCAACCCGACGAAGGAGTCGGTACTCGGCCTGGATTGCGTGGACGAGGTGAGCGAGGCGGTACCGGTCGACGCCGCCGTCGTGGTCGTGCCGCCGGATCTCGTCCTGGACGTCCTCCGCGACGCCGGGGACGCCGGCATCACCAACGTGGTCGTCATCACCGCGGGATTCGGCGAGACCGGGAGCGAGGGGGCCGCCCGCGAACGGGAACTTCAGGAGATAGCCGCCGAGTACGACATGAATGTCGTCGGTCCGAACAGCCTCGGCATCATCAACACCACGACGGGGTTGAACGCCACGTTCGCGCCGCAGAACGCGACGCCGGGGAACATGTCCTTTCTCAGCCAGTCCGGCGCGTTCGTGACGGCGGTGCTCGACTGGGCGGCCGATCGGTCGGTCGGGTTCAAGGACGTGGTCTCGCTGGGCAACAAGGCCGTCCTCGACGAGAGCGACTTCGTCCGCGAGTGGGGCGAGGACCCCGACACGGACGTCATTCTCGGCTACATCGAGGACGTCACCGACGGTCGGGAGTTCATCCGGACCGCACGCGAGGTCGCCCAGGAGACGCCGATCGTCCTCGTGAAGTCCGGCCGGACGGAAGCGGGGGCCACCGCGGCCGCCTCCCACACTGGCGCGCTGGCCGGGAGCGAACAGGCCTACGAGACGGGACTCGCGCAGGCGGGCGTCGTCCGCGTGACCACCGTCGAGGAACTGTTCGACTTCGCGGGCATCCTCGCCGGCCAGCCGCTCCCCGACGACGAGAACGTCGCCATCGTCACCAACGCCGGTGGCCCGGGCGTCATGGCGACCGACGCCGTCGGCGACTCGGACCTGTCGCTCGCGTCGTTTACGGACGCGACGCTCGACAGACTCGTCGAGTCCCTTCCCGAAGAGGCGAACGTCTACAACCCAGTCGACGTCATCGGCGACGCCGACATCGACCGCTTCGAGCGCGGCATCGACGCCGTGCTCGCCGACGAGAACGTCGATAGCGTCGTCGTCCTGTCGTGTCCCACGGCGACCATCGACTTCGACGACCTCGCCGACGCGACCGTCAGACTCCAGGCGGAACACGGGAAGCCGGTCGCGGTCACGCTGATGGGCGGGGAGAGCACCCGCTCGGCACAGGACCGCCTGAGCGAGGCCGGCATTCCCGCGTACTTCGACCCGGCGCGGGCCGTCGAGAGCCTCGACGCGCTGTGGGACTACGCCGAGATCCGCCGTCGGGAGTTCGCGGAACCCACGACGTTCGACGTGGACCGCGAGCGCGCTCGCGACGTCCTCGAATCGGCCGTCCGGCGTGACACGAACCGACTCGGCGTCGAGGCCATGGAACTGCTCGACGCGTACGGCATTCCGACGCCCGCTGGCCGAATCGTCGAGGACCCCCAAGAGGCCCGGCGCGTGGCCGAAGACCTCGGAGAACGGGTCGTGATGAAGCTCGTCAGTCCCGACATCCTCCACAAGTCCGACATCGGGGGCGTCGAGGTCGGCGTCCCCGTCCCGGCAGTGAAAGACACCTACGAGGACCTCGTCGCTCGCGCCCGGAACTACCAGCCAGACGCGGAGGTGCTGGGCGTGCAGGTACAGGAGCAACTGGACGTCGACGACGGCGTCGAGACAATCGTCGGCGTCAATCGCGACCCGCAGTTCGGACCGCTACTGATGTTCGGCCTCGGCGGGATCTTCGTGGAGGTGCTGGAAGACACGTCGTTCCGGGTCGCGCCGATCGGCGAGCGTGACGCGCGGGAGATGGTCGACGAGATCGACGCCGTCCCCCTGTTACGCGGCGCTCGCGGACGCGAGCCGGTCGACGAAGGAGCCGTCGTCGAGACCATCCAGCGACTTTCCCAGCTGGTGACCGACTTCCCGGCGATACTCGAACTCGACGTGAACCCGCTCGTCGCGACGGGCGAGGGCGTGTCCGCCGTCGACCTCCGACTCACCATCGACCAGGAGCAACTATGAAATCCATACTCGTCACCTCGACCGAAGAAGGCACAGGCAAGACGGCGATCGCGCTGGCACTGGCGAAACTCGCGTCCGAGCGCGGCCTCGACGTCGGGTACATGAAACCGAAGGGGACGCGTCTGCAGAGCGCGGTCGGGAAGACGCGCGACGAAGACCCGATGCTCGCCCGCGAACTCCTCGACATCGACGACCCGATGCACGAACTCGAACCGGTCGTCTACTCGCCGACGTTCGTCGATGGCGCACTTCGCGGACAGGAGGACCCGGACCAACTTCGCGACCGAATTCGGACCGCCTTCGACGGGCTGGCCGAGGGCAGGGACCTGATGGTCATCGAAGGCGGCGGGTCGATGTCCACGGGTGGCATCGTCGACCTCACCGACGCGGACGTCGCCGACCTCCTCGACGCAGAGGTACTGCTCGTCACCCGCTACGAACAGCCGCGGGACGTGGACGACGTGCTCGCCGCTGCCGAACAGGTCGGCGACCGACTCGCCGGCGTCGTGTTCAACGCCGTCGCCGACGCCGACGTCGACGCCATCACGACCGACGTCGCCCCGTTCCTCGACGGTCGCGGCGTTCCCGTCCTCGGCGTCCTCCCCAGAGTGCAGGAGATGGCTGGCGTCACCGTCGCAGACCTCGCGGAGAGCATCGGTGCCGACGTTCTCACGACTGGCGTCGACACGGATGCGTTCGTCGAACGCTTCACGGTCGGCGCGATGGGGAGCGACTCGGCGCTCCGGCAGTTCCGCAGACTGCGTGATGCAGCGATGATAACGGGTGGCGACCGGGCGAACGTCCAGACCGCTGCGCTCGAAGCACCGGGCATCAAGTGTCTCGTTCTCACCGGTGGCCTCCAGCCACCGGGAGCAGTCCTCGGCCGCGCCGAATCCGGGGACGTTCCCGTACTCACGGTCCAGACGGACACGAAAACGACCATCGACCGCGTCGAGGAAGTCCTCCGCTCCGGCCGCACTCGGACACCGGAATCGGTCGCGAAGATGCAGTCACTGCTCGACGACGGGGTCGACCTGGAGTCGCTCCTCGACGTCGAGTGAGCTATCGCACGACGGTCACGGGCACCGCCGAGCGTTCGACGACTCCCTTCGACGTGCTGCCGAGGACGCGCTCCGCCCGCTCGGAGAGCCCGCGGTGGCCGACGAAGATGCCATCTGCGTCGATCGATTCCGCGTAATCGGCGACCTGTTCGACGGGATTGCCGTACAGGAGTTCGGTCTCGACTTCGATGCCGTACTCCGCAGCGAAGGTCGCCGCATCTTCCAGCACCTCCGCTCCCCGTTTCTCCTCGTCCTCGACGTCTTCGATGATGAGGCGGTCGTTGACGTCGCCGACGTCCCCGTTCGGTTCGTCCCCGCCCTCGTCGTGAACGGCAGGGTCGACGGCGTAGACGACCGATATCGTCGCGTCCGCAGGCTGTCCGACGTCGATTGCGTGTGCAAGCGCTCGCTCGCTCTGTTCGGACCCGTCCATCGCGACCACGAAGTGCATACGTCCACGTAGTCGTTCGACGGTATTGACCCTTGGTACCGTTTCTACACACCGGGAAGTCCGCGACAGTGGCTTTCCCCAACGAATGCTTTTTCAGCACCCGGGCTATAGGGGACGATAATGCACGATCCAACTCTCGGCTCCGACTTCTCGCGGAACCAGCAACGACTCGGCGCGGACCGCTTCTCCCACGGTCCGACCGAACCCGAACTCGGCTCGCTCCCCGAGAACAACGGGCAGGCCCAGCAGGGTGACAAAGTCAACAAGACGGGGACGACCACCATCGGCATCTCCACGGAGGACGGCGTCATCGTCGCAACTGACATGCGCGCCAGCCTCGGCGGCCGCTTCGTCTCCAACAAGCGCGTCCAGAAGGTCGAGCAGATCCACCCGACCGCCGCACTGACGCTCGTCGGCTCCGTCGGCGGTGCGCAGTCGTTCATCCGCTCGCTCCGTGCCGAGGTCAACCTCTACGAGGCCCGCCGCGGCGAGAACATGAGCATGCAGGCACTCTCGACGCTGGCCGGGAACTTCGCCCGCGGTGGTCCGTTCTTCGCCATCAACCCCATCCTCGGGGGCATCGACGACGAGGGCACGCACGTCTACTCCATCGACCCCGCAGGTGGCGTCATGGAAGACGACTACACCGTCACCGGCTCCGGCCTGACGGTCGCCTACGGTACCCTCGAAGACCGCTACGAGGAGGGCATGTCCATGGAGGAAGCCCGCACCGCCGCCGTCACCTCCATCAAGGCCGCCGCCGAGCGCGACACCGGCTCCGGCAACGGCGTCTACGTCGCCGAAGTCACCGAGGAGGGCGTCGACATCAACGACTTCCCGGACTTCGAGAACGCACTGTAGCGACTCCACACTTCTCGAACTGGGTGCCGTCGGCACCCCCGTCTTCCACGGCCCGGAGAATCGTCGCCGCGTCGTAGCCGCTAAGTGCCAGCCGTCGAACCCTGAACCATGGACCTATTCGGGACTGCGGGAATCAGAGGTGACGTCCGGGAGACGGTAACGCCGTCGCTGGCGCTCGCCGTCGGCCGCGCGGCAGGGGCAGTCGGGGAGGCGTTCGTGCTCGCACGCGACGGTCGGGAGACCAGTCCCGCGCTCGCCGCGGCCATGGAGGCAGGCCTGGAGAGTGCCGGTGCGGACGTTCTGCGGGCCGGACAGTTGCCGACTCCCGCGCTCGCGTACGCGTCACGCGGACGACGCGGCGTGATGATCACGGCGAGTCACAATCCGCCCCACGACAACGGCATCAAGCTGTTCGTCGACGGGGAGGAGTACGGCGACGACGCCGAAGCGACCATCGAGGAGCGCGTCGCCGCCGATGAGGCACCGACCGAGTGGACCGAGTGGGGGTCGGCGACGCGCGTCAGCCCCCTCGACGACTACCGCTCGGCAGTCGCGGCGTACGTCCGCCAGCACGGGGCCACCCCCGACGGTCTCACGGTCGCGGTGGACTGTGGCAACGGCATGGCGAGTCTCGCGACGCCGCAAGTCCTCCGCGACCTCGGTGCGGACGTCCAGGCGCTGAACGCCAACGTCGACGGCCACTTCCCGGGTCGCGAGAGCAAACCGACGCCGGAGAGCCTGGCCGACTTGCGCGCGTTCGTCGCCGACGGCGACACTGATTTCGGTATCGGCCACGACGGCGACGCCGACCGAATCGTCATCGTCGACGGCGACGGCGACGTCGTCCACGAGGACACCATCCTTGCGGTACTCGCAGAGCACTACGTCCGCGACAGCGATGCCGGGGACCCGGTCGTCGTGACGACGCCGAACGCCTCGGCCCGCATCGATGAGCGCGTCCGCGATGCCGGCGGACGGGTCGAACGCGTCCGCCTCGGCGCGCTGCACGAGGGTATCGCCGACGCACACGACGCTGGGACGTCGGAGACCGAGGTCGTCTTCGCCGGCGAACCGTGGAAGCACGTCCACACGGACTTCGGCGGCTGGATCGACGGGGTCGCGAGCGCGGCACTCATCACTCGACTCCTCGCAGCGGAATCGCTCGGTAGCCGTCGGGACCCCGTCTCCGAACGACCCTACCGCAAAGTCAGCGTGGAGTGTCCGAACGACCGCAAAGCGCCGACGATGTCGACGCTCGAAACGACCCTTCCGGAGACGTTCCCCGACGCCAGCGTCGACACCCAGTACGGCGTCCGTCTCGAACTCCCAGACGGGTCGTGGACGCTCGTTCGCCCGAGCGGCACCGAACCCTACGTTCGCGTCTACGCCGAGAGCGACGCGGTGGATTCCCTCGTCGAGGCCGTCGTCGACCGGGTCGAGCAAGCGGTCGCCACCGCAGCGTGAGCGGCCGATGTTCGACGAGTCACCCCACCAACGTCGGAGGGTATTTGGGCTCGCCACTCGTCGGTCGCGGACATGACGCTCGTCGAGCACGCACGAGAGGCGCTGGAGTCGGCGTACGCGCCGTACTCCGAGTACCTCGTCGGTGCCGCCCTCCAGACCGCGGACGGAACCGTCTACACCGGCTGCAACGTCGAGAACGCCAACTACTCCAACAGTCTCCACGCCGAGGAGGTCGCACTCGGGAGCGCCGTTCGGGACGGCCACCGGGAGTTCGACCGCCTCGTGGTCACTTCCAGCGAACGCGACGGGGTCACGCCCTGTGGCATGTGCCGGCAGTCGCTCGCGGAGTTCTGCTCCGAGGACTTCCCCGTCGTCGTCGACGAGGGCGAGGAGACGACGGAGTACCTGCTGGGCGACCTCCTGCCGAACACCATCTCCCGGGAGATGCTCGACCGATGACCGGCGACAGCGAAGATCCGAACGACGACGTGCAGTATCACCTCGAAGTGAGCCCGGACGACGTGGCCGACAGCGTCCTCCTGCCAGGCAACCCCGAACGCGTCGAGACCATCCTCGACTGCTGGACCGACGGCGACCTCGTCGCGGAACACCGCGAGTACCGCACTGCGACCGGCACCGTCGACGAGACGCCCATCTCTGTCACCTCGACCGGCATCGGCTCTCCCTCCGCAGCGATCGCGGTCGAGGAACTGGCCCGCGTCGGCGTCGATACGATGATCCGGGTCGGCTCGTGCGGGGCCATCCGCGAGGAGGCGTCCGTCGGCGACCTCGTCATCACGACCGGCGCGGTCAGGCAGGAGGGGACCAGCGACGAGTACGTTCGCGAGGACTACCCGGCGAGCGCGGACTATCGGGTCGTATCGGCACTCGCGGCCGCCGCCGAGGACCTCGGCTACGACTACCACCTCGGCGTCACCTGCTCGACGGACAGCTTCTACGCCGGCCAGGGCCGACCCGGCTTCGAGGGCTTCGAGGCCGCCGGCAGCGACGAACTGGTCGACGAACTCCGCGAGGCCGGCGTCCTCAACTTCGAGATGGAGGCCTCAGCAATCCTGACGCTCGCGAACGTCTACGGGCTACGCGCCGGTGCCGTCTGTAGCGTCTACGCCAACCGCGTAACCGGTGAGTTCCAGACGGAGGGCGACGACCGCGCCTCCGAAGTCGCGTCGCGTGCCGTGGCCTATCTGGCGGCGATGGACGCCGACGTCGAGGACAGCGACGCCAGCCACTGGCACGCTGGACTGTAGAAAGACGAGTCGAGAACCGACCGAACTTACATGTCGGGCCACGCCTGCAGGGCGCGGCCGATGGTCGTCACGTCGGCGATCCACTTCGCGGCGATTCCCTTCTTCAGCATTTCCGCGGGGAGACCACCGAACGTCGAGATGGGCGCGAAGTCAACGTCGTGGGCGACGGCGTCGTCGCCGACGGAGACGACGGTCCCCTTGTCGTTGTAGGTCCACGTCTTCAACGGCTGGCCGCGGACCGTCCGCGCGAGGTTCTCGCCGGCGACGTCCGCAGCCTGCCAGGCCGCCTGTGCGGTCGGCGGCGCGACGTCGTCGTTGCCCTGCTCGATGAGCGCGCAGTCGCCGATGGCGAACACGCGCTCATTGTCCGTCTGGAAGTCCATCTCCGCGTTGATGCGGTGGCTCCGGTCGTCCTTCTCCAGGTCGACGTCCTGCACGCACTCACGACCGGTGATGCCGCCGGTCCAGATGAGGACGTCGTAGTCGAGTTCCCCGTCGTCGCCGACGTAGACGGTCTCCTCGTCGACTTCGCCGATGAACTCGCCGGTCAGGATGTTCACGTCGCGCTCTTCGAGTCGCTTCCGGAGCGCACCCTGCAGTTCGGGGTCGCTGTTCGGAAGGATCTCGTCGAGCCCCTCGACGAGGTGGATGTCCAGCGGTGCGCGGTGCTCGTCCCGGAACGCTGCAATCTCGCCGGCGGTCTGAATGCCCGAGAGTCCGGCACCGCCGATGATCACCTTCGCTGGGTCGCTGTGGGACGCGTCGTGAGCGGCCGACCGCACGGAATCGTGGATCGACAGCGCGTCGTCCAGGCTCTTCAGCGTCAGCGCGTGCTCCCGCAGGCCGTCGATGCCGAAGAAAGCCGTTCGCGAGCCCAGCGCGACGAGGAGATAATCGTAGTCGACGGTCCCGTCGTCGCCGAGTTCCACCGTCCGATCGCCGGTGTCGATGCCCGTGACCTCCGCCTCGATGAACTTCGTCGCGGGAGATTTGATCTCCTCGACGGGGAGGGCGATCTTCTCCTGGACGCTCGGGTCACGGATGCAGCGATGTGATTCGTGCAGTACCAGATGGTAATCGACGTTCGATATCCACGTAATGTCTGCTTCGCCGCGGAGCTCGGATTCGAGACGTGAGACGGCGCCAGCGCCTGCATATCCCGACCCGAGGACGACGACTTGCTCTGCCATATTCGCATCTCGGAAGGCCCCCGATACAAAGGTGTTGGAATCCCTATCTCCGGAATCCGGACACGTCAACGAAGCGTATACGAGACCATGAACAACAGCGAGAGAAATCAGACGACGAGCGTCAGTGAGCGGGCTCGCCGGCCGGGGCCTGCATATCGTCGATGGTCAGGATGAGGATGTTGTTCGTGTCGTCCTTGCCTTCGAGCGTGCCGATGATCTGGAGCTTCGACAGTGGCGTCGGGCCGACGGTGATCGTATCGCCCTTGTGGAAGTCCGCGATGGAGCCCTGCATCTGGATCTCCGCGCGACACTCTTCGGGGTGGTGGACGCTCGTGAGGTCGATCTCCTCGACGTTGGCGTCGGGGATCTCCTCGCCGTTGTGGGACAGCGGTACCTCGGCGGCGTCGTCCATCTCCTGAATCTGGAGTGCGTCGTAGGCCGTCGCGGTGGGTTTGTAGCCGCCTTTCGGGCCGGGGACGCCCTCGACGAGTTGCAGCGCTTTCAGACTCTGCATCTGATTGCGGATGGTGCCGGGATTTCGGTCTACCTTCTCGGCGATGTCCTCTCCCTTGACCGCGCTCTCCGATTCACGATAGAGATTGACGAGTTCCTGCAGAATGTTCTTCTGGCTCGGAGTCAGTTCGATTGATGACATAATCAGTTGTTGGTGATAGTTTTTCTTAAAACCGACGGTGACGAAAATGGGTCATCCGACCTGAAAAACGTGACGCTTGGCCATTTTTCCCTGCTCGACGGTCACGACTCGAACGAACTCGGCCACGAAGCTACCAGCGTCGTTCGCACCCGCCTCGAAAACGCTCGGCCAAAAAGCCGCCTCGCTCTGTTCACGGACTGCGTCCGTTCACGACGAGGTGCGGAGCACCTCGCACCACTCGGCGGGTGCTATTCGTCGTCCGCCATCTGCTCAGCCGGCACTACAGTGACGCTTGCGACGCAGTCGCCAGCTTCCGTTTCCATGACGATCACGCCTTTCGTATTCCGGCCGACCTGCGAGACGTCGCCGGCGCGGATGCGCATGATCTGGCCCTGTTCACTCATGATGACGAGGTGGTCGTCCTCGGTGACGGCCTTCGCCGTCGCGACGGGGCCGTTTCGCTCGTCGGTCTTGATGTCGATGAGGCCCTTCCCGTAGCGGGACTGTGAGCGGTACTCGCTGAGCATCGTCCGCTTGCCGTATCCGTTCTCGGTGACGGTGAGCAGCGAGCGCTCGTCACCGGATGCGGTCGCGACCATCGCGGCGACGTGGTCGCCGTCCTGCAGATCGATGCCGCGAACGCCGCGCGCGTTCCGCCCCATCTGTCGGGCTTCCGTCTCGTCGAAGCGGATGGTCATCCCCTGCTCCGTGGCGATGACGAGGTCCTTCGTCTCGTCCGTGACCTCGACGTCGACGAGTTCGTCGCCGTCGTCGAGGCTGGCGGCGATGATGCCCGTCGAGAGGATGTTCTCGAAGTCGGTCGCACACGTCCGCTTGACGTAGCCGTTGCGGGTGACCATCGTGATGCACTCGTCGGGCGCGAAGTCGTCGGTGTTGACGACGGCGGTGATGTCCTCGCCGTCGTCGAGCGCCAGCAGATTGATGGCCGACTTCCCGCGGGCGGTGCGGCCCATCTCGGGTATCTCGTAGGTCTTCAGGCGGTAGACCTTGCCCTGATTGGTGAAACAGAGCAGGTAGTCGTGGCTGTTGGCGCGGAAGACCTTCGAGACCCTGTCGCCCTCCTTCGGGTCGGCTCCGATGATGCCCTTGCCGCCGCGCCCCTGCGGGTCGAACTTGGCGACGGGCATCCGTTTGATGTAGTCGTCCTCGGTGATGACGACGACGCACTCCTCCTCCGGAATGAGGTCCTCGTGGGTGACTTCACCCACGTCTTCGACGATAGCGGTGCGGCGGTCGTCGTCGTACTCGTCTTTGATGTCGGTGAGTTCGTCCTTGATGACGCCGAGCAGTTCCTCCTCGCTGCCGAGAATCGTCTCCAGGCGTTCGATCTCGGCCTGGACCTGCTCGTACTCGTCCTCGATCTCGGCGGCCTCCATCGAGGTGAGCGACCCGAGCTGCATGCGCACGATGTGTGCAGCCTGGTCCGTCGAGAAGTCGAACGTCTCGCGGAGGCCGGCCTTCGCGGCGTCGCGGTCCTCGGAGTTGCGGATGAGTTCGACGACGTCTTCGACGTTGTCGAGCGCCTTCAATCGACCTTCGAGGATGTGGGCGCGGTCTTCGGCCTCCTCGAGGTCGAACTCGGAGCGCCGGCGGACGACCTCGCGGCGGTGCTCGACGTAGTATTCGAGCGTCTCTTTCAGCGTGAGCACCTTCGGCTGGCCGTCGACAAGCGAGAGGTTGATGACGCCGAACGTAGATTCGAGGTGGTGTTCGAGCAGCTGATTCTCGACGACGTCGACGTTCGCACCGCGTTTGAGCTCGACGACGACGCGGACGCCGTTGCGGTCGGACTCGTCGCGGAGGTCCGAGACGCCCTCGATCTTGCCCTCGTTGACGTCCTCGGCGATGCGCTCGACCATCCGGGCCTTGTTCTCCTGGTAGGGAATCTCGGTGACGACGATGCGGTCTCGCCCGCCCTCGTTGCGCTCGACCTCGTACTCGGCGCGGACGGTGAGTCGACCGCGGCCAGTGGAGTACGCAGAGTAGATGGCGTCCTTGCCGACGATGTTGCCGCCGGTCGGGAAGTCCGGCCCCTTGACGTACTCCATCAGGTCCTCGACGGTGGCGTCCGGGTTGTCTATGAGGTGGACGGTGGCGTCGATTATCTCGCCGAGGTTGTGCGGCGGGATGTTGGTGGACATCCCGACGGCGATGCCCGACGAGCCGTTGACGAGGAGGTTCGGGACGGCGGCGGGCAGGACCTCCGGCTCCTGCAGGCGGTCGTCGTAGTTGCTGGAGAAGTCGACCGTGTCCTTCTCGATGTCGTTCAGTAGCTCCTCTGCGATGGGTGCCATCCGGGCCTCAGTGTACCGCATGGCTGCGGCGGGGTCGCCGTCCATCGACCCGAAGTTGCCCTGGCCATCCACGAGCGGATAGCGCATGGAGAAGTCCTGTGCCATCCGGACGAGCGTGTCGTAGATGGCGGAGTCACCGTGCGGGTGGTAGTCACCCATCGTTTCGCCCACGATGGACGAGGACTTGCGGTGACTGGAGTTGCTGGAAACGCCCATCTCGTGCATCGCGTAGAGGATGCGCCGGTGGACGGGTTTCAGCCCGTCGCGGACGTCCGGCAGGGCGCGGCCCGCGATGACGCTCATCGCGTAATCGATGTAGCTCTGTTCCATCTCGTCCTCGATGCGGACGGGACGGACCTCCTGTGCTGCGACGTCGTCGGGTTGGTCTGGTACGTCCGAACTCATAGCTCTAGATGTCGACCCACTCTGCTTCCGGTGCGTGTTCCTTGATGAACTGCTTGCGCGGCTCGACGGCGTCGCCCATCAGAACCGAGAACATCTTGTCGGCGGCCGCCGCGTCCTCGACGTTGATCTGCTTGAGGATGCGGTTCTCCGGGTTCATCGTCGCGTCCCAGAGCTGCTGGGGATTCATCTCGCCGAGTCCCTTGAATCGCTGGACCTGCGTGGGATTGCCGTCGCAGACCTCGGCGACGATTTCGTCCCGCTCGGCCTCGGTCATCGCGTCGTACGTCTCGCCGCGGTAGCGAATTCGGTACAGGGGCGGTTGGGCAGCGTAGACGTAGCCCGCTTCGAGCAGTGGCCGCATGTGCCGGTAGAACAGCGTCAACAGGAGCGTGCGGATGTGCGCGCCGTCGACGTCGGCGTCAGTGAAGAGGATGATCTTCTCGTAGCGCGCGTCCTCGATGTCGAACTCGTCGCCGATGCCGGTGCCGATTGCCGTTATCAGGTTCCGGACCTCGTTGTTCTCCAGGATGCGGTCCAGACGGTGTTTCTCGACGTTCAGGATCTTCCCGCGGATGGGGAGGATGGCCTGGAACTCGGGGTTGCGACCCTGTTTCGCGGAGCCACCCGCGCTGTCTCCCTCGACGATGAACAGTTCGGAGTCCTCGGGGTCACGGGATTGACAGTCGGCGAGCTTGCCGGGCAGCGCCGTCGATTCGAGCGCGCTCTTCCGGCGAGTGAGCTCCTCGGCCTTCTTCGCCGCCTTCCGGGCCTTCGCGGCCTCGACGGCCTTCATCACGATGGCCTGTGCGGTGTCTGGGTGCTCCTCGAAGTAGGTCCCCAGCCCGCTGTGGACGGTGCTCTCGGCGATCCCCCGAACCTCGCTGTTGCCGAGTTTCGTCTTCGTCTGGCCCTCGAACTGCGGGTCTGGATGTTTCACGGAGATGACCGCGGTCAGCCCCTCGCGGATGTCCTCGCCTTTGAGGTTCTCGTCGAGTTCGGAGAGGAGGCCGTTATCGCTGGCGTAGTCGTTGACGGTGCGCGTGAGCGCCGTCTTGAAGCCGGTCAGGTGGGTGCCGCCTTCGCGAGTGTTGATGTTGTTCGCGAACGCGTGGATCGAGCCCTGCAGTTCGTCGGTGGCCTGCATGGCAACCTCGACCTGGATGTTGTTCTCCTCGTCCGCGAAGTAGATGACGTCGTCGTGGAGGTTCGTCTTCGTCTCGTTGAGGTACTCGACGAACTCACGGATGCCGCCCTCGTAGAGGAACGTCTCGCTCTCGCCGTTTCGCTCGTCGGTGAGCGTGATCTCGACGCCGGAGTTGAGGAAGGCGAGTTCGCGGAGACGGGATTCGAGCGTGGAGAAGGTGAACTCAGTGGTCTCGAAGATGTCGCCGTTCGGCCAGAAGCGGATGGTCGTCCCGGTCTCCTCTCCGGGTTCCATCTCGCGTACTTCTTCGAGGTCCCCCTGCGGTTCCCCGTGGTCGAACTCGTGGTGCCAGACGGAGCCGTCGCGCTTGATCTCGACTGTCAGGCGCTCGGAGAGCGCGTTGACGACGGAGACGCCGACGCCGTGGAGGCCACCGGAGACCTGGTAGGATTTGTTGTCGAATTTCCCACCTGCGTGGAGGACGGTCATGATGACCTCGACGGCAGCGCGCTCGTACTCGTCGTGCATGTCGACGGGAATCCCACGGCCGTCGTCGGAGACGGAGACCGACCCGTCGTCGTGGATGGACACGCTGATGGTGTCACAATAGCCCGCGAGTGCCTCGTCGATAGAATTGTCGACGACCTCGTACACGAGGTGGTGCAGCCCACGTGTGTCGGTGGACCCGATGTACATCGCCGGCCGTTTCTGCACGGCCTGCAACCCCTCGAGTACTTGAATCTGGTCTGCACCGTATTCCCGGTCCTGTGACATAGAATCTGAATAGGGCTAACAGACGGGGTCGTATAAAGCTCTCGCACGCGCGCGGGCGCGTCAGCTTCACACGTGAAATACGATTGGCACGTCTCACCCGGTTCGACCGCTCGTCGATTCCCGACCGGGTTCACTTTCACTCCGGTGGCGAACGCCTTTTAAGGTGTCCACTAGTACATACCCGCAGCATGACCTCGTACCAGTCGCAACTCGGTGAGGGCGAGGGGATCGCCGAGGAGTTGGCCGAGAGCCAGCGATCCATCTCTATCGCCGAGTTCTTCGAGAAGAACAAACACATGCTCGGGTTCGACAGCGGAGCCCGAGGGCTCGTCACAGCTGTCAAAGAGGCCGTCGACAACGCACTCGACGCCTGTGAGGAGGCGAGTATCGCGCCCGACATCTACATCGAGATCCAGGAGGTCGGCGACTACTACCGGCTCATCGTCGAGGACAACGGTCCCGGTATCACCAAAGAGCAGATCCCGAAGATCTTCGGAAAGCTCCTCTACGGCTCTCGGTTTCACGCCCGCGAGCAGTCTCGTGGGCAGCAGGGCATCGGTATCTCCGCGGCCGTTCTCTACTCGCAGCTAACCAGCGGCAAGCCAGCGAAGATCACCAGCCGGACGAAGGGCAGCGAGACGGCGAACTACTACGAACTCATCATCGACACCGACACGAACGAGCCAGAGATCGACGTCGAGGACACGACCACGTGGGAACGGCCACACGGGACGCGCATCGAGATGGAGATGGAGGCCAACATGCGCGCCCGGTCTCAGCTCCACGATTACGTGCAGCACACAGCGGTCGTCAATCCACACGCTCGGCTCGAACTGAAAGAGCCGACCAACCACTTCAAGTACGAGCGCGCGACCGACCAGCTCCCGGCCGAGACCGAGGAGATTCGACCGCACCCCCACGGGGTCGAACTCGGGACGCTCATCAAGATGCTCGACGCGACCGACTCCTACAGCGTGTCGGGATTCATGCAGGAGGAGTTCACCCGCGTCGGGAAGAAGACGTCCGACAGCATTCTCGACAACTTCCGCGACCGTCACTTCGGTCGCGAGATGGCCTGGCGACCGCCGCAGGCCCACGAGGACGTCGACGTGGCCCGCGCCGTCCAGCAGGCCGTCTCGAACAAAGGGAAGGACGCGACCGCGGACTTCGCCGACGGCGTGGCCAGCGTGATCGACGGCCGGGAGTACGTCGCCCACCACGAGATCGGGACCATCGTCGACAACCACGCCGACCGCGTCGAGGACGAGTACGGCAAGACCTTCGGCTCGACGGTACGGGAGAGCGCCGTCGAGGCCGCCTGGCAGGCAGTCTCCGACGAGACCGAGAGCCAACTGTACGGCATCGTCGACGAGGTGACGACGAAGCGAAAGGACGACGCCGCAGTCCAGGGTCTCGCGGAGCGAATCGCCTCGAAGTTCGAGACGCGACCCGAGGACCACCGCCAGCGGGTCACCTACGACGACCTCACGGCCTACGTCGAGAAGTCCGCCGCCGACACGAAGGAGTACGACGACGAGACGTTCGGCGAGACCTCCCGGGAGAAGATCGTCGACGCCATCTGGAGTCTCATGCGGACGGTCCCCGACGACGTCCCGAACGTCGCCGAGGTCGCAGGTGACCGCGACTGCGCAAGCGACCTCCTCACCGCGATGCGGGAGACGGACATCATCGCCCCGCCGACGGACTGTCTCGCACCTATCACGGACGAACTCGTCGAGGAAGGGCTGAAAAAGGAGTTCGACGCCGACTTCTACGCGGCGTCGACCCGTGACGCAGCCGTCCACGGCGGCGACCCGTTCATCGTCGAGGCAGGCATCGCCTACGGCGGCGACATTCCGGCCGACGGGAAGGTCGAGGTCATGCGCTTCGCCAACCGCGTTCCGCTGGTCTACCAGCGGGGTGCCTGTGCGACCACGGACGTGGTGAAGTCCATCAACTGGCGGAACTACGGGCTCGACCAGCCCGGTGGCTCCGGCATCCCGAATGGGCCGGGCGTCGTGATGGTCCACGTCGCCTCGACGAACGTCCCCTTCACGAGCGAATCGAAGGACGCCGTCGCCAACATTCCCGAACTGGAGAGCGAGATCGAACTCGCGATCCGCGAGGCGGCCCGCGAACTGAAGTCGTTCCTCAACAAGCGCCGCTCGTTGCAGAAGCGCCGCAAGAAACAGAACAAACTCGCGACCATCCTGCCAGAGATGGCCGAGAAGCTCTCGGAAGTCACCGACCGCGAGCAGTTGAACATCGACGACACGATGGCGCGCATCATGAACAACGTCCTCGTCGAGCGCCAGCGCGAGAACGGGACCGTGAAACTCGTCGTGGAGAACAACACGGACACGAACGCCGACCTCGAAATTACCGATATCGTCGATGCGGACCCCGGCGACGTAGAGGAGGCACAGGTCGTCGAGATGGACGGCGAGTGGTTCGTCAAGTGGAATCCCACCGTTTCGGGTGGCGACGAGGCAACCCTGGAGTACAGCCTGGACGAAGACGCGTCCTGTGACGTCACCGTCGACGGCGTCGAGGACGAGAAACTCACCATCAACACCGAATCATGAGCACGGACGAGCAAGCGCGCGAGCAACTGATCGACCTCGCCGCAGAGTTCTACGACCAGTTCGCCGGCGGGCAGATTCCGCGGATGACACTGCCGACCCGGACGAAGAGCAACATCGAGTACGACGAGGACAAGAACGTCTGGGTGTACGGCGACCGCACCAGTTCGCGGACCGCCAACAGCGTCCGCGGCGCCCAGAAGCTGCTGAAGGCCATCTACACCATCGACTTCCTCGCCCAGCAGCTCGACGAGGATCGCTCGTCCACCCTGCGTGAGCTGTACTACCTCAGCGAATCGTGGGACCACGAGGACGCCCAGTTCAAGAACCAGGACGAGTCGAACGACCTCGTCGAGGACCTCGAAATCGTCAGCGAGGTCACTCGCGAGGACTTCCACATGCGGCCGGAGGAGTCCGGCGCGACCCTGATGGGCCCGCTGTTCCTCCGCGAACAGACCCGTCGCGGCGAACGGGACATCCACTGCCAGGAGGACGTCGGGGAAGGCGGCTACCAGATTCCGAACAATCCAGACACCATCGAGTTCCTGGACAACGACGCGGACTTCGTCCTCTGCGTGGAGACCGGCGGGATGCGCGACCGGCTCGTCGAGAACGGCTTCGACACCGAGTACAACGTCATCATCGTCCACCTCAAGGGCCAGCCCGCACGCGCGACCCGCCGCATCACCAAACGACTCCACGACGAACTCGACCTCCCCGTCGTGGTCTTCACGGACGGTGACCCGTGGTCGTACCGCATCTACGGCTCCGTCGCCTACGGCTCCATCAAGAGCGCACACCTCTCGGAGTACCTCGCGACGCCGGAGGCAGACTACGTCGGCATCCGCCCGGAGGACATCGTCGAGTACGACCTCCCGACGGACCCGCTTGCGGACTCCGACATCAACGCGCTGGAGAGCGAACTCGAGGACCCGCGCTTCCAGACCGACTTCTGGGAGGAACAGATCGAACTTCAGCTCGATATCGAGAAGAAGGCAGAGCAGCAGGCGCTGGCGTCGCGTGGGTTGGATTTCGTGACGGATACGTATCTCCCCGAACGCCTCACCGAGATGGGCGTCATCTGACGGCCATCGAGGCGTCGCGACTGGGAGAATTCCCGAGCGGCTCACCGAGACGACATCGTGCGGTCCGGTACCGAACCCGTCGGAAGCCGCTTGTGCGGGCGTGTCGAGACGGCTTCGCATCCTCGGCGTCGCCTTCCTGACTCTCGAACTGCTGTCCGCTGTGAGAGTCCGTCGACCTGCGAGGGAGACGCGAATCGGGATAGCTCTGGATGCACGTCACGATCATGCCGGCTATCACCTTCTTCGGACTGCTCGCGTACGGACAGGAGCGGACAGCGTAGCCCGACGGCCCGGGCCTCCGCGACTCACTGCCCGTCGACCAGTCGCTCGACGCGCTCCAGGCTGTCGGCGTCGTCGACGGCCTTGTCCTCGCGCACGCTCAGGAATCGGGGGAAGCGGAGCGCGTACCCCGAGGAGTAGGTCGGTGAGGTCTGTATCTCCTCGTACCCGACCTCGAAAACGACGGCGGGGTCGATGTCCACGTCGGTCCCGTCCTCGGCCAGGATGTGCGGTTCGAGCCGGTCGGTCAGGTCGGCGAGTTCCTCGTCGGTGATGCCGGTCGCGACCTTGCCGATGGTCTCGTAGCCGTCGGACGTTCGGACCGAGAGTTCGAAGGTTCCGAGAAAGGTCGCGCGCCGGCCCTCGCCCCACTCCGCGCCGGTGACGACGAGGTCGAGCGTCTCCACGTCGGGCTTGCGCTTGAGCCAGTTCTTCCCGCGGTCGCCCGGGGTGTAGGCCGCGTCGGGGTTCTTGAGCATGATGCCCTCGTGGCCGGCGTCCAGTGCGTCGGCTTCGACCGCTGCAATCCCGTCGGCGTCGTCGGAGATGGTCAGCGTCGACACTGCGGCGGTGCCGTCCGGTTCCAGCACCGATTCGAGCCGGTCGTGGCGGTCGGTGAGAGGTGCGTCGAGCAGGTCCTCGCCGTCGGCGTGCAGACAGTCGAACGCGTTGAGTTCGAGTTCGACGTCCTCGGCGGTCTTCGCCACGTCGTGTTTGCGGCGGAACCTGCGGAGGACCTCCTGAAACGGGAGCGGGTCGCCGTCCTCGTCGACGGCGACGACCTCGCCGTCGAGGATGACCGGGGCCGAGAGATGGTCCTCGACGAAGGCGACGATCTCGGGGAGCGGGTCGGTCACGTCCTCCATGTTCCGGGAGTACAGCGAGACGCTCTCGCCGTCGTAGTGGACCTGCACCCGCGCCCCGTCGAATTTGGTCTCGACGGCGGCCGCCTCCCAGTCGTCGAGGGCGTCGGTGACGGTCCCCGCTTGTGCGAGCATCGCCTGGACGGGCCGGCCGACTTCGAGGTGGATGTCTTCCAGTCCGCCTTCGCCCTCCTCACGGGCGACGGCGGCGACGTGGCCGTAGTCGTTCGAGACCTGCAACGCCCGCGCGACGGCGTCGACGGGAACGTCGAACGCCTCGGCGGTGGCGTCTCGGACCGTTCCCTCACCGACGCCGATGCGCATCTCCGAGAGGACGAGCCGAGCGAGGTAGCGTGCCTCGGGGCTCTCGGCGCGGTTGAACAGCCCGAAGAGGATGTCGAGCTTCTTGTCCTGGCTGCCGGACCCGGCCGCAGCGGCGAGGTCCTGAAGGGTCTCGTCGACTTCGCCGACGGTGAGTGCGGACTGGCCGCCACCGCCGAACGCGGCGAGCCCCTGCTGGCCGCCGAAGTCGTAGCTCGCGGCGACAGCGCCTATCTCACCGTACTCCGCGAGTCGGTCCTCGACGTCGGCTGCGGAGACGTTCCTGCCCGCAGCCTTCGCGATAGCCTCGTAACATAGCGACGGCCCGATGTCGAGCGTCGTCGAATCGTGGGCGGGGAAGACTCGGCCCTGGACGAATCGCGTGACCGTTTCGAGGTCGTCGTCTGCGCTCGCGAGCAGGTCCCTGACCAGCGCCACGATTTCGAGGTCTGCGGGCTCGGCCTCGATCTCCTCGGCGCGCGCGGCGAACTCGGCGAACTCCATCGACTCGGGATATGTGGCTGCCCCTCCTAAATGGTCCGTTCACGGCCGGAGCGTCGCACGGGCCAGCAGCGACGGCGGTTGGAGGGAACTCTCGGTTCCGGATCGGGTCACCGTCGCAGGGTCGGACGCGGCCGTGATCTTCGAGGGATACGACGAATCGACGCTGGAGCCGTCGGTGAACTCGAAGCGCTCGTTGCCGTTGGTGTCGAGGTGGGGAACCGCGTACAGCTGTCGCTCGTCGCCGAGTCTGGTCTCGACGCTGATCTCGACCGACTCGTGGGTCCCCGGCGCGAGGTACTCGCTGTGGCCGACGATCGGCCCATCGGCGGCGTTGGCACGGAGGACGACGTACCCCCCATCAGATAGTGACACGTCCTCGACGACGACCGTGCGATCGGCGGTCGACTGGTCCGCGAAGGTCAGCGAGGCGACCGGTGAGGACAGGAGCACGAACGCGAGATACGCGATGCCGAGCATGATGGCCGCGTGTTTGGTACCGTCCTTGAGCGTCCCTTCGCCGAGTTGACCGGCGATGAAGCCCGAGCAGATGGCCTGTACAAGTGCAGTGTGGAAGAACACCAGCGTGTATGCCGGCTTGTCGACGTTTCCGAGACGGGTGAACTGACCGGCACCGACGCCAAGCTGGGCACTGTTCGAGGGGGCAGGAACGTTGTTCGGCAGGCTGGGGACGAGTACCTCGTGGACGGAGACGATGATGACGAGGAAGACGAAGAAGGAGATGTAGATGACCACGAGGTAGGTGAGCATCTGCTGGCGACGCTGGCGACGCAATCGCAGGTCGGCCTGTGTCTGTCTGGCAGCGATTCGGAGCACGGGGCCGAGATTCCCGCTCGCCCCCATGGCGTTGGTGATGAGCGTCACCGCTCGCGTGATCGACGCCGTCCGAAGTCGCAGGCCGAAGCGTCTGAGCGCGTCGGAGATGTTGGCTCCGAGGGAGACGTCCCGCCAGATGCGTTCGACCTCCTCGGAGAGGACGCCGAGGTCGGTCCCGCGAACGCGGTCGAAGCTCTCGACGACGGACATCCCCGCTTCGTTCAGGCTCGCCAGTCGGTCGAGCAGTTCCGGCGTTACGGTCTCGATGCGTCGGAGCCGCCGACGGTACAGCTCCCACGTGATGGCGAACGAGACGAGGACGAGCAGGCTTGCCTGCACGAGAACGTCGTCGAGTAGCCGAATCGCGACGGCATCGGTCTCGAACGCCGCTGGCGCACGGAGTCCGATCCAAAGGAGCGCCAGCGGGACGGTTACGTACAGGACGGTGGGCGGGTTCCACAGGAGGGTTTTCGCCGGCTGGCCCACGATCTTCTTGTATCGACTGATCGCGTCGTAGCTGTCCAGTTTGCTGAGGTTCTCGGCCTGTTCGACCCCGCCGTCGGATCGGGTCGCCGCCGCCGGCTCGGGACGCCAGGACGTCGAGAGCTGTGCCTGCAGGTTCCCTGTCACGCTGGAGTGAACGATGCCCAGCAGCTGGAGCTGCTGGTCGAGATAGATCATGAATCCGACGTTGGCCATCGGGATGAACACGTACGCGAGCATCTGCAGCAAGCCGAGCGTGTCGGCGGTCGTCAGGCCGAATACGAGCAGGATCGTGATGAGGAACAGGACGCCGGCGACGAGCACGGTGACGTACCCCTCGGCGATGGTCGCCAGCAGCTCGAGGATCTCGCCTTGCCGCTCGGCGGACTCCTCCTGGTAGCGTTCGTACTGCTCTTCGAGGAAGTCCGTGACGCTCTGGCCGCTGCCGAGGACGCTCGCGAAGTTCTCGGTGAACGTCTTGAACTGGTCGCTGGGCGAGCGCTCCGAGACGTGCGTGAGCGCGCTGATGACGTCGCTCCCGAACATGTCGATCTCGCGAATGGCGAGGGAGAGTTCGTCCGCGGAGTCCCCGTACACCTCGCGATTCCGTGCGAGGATGCGCAACGCCTGGGGAATCTCCATCCCACCTCTCGCGAGCGCGTAGATGAACGCCGTCGTTCGGGGAAGCCCCTCGTTGATGCCGCGGCGGCGGACCTCGATCGTGTTCTTCGGCATCTGCCAGCGATAGAGGTAGGTACCGCCCGCGAACGCGCCGCCGCCGAGAACGCCGCCGGTGAGGACGACCCAGAACAACTGCATCGTCTCCAGTTCGGGGTCGTCGAACACGGCGTCGAACGCCGGCCCCATGGGGTCCGGTAACTGTGCGAGCACGTCGCCGATCGCTCCGAGGACGCTTATCAGCCCGCCGGTGACGTACACACCGAAGATGCCGCCGGCGACGGCGAACACGAGCGCATAGAAGTACGTCTTCGCCGCGTAGCTGCGGTACGTCGTCTCGATGTACGCCGCCCGGAGCATCCGGCGGCGGGTCGGCGAGTCCCTGTCGATGTACCGACCGAACAGCCAGCGAGAGATGCGCGAGATGCGACGGTCGAGCGATTCCGACGACCACGAGAGGGGGATGATCGCCACGACGAGCACGGCGACGAGCAACGGAACGAGACCCAGTAGTGACGGCATCGTCAGGCCGAGACCTCGATTTCGTCGTCGTCGATCATCTCCATCACCTCCTTGGGGTCGGCGTAGTACTTGTTGACCATCGCGGTGAATCGCCGGTAGTCGTCGACGCCCTTGGCTTTCAGGTACAGCAGAAACCGTCTGCGATTGCGGAGTTCGGTCAGCAGGTCGGATTGCGACCAGCCCAGTTCGGTCCGGATCTCGTCGAGCAGGTCGCTGTTGCTCTCGGTGAAGACGTCTTCGCTGGCCGTCCAAGAGTACGATTTGGAGACGTTGAGTTCACCGGTTCGGTCGTCGATACCCTCGATCTCCGCGAGGGACTTCGCGCGCCGGACCCGCTGGCCCTGCGACCGGGCCAGCACCTGGACACAGAGGACGTCGAGCGACTGGACCATCGGTCGCGGAACGTTGATGGGTTCGTTCTCCAGCCGGTTGATGACCGTCTGCACGGAGTCGGCGTGCATCGTCGAGAACGTCGTGTGACCCGTGTTCATCGCCTGAAAGAGGGTGATGGCCTCCTCGCCTCGGACCTCGCCGACGATGATGTACTCCGGCCGGTGGCGAAGCGCGGATCGCAGGAGGTCGTACATGGTGATGTCCGCATCGTCCATGCGTTCGCGCGTGACGCTCGACAGCCAGTTGTCGTGGTACAGCGACAGTTCGCGCGTGTCCTCGATGGTCAACACCTTCGAGCGCGGCGGGATGAACATCGACACCGCGTTCATCGACGTGGTCTTCCCTGCCGCCGTCCCGCCCGCGAAGATGAGCGACTTGTTGTTCTCGATGGCCAGCCAGAGATACGCGAGCATGTGCTCGTCGAAGGTTCCGTACTCCAGCAGGTCGATCGGGGTAAACGGTTCCTCGGAGTACTTCCGCAACGTGAACGCCGACCCGCGCGGCGTCACCTCCTCGCCGAGTGCGAGTTCGGCACGCGCACCGATGGGGAGCGTCGTCGACACGACCGGGTCGCTGACGCTGATGTGCCGACCGGCCCGTTGTGCGAGGTGGGTCACGAAGTTGTCCAGTTCCTCGTCGCCGAAGCTGACGTTCGTCTCGATGTCGGTGTACTCGTCGTGATAGACGAATATCGGCAGGTCGGCCCCGTCACACGAGATGTCCTCGATGTGGGGGTCGTTCAACAGCGGGTCGAGCTTTCCGTATCCGAGGAACGTCCGGTAGAGGTAGTAGAACAGCCGGTAGTAGCTCTCGTCGGGGACGTTCACGCCGTACTCTTCGAGGCGCTTGCGGAGTTCGTCGCGGAGCGCCTGCTCTGGATCGTCGCTCACGTCATCGCGGTAGAGCAGCGGGTCCCGAACGTCGTCGAACAATCGGTCGAGGAGCTCCAGCTCCAGTTCGTCCAGCGACGGCTCGACGACGTAGTAGAGGTTCTCGTTGGCCTCCGGATCGTGGTTTATCGACACGTAGGCGAAGGGGACGTTGAGCCAGTAGCGGTCGAGTTCCTCGCAGCCCGAGAGGCCCGAGAACGAGACGATGGGGGAATGCCTGTTCGGATCGTAGTTGGGAAGTTCCATCGACGACCCGGTGAGTATCTCGGCCGTCCGAGAGAGCCACGCCTGGAACGACTCGAACGGCCCCCTGTCGGCCGGGCTGGGGCCGGCCCCCTCCGGCTGGTCCTGACGTGACATTGCAGTCCCGTGTTCGACCGCGTCCACGTACGGTCGGCGTTGGGCGTTCTTTCGTCGCCAAGCATATAAATTAACACACCGGCGTTATCAGGACTTGTAATCCAGAGAAACAGTAAAAACGGTCGCCGACCATGAGCAGCCATGCGCAAGCGGCATCTCTACGGGGGGCTCCTGGGTGCGGTGGGCGTCGTACTGGCAGTCGTCCAGGTTCTGCACGGCCTGCAACAGACCACGGTTCTCGTCGCCCAGCTGGTGGACGCCGTCCCGTTCGCGGCTGCTGGGCTCGCGATGGCGTACACGGGCTACTGGCTCTCACAGGAACCCGAGTACGAGGGCGACATGGAGCGCATCCTTTTATGGGGTGTTGGCGGGGCACTCGCCTTCCTCTCTGTGGCTGCACTGATGCTGTTCGGCCAGCAAGTGACGCTGGGCACCCTCAACCGCGCCTCGTACGTGGCCGTCGACAACATCACGATCGGAATTCTGAGCGGCGTCCTCGTCGGGCTGTACGACGCACAGAGTCGCGGCCGACTCCGAGAGCTGCAGGCCGAACGCGACCGAATCGAGCGGTTCGCACAGAAGGCGGCGGACGTGAACAACTACGGGCGAGCGATCCTCCAGGCGTCCGTCGTCGAGGAGGTCGCCGCCTACTCCATCGAAGCAGTCGAGACGCTGACCGGCTTCTACGAGACCGCGTTCGTCGAGATCGTCGACGACGAGATCGAGATCGTGGGCAGCACCTGGACGCGTGCCGACGACGAGACCGTGGCGAAACTCGCACGATCGGCCCGACGGCAGTCGCCGCGGGAAGCCGAGATCTCCGCGACCGAACTGCCCGCGTCGCTCGACGAGAACGTCGAACAGGTGCTGACCGCGCTCGTGACCGACGACGGCGACACCGCTGCCGTCCTCATCTCGGTGAGTCACAGCGAGGACGACGTCGACGAAGCGGACGCCGAGCTGCTGGAACTACTTGTCTCCCACGCAGGCGAAGCCCTCGACGGAATCTACCGACGGCAGTCCGTCGGGAACGTCTGAGTCACTCCTCGCGTCGAGAGCCGCGCCAGACGCCCGGTTCGACGAACTCGTCCGACTGCAGGTCCCTGTTCCGCTCGGCGAGACGGCCCCACTCCTGGAGACCCGCCGTGATCTGCTCGGCCGAGAAGCCGATGACCTCGCCCAGTGCTCGAAGCTCACGCGGCGCACGAAGGTGGTGATGGCTCGTCGCGTCGGCGCTGACGACGTACGGAACGTCGTATTCCGTGACGAGTTCGCGGAGTTTCCTGAGATCGCCGAGCGCGCGGACGCGGCGACCACCCTCCGACCGAAGGACCGCACGGAGCGAGAACTCGACGCGGACTCCGTTCTCCGCGGCTGCCTTCGCCATGACGTGATTGAAGTCGCCGTCGCCGGCCATCGGGTGAGCGAGCACGTCGACGGCCGCCTGTTCGACGGCGAAGCGATTCGTCGCCACGTCGCCGCCGTGGACGGCGACGATGGTGGCGCGGTCGCGGTGGTTGCCCACGAATCCCGCTGCTCGCGTCGGGTCAGATGCGCGGACCTCGACGCCGTCCACGACGTCGACGCCGGAGGCGTCGCTGATTCGTTCGGGGTCGTAGTCGGGGAGAGCGTCGCCGTGGTTCCGGACGACGATGCCGTCGAAGCCGTACTCGGCGGCCGTCACAGCAAGCCGCGCGACCGTGCTGTCCCCGTCCGGCCGAGCGTGGACGGCGTCGTACATCACAGCGACTGCAGCGCTTCTCGCGCGTTCGACAGCGCTTTCTCTCGTTTCGCCGGGTAGGCCTCGACCTTCGCGCGAAGCGTGAGTCCGTCGCCACGGACCGTCTCACCGCGAAACGCGGCCTGTTTGTCGAGCGTGAGATAGAACGCGTTGTTGTCGTCGAGGCGGTGGTCCAGTTCTTCGAGAACGGTTTCGATGTCGTCGAGGTCGCTCACGCGGGCGAGGACGTGGCGAACGTCGTCGGCGTTCTCGACGCGCGCCGAGAGGACGACGATTCGGTCGCCGTAGTGGCCTTCCGATGTCGTGCGTTCGATGGGGTAGTCGTCCGGGAGATACGTCCGCAGCGCTTGCTCGACCCGCTTTTCGTCCTCCGTGGCATAACAGAAGGCACGGAGGTCGACGTAATGGAAGGGAACCGACGACATCGACTGCGATTACTCTGCTGCTTCCAGCGCGTCTTCGGGAACGCCGGTCTCCTGGCCCTCTTCGAAGCTGACAGTGTACGTGGCGTCGCCGAACATGTTCTCTACCTTCTGCGTGATTGTGCCTTCTTCACCGTCGTACTCGCTGTGTTCGTCGTTCAGGATGACGAGGTCGTCCTCTTCGAACGTCATGCTCGGCGCTACTTCGTGGGCCGACAAAAAGGGACTGATTCGGACCGCGTCCGCCGCATCCTCGTCGGGTCACTCGTGTCACCAGACGACCTGTGGCATGAGTGAACACGAGTGATTCTGGGGTGAGGACGTGTATGGTACCCGCCAAAAGTGACTGCGTTCTCGCCCTCGTGGTCGGTTTCCCCGGGACGTATTCACCGCCGATACTCACAGACGTATGTGAATACTTACCACTGTCTACTTGGGACGTGAGTTCCTACTGTACGTGACGGAGAGACAGAAATGGCGGTGAATACCACAGGTAGTTGGCATACCATGCGCCTGTCCTATGGGCCTGGGAGGTGTCCGACTCACACGTAGCGATGAGTGTTATCGTAGAGCTGACGATTCCCTCACAGGAGTTCGAACTGGGTCGGGTACTATCGGTGCCCGAGGGTGGACACGTCGAACTCGACGCTGTGGTGCCGCTTACGTCGGAGTGGATACCGTTCATCTGGCTGTCCGGGGAGGGGGCAGAGAGTGTCGTCGAGCATCTGGAAGAAGCGGAGTCAGTTTCCGAGATCCAGCGACTGAATCAATCCGAGACCCAAACGCTCATCGAAGTGGATTGGACGGTGGAACTGAACGATATCCTCGACGTTATTCGCGAGCAGGACGCTCACATGCTCAGTGGGTCGGGGACCCATTCCGTCTGGCGATTCGAACTTCGGTTTCCGAATACCCAATCCCTCTCGACGTTCCGGCAGCGATGTGACGATCGCGAGATACCGATAGACGTCCAGCGGGTCTACGAACTCACGAAACCCGACCACGGCAGAACGCCGGATTACGGGCTCACAGTTCCGCAGCGTGAGGCGCTCGTCCTCGCGATCGAGTCTGGATACTACGAAATTCCGCGCCGTCAGACGACCGTGGAGCTGGCGGACCAGCTCGGTATCTCCGACCAGGCCGTCACCGAACGGCTGCGTCGAGCGATCACGTCGCTCGTCCAAGCGACGCTCACGGATCCGATCCGCGAACGGTCCGAGTGACGCGAGCGGCGGTCCTCGTCTCGAACACTTATTGTGGAGACGGTCCAAGGCCAGCGCATGGTCGTGTGTTCACGTCTCTCTGAGGTTTCGCTGCCGCGGATGTCGCGTTTCGGACCTCGACGCCGATGACCGCCGTCGACTCGCTGTGGTATCTCGCCGACGAGGCGAGCCAGCAGGCCGAGCAGGTCCACCACCGTCTCAGCAGCCGCTACGACGATTTCCTCGCGTTCTCCAGAACGCGGTCCGTCTCGCGATCTCGCTTCCGAACCGTCGCCCAGCGCATCGAATCGAACGGGCTCCCGTTCGGGGCGCATACGCTCGTCTACCGCGAGAACGCCGATCTCGTCCTCGTGCGGCACAGCGAGGTCGGCATGTGGGTGCTTCCCGGTGGGGAGACCGACGCCGGGGAGGACTTTCGCGCCGCTGCGAGACGCGAACTCGGCGAGGAAGCCGGTATCGAAGCGGCCTACGAGGGGCTCGGCATGCTCGGCAAAATCCGCTTCACGTGTGGGGACTACGACACGTGGGGCGTCCTCCCGATCTATCGGGCACGGGCAGCGTCAGCGGGTCTCGAAGTTACGGACCCCGACGGAGAGATCACCGAGGCTCGGTGGTTCGACGAGTTACCGGAGAACACACGCGACCGGTCGTATCTGCAGCGGTGGCGACGAAAGTATATCGAATGAGTCACTCGGGCTGGAACGACGCGCCGTCACGTCTGTCGGCCTTCATGCGACGGATGGCAGCCCGTGCGTTGCTGGCGTCGTAGCCGAACAGTACCGAGTGGCCGTACTCCGCTGCCACCTCTATCGCGTGAATCAGGTCGTCGACGTCGACGTCGACCGCGTAGAGTTCGATGCTGAACGGCGTCGACAGTTCGTCCACGAATCCCTTCGCGAGTATCTCCAGCCAGTAGGTCGTCCCGTAATCGAGGTCGTACAGCGGGACGACGAACTCGTCGACGTACTCCGCCACGGCGTCGACGTCGATGCCGGCCCGTTCGGTCAGGTGACCGGGGTACGGGTCCGGGTACAAGGTCATGTAGAGCCGCCCCGGGACGCGCTCGCGAGCCTCGGCGACGAACTCGGTGATGACGCTCGCACGCCAGTCACCCCACTCGTCGTACTCGCTCTCGGCGAACGCAGCCTCGCAGGCCTCGCAGTGACAGTACTCCTCGCGGGGGAAGCCGACGTCGTCGAGCCGGACGTCGGGATTGACGGACGCGGCCTCCTCGACGAGGTCGAGCACGGCTTCACGGTACCGTTCGCGCGACGGGCAGATGTACGCCCAGTCGAAGTACGACCGGTCACGGGTGGCACGCTCGCCGGTCTCGCTCAGGGGGACGTACTCCGGTTCCTCCTCGGCGGTCCGGTTGTCCCCGAAACAGGAGATCATGTTGACGCCGGTTTCGACGGGCTCGGTCGTCCGTCCGGTAACGTCCTTGACTTCGAAGAAGCCGCGGTCGAACGCCTCCCACTCGAGTTCGGGCTCGTTCCGCGTGACGACGCCGTACATACCCAGAGCTATCGCTCGTCGGGTAAAGAGGTAGTGATGCTCGTCGCCGGCGGACGGGACCGAGCCGGTCGAGAGCGCGGGCGCGACCACCGGTCGGCGCGATGGTCGTCGGTGGGTGACGGCGACGGCGACTGTACGCGAACGAGTACGTTACTCCTGGAACGCTACCTTGTAGAGGAGGGCAACGGCCACGAGCGCAGTGACGAGCAGGATCGATTTTTTCGGCAGAGACATCACAGATAACTGTGTACGGGTTCGGATAAAATTCTTCGGACCTCACTCGACTTCGATGTGTTCGGCGATGTTCTGACGGATGATGGTGTCGCAGTAGACACACCGGACCCCCTCGTCGAGGACCTCGAACCGCGACTCGACCGGTTCCTGTGCGGTGGTGATGCAGTTGTGGTTGGGACACGAGAGGACGCCGACGACCTCCGAGGGGGTCTCGACGCGGTGTTTCTCGACCACTTCGTAGTCGCGGACGATGTTGATGGTCGCGGCGGGGGCGATGAGCGAGAGGACGTCGACTTCGTTCTGGCTCAGTTCGCGCCCCTCGACCTTCACGATGTCCTTGCGTTTCATCCGGTCGCTCGGGACGTTCATCCCGACGCTGACCTCCTCGCCGCTGGACCCGTTGATGCCGAGGATGGCGAGGACGTTCAGCGCCTGCCCGCCGGTGATGTGGTCGATGACGGTACCGTTCCGGATCTTGCTGACGCGTAGTTCTCGGTCGTCGTCGCTCATTGGTCGCCTCCGAGCATCAGGTCCAGCAGCGCCATTCGAACTGGGACGCCGTTGTGGGCCTGCTGGAAGTATTTCGCGTGGGTCGTGTCGTCGAGGTCGTAGGCGATCTCGTCGACGCGGGGAAGCGGGTGCATCACGGTCAGGTCGTCTTTCGCCCCGTCCATGGTCTCGGCGTCGATCTGGTACTCGCCGGCGACCTCGCGGTACTCGCTCTCGTCCGGGAATCGCTCGCGCTGGATGCGCGTGACGTAGAGCACGTCGAGTTCCGGCAGGACGACGTCCAGTTCGGTGTGCTCCTTGATCGTCGCGCCTGCCTCGTGGAGGTCGTACCGGACGCTTCGCGGTAGTTTCAGACTCTCCGGGCTGACGAAGTGCTGATTCGCGTCGAACTCCGTGAGAGCGTGTGCCAGCGAATGAACGGTCCGACCGTACTTCAGGTCGCCCATGATTCCCACTGTGAGGTCGTCGAAGCCCGCGTTCTCCCGAATCGTGTAGAGGTCGAGCAGCGTCTGCGTCGGGTGCTGGCCGGCCCCGTCACCGGCGTTGATGAGCGGCACGTCGACGAACTCCGTGGCCATCTTCGCCGACCCCTCGCTCGGGTGGCGCATGACGAGCGCGTCGGCGTAACCCTCGACCACGCGAACCGTGTCTGCCAGGCTCTCCCCTTTCTTGACGCTCGACGATTCGACGGACCCCATGTCGACCACGTCCCCGCCGAGGCGCTTCATCGCCGCCGTGAAGCTCATCTTCGTCCGCGTGCTCGGCTCGAAGAACAGCATCCCGAGTAACGTCCCCGCGTGGCGGTCCGCGACCGCCTGCGGATCTTCGGCCATCTCGGCAGCGCGGTCCAGTACCTCCTCGATGTCGGATCGAGAGAGCTGTTTCGCGCTGATAATGTGCTCGTGACGCATTGGGTACAACCCCGCTCCCGACGCTCTTGAATCTCCCGAACCGAATTCGCGTGCGAAGGTTCATACGTGAAGTCGGTACCAGGAATCGCCATGCTCGCTATCGCCGGAGGGAAAGGCGGGTGTGGGAAGACGACGACGACGGTCGGCCTCGCGCGGGCGCTCGCCGCCATGGGCCATCGGCCGGTGGTCGTCGACGCCGATTGCGACATGCCCGACCTCCACACGGTCGCCAGAACCCCCTTCGAACCGGGACTGGGCGCACTCGAGGACGGTTCCGTTGCGGCGGTCACTCACGAAAGCTCGAGATTCGCTGGGGTTCGCGTGGTCCCGGCCGGGACCGCCCGTACTGCGGGGTCGACGCTTCACAGGCTCCGTGACCTCGACGAGCCAGTCCTCGTCGACTGTCCGGCAGGTGCCTCGCCGGCCGCCGCGGACCCGTTGCGGATAGCCGACGAAACGGCCCTCGTTTCGACCGCACATCCGGAGAGTCTGGAGGATGTGGCGAAGACCGCAGCTATCGCACGAACCCTCGGGACACCACCCGTTGGTGCAGTCCTCACTCGGACGGCCCGCTCACACCCGGTCGGTTCGTTGCTGGACTGTCCGCTGCTGGGGACCGTACCGGACGTCGCTGACGACGCTCTCGGGGCGTCAGCCGTCCGGAGCGCCTATCGTTCGGTCGCGACGACCCTGCTGGAACAGAACACTTAATCGGTTGTATCGCCTGTTTCCACGTAGCATGGCGAATCGACTTCGCACTGGTATCGACGTCCTCGACAGGAAGCTCGGCGGTGGGATTCCTGCGGGGAGTATCGTCGCGCTCTGTGCGGAGCCGGCGAGCCAGGCGGAGTTGTTCCTCTACGAACTCACCGCGACTCGCGGCACGCTCTACCTCTCGCTCGACCGGACTGCAGCGTCGGTCACGGAGAGCATCGAGCAAACGCCGACGAAGACCGGTGACCCGACGATTCGTCACATCTCCGGCGAGGCCCCGCTGGACAACGCCGGGAAACTGGTCAGCGCCCTTCCGGAGAGCTCGAACCTCATCATCGACCCGCTGGACGTCCTCGAGGCACAGGAGCCCCCCTCGCGGTTCCGGTCGTTCATGAACGACATGCAGAACCACATCGTCAACACGCAGAGCCTGGCGATGTTGCACTGTCTGACCGGGCGAAACGTCCCGCCACTGCGGGACTCGACGGAGCACTTCGCGGACGTCGTGTTCCAACTGGAGACGGAGGTCACCGGCGACCAGGTCGAGAACCGGTTGGCGATCCCGAAGTTCCGCGGTGGACGCGCACCCAACGACGTCATCAAGCTCGACCTCGTCGAACAGGTCTCCATCGACACGAGTCGGGACATCGCGTAGCTGTCCGGCTCTTCGGTGTGCCCGATAGCCCGGTTTTTTTGCGTCGGGAGATGTAGCGTCGACGATGACCAGACCTGTCCGCATCATCGGCGTCCCGATGGACCTCGGTGCCGATCGGCGTGGCGTCGACATGGGTCCGTCCGCCATTCGGTACGCGCACCTCGCAGACGAACTCGACCAGCTCGACCGCTCGTGCTCGGACGGTGGCGACGTTCCGGTTCCCCGACCCGAAGAGAGCGACCCCGACGCCGGCGGTTTCGAGACCGGTCGCGCGAAGTTCCTCGACGAGACTGCGGCCGTCTGTGAGGAACTGAGCGACCGCGTGACAGCCTCGCTCGACGACGACAGGTTCCCGCTCGTGTTGGGTGGTGACCACTCCATCGCCATCGGCACGGTCGGCGGCGCGGCACTCGACGACGAGATCGGTATCGTCTGGTTCGACGCTCATGGTGACCTGAACACGCCGTCGACCACGCCCAGCGGGAACGTCCACGGCATGCCCATCGCGGCGCTGCTCGGGAAAGGCGAGTTCGCGGACGCCGACTGGGCCGTCGCGCCGAACGTCCCGGAGGAGAACGTCGCCATCGTCGGTCTCCGCAGCGTCGACGAAGAGGAGCGCGCACTCATCCACGACAGCGACGTGACCGCCTACTCGATGACGGACATCGACGAGCGCGGCATCACGAGCGTGGTCGAAGACGCACTCGACGTGGCCAGTGACGGGGTCGACGGCGTTCACGTGAGCCTCGACATGGACTGGCTCGACCCGACCGAGGCACCCGGCGTCGGGACTCCCGTTCGCGGTGGCGTCTCCTACCGCGAGGCCCACGTCGCGATGGAGAAGGTCGCTCACCGGAACGCGATGGCTGATGGGGACCTCCTGCAATCGATGGAGATCGTCGAGGTGAATCCCATCCTCGACGAGCGGAACGAGACGGCGGAACTCGCGGTCGAACTCGCCGCGAGCGCACTCGGAAAGCG
>JARUKX010000036.1 GCA_029688825.1 Haloarculaceae archaeon H-GB1-1 | reverse complement strand
GATGGACGCACCCCTGGTCATGTCCTCCCGCATCGACCCCTCGGAGATCGACGACGAGGCGCACAACATGGACATCATGCGCCAGTATCCACGGGAGTTCTACGAGGCGACCCGCGAGATGGCCGACCCCGGCGACGTCGAGGACGTCATGAAGATCGCCGAGGAGACCCTCGGCACCGACCGGGAGTACACCGACTTCGTCCACACCCACGACACCGCCGACATCGCGCTCGGCCCGGACCTCTCGGCGTACAAGACGCTCGGGTCGATGATGGACAAGATGGACGCCCAGCTCGAACTCGCGCGAAAGCTGCGGGCCGTCGACGAGACCGACGTCGCCGAGCGGGTCATCGAGGGCCACTTCCTGCCCGACCTCATCGGCAACCTCCGGGCGTTCTCCCGGCAGGAGACCCGCTGTCTCGACTGCGGGAAGAAGTTCCGCCGGATGCCCCTCTCGGGCACCTGCAACGAGTGCGACGGCGACGTCAACCTCACCGTCCACGAGGGATCGGTGAACAAGTACATGGACACCGCTATCCAGGTCGCCGAGGAGTACGGCGCTCGCGAGTACACCAAACAGCGCCTCGAAATCCTCGACAAGAGCATCGAGAAGATCTTCGAGGACGACACGAACAAGCAGTCCGGAATTGCCGACTTTATGTAGGACAACCACTTTTTACTGCGTCGGGTGCCCTCGCGGACCTGCGGCCCGCTTCGGGCACCTCTCCTTGCAAAAAGTGGTTACCTGAACCTGATGCCCACGTCGTGCATGTCGTCGTTGTGCATGTCGACGTTGATGACCAGCGGCGTGACCGACTCGACTTCGGCGGCGTTGGCGACGGGGCCGGCGTTCAGCGGGCGGAGGCCGTCGATGCTGTCGGCGAGGATGGAGACCCGCTCGAGGGCGTCGTCGTCGTCGCCGACGAGCAGGGTGTCGAGGTCGAGTTCGGCGTCGAGGTTCGCGAGTCGGTCGGCGGCGAGGTTGTGGAACGCGCCGACGACGGGGACGTTCTCGGGTGCGGCGTTCGCGGCCAGTTGCGTGACGCTGCCGGCGCTCGGGGGGTTGTAGTGCATGCCAGACTCGTCGCGTTTCATGCCGACGGCGGGGCTGACGAGGACGGTGCCGTCGTCCAGTCGGTCGGCGATGGCTTCGACGGTGTCGCTGAGGTGGTAGGCGGGGACGGCGAGGACGACGACGTCGGCGCGGTCGGCCGCCATGGCGTTCTCGAAGCCTCGGACTTTGGTCTCGGCGCCGCGGCTTTCGAGTTCGGTCTCGTACTCTTCGGCCTTGCCGCGGGCGCGCTCGGGGTCGCGGGAGCCGATGAAGACCTCGTGGTCCGAGTGGAAGGCCCAGCGGAGGGCGAGCCCTTCGCCGATGTCGCCGGTGCCGCCGCAGATTGCGATGCGCATACGTCACGTCTCGAACGAGCGGCCGATAAGCGTTTGTGGTCATGCCGCCGTCGGCGTGTCCCGCCAGTAGAACAGCCACGCGAGCGCGAGGAACGTGGCGAGGAAGGCTCCGGCCGCGGCAGCGGTGGCGACGGAGCGGCCGAGCGCGGCCGCGACGCCCTTCGAAGCGACGCTGCCAGCGAGCACGACGACGACGAAGAACAGGGTGAGCCGTCGCGACTCGCCGCGCTCGCGGCGGTCGTGTGCGCGGGCGACGACGTGGTACATGACGGGCACGACGACGGGGAGGAAGCCACCGACGACGAACAACTGCGTGAACGGGTCGGGCGGAGCGACGACGGAGCCGGCGGCGAACGCGATGAAGACGCCGTAGCCAACGGCCCATGCGAGGTACTCGGGGGTGACCCGTATCTCCATGGCCTACTCCAGCAGGTCGGGCAGGTCGTTCACGGAGTCGACGACCGCCGACGCGCCGGCGCGGTCGTACTTGGTTCGCCCCTCCTCGCCGGTGAGCCCGCCGGTGAGGACGCCGATGCCGTAGTACTCGCGGTCGGGGTCGGCGTCGCTGGCGTTGACTGCGGTCCGCACGTCGTCGAGCGTGTCGCCGGCGAACGCGACCGCGTCGGCGTCGAAGCGCTCCGCCAGCGTGGTCAGGGCGTGGGGGTGGGGTTTGCCCTCCTCCCAGTCGTCCATGGTGAATCGGTGCTCGTCGGCGACGTCGAGGCCGACCCGTTCGAGCGCGATGTCGGCTTCCTGCGCAGGGCGGCCGGTGACGACGCCGACGGGGTATCGGTCGGTCAGTTCGTCGATGGTCTCGGGGTCGACGAGAATCGGCTCGTCGTTGATGAACCCTGACACGTCGAGTTCGGGTTCCTCGCCCTCGAACTCGCGGTAGGTCTCGCTACCGAGGTAGAGTTGCTGGAACACTGCACGGAGGCGGTCTCGGTTCCACGCGTCACGCACTCGCTCCCGATTGTGCGGGTCGAGAGCGTTCGCGACGACGTTCTCGGCGGCGCTCAGGCCCGCACCCGTCGCGGCGATGCGGTTCGTGAACTGCTCGACGTCCAGGCCCAACCCCTCCTGGCTGGCGAGAACGTACAGCGCCGCCGCGTAGGTCAGCTCCCAGTCGTTGTTGAATCCCCCGGCGTCCTTGAACTGCTGGATGGCCTCGTACTCGATGGTCTGCCCGTACACTCGGTCGACGGACTCCACGATGGCGCGTCGATAGGAGTTGGCCACGTCCACGAGCACGCCGTCGATGTCGAGCACGACCGCCTCGACGTTCATGGTGTGCACACGAACGTCCACGTTCAAGGCCGTTCCGGCATGGCCTCGAACAGCGTCTCGCCCGGAACCGTCGTCCGGGAGACGGGGATTGTCGCCGGGTCGCCGCCGAGGGTCGTGAAGACGAATCGTGCATCGTGCTCGCGCGCGACCGTCCACGCCGGCCGCTGGAGTTCCGGCGGGAGGTTCAGCGCGTAGAGGAGGTCGGCGTCGGCGTAGACGCTCGGCGTGGGGTCGGTCACGTCGTCGCGGACGAACCGAACGTCGGACGGAACCGGCCGCTCGTGGACGTCAGTCGCCGTCACGTCGACCCCCGACTCGGCGAGCGCCTTCGCGACGTCGTCCCGCTTTCCGATGCCGATTTCGACGGCTCTCCGGGCCCCGCTCAGGTACTCGACGATCGCGTTTCGTGTCACCTCTCGCACGTCGAGGGTTTATTAGTTCCTGGCACACATATACTGTCTGTATGCACGTCGATATCGTGCCGGTAGGCGAGGTCCCCGCCATCGTCAAACGCGAAGCCTCTGCCGGTCTGCGATCCGTCTATGACGTTGACGTCACGATGCACGACGCCCAGTCGATTCCCGATGGCGCGTACGACGCCAATCGTGACCAGTACCGTGCGGAGGAGTTCATCGAACTCGCCAGCCGCCTCGGCAGCGGGGAGAAGAACATCGCCATCACGCCGAAGGACCTCTTCTACCGCCGTCGTAACTACGTCTTCGGACTGGCGTATCTCGACGGCAACGGCAGCGTCATCTCCACCTACCGTCTGCAGACCTCTTCCGACGGCGGCATCTCCGCCCGCTCCGCCGAGGACGTCTTCGCCGACCGCGTCCGCAAGGAGGTCGTCCACGAGATCGGCCATACCCTCGGCCTGGAACACTGCGACAACAAACGCTGCGTGATGAACTTCTCGCCGACGGTCCGCGAAGTCGACGTCAAAGAGGAGAACCTCTGTGGGACCTGCAATCGCCAGGTCCTCTGAGCCCGGCGTTCTGGTTCTCGATTCCTGATTTCTGCCTACTCGAACGCGCGGCGGTACTGCCGCGGTACTTCCACGTCGTCCACGGCGTCGAGTCGCTGGGCCGCGTGGAGCGTGAAGTAGGGATCTCGGAGGTGCTCCCGGCCGACGATGGCGAGATCGGCCCGCTCGTTTCGCACGAGTGCATCGGCCTGTTCGGGCGTCGTGATCCCGCCGACCGCACCGACGGCGATGTCGGCGTCCGTCTCCTCTGTGAGCCGACGTGCGTAGCCGACCTGATAGCCGGGGCCGGCGTCGGGGACCTGCTGATCGGGGTGGACGCCGCCCGCGCTCACGTCGACGAGGTCGACGCCGCGCTCGGCGAGGCGCTCGGCGAGTCGAATCGACTGCTCGACCGTCCAGGAGTCCCGGTCCGGGAGCCAGTCCGTCACCGAGATGCGGACGAAGATGGGCTTCTCGGCGGGCCACACCTCCGACACGGCGTCGACGATCTCCAGCAGGAGTCGGCTTCGCGAGTCGAAGTCTCCGCCGTAGGCGTCCTCGCGGTCGTTCGTGACCGGCGAGAGGAACTCGTGGAGGAGGTATCCGTGGGCGGCGTGGATCTCGGCGACCTCGAAGCCGGCGTCGTCGGCCCGAGCGGCCGCGGCAGCGAAGTCCTCGACGACGGCTTCGATGTCGGCCTCGTCCATCGCTCGCGTCTGCGGCGGGTCGGTCTCGTACGGGTACGGACGGTCGCTCGGCGCGAGGACCTCCCAGCCGCCGGCGTCGGGCTGGAGCGGTTCGCTCCCCTCCCACGGTCGCGTCTTCGAGGCCTTCCGCCCGGCGTGTGCGAGCTGGATGGCCGGCACGCTGCCCTGCTCGCGGACGAACGCCGTAATCTCCGAGAGGGCGTCGGCGTGCTCGTCGCTCCAGATCCCCAGGTCGTGCGGGGAGATCCGGCCTTCGGGACTTACCGCGGTCGCTTCGGTCATGACGACGCCGGCCCCCCCGACGGCACGCGAGGTGAGATGCGTGTGATGCCAGTCGGTCGCCAGCCCGTCCCGGTCCTCACAGGAGTACTGGCACATCGGCGACACCATCACTCGGTTCGGGAGTTCGGTGCCCGAGAGTCTGAGCGGCGTGAACAGATCGTCCGTCATCGCCGGTGTGTTCGGTGCCAGGGGGAAGTCACTGTCGGCTCTGGGCGCGCGAGAAACACTCGAAACCGCCGCTTCGCTCCCGACGATCAGGGTGCGTAGTAGTACCCAGGCCCCACCTTTTTCTCGTCGGGTTCGCTGTCGCGAACCGCTCTCTGCTCACGGCGCGAAGCGCCGTTCGCACGGCTCGTGGGAGCAACGCTCCCACGGTGCTCGAAAACTCTGTCCTGCTGAACGACGTGAAGCAGGGCTCGGAAGTCGCGACGCGTCTTCCGGTGGACGAAAAAGCCGCTCGCTCACGCCGTTCGCTCGCGGAACTCAGGGCGCGTAGTAGTACTCGCCGTCCTTCTTCTGCTTGCGGTCCAGTTGGCTCCCGGGTTTGTTGATGCGGGGGCGGCTGGTCCGCTCGTCGCGGCGGAATGTGACGTCGAGGTTGCCGAGGAACTCGTTCATGCCGTCGCGCATGCCGGTCGGCGTCGAGGCGTGGCCGTGTCTGGCGGGTTCGCCGTCGAAGACGAGCAGGCGGTCGGACAGCAGGTCGATCATGTAGATGTCGTGGTCGATGACGAGCGCGGTGGCGTCGTGGTTCTCGGCGTAGCGGCGGATGGCCGAGGTGGCGAGCACGCGTTGCTCGACGTCGAGGTGTGCCGAGGGCTCGTCGAGCAGGTAGAGGTCGGCGTCCTTCGAGAGACAGGCCGCGATGGCGACCCGTTGGCGCTCACCGCCGGAGAGGTCGCTGAGGTTCTGCTCCATGATGCGTTCGAGCTGGAGCGGCTGGGCGATCTCGGTGTTCCAGTAGGAGGTCCCGAAGTCGTCGGTGATCGAGGAGAGGAACGCGTCGACGCGCATCGGCTGATCGATCTCGATGTACTGGGGTTTGTAGGCGATGTCTAGCTCCGAGTCGACCTCGCCCTCGTCGGGGTCGAGCCGACCGGCGAGCAGCTTCGCGAACGTGGACTTCCCGATGCCGTTCGGGCCGACGACGCCCATGACTTCGCCCTCGCGAATCTGGCCGCCCTCGACCTCCAGGGAGAACTCCCCGTCGCCGTAGCTCTTGGCGAGGTCGGGGTACTCGACGACGACCTGCCCGGCGGCCGTCTCTCGGGGCGCGTGTTCCTCGAAGGTGATGGCCTCCTGGCGGACGCGCATGTTCTCGTTCTCGAGATACCCCTTGAGGTACTCGTTGATGCCCTTCTTCGTCGATTTCGGCGACGTGATGATACCGAACGCGCCGGACTGCCCGTAGGCGACGTTGATGTCGTCGGCGAGCAGGTCGAGGATGGCGAGGTCGTGCTCGACGACGAGCATCGAGCGATTCTCCTCCTCGGCGAGTTCCTGGATGAGCTTCGCGGCGGTCATCCGCTGGCCGATGTCGAGGTAGGGCGTGATCTCGTCCAGGAAGTAGAACTCGGCGTCGCGGGCCAGCGTTGCGACGAGCGCGACGCGCTGGAGTTCGCCGCCGGACAGCGTGTCGATGTCCTGGTCGATGACGGGACGGATGCCGACGCGCTCGACGAGTTCGTCGAGGACGTCGCGCTCGTCCGTCTGCTCGAGTAGCTGGCGGGTCTTCCCGTCGAACTGGTCGGGGATCTGGTCGACGTACTGTGGCTTTCGCGCCACGGTCACGTCACCGTCGCGGAGTTCTTCGAGGTACTGTTGCAGCGCCGTCCCGCGGTACTCTTCGAGGACCTCGTCCCAGCTCGGTTCCTCGCCGTAGCGGCCCAGATTGGGGGCCATCTCGTCTGCGAGGATGTGGACCGCGGTGGTCTTCCCGATGCCGTTGGGGCCGAGGATGCCGGTCACCTTCCCCTCCTGTGGCGTTGGGAGTCCGTACAGCGCGAACGCGTTCTCGCCGTAGCGGTGGACCGGTTCCTCGTTCAGTTCCTGCGGGAGGTTGATGATCTCGATGGCGTCGAAGGGACACTTCTCGACGCAGATACCGCAGCTCTCGCCGAGACAGATCTCCTCGCTGATGCGGACCTGGTCGGGGCCGCCCTCGAACGGCTCGTCCTCCTCGTAGGCGTCCGACCGTTTGACGATGCACTCCTTGCCCGTCCGGTTGGGCGGACAGAAGTTGATGCACTCGTAGTTACAGCGGTCAGGCTGGCAGCGCTCCAGGTCGACCACTGCGATGCTGTCCTCGGCCATGATTACACCGTCGCGTGGGTCGTCAGCAGGATTCCCCAGGAGACGAACCACAGCGAGAAGGTCATGAACGCGACGTAGATGTAGTCCTTCGCGCCGAAGTCGTCGATGTCGATGCCGAACAGCTTCAGAAGCGGGAACTGCACGCTGATCGCCGCCCCGACGAGGAACAGTCCAGTGGGGTCGGTCGCACTGCTCGCGATGGCAGTGGACGCGATCCCCGAGAGGATGCCCGAGATGGCCGCCAGAGACGTGACCATCATTCCCCGCCTGTGGGAGCTGATCCGGTCGGCGGATTCGGTAGCCATACCACTTGGTCGGCGAGCCGGCGTGAAAAGCCGTTCGGGATTCGTTGCCTCAATATTTATTGTCCCTCCTCCTCTGGATTAAATCGATGGCTGACACTGTCGAAGAGGACATCGCTGATCTCCCCCCTAGCGCCAAGCTCGTCTACAAAGTCCTCGAATATAATGGACCGCTGACTCAGAAGGGTATCGTCGAAGAGTCGATGCTGTCGGCACGAACAGTGCGATACGCGCTCGAACGGCTCGACGAAGTCGGTGCGATCACCGAAGACGTCTACTTCGCGGACGCACGGCAGAACCTCTACGAGATCACCGCAGACGGTCCCGAACAGGCCGACGCAGCGATCTCCGATTAGCGACGCGAATCACCGTCTCGTTCGGCCCACCGTCGACCGACGGCCGTTACTTCTCCGCGTTCGCTCGCTCGACAGAGAGCCCGCCGTCCGCTCGGACCTTGACCACGTACTCGTCGTACGTGAACGCGATGGAACCGCTCGCGGCGTCACGCTGGAACGAGCGGACGAGCGTGTCGAGTGCCTCGGGGTCGACGTACTCGGACAGTGGCGGAAGCGCCGTTGGGTCGGTGTCGGTGTGTTCCGAGATCATCATGACGAGTTCCTCGACGATCGAGTCGTCGTCCGGGTCGAATCGGCCGGTCGCGAACGGCCGGTGTGCTGGCTCGTCGTGCCGACCGCTGTCGGGATCTTTGCGGTTGGTCATATCGTTCTCCGCGGCGGACGACGGCGTGGTCTGGGAGGTGGTGATACCGTCACAACTGGCTCGGCTATCGATTGTTGGTCTGTCGGATTGAATTGCGTGCGGGAATATTCCCGCCTTTTTTACTATCCGACGTGTACGGTTCGGTTACGGAGTTGGTCAGCGATGCTCATCGCCGAGTACACACTCGACCATCCGATCCTGCGGGAGACGTTACACGGAGTCGACGACATCGTCGTCGAGTGGGAGAAATCACACACGAAACTGGACGGGTCGATGTACATGCTCGCCTGGATCGACGCCGACGACTACGACGAGGTCGAGGCGGCCATCGCCGAGGACCCCACGATGGGAAATCCCACGGTCCGCACCGAAGCAGGCGGTCGTCGCTTGTACCGGCTGGAGTACGACGAGTATCGACGGGAGACGACGTTGCATCCCGTCCTGGTCGAGACCGGGGGCGTCCTTCTGGAGGCGGTCGGGACCAACGACGGCTGGAGGTACCGCGGACAGTTCCCGGACCGGGAAGCGTTCCAGCAGCTGCATCGGTTCTGTCACGGGCACGGAATCGACATCACCATCGACGGTATCTACGAACAGGCCGACTGGCTGGCGGACGACGACTCGGAGTTGACGCGACCACAGCGTGCTCTCCTCGCGGAAGCCGTCGAGAGCGGCTATCTGGACATCCCCAGAGACTGCACGCTGGACGACGTCGGCGAACGGCTGGGCATCTCTCGGAACGCGGCGTCGGAGCGGTTCCGGCGCGGCGTGAAGAACCTGGTAACGCAGGTCGTCGATACGGACGCGGACGTGGACGTGGACGCGGACGGGTGACCGCCGATCAGCGGTGGCACTCCAGACGTGACCGGCTGATTCAGAACGCGCGCAGGTGGTCGTCCCGCGGTTCCCAGAGCCCGCCGGTCATCCGCAGGTCGTGGATGGCGTCCATCGTGTCGCCGATGGTGTCGCCCTGTTTGCTCAGGGCGGCGGCGATGATGCCGATTGGGACGCCGTTCTCGAAGTGGGCGTCGAGTTCGCGGACGACGGTCGCGAGGTCGCCCTCGTCGGGCGCGGCGGTGACGGCCGGGTGGTCGGCGAACGTCCACTCGACGTCCTCGCCGGCGGTCCGAGACTGCCGGCGATAGAACGCCAGCACCTCGTTGGCGTCGGCCGCTTCCTTTCGGGTGCCCGAGCCGAGCGTCCGGGCGACGAACGGTGCCTCGTCCTGCTGTGGCTGTTGCTGGCTCATCGCTCGGTCAGGCCTCGTAGGCTTCCTGTGCCAGGCGGTGCAGCCGGTGGAGCGTGTGCTCGTTCGGGCCGAGCTGGGCCTGCGCGAGCGCGCCGGACTTCAGGCCGGCGTACTGGCGTTCGCACAGCTCGAAGTCTTCCTCCTGAAGCTGGCGGCTGGTCTGGACGAACCCCTTCTCCTCCTCGGACATCTCGCCGTCGCGGAAGTAGTAGTCGGCGACGAGCTGGAAGCGACCCTCGTCGATGGGGTCGATGATGTAGGTGCCGTAGCCGTCGGCAGTGCCGTACATGTTGACGGTGAAGTTGGGCCAGAAGTAGTGGAACTGCGCCTCGTGCTCGTCGTGGATTCGCATCTCGTCCTCGACGTCCTCGGCGTGGGTGTAGTGGAGGATCCAGTGGTAGTCGTGCACTTCGAGTTCGGAGTCGCGCAGTTCGATGTCCGTGATCCAGTCCTGGTGGTTGGCCTGGCAGTGGTCGCACTCGGAGTAGTTGCCGGCGAAGGTCTTCCAGTTGCACTCGACCTCGGAGACGATGCGGGTGGCGTGTTCGTACTCGCCGAGCGGGAGCGCTTCGAGGTCGTCTTTCAGCTGGCCGGCCTGCTCTTCGAGCGGCATCGGGTCGTCCTGGAAGTTCAGGAAGACGAACGGGCCGATGGTGTCCGAGGTGACCTCTTTGAGCCCGTTGTCGCAGGCGTCGAACTCGCAGACGTCCTCGTCTTCGAGGTCGGGATTCAGCCCTGCTTCCTCGAAGCTCTTCGGGGTGCTCGTGAGGTCGCCGTCGAGGTCGTAGGTCCAGAGGTGATACGGACAGCGGATGCGCCCCATGTTTCCGGGGTCGGTCATCGGCGTGTCCTCGACCATCTTCGAGCCGCGATGCGCGCAGACGTTGAAGAAGACGCGTACCTCGTCGTCGTGGTCGCGGACCACGATGACCTGCTTGTCGCCGATGGTCCGCGTGAAGTAGTCACCGGGCTCGGTGACGGCGTTGGCGTGGCCGGCGTACATCCAGTAGCGTCCGAAGATCTTCTCCTTCTCCATCTCGTGAACGGCGGGGTCGGTGAAGTACCGCGCCGGGAGTGCGTTCGTCTCGTCAGTGATGTCCGGGCTGACCGCTTCGACTTCGTCCGTGCTCGTGTTCCACCGCGTCATACACCAACTCGTATGCGAGTGTTCTACATGGAAATTCGTCACAGGTAGCTCACTGTTTAAGTGTGACTCACTCACAGGCGGGACGGAGTGACAGCTCACACGATGTTGTTTCCCTCGTGAAAACAAACTGACGACTACGTCTCGTCGACCAGCAACTCCTCGACGAGGGCCTTGGTTCCGCGGCGTAACCGCCCGCCGACGGAGGTGGGGCCGACACCGAGCAGGTCGGAGAGTTCCGCGTGGGAGGTCTCCCGCGGTTCCTCGAAGTACCCCTCCTGGTAGGCCGTCAGGAGGGCCGTTCGCTGGTCGTCGGTGACGGCGACGCCGTCGTCGTGGAGGTCGTCGTGGCCGAAGATGCGCTCCAGTTCGAACGTCACGTCGCAGTAGCGACAGTGCTCCCAGAGTTCGCTGAGTGTCTCGCGGTCGGGCAACTGCAGGCGGACGCGCCAGCCCGTGTCCGTCGACGACGCTTCGAGCATCAGCCCGCCGAGTTCGGTGACGGTCGGCGAGAGCAGCCTCGTCCGGCGTGTGTGGCGAATCCGGTACATGCGACTGGCCTCCGACGCCGACACTACCTCCCACGCTTCGACCGTGCGGTCGCGGTCGATGGCCGATTCGAGCCCCTCGAACTCGCCGGTCGGATCGCTCACCAGGAAGAAGAACATCTCCGTTTCGGGGTCCGTTCCCGAGTGCGTGACGACCTCGATGTCGACGTCCGACAGGTGACGGATCGTCGGGCCGAGCGCGAGGTCCTCGTGTTCGATGGTGGCGACGGCGATCAGGCTCATGTCATCCGTCTCACTGTATGCCGACATCCCGTCAAAACGGTTTGGGTTGTGGCAGGCGTTGGCAACCAACGAGGTTGGTTCCGAAAGAGCAGCAGAATCGCGTTCCAGGCCTTCTCGGGCCTGGTATCGGACGCTGAACCCGTGCGCGGAGGCACGATCTCACCGGCGGTGTGCGGAGTCCCCGTTCCTCGTCGTGTCTGGTAGGGTATGTATTGGGTCCGCGCCGCCGAGTACTATGGTAGGCACCGACAAACTATCATGCCGCCGTGCGTAGGAGAAACGATGAGCCTCTCCGCGGACGAGACCTACCGCCTGCTCGTCTCGGTCGGAAACCCCCAGCACGTCGAGCAGCTGATGCGCACCGCGCGCGACCTCGCGGGCGCACGCGGTGGTGAAATCGTCGTCCTGAGCGTCGTCGTCAAGTCCCGCGAGTCGCCGTTCGCGCTCATGACGGACGAGGTCATCAAGCGCGATTTCAGCGGTCGCCGCCAGGAGATACACGACCGCGCGGTGGAGATGGTGTCCGGGACCGACGTTCCCGTCACGGGCGAGGTCCGGGTGGGGTCGGACCTCTCGAAGTCCATCCTGCGAGCGATCGACGACCACGACGCGGACGCGGCGTTACTCGGGTGGGACGAACGGCCGCGGGCGGATTTCGTCTTCGGGAGCACCGTCGACCGCGTCGTCCACCGGGCCGACTGCGACGTGCTCGTCGAGAAGATCGGCGCGGAGGCGGATGGCGTCGAATCCGTCCTGGTCCCCACGACCGGGAGTCCACACGCCACGTTCGCTGCGGAGGTCGCCGGGACGATAGCGGCAGCCAACGACGCCCGCGTCGAGGTCGTCCACGTCGTCCCTCCCGGCGAGGACGTACCGGACGTCGACGACCTGTTCGACGAGACGGTCGCCTCGGTCGGCGACGCCGAGGTCCGAACCCGGGTCGTCGAACATCGGGACGTCGCCGACGCCATCGTCTCGCTGACCGACGAACACGACGTGACGGTCGTCGGCGCGACGCGAGACGGGCCGTTCCAGCGGTTCGTGTTCGGGGCGATTCCGCGGGTCGTCGGCACGCGAGCGTCCGGCACCGTCATCATAACGAAGCGGTATCGCGACGTTCCCTCGCGACTCTCGTCGTGGGTCGCCCGCGTGACGCCGAGCTGAGCCGGACGTCGACAGTGCAAGCCTCACTCGTCGAGCAACTTCTCCACGGCGGGCGGAAACACGTCGGCGTCGAGTTCGGTCCGAACGCCGGTGACGACCTTCTCCGGACGGTCGGTCGCGATGCCGGGTAGCGTCTGCACGGTCTGGCGGGTCATCCGCTCCAGTTCGGCGGGGTTCGTCCGCTCGGCGACCGACGCTCCCTCGTACTCGTTCAGGACGATTCCGCAGACGGGAACGTCGCGCTCGCGTAGCGCGGCGACGCTCAGCGCCGTGTGATTCAGCGTCCCGAGGCCGCTCCGGGCGACGACCAGCGCCGGAACGCCGAGGTCGGCGACGAGGTCCAGCACCTCCTGCTCGCCGGCGAGGGGGACCCGTAGTCCGCCGACGCCTTCGAGGAGGCCCACTTCGGCGTCGCCGAGCGCGCGCTCGCAGTTCGACAGTAGCTCCTCGTACGACAGGGCGACGCCTTCGCGCTCGGCCGCGACCCGCGGTGCGAGCGGGGGTTCGAGGCGCGGGCCGCATGTCGCGGCTTCGTCCGTCCCACAGGTCCGTGCGACGACCGCCGCGTCGTCGTCCGGCGGATGGCCGGTCTGGACGGGTTTGACCGCTCGGGCGTCGAGGCCCGCCTCGCGGAGCCACCCCGTCAGCCCGGCCGTCACGACGGTCTTTCCGACGCCGGTGTCCGTCCCGACGACGGCGAGTGCGGGGCCGGTCACAGGACCCCGACCTCCCGACCGGCGATTCGGAACGCGGCGAGACACTCCTGCACGTCCGCGGCCGTGTGCGTCGCCGTCGGCGCGACCCGAAGCCGACTCGTCCCTTCGGGGACGGCGGGCGGCCGAATCGCGGGGACCATCACGCCGCGGTCCCTGACGGCGTCGGCCAGCGCTAGCGCGTCGCGACGGTCGCCGACCACGACGGGGAGGATGTGCGTCTCGCCGCGAACGTCGTAGCCGGCCTCTGTAAGTCCGTCACGGAGGTGCTCGACGTTCCGCCAGAGCTGCCTCTGTCTCTCCTCCGAACGGGCGATCCGCAGCGCTTCTTGCGCGGCACCCACGGCCGGCGGAGCGAGCCCGGTCGAGAAGATGAACGAGCGCGCGTGGTTCACCAGGTAGTCCACGAGGTCGGCCGACCCGGCGACGAACCCGCCCTGACTGGCCAGCGCCTTCGAGAGCGTGCCCAGCTGGACCTGGACGCGGTCGCCGAGGCCGTCGCGGCCGACGATACCGCCGTCGTAGACGCCGGTGGCGTGGGCCTCGTCGACCATGACCCACGCGCCGTACTCCTCGGCGACGTCGCAGAGGTCCGAGAGCGGTGCGACGGTGCCGTCCATGCTGAACACGGAGTCGGTGACGACGAGCCACGACCCGGCTTCGTCGGCACGGGCCTCCATCGCCGCCCGGAGCGCGTCGGGGTCGGCGTGGTCGTAGACGACCGTCTCGGCGTCGGCCAGTCGACAGCCGTCGACGATGCTGGCGTGGTTTCGCTCGTCGGAGAACACGACGTCCGGAGCCAGCGCCGTGATGGTGCCGACGTTCGCGGCGTAGCCCGAGGAGAACGTCAGCGCACGCTCGCAGTCCTTCGCGTCGGCGAGGTCGCGTTCGAGCGACCGATGGAGGCCGGTGTCGCCGGTCACGAGGCGACTCGCGCCGGCCCCGGTCCCGACCTGGATGCTGGCCTGTGCGGCCGCCGACTGGACGCGGTCGTCGTGGGCCAGCCCGAGGTAGTTGTTCGCGGCGAAGACCAGTTCCTCGCCGTCGAATTCCGGTTCGTCCCCGTTCGGGGCCGACGCGAACCGCGTCCGATCCTCGACGCTCGCGGCGGGTTCGAGGTCCCGCGTCAGTCCGCGCTTCTCCCGGCGGGCCAGTCGGTCCTCGAGCGCGAATCCGCGCTCTCTGTTCGTTCGTGACTCGGTCGTCGTCGGCCCGGCAGCGTCGTCGCCCATCGCTCAGAATCCCGGCATGAGGTCGGCCGGCCCGAAGACGCCGTACTCGCCGGCCCGATTGCGTCGCACGCCGGCCTTCACGTAGCCGAGTGCGGGACCGTTGACGTTCGCGGCCATGCAGGTGTCGTCGTCCAGTTGGAACGTGTTCGTTCCCGTCTCGCCGTCGAACGTCGTCCCTGTCACGCTGACCGTCGTCGTGGTCGGCTTCTCGTCGCTCCGGACGTCGAGGATACCGCCGACGTGGACGTCCTCGGCGTCGCAGATGCCCGCCCGCTCCAGCAGCACGTCGTCGGCGTGTTCCATGTCGTGGAACTCCAGCCGGCCGTCGTGCTCGTCGACGATCTCCTCGATCTCCTCGTCGGAGAGGTTCCGCGCCGTTTCGAGGTCGTAGCCGTCGAGGTGGGCGATGTCCTCGCGGACGGTGCCGCGGTTGTCCTCGTAGCCCGACTTCAGGCCGACGCCCCACCAGATGTCGACCTCCTCGACCTCGACGAACGACTGGGCGGCCAGCGCCGCCGCACCGGTGAGGAAGCCGGGGGTCGCCCCGGCACCGCAGACGAACGTGATGCCCGACTCCTCGAAGCGCTCCGCGCGGTCGTCCAGCATCCCGATGACGCGCGACCGCTTGAGGACGTCCACGAGAACGCCCTCGTACCCAGCGTCGGCGAAGCGTTCGCCCACGCGCGGGATGAAGTCGTGTTCGAGGTTCGGCAGGGCCATGAGGACGGCGTCGATGGCCTCGCTCTCGTCGATGACGTCCTCGATAGGCGTCTCCGTCGGCTCGGCCTGTGCGGACGCGACGACCCCGACGTCCTCGCCTGCCTGTTTGACCGCCGCGCCACCGTCCGCCCGCGCGTCGTCCGCGGGGTTCGGGTCGCTGTCGACGTTGCCCTCCGTCGCCGCGAGCAGTTCCTCGACGTCGAGCCCGTCGTGGTCGACGGCGATTCCGTGTCTGTCGCAGGCGGCGACCGGCGTCACCCCGTCCGTCTGCGTCGAGACCTCCAGTGTTCGGCGTCCGATTCCACCCGTACCGAGTACGGCGAAGCTGATATCGTCCATAGGTAGCGAAACTGGACGGGGACGTCGCCGGGACTGCCCGGACCGCCTCCCGTCAACTCTGTCAGCAAATCTAGTTGACTCGCCATTAATCGTTGGGGTAGCCCACCGAGATTTCCCACTCATCGCGACGTCCACGGCAGCTACGCCGGTCCCCCGGACTCGCAGCCGCCGACCGAGTAGCGAGACCTACTCGACCCGAACGGAGCCGTCACCGGCGACCTCGATTCGAAGCCCGCGAATGTCGAAGCTGATTCGCAGTTCGTCGCCACTGCTCTCCACGAGGTCGTCGAGGGCTTCGAGGTCGACCTCCGTCGAGAGTGGCGGAAGTGACAGCACGTCGACCCCCTTCGCCGCTGCGACCGCCTCCGGCAGCGCCACCGAAATCGGGGTCGCGTCCCGCGACCGGCCTGGTCCATCTGACATGCTTTGCAGTGTTCGCTGAAGCGATATAGTTCCATACCCAGACATAGCTAGCGTTCCGTCCCAGTTGGTTGCCAGTAAGGTACTACTGTGCGCCGGTGCATTCGGGGGCCGAGTCGACCGAATCGCCCGCCGCTGGCACCTTTTACGAGGGAACCACTGTGATGGCCTTGCCGTGGTCGATGGCGCGTTCGAGTTCCTCGGCGATGGCCGAGCCGCGGGAGACCTGTATCTCGCCGCCGCGGGAGACGGTGGCGGTGAAGAGGTAGTCGCCGTTGGCCTTTACCTCGACGGTGTCGCCCTCGTGACCGTGCATCGGGACGATGACGTGCCGGGAGGTGATCTCGGGCGTGACGGTCTCACCGGCGGGCTTGCCGGACGGTCCGCCCGCGCCCCCGCCTCCGCTGGCACCGCCGCTCGGTCGCTCGCTGAACGTCCGGACGTCGATGTCGATGCCGAGTCGGCCCTCGACGTCGTTGATGCGGCCGCCGCCCTTGCCGATGACCTGACTGATGTCGTCCTCCTCGACCCACACGACCGCGGTGTTCGGACCGCGGAGTTCGACCTCGACGTGGCCGCGGGCGATGGAGCGGATCTCGCGCTCGACCTCCTTCTTGGCGATGCGGTCGACGCCGGACTCGTCACCCTCCCCGTCTTCGGTGAGCGGAACGGTGACGACCTGGCGGTTGAAGGTGTATATCTCGTACTCGGGACGGCCGGTCTCGAAGTCCTCGATGACGATGACCGGGCGGGCGAGGTCCTCTTCCATGAGCCCCTGCGGGACCTTCACCTCGGTCTGGACGTCGTACACCTTCGCGACCTTCCCCTCCTCGATGTAGACGACGGTGTCGACGACCTGCGGGATCATGCCGAGTTCGACGCGGCCGATGAGTCGCTGGAGGGCGTCGATGGCCCGCGTCGCGTGGACGACGCCGACCATTCCCACTCCCGCGAGTCGCATGTCCGCGAACACCTCGAAGTCGTCTGTCTTGCGGACCTCGTCGTAGATGGTGTAGTCCGGCCGGACCATCAACAGCGAGTCGGCGGTCTTCGCCATCGACCCGCCGAGTTCTGTGTACTGGGTGATGTTCGGGCCGACCTGGAGGTCCCGTGGCTTCTCCATGGTCTTGACCGCGTAATCGGAGTCCGAGAGGAACTCCGCGACGGCCTGGGCGAACGTCGACTTCCCGGCCCCGGGCGACCCGGAGATGAGGACGCCGCGCTGGTGTTCGAGCAGGCGGTCGCGCAGTTCGTCGGCGTGTTCGTAGTCGTCGAGGTCGGTCTTGACGAGCGGCCGAACTGCCGTGATCTCCAGGGCGTCCGAGAACGGCGGCCGCGCGATGGCGATGCGGAACTGCCGGAACTGGATGATGGTCATTCCCTGTTCCTGCAGTTCGACGAAGCCGTCCGGGCTGGCGCGGGCGCTCTCCTCGACGTCGTGGGCGAAGCTCTTGAGGTCGTCCTCGGTCGAGACCGTCTCGCGGATGGTCTCGTAGTGCATGTCGCCGACGTCGCCCCGCTTGGCCATCGGCTCGACGCCGACCTTGAGGTGGACGCTCATCGTCGTCTCGTCGAAGAACTGCTCGATGTCGAGGTGTTCGACGTCACGTCCGCGCGGGTCGATGTAGACCACGTCGAGTCCTTTGGCCTTCGCGACCTCGCTCTGGACGACGTCGCTCGTGACGAGCGTGGCGTCGTACTCGCTGGCCGTGTCGCGGATGATGGCGTCGATCTCGCCCTCGCCGGCGTCGCGCTTCTCCACCGCGTCCGGGCGACGACCGACGTATTCGAGGTCGATGTCTCCCTCCTCGGCGAGTTCGATGAGCCGCTGTAGCTCCGCGAGGCCGTCCCAGCCGCTCTCGCGGCCGTCGTTGGCCTGCGCTTCGAGTTCGCCGACGACGGCCTCCGGGACGTACACCGTCGCGCCAGCGAACCCCTCGCCGACCGCCTCCGAATCCGGGTCGGCGTCGGCTTCGATCTGCTCGGACACGCGGCCGTCGATGACCACGCTCGTGTCCGGTACGAGTTCCATACCGAAGGTAGTGGGTTCTGCCCCCATAAGGCCCCTGATGAGGACGGTGACGCACCGTCAGAACAGCGACGGCACCGCACCGACCGCGAGCGAGACGCCGAGGCCCGCGACGGCGACGCCGGCCAGCGCTTGCAGTCCGCCGTGAACGCGCGCGCTCCGGCCGCTCGTCAGCCCGAAGACGGTCCCGACGCCAGCGCCGAGCAGGCTCATCGTTACCGTGATGCCGACCGCGTAGGCTACGACGGCCAGCGCGATGGCTCCGCCCCCGTAGTTCGGCAGGAGCGTCGACGCGAAGGCGATCATCGACAGCGGCGGCGAGAGCGTGAACAGCGCACCGACGAGGCCGGTCTTGAGGTAGCTCTCGGTCGTGTGGTCGTGGTCCGCGGCGTCGAAGCCGGGAAGCGGCAGCGAGAGGTGCGGGTGACTGTGGACCTCGCCGCCGTCGTGTTCGTGCGTGCCGTCTCGAATCACGGTTTGGAGGCCGCCGACGGCCAGCATCGCCCCGAACAGTCCGAGCAGGATGGCGACGCCCGTCGTCCCGACGGCGTCCAGAACTGCCGGGAACTCCGTCCGACCGAGCAGCAGGTAGCCGACGCCGAGCCAGACGACGACGAGCGCGACGTGGCCCAGGCTGAAACACGCGCCGACGAGCGCGGACAGCCGCGGGTCTCCGGAGCGACTCGTCAGCGACGAGATGCCCGCGACGTGGTCCGGTTCGACGGCGTGGGTCACGCCCAGCAACGCGGCGGTCGTCAGCGCGACGAGAAGGGTGTCCGTCATCGTACGTCACACTCGCTGACGCCCGGAATGATTGTTTCGACTCGGCTGACGGCGGTGGCGACCGGAAGGTGCATCGTATTGGGATAGACAAACGATTGTCAAGTAGGGAACTAACTGGGCAAATATTGTTGGAAGTAGCTATATTAACTATGTTCGTACAATTACCTAGCCAGATGGTTTACGATACTGCTAACAGTAGAAGCGCCCCGGAAGCGACGGGAGCGGTCCGATGACCGGCGACCTCGTCCCGGGGGAAGTACTGGTCGGCGAGGGACCCGTGACGCTGAACGAGGGCCGCGAGACTACGACGGTGTCCGTGGCGAACCGCGGGGACCGCCCGGTCCAGGTCGGGTCGCACGTCCACTTCTTCGAGGTGAACGCCGCGCTCGCGTTCGACCGACTTGCGGCGTTCGGAACCCGGTTGAACGTTCCCGCTGGCACCGCGGTCAGGTTCGAACCGGGCGACGAGCGGCCGGTCGATCTGGTCGCCATCGGCGGCGAGCGCCGGGCGCGAGGGATGAACGGACTCACGGACGGGAGCGTCGACGCCGATCCCGCGGCCGCGCTCCGTCGCGCTCGCGAGGCCGGATTCCTGGGTGAGGACTCGTGACCAGCGAGGTCGACCGGGAGACGTACGCCGCGCTGTACGGGCCGACCGAAGGGGACAGGGTCCGACTCGCCGACACGGACCTACTCGCCGCCGTCGAGGAGGACCGCCGGACGCCGGGCGACGAGGCCGTCTTCGGTGGCGGGAAGACGCTTCGCGACGGACTCGGCATGGCACCGGGCACGACCCAGGCGTCGGGCGCGCTCGACTGGGTCATCACGAACGCGACGGTCATCGACCCCGTGCTGGGCGTCCTCGCGGCGGACATCGGCGTCCGGGACGGCGAGATCGCTGGCGTCGGCAAGGCGGGCAACCCCGACACGATGGACGGCGTCGACATGGTGGTCGGCCCGTCGACGGACGTCTACCCCGCGGAGGGGAAGATCGCCACGCCGGGTGCGCTGGACGTCCACGTCCACTTCAACTCCGCGCAGTTGCACGAGCACGCGCTGGCGTCGGGTATAACGACGATGCTCGGCGGCGGGTTCGGCGGCGGCGCGACCACCTGTACGCCCGGCCCCCGGAACGTCGAGCGGTTCCTGCAGGCCGCCGAGGAGTGGCCGGTCAACGTCGGCTTCTACGGCAAGGGAAACGCCAGCGAGCCGGAGCCGCTCCGCGAGCAGGTGGCGGCCGGCGTCTGCGGGCTGAAGCTCCACGAGGACTGGGGGTCGACGCCGGCCACCATCGACACCTGTCTCGACGTCGCCGAGGCGGAGGACGTTCAGGTGTGCATGCACACCGACACGCTCAACGAGGCGGGCTTCGTCGAGAACACCTTCGCGGCCGTCGGTGACCGAACGATGCACCTGTTCCACATCGAGGGTGCAGGCGGCGGACACGCCCCCGACATCATGGAGCTGGTGGGCGAACCGAACGTCGCACCATCCTCGACGAACCCCTCGATGCCGTACACCACCAACACGTTCGACGAGCACCTCGACATGGTGATGGTCTGTCACCACCTGAATCCCGACGTCCCCGAAGACGTGGCGTTCGCCGAGTCGCGCATCCGCGCGGAGACCATCGCCGCCGAGGACGTCCTCCACGACCTCGGAGCCATCTCGATGATGACGACGGACTCCCAGGCGATGGGGCGGATGGCCGAACTCGTTCCGCGGACGTGGCAGACGGCGGATAAGATGAAGAAACAGCGCGGCCCGCTCCCCGAGGACGAGGGGACCGAGGCGGACAACGCCCGAATCCTCCGGTACGTCGCGAAGTACACCATCAACCCCGCCATCGTCGCCGGCATCGACGACTACGTCGGCTCGCTGGAGCCCGGCAAGCTCGCCGACGTCGTGCTGTGGGACCCCGCGTTCTTCGGCATCAAGCCGGCGATGACGTTCAAGGGTGGCTTCCCGGTCCACTCGGAGATGGGCGAGGCAAACGGCTCGCTGATGACGTGCCAGCCGGTGCTCCAGCGGCCCCGCGCTGGAGCCGCCGGAAAGGCCAAACACGCCCTCTCGCTGACGTTCGTCAGCCCGCGCGCCGCCGAGGCGGACGTGGGAGAGGCCTACGGACTGGATACCCCCGTCGTACCCGTCTCGGGCACCCGGTCCGTCTCGAAGAGCGACATGGTGCGCAACGACTACTGCCCGGACGACATCGAGGTCGACCCGGAGACGTTCGCCGTCCGCGTCGACGGCGACCACGTCACCTGCGAACCGAGCGACGAACTCCCACTCACCCAGCGATATATGCTATGAACCTCACGCCCAAAGAACAGGAACGGCTCACGGTCTTCCAGGTCGCGGAACTCGCGCGGCGTCGCAAGGAGCGCGGCGTCCCGCTGAACCACCCAGAGACGGTCGCCTACGTCAGCGACTGGTGCATCGAGCGCGCCCGCGACGGCGAATCGGTCGCCGAAATCCGGGCGGGGGCCTCGCAACTGCTCTCCCGCGAGGACGTGATGGACGGCGTCCCCGAGATGATACCCATGATCCAGGTCGAGCCCGTCTTCCCCGACGGGACGAAGCTCGTGACGGTCCACGACCCGATTCGGTCGAGCGAGTCGATGGACGTGACCGGCGAGGCCGACACGGTCGACCCCGACACCGACGAGGCCCCGACCGACGACGCGGAGGCCGACCGATGAGTCTCACGCACAGAGACGTCGCGACGGTCGGCGTCGGCGGCCCCGTCGGGTCCGGCAAGACCTCGCTTCTCTCGGAACTCGTGCCGCGGCTCCGGGCCGACGGGCTGGACGTGGGCGTCATCGCCAACGACGTCCTCACCCAGGAGGACGCGAACGTCCTCCGCGAGCGGTTCGCCGGCGTCGTTCCCGAGGACCTCGTCGCCGGCGTCGAGACGGGCGCGTGCCCCCACACCGGCATCCGCGAGGACCCGTCGGTCAACCTCGCGCAGATCGACGCGTTCCTCGACGCCCACCCCGAACTCGACCTCGTGCTCGTCGAGAGCGGCGGCGACAACCTCGCGGCGACGTTCAACCCCGAACTCGCCGACTACTCGCTGTACGTCATCAGCGTCGCCGAGGGCGAGGACATCCCGCGCAAGCGCGGTCCCGGCGTCGTCGAGTGCGACCTACTGGTCGTCAACAAGACCGACCTCGCGCCCCACGTCGGGGCGGACCTCGACGTGATGCGGCAGGACGCCGAGGACGTGCGAGACGGCCCCACCGTCTTCACCGACTGCAAGGCCGCCGAGGGCGTCGGTGCGGTGTACGACCACATCGAGCGCGGGGTGCTGTTCGCCTGATGGCCGCTGACGTCCCCCACCGCTCGTTCGGGGCGTACGCCGACGAGACGGTACCCCAGGCCGCGGTCGGCGCGGCGGGCAAGTCCGGCCGCCTCGAACTGTCGTTCGCGGCCGACGCCGACGGGCGGACCCGTCTCGTCCGCGACTACGCGCGGACCCCGTTCCACGTCTCGGGCACGCTCGGGCACGATCCGCTCGACCGGGCGAGCACCGTCTGCGTCCAGTCCCCGACCGGCGGCGTCGCACAGGGCGACCGCCACGAGAGCCACGTCCGGGTCGGCCCCGACGCCGTCGCGCGCGTGGGCACGGCCAGCGCGACGAAAGTCCACTCGATGAACCGGAACTACGCGGCGACGACGACGGCGCTGACCGTCGAATCCGGCGGCCACCTCGACTACGTACCCGACCCGACGATCCTCCACGCCGACGCGCGCCTCTGCCGCGACGCGCGCCTGGACGTGGCTCGGGACGCGTCGGCCGTCGTCGGCGACGTGGTGGTTTCCGGCCGACTCGCCCGCGGCGAACGCTTCGAATTCGAGCGGTACTACGCGCGGCTGACGGGACGCGGTCCGGACGGCCGCCTGTTCGAGGACGCCAGCCACCTCCATCCAGCGGACGACGATCCCACCGCGCCGGGCGTCCTGGGGGACTTCGCTGTCTACGGGACGCTGTACGCCGTCGCACCGTCGGCCGACGAATCAGCGCTGAGCGACCGCCTGCACGACCGCGTGGCCGACGGGCCGGGACGGGCCGCCGCTACGACGCTCCCGAACGGTGCGGGCGTCGTCGTCCGCGCGCTCGGCGACCGGTCTGAGACCGTCTCGACTGCGCTCCACGGCGCGTGGGACGCCGCCCGCCGCGAACTCCTCGACGCGCCCGCGCCCGACTGGGGGCGACCCTGATGCTCGTCGCCGACGCCTACCTCGGGAACGTCGAGCGCGACCGCGACCTCGCCGAGCGCGTCGAGCGAGAGTCGGTCGTCCGCGTCACCGTCGGCGACGACGAGCGCCGGCGCTCCCGATTCCGGACGACGAGCGACGACGGGCGGGACGTGGGCGTCGTCGTGGGACGAACGCTGGACGCTGGTGACGTCCTCGACGCCGACGGGACTCCGGTCGTCGTCGACCTCGCAGCAGTCGAGGCGATGGTCGTCCCGGTGGGGTCGCTCGCGCCGCCCGCCGCGGTCCAACTGGGCCACGCCGTCGGGAACCGACACTGGACGATCGCCGTCCGCGGCGACGACCTCCTCGTCCGGGCCACGGACGCCCGAGACCGGATGGAAGCCGAGGTGACGCCGTTCCTCACGCGGGACGCCACCGTGCGCTACGAGTCCGTCTCGCCCGGTCGCTTCGACGACGCGCCGGCACCGCACGACCACGGCTCAGACGCTGGCGACCCGCACCGTCACGGAGGGGCCGACGCCCAGGCACACTCTCACGGCGACCACCAACACGACGGTGACGAGCACTCTCACGGCGATCGAGACCACGGCACTCGCGCGACCGACCGGCCCGAGAACGGAAACGGGGGCGTCGACGGATGACAGACGAGGCTGCGCTGGCGTCGTTCCGGCTGGCGGACTCGTTCCTCCCGGTCGGGACTTACAGCGTCTCCTACGGGTTGGAGCAGTTCGTCCAGTCCGGCCGGGTCGAGGACGCCGCCGATCTGACGGCGTTACTGGAGACGTACCTCCGCCGGCAGTTGGAGACGGCGTCGCTCGTGGCGCTTCGGGCCGCCCACGACGCCGCGGCGGGAGACGACCTCGACGCCGTCTGCGAGGCCGATCGGCGGCTGCTCGCGGTCACGCTCGCCGCGGAGTTCCGCGCGGACGCTACCCGCGCCGGCGACCGCCTCCTCACGCTCCAGCGAGACCTCGAAACGGACCCGTTTCTGGAGGCCTACGCCGACCGCGTGGCCGACGACACGGCACCGGGAACCCACTCCGCGGTCCTCGGCGCGGTTGCGGCCAGGGCCGGCGTCTCAGAGCGACGCGCCTGTCTCGTCTGCTGTCACGGCTTCGTCACCGACCTGCTCGGGGCTGCCCAGCGGCTCCTGGCGTTCGGCCACACGGACGCCCAGCGGGTGCTCACCGACCTCCAGCCCGTCATCGTCGACGCCGTCGAAGGGAGCGCCGACTGCTCGCTCGACGATCTGATCGCGTTCACCCCGCTCGTGGACCTCGTGTCCGCCGAGCACGAACGGGCCGACCGACGGCTGTTCAGCAGCTGACGGCTCGACGAGACCGTCGCGGGGCACGTCCGGGAGGCGGTGTGAGCCGAGCCAAGAGCCAAAGGGTCGCCGTCCGTGGAGCCGGTATGGACGTCCCGACGCTCACCCGCGAGCTCGTCGCCATCCCCAGCCACGAGGACGAGACCGCGGCGGGCGACTACATCGAGCGGTGGCTCCGCGAGCACACGACCGGCGCGGTCGAACGCGACCGACACGGTAACGTCTTCGCGCGCAAGGGCGACGGCGACCACTCCCTGGCGCTCGTCGGTCACCACGACGTCGTGCCACCGGACGACTCACAGGTCACCGGCGACGCGCCGCCGGGGCATCGAGGTGGAGACGGTGAAACCGCCGCCGACGGCGAGTACGTCGTCTCCGAGGACGAGGGCCGCCTCTACGGCCGCGGCAGCGCGGACATGAAGGGGGCGGTCGCCGCGGCGATGTGCGCGTTCCGCGATGCCGACCCCGCCTGCGAACTCGTCTTCGTTTCCTTCGCGGGCGAGGAGCAGGGCGGCGAGGGCGCGCGACCGGCCATCGCGGACGGTTTCGTGCCCGACTACGCCGTCGTCGGCGAGGGGTCGACGGGCTACTCCGCCCCGGGCGTCACCGACGTCGCCGTCGCGCACAAGGGTCGTCGCGGGAGCACGGTGACGGCCCGCGGGAGCGCCGCACACGCCAGCGAACCCGAGGCCGGGGCGAACGCCATCTACCGCGCGGCGGACGCCGTGGACGTGATTCGGGACCTCGACTTCCCCGCGACCGAGGTGCTGGGCCACGAGGTCCAGGGGAGCGTCGCCGTCACCGAAATCGACGGCGGGAGCGCGTGGAACGTGATTCCCGAGCGCTGCGAGATAACTGTCGACGAGCGGACCGTCCCCGACGAGCGCGCCCCGCTGGAGCGGGTCGGGGAGATACCGGGCGTCGAGTGGACCGTCGACCAGGACCTCCCGCCGATGGCCTGCGAAGACGCGGCGTTCGCGGAGGGTGTGTTGGCCGCCGCCGACGAGGCCCAGAAGGACGACCCCGAGCACGTCGTCAAGCCCCACGCGACGGACGCGGGGTGGCTGGCGGCCGCCGGCACGCAGTGCGTCGTCTGCGGCGCGGCGGAACCGGGCGAAGCACACACTGCGACCGAGAGCGTGTCGCTCGCCGTGCTGGACCGCTGCTACGACATCTATCGGACCGTGGCGGAATCGGTCTGAGCCGGCGCGCCCTCAAACGTTTTAGAGGGGTGGCTCCGTAGGCGGGAACATGGCCTCCGCCGACGAAACCCAAGCCGTCTACGACGACTTTCTCGACCACGTGAAGCGACTCACCTACGTCGGTGACGCGACCGGCGTCCTCCAGTGGGACCAGGAGGTGATGATGCCCGAGGGCGGGACGCCCGCCCGCTCGAAGCAGCGCTCGGTCCTCTCGACGGTGCATCACGACATGCTCGTCGACGACGACCTGGCGGGCTATCTTGACGACCTGGACGACGCCGACCTCGACGCCGAACAGCAGGCCGTCGTCCGCGAAGTGCGCCGCCAGCACGAGCGCGCCGTCTCCGTCCCCTCGGACCTCGTCGAGCGCATCTCCGAGACCACGTCGAACGCCCTGCCAGTGTGGAAGCAGGCGAAAGCCGACGACGACTTCGCGGAGTTCGCGCCCATCCTGGAGGACCTCGTCGAACTGAAACGCGAGTACGCGGCGGCCATCGACCCCGACCGCGACCCCTACGAGGTGCTGTTCGAGGAGTACGAACCGTACCTCGGGATCGACACCGCCGAGGCGGTGCTGGAGCGTCTGCGGGACGAACTCGTCCCGCTCATCGAGGAGATCGAGGCCAGCGACGCCACGCTCGCCGACCCCTTCGACGGCACCTATCCCGACGCCGACCAGGAGGCGCTGGTGCGGGAGGCGCTGGACACCCTCGATTACGACTGGGAGCACGGTCGTCTCGACACCGCGCCGCATCCGTTCTCGTCGGGCACGCAGTTCGACGCCCGCGTGACGACGCGCTTCGACGAGTCCGACCCGCTCGGCGCGCTCGGGTCGACCATCCACGAGTTCGGCCACGCCACCTACACCCTCGGGCTGCCGCGCGAGCAGTACGGCTCTCCGCTCGGGCAGAACCGCGACCTCTCGGTCCACGAGTCGCAGTCGCGGCTCTGGGAGAACCACGTCGGGCGCTCGCTGCCGTTCTGGGAGCTGTTCGCCGACACCGTCGCCGAGCACCTCGACGAGGACGTCTCCCCGCAGGCGGGCTACGAGGCGATGAACCAGATCTACCCGGACAACCTCATCCGCGTCGAGGCGGACGAACTCACCTACCACATGCACATCATCCTGCGGTTCGAGATCGAGCGCGACCTCATCCGCGGCGACCTCGACGTCTCGGAGGTGCCCCAGGTCTGGAACGACAAGATGGAGGCGTATCTGGGCATCCGCCCCGACACCGACGCCGAGGGCTGCCTGCAGGACATCCACTGGAGCCACGGCTCCTTCGGTTACTTCCCCACGTACTCGCTGGGCAGCGTCATGGCCGCACAGCTGTACGCCGCCGCCGCGGACGACATCGAGGACCTCGACTACCAGATCCGGCAGGGCGAGTTCGGAGAACTGCACGACTGGCTGACCCGCAACGTCCACCGCCACGGCGCGCGCTACGAGACCGACGCCCTCGTGCAGGAAGCGACCGGCGAGTCGTTCACCGCCGACTACTTCGTCGACTACGCGACCGAGAAGTTCGGCCGGCTGTACGACCTCTGAGCGAGGTTCGCCGCCGCCACTCCGACGTCGCCGGCATCTGCAAGCAGAACGCCGACTTCCGGCCCACCCCAATTACCGCCGTGTCCGAACCAGCTCTCGACTTCGACGCGGTGACGCAGAACCACGACGAAATCGAGCGATGGGTCTGTCAGCGCGGGGGCCGGCCCGCCATCGAGCGACGGACAGACAGCGAGCACCGCCTCACGCTCCGATTTCCCGAACGCGACCAGGACGTCGTGCTGGTCGACTGGGAGTCGTTCTTCACACGGTTCGACGCCCAGAGCCTCGCGTTCGCCTACGACACGAACCCGGACCCCGAACCTCGCGAGGACGCGTACGCGTTCGTGGATGAATCCCGCGCCGCCGCGGTCGAGGGTGGCCCGTCCGACCAGGAGACCCTCGACCACCACCGCGACGAACCGCCGTTCGATCGCTGAGGAACGGCTCGTCCGGGGAGGCCACTCCGACAGCCTCATTCCTGCCCGCGCTGACTCGCGTATATGACCGACTACTTCGAGGTCCACCACCGGGACGGCGCGGCCCGCATCGGTGAGCTTCGGCTGTCCGACCCTCTCCGGACGCCAGCGCTCGCCGACGACGTGGTCGCCGACGCCGGCTCGCTGTGGACCGCCGACCGGGACCTGCCGGAGGGCGACGAGGCCACCCTCACGGTGTTGCCCCACCGCGGCCTGCCGGGCGGGACGCCCGAGGAGGTCCAGGAGGCCTTCGCCCCCGACTATCCCGACGTGGACTACCCGAGCGCCGCCGTCGTCTCGGCCGACACCGCCGCCGACTACGGGGCCGACGCGTACGTCCTCTCGGCCGGCCAAAACTACGTCGGCCACGCCGCCGCGTTCGTCGAGGCCGTCGTGCAGACCCGCGAGGCCATCCCCGCAGACACCGCGCTCTTCCTGCCGGGCGTCGCCACGCCCGCGAACGTCGCGACGCTCGTCTACGCCGGCGTCGACCTCGTGGACGCCGACAGGGCCGTCGTGAAGGGGACGCAGGGAACGTACCTGACCGTCGACGGCGAGCAGTCGCTCGCCGACCTCGACGAACTGCCCTGTGCCTGTCCGGCCTGCCAGCAGCCCATCGCGGAGTTCGACCGCGACGACTGCGTCGAGCACAACGTCAACGCGCTCGACGCCGCGCTGCGGACGGTCCGCGGGCGCATCCGGAACGGTCGCCTGCGAGATTACGTCGAGGGGCAGGCCCGCCACGAGCAGTGGCTCACGGCCACGTTCCGCCGGCTCGACCAGCAGTACGCGTACCTCGAACAGCGGACGCCCCTGCTCCGGGAGGCCGAACTCACCGCCGCCACGGAGGACACGCTCAAGCGCGTCGAGATCCAGCGCTTCGCCCAGCGGGTGACCGAGCGCTACGTCAATCGCTTCGACAATCCGCTCGTGCTCGTCCCGTGTTCGGCCCGCAAGCCCTACAGCGAATCGAAGAGCCACGGCCAGTACCACGACGCCATCCAGTTCCGCGGTCACACCGTCTCGATGACCTCGCCCATCGGCGTCGTCCCGCAGGAACTCGAACTCACCTACCCCGCCCAGCACTACGATTCCGTGGTTACGGGGGAGTGGTCGGCGAACGAGATCGAGTTCGTCTCCACGGTGTTGACGCGGTACCTCGAACGCAACGAGTACCCGCGAATCGTCGCGCACGTCCCCGAGGACTATCGGCCCATCTGCGAGCGCGTCGAGGACGAACTCGGGCTGGACTTCGAGTACACCGTCGAAGACCACCCGACGACGACGGATTCGCTCGCGAACCTCGCCTCGACGCTGCAGGAGGAACCGAAGTACGAGAAGCGAGAGCGCCAGCACAACACGATTCGCGCGGTCGCTGACTACCAGTTCGGGGACGGAGCAGGTGACGCGCTGTTCGACGACCTGACGACGCAGGGCCGCTATCCGCAGCTCCGCGCCCACGACGGCGACGGCACGCAGCTCGCCCAGCTCGTCCGCCAGTACGGCACGCTCTCGTTCACGCTCGCCGGCGCGCGCCGCTGGCTCGACAGCGACGTGCCGACGAAACGCGTCGAGATAGACGGGTTCGTCCCCCACGGCAGCGTCCTCGCGCCCGGCGTCGTGGACGCAGACGACGACATCCGAGTCGGCGACGAAGTCGTCATCGAGGGCCCGAAGGCGTTCGCCGTCGGCCGCGCCGAGATGAGCGGCCCGGAGATGGCCGAGAGCACCCGCGGCGTCGCGAGTCAGGTCCGGCACGTCGAGGAGATCTGACCGCGGTCGCGCGACGGCGGGGGCAACCCGAGCTTTTTCCGGCGACCGGCAGTAGTGGACACTGAGTGACACGATGGCGACGGCCACGGCGAATCGAACCCTCGACCGGAATCGTTCGAGCAGTTCCCGTCAATCGGTGATTGGCGTCCGACGACTCGCCGAGAGCGTCGTCTCCTTCCGCCACCAACCACAGAAACGGACGTGCGAGCCACGATGACCGACGGTCGAATCGCCCTCGCCGACGACCATCCGGTCGCCGCGTTCTTCCTGGGTGCGTACCTGTACACGTGGCTGGTCTCCGCGCCGGCAATCGTCATGGGCGTCAACTGGACGGCGGCGATACTGGTCTATCTCGGGAGCTTCGGGCCGCTCGTGAGCGCGGCCGCCGTCACGTGGCTCCGCGGTGAGAGCGTCCGCGAGTGGGCGGCCCAGATAACGACCTGGCGCGTCGGCTGGCGGTGGTGGGCCGTCGCGCTCGGCCTGCCGCTTGCCGCGGCCGGCCTCATCACGGCCGGCATCGTCGCCGTCCGCGGTCCCGTAGAGTTCGGCCAAGCGGCGGTCTCGCCGGCGCTGTTCGTGGGCGTGTTCCTCTTTGCGATGGTCCTCAGCGGGGGCCTGAACGAAGAACCCGGCTGGCGCGGCTTCGCTCAGGCGCGGCTCAACGACGAGTACGGCGCGGCCCGTGCGAGTGTGATCGTCGGCGTCGTCTGGGCGGGGTGGCACCTGCCCTACTTCGTCATCCCGGTCACGCCGCACTCCGGATTCCCGCTCGTCAATCAGATCGGGTGGTTCGGTGGCATCCTCACGCTCTCGGTCGTCCTCGCGTGGGTGTACAACAACACGGGGAGCGTCCTCCTCGCGATGGTCCTGCACGCGATGGCGAACACCGCCGACATGATCATCCCGCTCGCCCCAGACCAGATTATCGTCGACGGCGTCGTCGACGAGCGTGCCGTCGCCGTGGTCGTGGTCGTCCATCTGGCTGTCTACACCCTCATCGCGCTCGGCATCGTCGGCGTCTACGGGTCGGCGACCCTCGTTCGCGGCGACGCTCCGGACGGGCCGCTGCTCGGGTAGGCTCGTCGCACGTGGTCGACGCGCTACCCGAGGCGGGGACGACCACTTGCGCAGCCCCGCAGCTTCCGGGAAGCGAATCTCGGTCGCGTCGCGGCCGGGTCCCGTGCGTTGATCGGTGATCCCCGCCACGTCGACACGTCACACCGGGACGCCGGCGTCAGCGACGAAGACGACGGCCCTCGTCGCGACGACGAAGGCGGTGTACGCCAGCGCGGAGGGGAGCAACGAGTTCGACCGTTCGTACGCGTAGGCACCGACGGCGACGGCGGCGAGTTCGGCTCCGTGGTAGGCCACGCTCGTCGCCCCCTCGACGGACGCGGTTCGTTCGAAGACGAGTCCAGCCAGAAACACCGCCAGTGGCAGCAGTGCCAGCGCCGTCACCCAGTCGCGGTCGACCGTCTCCGCCGCGACGACGGGGAGCGCGATGGCGAGGACGAGGAGGCCGGTCGCGGCAGTCATCCGAAGCGGGCGCACGTTCAACAGCCCGGTCGGGCCGACGACGCCCACGACGAGGACCGTGAGTCCCACGGCGACGAGCGGGCGTCCCGTTCGCTGTCCGGACCGCTGGACGACGAGGTGGGCCGGAATCACGTAGGCGGGGACGCCGACGAACAGCCCGAGTACCGTGACCAGCGCCGCGAGGCCGCCCCTCGCGTTCGGAGCGTACGCGACGCCGGCCAGTGGGGCCAGCGACCCGCCTGTCAGCGTCGCGACGAGCTGGACCACGCCGACGAGCGCGACGCCGGTCGCGGTCGCCCAGCACCCGGCGACGAGAGTCTGTCGAGTCGGGAGTCCGACCGCCGGCCCGAGGTCACGAAGGCGCGCGAAGCCGGCCGCGAACGCGACCATCCCGGCGATAAGGAAGCCACTCGTCAGGAGCGCCGACAGGGCCAACTCGGCGTGAGGGCCACCGGAGGCGTCGACCGCACCCGTCGGGACGTACCGGAAGACGGCGTCGGTCACGAGGTCAATCCAGAGGGCGAAGGCCCAGACGCCCGCGAACGCGACCACCGTCTCCCTGGCGATTGGGTGGCGGCCGAACGCCTCGCGCATCGAATGCCGGGGGACCATACCGGAACACCTCCGAGAACGGCGAAAAAAGTGGGGGCTCTTCGTGCGAGCGTCGTCGGTGATCCTCGATTCGGGGTCACAGCACCTACCTTTATCCACGCTGCGGCCCGCCTCCCACGTATGGACGACGTCTCACTAGCAGTGCCACAGCCGATTCTCGAGTCGCTTCCCGAAGACGGCGCGAACGCGGGCGCTGACATGCAGCGCGCGGTCGAGGGCATCCAGACCCGTATCAACCGCGCCATCGAGAGCGCAGACGACGACGCCGACGCGACGAGCGCGGTGCTCGACGTCGTGGAGGCCATGCAGGACCGCTTCGAGACCTACGACGAGTTCGTGCCGGAACTCCGCGCGTGGGGCCAGTCGCCGATCTACGCCATCGCGTGGCGGAACCTCTACGCCGACCTCATCGGCCAGTTGTACGAACACGACGACCTCGGTGAGCGACTGGAGCGCGAACGCGGCTACCGCATCGCGGAGGACGGCATCCGCCTGCAGGACCTCTGACGCTCGTCGCGGATGGACAGACGGATTACCCCGGAGTCCACTTCTCGACCACATGCGACTCGCACGGATTCGGACCGACGAGGGAGTCCTCACCGGGGCGTACGAGGGCGGAGACAGTAACGCGTACGACGGAACGGTCACGACCGACGAGGGTACCTTCGTGGTCGGCGAGGACGCCGAACTGCTCGCGCCTTGTGAGCCGACGGCGATGTACTGCGTGGGCCGGAACTACGCGGCGACCATCGACCAGATGGACTACGAGCGGCCGGACGAGCCGGACTGGTTCATCAAGCCGCCCGCGTCAGTCGTCGGGCCGGGACGCGACGTGACGTATCCCTCGTGGACCGAGGAGTTGACCTACGCCGGCGAACTCGCCGCCGTCGTCGACGTTGCGTGTACCGACCTCGCCGAAGACGAGGTCGACGAGGTGATTCGAGGGTACACCATCATGAACGACCTCGACGCGCTGGACCAGGACGAGCGCACCCCTCGGAAGGCGTTCGACGGCTCCGGCCCGCTGGGGCCGTGGCTCGAGACCGACGTGGAGCCGTCGTCGCTGGACATGACGACCCACGTCGGCGGCGAGTTGCGCCAGGAGGCGAACACCGAACTGATGCTGTTCTCGCCGCGGGAGATCGTCGCGTTCCTCTCCCAGCGGTACACCTTCCAGCCCGGCGACGTCATCTCGTTCGGCAGTCCCGCCAACCCCGGACTCGTCGACCCGGGCGAGGAAGTCGCGATCTGGTACGAGAACATCGGCACGCTTCGGAACACGGTCGTCGCTGCGGAGGAGTGACCCCCGACGACGCGGCGAGACCGCCGGTCGTGCTCGACGGACGCGAGTGGAGGAGAGGTTTTTACGCGCGCCGCCCGTCCTACGCGATATGGAGCTAGAGCTGAAGTTCTTCGCGACGTTCCGTGAGGCGGTGGGCCAGAAGACCATCGGGCGGGAGTTCGACGACGGCGCGACCGTCGGCGAGGTGCTGGCCGCCCTCGAATCGGAGTACGACGGGCTGGAGGGGAACCTGCTGGCCGACGACGGCGACATTCGCGACATGCTGAGCATCCTCAAGAACGGGCGCGAGGTCGTCCACCTCGACGGCACCGAGACGCTGATGGAAGACGGTGACACCCTCTCGGTCTTCCCACCTGTCGCCGGAGGATAGATGCGCGTCGCGAAGGAGTACCGCGGTATCTCGAAGCGACTCGCCATCCGCTATCTGGAAGGACTGGGCGGTCAACCGGTCGACGCCGACGGGAACCCCGTCGCGGGTGCCGGCGAGGACCAGGCCGCCGCCGAGCCGGTGGTCCGCGTCGAGGCCGACGACTGGAGCGCGACCGTCGCGGCGGAGAAGGTCTCCATCGGTCCCTCGATGCAACTGACAGAGGTGGCCATCGATTTCGAAGGGGACGAAGACACGCTCGACGAACTGGTGCCGACGTTCTCCCAGAAGGCGATGCGGGCGGGTGGATGACCCAGCCCGCCGACCCCATCGAAGGGGACGTGCTCGTCCTCGTCGCCGCGAAGGCGAGCGTTCCGGCGGAGCGACTGGTCCCGCTCGTCGACCGCGTGCAAACCCACCTCGAAGCCGACGCTGCGGACCTGGCTCGCCACCACGAAGTCGCGTACGAGACCGACGAGCAGACGGCCGTCTTCGTCGACGATGGCTTCTGGACGGCGCTGGGCGACGAGGTTGGATTGACCGAGCGCGAGATGGACGCGGTTCGGCGAGCGCATCACGAACAGTTGCTGCGGACGGGAAAACGGCTCGACAGGCGCGAGGAGTTCGAGACGGCGCTGGAGATCCGCGACTGCGTGATCGTCCAGACGGTCGCGTAGCTCTGCGACGTGGGGCGCAAAGAAACGGTAATTGTGTGACCGCTCAGTCGTCGGCGGGCGCGCCGCTGTCGCCGCGTGAGACGCCGGTTCCGGGACCGACGTCGATGCCGAGTTCTTCGAGTCGCTCGTCGGGAACGACGCCGTCGACCCAGCCACGCTCGGCGTAGTACTCCTCTTTCATCTTGTCGAGTTCGCAGAGTTCGCCCTCGATGCCGCCCTGTGCGGGGATGGCCTCGTCGTGGCCCTCGACGAAGCGGCCCGGCAGCGAGTCGTCGTCGCCGTCGAAGCCGGTGAGGTTGTTGTAGTAGCGTTCGAGGGTGTACACGCGCTTGCCGGCCTCCATCAGTTCGTCCTCGGAGACGTCGCGACCGGTCATGCCGTTGTACTGCAGGACGTACTCCTCGATGCCCTCCGCGAAGGCGTTGAACTTGCAGATGTCGAAGGAGTCGCTGATGGCGTGGAGGTCCTGGAACACGACGGTGAGTTCGCCCTTGCCCTCCCACTCGGTGGGGTCGACCTTCTCGGGCACGCCGAGGATCTCGGCGGACGGCGTGTAGCCACGGAGGTGGCACGCGCCGCGGTTGGACGTGGCGTAGCCGATGCCCATGCCCTTCAGCCCGCGCGGGTCGTAGGCCGCGATGGCCTGACCCTTGACCGAGAGCTTGCAGTCGTGGGCGTCGAGTTCGTCGGCGACGTGTTCCTGCCCGCCGGCGAGCAGGTCGCCGAGGTAGCCGTCGCGGTGGGCGATGGCCTCGAGCATGTCGAGCATGTTGTCGGGGCCGCCCCAGTCCATGCCCTCGCCCTCCGGCATGTAGCCCTTCTCGGTGGCCTCCATGGCCATGGCCATGATGTTGCCGGCCTCGATGGTGTCCATGCCGAAGTCGTTACAGCGGTCGATCATGGCAGCGACCTTGTCGCGGTCGTCGTTCATCGAGTTCGGTCCGAGCGCCCACGCGGACTCGTACTCGTAGGACTCCATGCGGATGTTCATGTCCTCGCCCTTGTGGTTGACCTGCACCTCGACCTCCTTCTTACAGGCCACTGGGCAGGAGTGACACGTCGGCTCGTCGACGAGGATGTTCTCGCGGACGTTCTCCCCGGAGACGTTCTCGGAGTCGATGTTCGGCTCGTCGGGCGCGAGTTCGGCCTCGCTCGACGTCGAGGTGTACTGGCCGTTCTTCGTCGGCAGGCCGTCCATCTCCTCGGTGAGGTTCATCAGGACGTTGGTCCCGTAGACCGACAGTCCGCCCTCGTTCGGAGCGGTGATGTCGGACTCCTGGATGACCTGCATCGCCTGCTTGTGGCCCTCCTGGAACGTCTCCTGGTCGGCCGGTTTGGGCATGTCGGTGCTGGCCTTGATGACGACGGCTTTCAGGCCCTTGTTGCCCATCACGCAGCCGGTCCCACCGCGGCCAGAGGCGCGGTCGTCCTCGTTGAGGATGGAGGCGTAGCGAACCTCGTTCTCGCCGGCCTGGCCGATGGCCATGACGGAGAGGTTCTTGCCGACTTCGCCGTCGACCTCGTCGGCGACGTCGTCGATGGTCTCATGGACGCCCTGCCCCCAGTAGTCGGAGGCGTCACGGAGTTCGACCTCGCCGTCCTCGACGACGGCGTAGACGGGGTCGTCGGACTGCCCCTCGAACATGAGGCCGTCGAAGCCGGCCCACTTGAGCCGCGCGCCGGACCAGCCGCCGTGGTGAGAGTCCGTCACGGTTCCCGTGAGCGGTGATTTCGTACAGATGGCGATGCGCCCACTCATCGTCGTTTGTGTCCCGGTCAGTGGGCCGTTCGTGAACGCCAGGAGGTTGTCCGGTCCCAGCGGGTCCACGTCCGGTCCCTGGTCGAAGACGTACTTGACGCCGAGTCCTCGTGCGCCGATGTACTTCTTCGCGTCCTCGTCGTCGATCCCTTCGTAGGCCACCGACCCATCCGAGAGGTCGATGCGCGCTACGTGGTCGCGGAATCCGCCTAGATCTGTCATGGTAAGGTTCAATGGTTATATACGTCTGCTAACACCCTCATTCTTGTTCCTCTGAAGTAACTACACTCGGTTACGCCGACGAAGCCTGATGGCCGACGCTCGGTCGAGGACGCCGAGTCCGTGAGCAACAGTTGCCGGTAATTCTCGTTAGCGCACCACGTTGCGGTCGGCGGGTCCGTCAGCCCCGAGGGCGGACGTGAACGGAGCGCAGGAGTCTTACCCGGCCAGCGGCTATCCAGCCGGTAATGAGCAAGCCGAGCCCGGAGGTCTACGAGCAGGGCAAGGGGATGGACGCCCACAACAAGGTGATGCGGGAGATACGGGGCCGCAAGGACGCGACCTACGACCCGACCGAGCCGACGCGGGTCTGGATCGACGAGGACAACACGCCCGACGGGGTCTACCAGAGTCTCACCATCATCCTGAACACCGGCGGCTGTCGCTGGGCGCGGGCCGGCGGCTGTACGATGTGCGGCTACGTCGCCGAGTCCGTCGAGGGCGGTAGCGTCTCCCACGACGACCTCATGACGCAGGTCGAAGCCTGTCTCGACCACGAGGCCGAGAACGCCGACGAGGAGAGCGGCCTCGTCAAGATATACACCTCCGGGTCCTTCCTCGACGAGCGGGAAGTCCCCGCCGAGACCAGACGGGCCATCGCCGAGACGTTCGGCGACCGCGACCGCATCGTCGTCGAGTCTCTCCCCGACTTCGTCAGCGAGGCCAAAGTGCGCGAGTTCACCGAGCAGGGCCTCGAAACCGACGTCGCGGTCGGCCTGGAGACCGCGACAGATCGCGTCCGCCACGACTGCGTGAACAAGTACTTCGACTTCGCCGACTTCGAGGACGCGTGCACCGAGGCGGTCGCCGGTGGCGGCGGCGTGAAGGCCTATCTCCTGATGAAGCCCGCCTTCCTCTCCGAGTCCGAGGCCATCGCGGACATGAAATCCTCGGTGCGCCGCTGTGCCGCCGTCGAAGGTTGTCACACCGTCTCGATGAACCCCACGAACGTCCAGAAGTTCACGATGGTCGAGCAGCTCTACTGGTCGGACGGCTACCGCCCGCCGTGGCTCTGGAGCGTCGCGAAGGTACTGGAAGACACCGCCGACGAGGACGTCATCGTCGTCTCCGACCCCGTCGGCCACGGCTCCGCCCGCGGCGCGCACAACTGCGGCGAGTGCGACGACCGCGTCCAGCGCGCCATCAAGGACTTCGACCTCCGGCAGGACCCGTCCGTCTTCGAGCAGGTCTCCTGTGAGTGCGAGCGGACGTGGAAGACCGTCGTCGAGCGGGAGACGTCGTACTCGATGCCGCTGGCGCGGTAAGCGGATTCGGCGAGGAACCCGATGAACCGCGCGCTCCGGTACCTCGCTGCCCTCCTGCTTGCCGCCGCCGTCAGTGGTGGCGTCTCGCTGACCACCGACTCGGTGGCCCTGCTCGTCGGTATCTTCGTCATCTACGCGGTGACGACCGCTATCGCGCTCCGGTACCCGACGCTGGTCTGGGGCGGTGAGTCGTCACTCGTCTCGGGCGTCTTCGGCGGTGGGGCGACGTTCGGCGGCCTGATGCTCGCCGACGGAGTGGGAGCCGATTTCCACTTCGCTGCGGCGATGCTCGGACTCGGGCTGGCAGGCTTCGGCCTGACCACCGGCTTCTGGATGCTCGACGCGACGAACAGCCCCGAGGTCGCTGCACGAGGTGAAGGGCGTAGCGGTGGCGGTAGCGTTGGCGGTAGCGGTGGCGGTAGCGGTAGCGGTAGCGGTGGCGGTGGCTGAGGGTTTCGTCACCGCACCGAGCGAAGCGAGGTGCGGCCTTTTTGGCCGAGCTTTTTGCCGCGAGCGATCGCCAGCGGCGACCCGAGCGGGAAAAAGGTCGTCGAACAGGTTCGGGCGTTCTCAGATGGCTGGAACGCCGACGCCGATTGAAGGGCCACAGGGACGAATCCCGCGGTATGAGCGGCGCATCGGAGTCATCGACGGAACCGAAGAAGAGTATCTGTCCGTTCTGCGGGACGGGCTGTGGGCTGACGTACAACGAACAGACCGGGAAAGGCGGGGGCTGGGAAGCCTCCGTCAACACGCGCGGTGAGGTCTGTCCGAAGGGCGTCGCCGCCTTCGAGGCGTCCGAGAGCGACGACCGCCTCACCAAACCGCTCGTACGGGAGAACGGCACCCTCGTCACCGCGCCGTGGGCGGAGGCGTTCGACCGCATCGAGGAACACTTTGGCGACATCGTCGACGAACATGGCGCTGACGCGCTGGGCTTTTTCGCGTCCTCGAAGTGCACGAACGAGGAGAACTACCTGCTCCAGAAGTTCGCGCGCACGCTGGGAACGAACAACGTCGACAACTGTGCGCGGCTGTGTCACGCCTCGACGGTCGCGGCCATGGCCGACCGGCTGGGCATCGGCGCGATGACGAACACGCTCGACGACCTGACCGAAGCCGACGCCTATCTGATTACGGGGTCGAACCCGGCCGAACAGCACCCTATCGTCTTCCAGTCGTACCTCTCGCAGGCCATCCGCGACGGGACAGAGATGGTCCACATCGACCCGCGGGAGAACAAGACGACGAACGCGGCGGACGTCCACGTACCGGTCACGCCGGGCTACGACATCCCCGTCCTCAACGCGATGGCGAAGGTCGTCATCGAGGAGGACCTCGTCGACGAGGCCTTCGTCGAGGAGCGCACGGAGGGCTTCGAGCGCCTGAAAGCCCATCTCGACGACGTCGACGTCGCGGAGAACGCCGACCTCGCGGGCGTCGACCCCGAGACCATCCGCGAGGCCGCCCGGACGTTCGCCGAGGCCGACCGCGCCGCGGCGTTCACGGGCATGGGGATGAGCCAGCACCACTACGGGACGGACAACGTCCACGCGCTGATCAACCTCGCGCTGCTGACCGGCAACGTCGGCAAGCGCGGGACCGGCGTGAACCCGCTGCGCGGACAGAACAACGTCCAGGGGGCCGGCGACGTCGGCGCGAGCCCGGGGAACCTCCCCGGCTATCAGCCCGTTACCGACGCCGATGCTCGCGAGCGCGTCGCCGAGGTGTGGGACGTCGAACCGCCCGCCGAACCCGGCCTCACCGAGTCGGAGTTCTCCCACATGTTCGGCGACGAAATCAAAGGCGCGTACGTGCTGGGAGAGAACCCCGCCATCACGGAGCCGAACCTCAGCGGCGTCGACCTCGATTCGCTGGACTTCCTCGTCGTCCAGGACATCTACGAGACGAAGACCGCCGAACACGCGGACGTGGTGCTCCCGGCGAGTTCGTGGGCCGAGAAGAGTGGGACGGTCACCAACACGGACCGCCGCGTCCAGCGGATGCGACCGAACCTCGAACTGCCGGGGGAAGCCCGTCAGGACCTCGAGATCCTGTGTGAGGTCGGCCGTCGCCTGACCGACGCGAACTTCGACCACGACGGCCCCGAGGACGTGTTCGAGGAGCTGACCGCGGTGAATCCCCTGTACGAGGGGATGTCCTACGATGGCATCGGCGAGGACTACCAGCGCTGGCCCTACCCGGCAGATGCGGACTCGGGGACGGACGTCCTCCACGAGGAGACGTTCTTCAGCGGCGACCGAACGGCCGACCTCGTCCCCATCCACCACGTGCCGCCGGCGGACGAACTCGACGACGACGACCTCGTGCTCACCACGGGGCGCGTCCTCCAGCACTTCAACAGCGGGGCGATGACCCGCCGAACGGCGACGCTGATGCGGATGCGCGGCGAGGACGTACTCCAGATTCACCCCGACGACGCCGCAGAACGCGGCATCGAGGACGGCGATCAGGTCTCCGTCGAGAACGACCGCGGATCCGTCTCCGTCGAGGCGGAGGTCACGCCCGCCATCACGCGCGGGTCTGTGTTCGTCACCTTCCACTACGCCGACCCGCTGGTGAACTCGCTCACCGGTGAGGAACTCGACCCCGTGGCGAAGATTCCCGAGTACAAACACAGCGCCGTCCGCGTCGAACCCGGCGCGTCCTGAACCGGATCCGTTTTTCGTTTGGGCAGTTCTCGAGTCGGCCCGACAGTCGGACACTAGCGCGACTCT
>JARUKX010000035.1 GCA_029688825.1 Haloarculaceae archaeon H-GB1-1 | reverse complement strand
CTGTTCGACCCTGACAACGAGCGCGTCCGGGACTGAGACCTCCCCTCACGGGGCCCACGGGGCCAGCAGTTCTTCTATCGGCAGGTCGTCGTCTTCGATTCGCTCGCGGAGCGTCGCCGTCGTGCCCGGACCGAGCGCGTCGTCGAGCAACCCCTCCCACTTCTGTTCGCGTTCGTCGGCCGTCAGCGGCCGCAGTCCGAACAGGCCGGACTCGTACGTTCGCGACGGGGTCTCGAGTTCGATTCTGACCAGATACTCCTCGGGGTACCGGGCCTCGGCCTCCTCGTCGACCGCCAGTTCCACGCGGTCGGCCAACGCTAGCGTCGTCTCGTCCTCGCGCGCCCGCCAGGTCAGGTCCGCGGGCGTGAAGTTGCCGCCGTTCAGGAGCGCCCGCGCGGCCACGTACGGGAACGAATACTCCGCCTCGCTGGGCGTCGACGGCCGTCGTTCGGTCATCACCGTGGCGTTCTCGTGCGTGCCGACGCGGACGACCTCGACCGACCGGGGGTCGACGTCGTGGTCCGCGACCTGCGCCGCAATCGCGTCGATTCCCGGATGTGTCCAGCGGCACGCGGGATACGGTTTGTAGTCGCCGTCGAGTAGATAGTACCGCTCGCCGAGGCTGTCCAGCGACGTGCGGTCGAGCCCCTCGTACTCGATCTCGTCGAAGACCGTGCCCGAGCCGGTGAAGCCCCGCTCGGCCAGGTCAGCGGCGGTCGCGCCGACGAAGCCGCCCCAGCCGATTCCGTCCTTCGTCATCGAACTCGACGGCAGCGCGAGGCTTCGCATCACTGGCGCAATCGGCGCGTTGAACTCGGCGATGCCCACCGCGTCGGCGGCGACGTCGGGCGCGAACTCGCGAGCGCGCGCGACCCCGGCTGCCGCCCCGACGGCCCCCCACGACCCGCTCCCGTTGTACATTCCTGTCCGGGCGTGGAGCGCGATGGCCGTACGCACGGCGATTTCGTATGCCGGCAGGAACGCGTCGAGCAGGTCACCGACGGTTCCGCCCTCCGATTCGACCGCTGCCATGATTGCCGGCAAGACGACGACAGCCGGGTGGCCGCCCGCGACTGCGTTGTCGTCGTCGACGTCGAGGATGTTCCCTGCGAGCGCGTTCGCGAGCGTCGCTCCGACGGGGGTCGCCGTCTCGCCAGTTCCGTCGAGGACGGTGGCGTCTCCGCCTCCGAACGACGACCGAACGAACGCGCTCATCCGCTCGGCTGCCGCGAACTGGTGGCCGCCCGCGATGGCGGCCAGCGTGTCGATCACACGCCGACGGAGTTCGGCGTCCACGGGGTCCGGAGCGTTCGCTCGTGATTCTGTCCCGAGGTACTTGACGATGCGACTCGTACCCGTCGGTACCGGCGCTTCTGCCATGTCGGACGGTCGACGCGGCGGGTAATAAGACCACCTCTTGGACCGCCGGGCTGCCACCGACGCGACGCCCTTCTGCGGGGGTTCGAGAGCCTCTCCAGCCATTCCTAACTACTCCACACACATATAATATTAATATTATAATTTTCGATATGGTTTGGTGCGTGAAGATCTCTGGCGAGTACTAGATTAGGGAAACCAGCATTTGAAGGTCTCTGTCGTTGGTGTGTGGGATTCGGGGCAATAGCGCCTGCTTAATGCTGCCACAGCTGGAAAAACGGATATTTCGAGGGTTATGACTCTAAGCGGTTGGTATCGAAGCCTCAGATACCGCAGAAGAGGGTCGATAGTTGAGTGATAAATCATATTATGATATCCGAGTATAGTCAGCTATTTGTGTGAAAATTCGTCGTACTGCCAGTTCGGTGGCGCAACTCACGGCGGGTAGCGCTCACAGCGCCGAGACCGTCCAATCGACTCGCGCCACAAAGGCGTTCGCGTCGGACGCGCTGCCGATTTGATATAGCAGAATACAGTTTATGCGTGCTGGGTGGGGCGCTAAATTCTCGCGCTACGGAGCGGGGATACAGCCCCCGAACGCAGTGTTACCAGACTCTCCCGCTTCCTCAATGCTAACCGAGACGGTCTCCCCGTCCGACGTAATGAGACGGTATCGTGATTTGCCCCGTCGTCGTGAAGGCGCCCTTCCACCAAACGAACGGGTGCAGAAAGTACACGATCTCCCCGTCCCTCCGTCTTTCGACGGTGACTAGAGGGACCGATAGCGCGGCTCTGCCAGCAGTCCTTCGCGAGTGAGAAACTGGAACTCTCCCAACCAGCACGCCTCGGCTTGTGGCACGCCCCGCCGTTTACGGCGAGGAGGACGTCACGCGTCGCCGACTGAAGCCAGCGTTTCGAACTCGCCGTCGGCGAGTTCGGCCGCGATGGCCCCAGAGTCGGGCGTGTCGGCCACCTGTCCGGGGTACTTCCGCTCGAAGTATCCGACGACGTTCTCGACGTCGCGCTCGAGTAGTTCGTCGGCGTTGGCGTGGTCGGTCGGGACCGCTTGTGGCCAGTCGAAGATGACGATGCCCTCGCTGTTGACGAAGACGTTGTACTCGCTCATGTCCGCGTGGACGTATCCCTCCGCGTACGCGGTCTGCATCTCGTCGAGGATCAGTTCGAGAACCGGAACCACCTGCGCGGGTTCGAGTTTGGCCTTCGAGAGCTCGACGCCGTCGATCTTCTCCATGACGATGGCGTGGCGGTTGTGGTCGATGGGCTGGGGGACGCTGACCTGCGGATAGACGGTCTCCAGCGCGTCGAACTCGCGTTCGGCGGCCTTCCGCGCGGTGTACTGCCAGGAGACGTGCTCGCGGTCGGCGGTGTACTCGCGTTCGCGCATCACTTCCCGGAAGTTGGTGTACCCCTCACGGTGGTACTTCAGCGCCAGCGGTTTGTACGACTGCACCTCGTAGACGTCGCTCTCCTTGCCGACGCCGAGCGGGGCCCCGAAGCCGCCGATGGTGTCCCGCTCGACGAAGGTGTGCAACGCGAGCGCGTCGTATCCCTCGAAGGTGAGCTTGTACCCCTCGTACTGGATGGTCTTCCGCTCGAGCAGGCCGCGGTCAGCACAGCGATCGAGCCGATAGTCGACGTCTTCCGCGGTCAACCGCGAGAAGTCCGGAAGCTTCTCGCGTGCGACCCACTCCGAGAAGCGCATCCCCTGCTCGACCCCGGAGAGGAGGTGGAAGTCCTCCGTTTCGAGGTCGGCCATCGTCGGTGCGACGTTCTGGACCATTAGGCGAGCGTAGTCGCCCGATTCGTAAAAGTGCGATGCGTTGCGGTTCGACGGGTAATAAACTCTATTCCGCTATATCAAATCGAGAACGTTCCGTTCGTGCACGTACTTCCTCGTCGTGGCATGACTCGCCTGACGCGGCACGTGTCCGTTCTGCGGGCTCTATGTCCCCGAGAATGGGCCGCCGATGTGTCCGCGATGCGGTGCTCCCCTGCAATGGGTTTGGTGAGCCTAAACTTCGGAACGCTTTTGCACATTTAGGCTAGCCTAAATCACATGACAGGCGATTCCACCGGCTACGACGGCACGACGCCCGTCGAGCAATCCTCAGTCGCCACCCCCGCCAGACCGGACGCCAAACAGGCGACCGTGGCGGCCGAGCGCGGTGCCAGAGTTGCCCGCCGGGTTATCGAGACTCCCCGTTCCGCGTCCGTCTCTCCGGAGGAGGTCGAGGCCCGACCCGAAACAGGTCACGAAACGCCGACGGCGAACCCCGAGTCTGATGCATTCGTCACTGCTGCTGGCGAGCGGACGCCCCTCGATCCGATGGACGACGATGTGATCCGGGCGTCCGGAACCGCCCCCGCACAGCAATCGGAGGTGAGTACCTGACGATGGCGAGCGAAACGACGAGTCCCACCGAGGCGACCGCACGGCGTGACAGTCGGCTCGGCTGGTTCGATAGATCGCTGTTCGCGCTCTGTCTCGGGAGCGTTGCAGTGATCGTCGCCGGCGGGCTGGTTCAGGTGAGCTTCGGCGCGTTCTCGATGACCATCGTCGAGTCGTGGCAAGCGGTGTTCAACCCCGACGTGATCTTCAACGGCGACGCCTGGCGTGCGTGGCTCCTCGGCACTGACGTCCCCGAGATGAACAAGCGCAGCCTCATCGTCTGGAACATCCGGCTCCCGCGTGTGTTCGTCGGCATCTTCGTCGGGATGAACCTCGCCGTCTCCGGTGCGATCTTCCAGGCGGTCACGCGGAACGAACTCGCGAGTCCGTTCATCCTCGGCGTCTCCTCCGGCGCCGGACTGCTGATCCTGCTGACGCTCGTCGCGTTCTCGGGACTGGCGGTGTTCCTCCCCGCCATCGCCTCCATCGGCGGTGCAATCGCCTTCCTCGTCGTCTACGCCATCGCCTGGAAGAACGGCACCTCTCCGGTCCGACTCGTCCTCGCGGGCGTCATCGTCGGCACCGTCTTCCAGTCGCTCCAGACGGCGCTGTTCTTCTTCGCCAGCGACATCGGCGTCGTCCAGTCCGCCATCGCGTGGACGACCGGGTCGCTGACCGGGACCGACTGGGAGCAGGTCCGGATGGTGCTCCCGTGGACTGTCGTCGCAATGGTGCTCTCGCTCGTCAGCTCTCGACAACTGAACGTGTTACTCCTCGGGGAGAATACGGCGAAATCGCTCGGCATGTCGGTCGAGAAGGTCCGATTCGCCCTGTCGGGCGTTGCGGTCCTTGCGGCTGCCGCGAGCATCGCCGTGGCCGGAATCGTCGGCTTCGTCGGCCTCATCGTCCCGCACGTGGTTCGGAACATCGTGGGGAGTGACTACCGGAAACTCGTCGTCGGGTGCGTCTTTGCGGGACCGGCGCTGATGGTCGCCGCCGACGTCGGCGCGCGACTCGCGATGAATCCCGTGCAAATCCCCGTCGGAATCGTCACCGGGCTGGTCGGCGGGCCGTACTTCCTGTATCTGATGCGCAAACAGGACTCGATGGGGGAGATCTGATGACCGAGAACTCGTCTGGGCAGCCGTCGGTCTCGCCCACGGCCGACGAATCCAGTGCGGACGCTCGAACGAACGGCGACCACGACGAGGCCACAGCGACGGACGACGCAAGCGAACTCGTCGGTGACGACCTGGAGATCGGGTATCCGACCACGGACGAGCCCGTGGTCGAGTGTGAGACCGTCGTTCTCCCGCCGGGTGAGGTCACCGCGCTCGTGGGGCCGAACGGGAGCGGGAAGAGTACGCTCCTGAAAGCGATGGCGAACCAACACTCGCCATCGGAGGGTCGGATTCTACTCGACGGCGAGGACGTCCAGACGCTCGAGACGAAGCCGCTCGCTCGGAAGCTCGGGTTGCTCTCTCAGGAGAACGAGTCCCCGGAAAGTCTCACCGTCGAAGACCTCGTCTATCACGGTCGGTACCCGTATCAGGGCTTCTTCGACTCGCACACTGACGCCGATCACGAGGCCGTCGACCGTGCCATCGAGCTGGCGGGCGTCGACCAGCTCCGCGACACGCAGATGGGCAATCTCAGCGGCGGGCAGAAGCAACTCGTGTGGATCGCGATGGTACTCGCACAGGACACCGACCTGCTATTGCTCGACGAGCCGACGACGTTCCTCGACCTCCACCATCAGATTCGGGTCATGGAGGTCGTTCGGTCGCTCAACCGCGAGGAGGGCGTCACAGTCGGCATCGTGCTCCACGATATCGGCCAGGCGGCGCGGTTCGCGGACAACCTCATCGCCATGAAGGACGGCGAGTTGTACGATTGGGGGCCGCCGAAGGACGTCGTGACCGAGGACCTGCTCGCCGACGTGTTTCGCGTAGACGCTCGCGTCGACGCTGACAGTCCGACCGGCCCACATATCGCGCCTCATCGAGCACTCGAGAAGTGACCTCGCGTTACCGTCGTGACCTCGACGGGGACGGTCCGGTCGGGACAGCGCGGCACCGACTGCCTGGTCACCCTACCAGCGGTGACATCCTCCGCGCCGTGAACGGAGAGGGATCGAAGATCCCTCAGGCAGCCGGGCTTCGCCCGGCGACGGCGCGGCTTCCCACGCATGGGGAATACCAGCTAAGTGCTGCTGTTGCTGGCAGAGGGTTCCGACCCGTGGAACGCCGAGAGAGTCATTTGCGAGTGGTTCTCGCTCGTCTCACGGTGTCGTTCGAAAGACGCTCCGCGTCTTTCGTGATCACGAGACGGCTCCGCCGTCTCGAACGAGGTCGTGGTGCTGTCACAGGCACTCCCATCCCGAGGCGAGTCATTGCCTGCCGGTTTCAGCGGCACGCTCTCTCCCCACGGGTCAGCCCGTTGTGCAACGTTGATTGCGCCGTTTATATCGCCCTGAAACGCCGTGATGTGGCACTCGTCGTTGGTACACCGGAACGTGGCTTGAGCGGCCCTGTTCCCGATGTGACCGCACTCGTGACACATCTGGCTGGTGTACTCCGGCCTGACGTACTCGACCGGGATACCAGCCTCTCGCGCTTTGTCCTCGACGCGGTTCTGTAACCGAGCGAACGCCCACGCATGGAGTCGCCGGTTCATGTACGCACCGTAGTCCAATTCTTCGCGGATGTACGTCAGATTCTCCATCACCAGAACCGGCTTCTCGAATTGCCGGGCGTACTCCACGGCCTGCCGAGACGCCTTCTCGACAATATCGGTGAGTGCGTTCTGGTAGTGGTCGAATCGCTCGTCTATCCGCCACTCGGCGGCGTCACGCTCTTGGAGTCGTTTCAGGGTTGTGTGCATCTCTTTTCGGAGATGCTTCGCACGGCTCCCGTCACACACGAACGGGCCAGTTGGTGAACCGTCCTTGAGGGCACAGCCCGTTATCAGGGCGGTTTCACCAATATCCAGACCGATGTGTGTTACGTCGTCGCCGTCTGTCGCGTAGTCGGGTTCTTCGACCGGAAACTCGACAGTGACGTGTAGTGTCCACGATGTACGATTCCGTTGGAGGCGGAGTTGTCCCGCCGAAGCGTCCCCGTGTACGAGGTCGTGCCACAGACCCTCTTGTTCGGGGTTGATGCGAAGCGGTATCCAGAAATTCGTTCCGCGACCGGGTTGGGGTGCCCACCACGTAAACTCGTGGTCTCGTGCCGGAGAGTGGTCAAACTCGGCGGCCTGGTTGGTGAGCCGAACCGGGTGGTTGTCGTCCAACTCCTGTGTGTCGTAGGTGTCGTGCAGTTGTGGAACGTAGTTACACAGGGCGGCCTTCGCCTGATACGGCAGGTCGTAGGGCGTCACCACGTTGCTGGTTGCGCTCATCGTGTCACACCCAGCCTCGAACGCCTCGTGAAGTCCTGCTCGGTAGGTGTCGAGCAGGTCACACAGTTTCCGCTCCTTGTGTGCTGTCGGCGGGGCAAGCGTGGCTTCGAGCGTCTTAGTCGTTGTTTCCATCCGTCTCTAACCCTTGTTCGATTAGCTCGCGGTAGGCACGCGGATGGCGGATACCATTCTCACGAGCGTACTCTTTGACCCGCTCGTGCAGGTCGCCACCGCGCTCCATATCTATCTCCGTTCGCACAATAATTTGTACGTTTTTACCCCACTAAATACTTACGTTGGGTATTCAGTCAGGCAACAGTCACGGAGATTGTGGCACGGAGCTTACGCGATTCCCTCCCGCCCTGCTCAGTCCTCGGTTCCGACTGAGAGTCGGAACACTCGTCCTTCGCGGGAAGGGCGGGATTCTCTCGCTGTATCAAGATAGTCGGGCGAGTACGCGTCTCTGGCGTCCCCGACCGCTCGGAGCTCCTCGCTGACGGAGGCGACGAGTTCCGTCATGCCGACGATGCCTGTCAGGTTCCCGTCGGCGTCGACGAGCGGTACCTGCTCGACGTCGTGGTCGTCGACCACGCGCGGGAGGTCCATCGCGTCGGCACTCTCGGGAAGCACCACGGGGTTTGGCGTCATCACCTCTCGGGCTGGCATCGAGGCCACGTCGTCGTGGTGGGGAATCGCGAGCGCGACGTCCTCGAAGGTGACGATGCCCACGGGTTCGGCACCGTCGACGACGACGACGGCGTCGGTGTCGTCGCCGTTCAGTTCCTCGACGACCTCACGAACGGGCGCTGTCGCCGGGACCGTTACGACCGGTGAGCAGTCGAGGTGCCTGACAGGCATGGTACCCATCCTTTCGAACTCGCTTCCGGTCAGACTTTTGCCTTCGTTTGCGTGGGACTTTTTTCGCAGGCGGCGGTCCGATCACTCAGCCATCTCGGCGCGCATCGCGGCGAGGCCCGCGTCGACGTCGACGTCGGCTCCCTGGGCTTCCAGCGCCTCCCCCAGCGCCGGGACGAGGTAGCAGACGTTCGCCTCGCGGGCGGAGTGGCCCATGCAGCCGATGCGGAAGACGTCGCCGGCGAGGTCGCCGAGTCCGCCGGCGATCTCCAGGTCGTAGTGTTCGAGCAGGTAGTCGATGGCCGCACCGTCGTCGACGCCGTCGGGGACCCGCACGGCGTTCAGGCTCGGCAGCCAGGCGTCCGGCTCGGGGTTCAGCCCCAATCCCATCGCCTCGACGCCCGCCTTCAGCGAGCGGGCGACGTCGAGGTGGCGCGCCCAGCGATTCTCGATGCCCTCCTCGGCGACGAGTCGCAGCGCCTCGCGGATCGCGTAGACGTTGGTGATCGGCGCGGTGTGGTGGTAGGCGCGCTCCTCGCCCCAGTACCCTTCCAGCAGCGAGAGGTCGAGGTACCACGAGCGGGGGTCGGTCTCCCGGGAGAGGACCTTGTCCATCGCGCGGTCGTTCAGCGTGAGCGGGCTGGCCCCCGGCGGGCAGGAGAGACACTTCTGCGGCCCGGAGTAGGCGACGTCGACGTCCCAGTCGTCGACGCGGAGTTCCACGCCGCCGAGCGAGGTGACGCAGTCGGCCACGACGTAGGCGTCGTGAGAGTGTGCGATGGCCGTGAGTTCTGGGACGTTCGGCTGTTTCACGCCCGTGGACGTCTCGGCGTGGACGAAGCCGAACACGTCGGGCTGGTGTGTCTCGAAGGCGTCCTCGACGTCCGCGGGGTCGAGCGGTTCGCCCCAGGGTGCGTCGACTTCGACGACCTCGCCGCCGGCACGGCGGGCCATCGACGCCATCCGACCGCCGAAGTAGCCGTTGGTCGGGACGAGCATCGTGTCGCCGGGTTCGACGAGGTTGCCGATGGCGGCCTCCATCGACGCAGAGCCGGTGCCCGAGACGGGGATGGTCCACTTGTTGTCGGTGCGGAAGGTGTACCGCATGAGGTCCTGGACCTCCTGCATGATCTCGATGAACGACGGGTCGAGGTGGCCGACGAGCGGCGTCGACATCGCGCGCAGGACGCGCGGATGCACGTCGCTCGGTCCGGGACCCATCAGCGTTCGGTTCGGCGGCGTCAGTTCGCCGACGTCGGGAGCGTCCGTCATGTCTGGTCCCAACTGTCACGCCCGTCTCGAAAAGCCTACTGGTCACTCCCTGTCTGCGACGACCGCCGCCACCTGCTCGATCGGGTGGGGTGGTCGCTCGCCGTACTCGTCGCCCAACTGGGTCCGGCAGGACGCGCCGGAGGCGACGACGGTCTCGCCGGGACTGTCGTCGACCTCGTCGAACAGGATGTCGCCGATAGCGCGGCTGAGCGAGTAGTGCTCGCGCTCGTAGCCGAACGACCCGGCCATCCCACAACAGCCGGAGTCGAGCGGGTCGACCTCGTATCCCAGCCGCCTGAGGACGCCGACCGCGTGGTGGTCGCGCTTGAGCGCCTTCTGGTTGCAGTGGCCGTGGTAGGTCAGCGACGCCTCGGGTGACGGGCGGTCGTCGTCGCCGAGAATCGCCTCGTCGAGCCGGAACGTGTCGAGGTACTCCATGACCTCGTAGGTCCCGTCGGCGAGCGTCGCCACGCTACCGTCGTCGAGCAGGTCGGCGTACTCGTCCTGGACGGCGACCGCGTCGGCGGGTTCGAGCGTGACGACGTCCCACCCGTCGGCGACGCGCGGTGCGAGTCGGTCGACGTTGTGTCGCGCTCGCTCGCGGGCGAGGTCGAGCAATCCCATCGAGAACGCCGCGCGCCCGCTCGGTGCGACGTCCTCGGCGAGTCGAACGTGGACGCCCGCGGCCTCCAGGCTCCGGACGGCGGCGCGACCGATCTCGGGCGAGACGTAGTTCGTGTACGTGTCCGGAAAGAGGAGGACGCGACGGTCGGCGTCGCCGGCGGGGACGGCCGCCCCGCGGTCGGTCAGCCAGGACGCGAAGGACTCACCGGCGAACGAGGGGAGCGACCGCTCGGGTGCGATACCGAGGACGCGCTCCATGAGCCAGCGCGCGCCGGGCAGTTTTCCGGCCCAGTTCGACATCGGCGCGAGTCGGCTGCCCCACGCCGCGGCGCGGTCGACGTTCGCGAACAGTCGCTCCCGGAGGGTGACCCCCTCGCGGTCGTGATAGTGGTGTTTCACCTCGGCTTTCAGCTTCGCGAGGTCGACCCCGGTCGGGCAGTCGTTCGCACAGCCCTTGCAGCCGATGCAGAGGTCCAGCACCTCCCGCTGGAAGCGCTCGCTGTACAGTTCCTCCTCCGGGAGGTCGCCGCTGATGGCCGCCCGGAGCATGTTCGCCCGGCCCCGGGTCGTGGCCGTCTCGTCGCGCGTGGCGCGGTAGGTCGGACACATCGTCTCCGAGCCGGTCTGTCGGCACGTGCCACAGCCGTTGCAGAGTTCGACGAGGTGGGCGAATCCGCCGCCGTCGTCGAAGTCGAGGTCGGTCGTCGGCGCGACCGACGAGTACGCCGGGCCGTAGCGGAGGTGCTCGCGCATGTCCGCGCCGACGCCGCGGTCGGAGTCCGGCCCGACGTCGGCGGAATCCTCGCGGTAGACGACCTTCCCGGGATTCATGCGCCACTCGGGGTCGGCCGCGGACTTCACCTCCTTGAACGCCTCCCACAGCGTCTCGCCGTAGAGCTTCGGATTCCACTCGGTCCGTGCGAGGCCGTCGCCGTGCTCGCCGGAGAACGACCCGTGATGTTCCATGACGAGGTCGGTCACGTCGTCGGTGATGGCCCGCATCGTCTCGACGCCGGCGTCGTCTTTGAGGTTCAGGATGGGGCGGATGTGCAGCGTGCCGACGCCGGCGTGCGCGAAGAAGGCCGCCGAGGTGCCGTGGTCGGCCAGTATCTCCCGAAACGACTGGACGTACTCGGCCAGCTCCGCGGGCGGCACGCTGGCGTCCTCGATGAACGGGTACGGCTTCGGGTCGCCTTCCAGGGACATCAACAGCGGAATCGCCGCCTTCCGGAGCTTCCAGAGGTCCGCCTGCGCCGTCTCGTCGACGGCTTCGACCGCGTCGAAGGCGCGGCCGCCGGCGTCGAGGCTGGCCTCGTCGTCGGTTGCAGCCTCGATCCCGCCGTCCGCGACTTCCTCGCCGCGGAGGAAGTGGGCGTTCGCGGCCGCGACGGTCGCGTCGAAGTCGTCGTGCAGTTCGGAGTCGAACTCCAGCATGAGCGCCGCCTCGGTCCCGTCCGGGATGGCCGAGACGTACTGGCTGTACTCGCTGGACTCGCGTGCGAGGCGGAACACCTCGGCGTCCATGAGTTCGACCGCGCTCGCGTCGAACGCCAGCGCGTCCGGGACCGCGGCCATCGCGTCCACGAGGTCGTCGTAGGCGTACAGCACCACGGCCGTCTCCTCGGGGACGGTCACCAGCGAGAGGGTCGCCTCGACGACGACGCCCAGTGTCCCCTCCGCCCCGACGAACAGCGTCGAGAGGTTCATCGCCCGCTCGCCATCGTCGGTCTCGGAGATCACCTTGTCGAGGTTGTACCCGGAGACGCGACGTTTCAGGTCCGGATACCGGGACGCTATCTCGTCGGCGTTTGCCTCGACGGCCTCGCGGACGGTCCGGTAGAGGGCGGCCTCCAGGTCGTCCTTGCCCACGAGGGCCTGCCACTCGTCGCTGTCCAGCACTACTTCCCTCGTGCGAATGACGGAACCGTCGGCGAGGACGACCCGCAGTTCCTCGGTGTAGGCGTCGGTGATTCCGTACCGGACCGAGTGGGCGCCCGTGGAGTTGTTGCCGATGCCGCCGCCGACCGTCGCCCGGTTCGACGATGCGGGGTCGGGCGCGAACTTGAGGCCGTGCTGGGCGAGGCGGTCGTCGAGATCGTCCTGCACCACGCCGGGCTGGACGGTCGCCCGCTTCGCGTCGGGGTCGACGTCGACGACGTCGTCCATGTACTTCGAGCAGTCGACGACGACGCAGCCGGGGCCGACGGTCTGCCCGGCGAGCGAGGTACCGGCTCCGCGGGGGAGGACCGGCACGTCGTGGCTGGCAGCGACGCGGACGGTCGCCTGCACGTCCTCGGCGTCGCGGGGAAGGACCACCCCCGCGGGGCGGGCGCTGTATATCGACCCGTCCGTCGCGTAGAGGACCTGCGCGTACTCGTCGAAGCGAACCTCGCCGTCGACCGCCTCCCGAAGCTCGTTCGCGAGCGCGGCGTACTCGGCGACGTCCTCACCGCCAGGACCCTCGCGTATCGATTCCCAACTCCTCGCTGCGGTCTCGTCGCCGGCGTCGCCGGCGGAGTCGTCGACGGCCATCGCTATGCTACGTCATACCGAGACGAGGGTCCTTAATCCTGGGTGGTGACCGCACCGGTCGTCGGCCAGCGCCAGAGCAGGACGACCGCGACAGCGAGCCACGGCAGCCCGCCGACGAGGCCGATGGGCAACGGTCCGAGCAGCGGATTCGGCGACCCGTGCACGAACGCGACGCCGATGCCGGCGACGGCGTTGACGGCGCCGTGGGCGAGCGTCGCCGGCCAGACGCTCCCGCTCCCGACGGTCAGCCACGCGAGGACGGTCCCGACGCTCACCGTGAAGACCAGGAAGACGAGCGGGCCGGCCCACGGCGCACCGGGGTACCCGAAGCCGTACTCGTAGCCCATCGCGATGAGCGGCCAGTGCCAGACGCCCCAGACGAGGCCGTGGGCGACCACGGCCCGACGCGCGCCGAGCGGGAGCAGCTTCGGAAGCAGGTAGCCCCGCCAGCCGAACTCCTCGCCGAACGCGAACAGGGCGTTGATCACCGGCCCGAGCGTCAGCGCCGCGACCAGCTGGACGGCGACGACGAGTGCCGGGTCGACCCGCTGGCCGGCCTGTCCCGCCAGGCGGTCGGCGAACGCCGCCATCGAGGGGTCGAAGTACCGCGGGAACGCCGCGAAGAAGACCGCCGCGCCGAGCAGCGTCAGCACGGCCGGCGCGAGCCAGCCCAGCAGGTAGTACCGCAGCGACCTGCGCAGGTCGAACCCCAGCATGAGCGCCGCCCTGCCTTCGTCGGTCAGCCAGCGCGTGACCGCGTTCGCGACGGCCGGGCCGAACATGTATGCCGTCGGCAACAGGACGGCCGCCACCGTCAGCGAGAAGCCGGGCGTCGAGACGACGGGCGGGCTGTCGACGAGGCCCCCCGTCACGGCGATGACGGCGGCAGTCGCCCACGAGACGCCGAACGCCACGAGGAGAAAGTACCCGATGCGCCGCGACTCGAGCGAGCCGCGCGAACCGGTAGCGACCATGCGGGTGCGTTCACGTGGCTCCGCAAAATATCTCGGTGGTGGCCGCGCCGCTGTGCTACTCCTCGCGTCGATGGGAGACGACGACGTCGAACCGCGCACCACCCGATTCGCTCTCGCCGGCCGCGACGTCCCACCCGTGGGCGTCGGCGATGCGGCGGACGATGGCCAGTCCGAGCCCCGAGCCCCGCTCGTCCGTGGAATAGCCGTGGTCGAACACGCGTGCTCGTTCGTCGGCCGGGATACCGGTGCCGTCGTCGGCCACGAAGAACCCGCGCGCCGTGCGGCCGACGGTAACGGTCAGCCCCTCACGGTCACGGTCACGGTCACGGTCACGGTCACGGTCATCGCTCGGGAAACCGTGTTCCACCGAATTCCGAACGAGGTTCCCCAGCAGCTCCTGCAGCCGCCGCTCGTCGGCATCGACCGTCCCGAGGTCGCCGTCGACGTCGAGCGCGCAGCCGGTGGTATCGACGCCGGCCCAGGTCAGTTCGACGACGCGTTCGAGGGCGACCGGTTCGGTGTCGTCAACGATCTTCCCCTCGCGAGCGAGCAGCAGCAGCTGATCGATCAGCTCGGTCATGTCTCTGATCGAGTCCTCCATGGCGTCGAAGTGGGTGGGGTCGTCGGTCTCGCGGGCGAGTTCCAGCCGCGAGGTCAGCACCGACAGGGGATTGCGGAGGTCGTGACTGACGACGCTGGCGAACTCGTCGAGTCGTTCGTTCTGCCGTTCCAGCGCCATCTCTCGGCGATTTCGGTCGGTCACGTCCCGGATGACGCCGACCGACCCCGCGTACTCGCCGTCCGAATCGGTGAGCGGTGCGACGTTGTTCTCGACGGCGCGGGACGAGTCCGCGAGCGCCACGCCGTCGTCGAACTCGAACGTCGCCCACTTGCGGTCGTCGTCCTCCAGCACCGACATGACAAGGTCGGTCCCGCGCCGGAAGCTCTCCTCGGACATGAACTTCAGCGGGTGCGCGCCGATGAACTCCTCGCGAGCGTAGCCGGTGTACTCGACCATCGCGTCGTTGACCATCACGTACCGCCCCTCCTCGTCGAGGACGTACATCGGGTCGCCGACTGCCTCGACGAGCATCCGGTAGCGTTCGAGTTCCCGTTCGCGTTTCGTCCGTTCGGTGATGTCCCGGACGACGCCGACCGACCCAGCGAACTCGCCGTTCGAATCGGTGAGCGGCGCGACGTTGTTCTCGAAGGACCTGACCCTGCCGTCGTCGAACGCGACGTCGTACTCGAAGGTGTCCCACCACCGCTCGTCGTCGTCGATCAGGTCGAGCACTAGCTCGGTGCCCCGGCGGTAGTCCTCCGCGGTCATGAAATCGCGAGGGTGCGTGCCGACGAGGTCCGCTCGGTCGAGTCCGACGTACTCGGTCAGCGCCTCGTTGACCACGGTGTAGTAGCCGTCCGCGTCGAGCACGTACATGCCGTCCCCGGCCGTCTCGACCAGCCGCCGATACCGGTCGAGTTCACCGTTCTGTTCCGTACCGGCTGGCCGCCTCGTCTCCCGCCGGTGCGCGGCCGCGTGCTCGACGCGCGTCGCCAGGAGCCTGTCCTCGTCGCGGCGAGCGTAGTCCGTCGCGCCGGCGTCGAGGAGGGCCGTCGGCCGGTCGTCGCTCAGGACGATGCTCGGCGGGCCGTCACCCCTCCGCAACGACGCCACGAGGTCTCGCCCGTCGTCGAGCGTCGCGTCGACGACCACGACGGTCGCGCCAGTGAGCGCGTCCGCGGGCGGGCGACCCTCGAACGCGACCAGCGAGAAGTCCGGCGGGAGAGCGGCGTCGAGACGAGTCACGTCGGACTCGGCGAGTCCCACCACGACGACCGTCCGCCCAGCCCTAGCCATGGACGAAATGTGAGCCGGACGACCATAAGTTCCGACCGTGCGAGTGGCGGCGTCCGAAGCGACCGCCTCGACCGACGGCACGGTTCGACGCCAGATCGAGAGAGGGCATAAATGTCTGCGCATTCACACTCTACGTATGAGCCAGTCCGGCCGCGAAACCGAGTACACCGAATCGAACGTCATCGAGGTGTTCAAAGCCCGTACCGACTACGCCGAGCCGCTCACCGCGACCGAGATCGCCAACGAACTCGGCTGCTCGCGACGAACCGCGCTGAACAAGCTGCACGCGCTCGAGGACGACACCGATCTGACGAGCAAGAAGGTCGGCGGTCGCAGCCGCGTGTGGTGGATTCCCGTTCGCCTCGATCGGTGAGCAGGCGGGCGCTCCCGAATCCGTAGCGACCGCCACGGGTTCACTGCTCGACGGCGTCCCCGAACCCCCACTCCTCGGCGCGGGCCTCGGCCTGCTCGCGGGCCCGCTCCCGGATCGCCTCGACCTTCGACTCGTCCTCGAGGAACGCCTCCACCGGGTCGAGTTCCCCGGCGTCGGCACCGTCCTCCAGCCGCGACGCGGGCGCGCGCTCCCGAGTTCGCTCGACGAGCGACGCGTCACCGGCGAGTCGGTTCGCGGGCATCGTCGGTTGGACGCGCAGGTCGGTGGCGTCGTGAAGCTCCGCGAGGTCGCTCGCCGGGAGTTCGTACAGCTCCAGCCACGACGGCCCGTCGACCGCGACGTCGGCCAGGGCGGCCGGGCCGCCGCGGTCGCTCCCCGTGTGGTACGCCAGCACGGGGATGCCCTCCTCGAAGGTGAGGATGCCCTGCCCGCCAGCCGCCAGCAAGACCGCGTCCTGTGGCTCCAGCACGGCGTAGCCCGTCAGTTCCCGGTCCAACGCGCTCGACAGCGCCGTCGCCGGGTCCGACACCACGCGCGAGCGGAGCAAGCGACCGTGTGGGACGTTCATGGTGGGTCTGGGACGACGGCGCTGCGGAAGCGGTCGGCCACCGCCTCCGGCCCGCCGTCGCGAACGGTGAGTCGGTCGGCGGCCTCCCGGAACGCCTCGGCGGCCGCACAGTCGGGTGCGTGCGCGAGCAGCGGTTCGCCGGCCCGGCGAGCCTCGCGAGCGCGGTCGCTGTCGGGCACCGTCGCCAGCGTCGGCCCTTCGAAGTACCGGCCGGCCTTCTCGGCGATGCGGTCGACCGCCTCCGGGTCGCGGACCTTGTTGAACACCTGCCCCGCGACCCCCGTTCCGTAGGACGTCGCGTACTCCTGTACCTTCAGCCCGTCCGACAGCGCGGGGATGGTGGGTTCGAGCACCACGACGACGCGGTCGGCCAGCACGACCGGCAGCACGGCCGACCGGCTGGCCAGCGTCGCCGCTGAATCCAGCAGGATGACGTCGGTGTCGGCCGCCAGCGTCGCCACGACCTCGCGCAACTGCGCGGGGTCGCAGGCGCTGAAGCCCGACAGGCTCGTCCCGCAGGGGACGACCTGCATCCCGAAGCGGTCGTAGACCGCGTCCGAGACCGGTGCGCCGCCCTCGACGAGGACGTCGTGCAGCGTCGTCTCGACGTCCGCCAGGCCGGCGTGGAAGAGGAGGTTCGCCATCCCGGTGTCGGCGTCGATGACGGTGACGTCGTGGTCGTTCGCGAGCGCCATGCCCAGCGCGAGCGTGCTCGTCGTCTTCCCCGTCCCGCCCTTACCGCTGGCGACCGCGAACGCTTCGACCATTGGTTCGTCATCGATCTCGATGCAATAAAAATCCTCGGAGACGACCGCTCGCCTTTCCGGAACCGGTAACGCTCGGGCCGCTCCACGCACAGAGATGCTGAGAGGAACCCCACGACTTCAGTCGTGGGAGGAATCCGATACCTCGAAAACTCTCGCCCGCTCGTCGGTGACGACGCCGTAGGGCGCGTCCGCAACCGACTCCGGTGGGTCCGCGTCCGAGTAATGAGCGGCGAGCGTCGCCTGAAGTGCTTCTCGCACGCACGCTCGCGCGGCCGCACCGACCGTCGAGGCGCTGCCGGCGAATGTCGCCGGGTCGCCGTCCGGGTCGCAGCCGACGACAACGGCGTCCGAGGTGGTGCCGGTGAACCCGAGTGACTGGACGAGGGTCGCCGCCTTCGCCTCCGCGACCGTCGAGACGAGCGTCGCGAGCGCGCCGTCGTCGAGCGACCGCGTCGTGCCGGCGACGACGTTGATCGTGCCGACCGGCGGGTCCTCCTCACTACCGGCCCCCTCTGTTCCGGGTTCGTCTCGCGGCTCCAGCGGGAGCGTCGCGGGATTGGACAGCCCCGCGGTCGCGACGACCTCGACCGGACCGAGCCGAGCGCCGCGGGCGTTGGCCTGTTCGGCCCCGGTGAGCAGTGGGATACCCTCGCGGTCGAATCCCGCGTCGGCCAGCCGTTCGTTAACGTACGGTTCGAGGTCGGTCCGGTCGAAGCCGGACGGGACGGTGACGTTGTAGACGGCGTCGCGTCGCCAGTACCCGCCGCTCCAGCCGGTGGCGAGCCAGCGCGCACCCGGCTGTGCGACCTGCAGCACCTTCGACCGGACGCGCGTCTCGAAGGTCATACTTCCAGCACGTCGAGGAGGAGATCGTTCGCGTCGGGGAGCCTGACGGCGACCCGGACGTGGCTGTCGAGCCCCCGGAACGTGCGGGCGTCCCGGAGTGCGACGCCGTCCTCGCGGGCGGTTCCGAGGAGGTCGTCCACCCGCTCTGAACTGCCGACGTCGAAGAGCAGGAACGGAGCGTCGGAGTCGTAGACGTCGTACGCCGCGGCCAGTCGCTCCCGCATGCGTTCGCGCTCGCTCGCGACCCGCTCGCGAGTGGCCCTGATGAACGCCTCGTCCCGCAGACAGTGCGCCCCGACGGCGGCCGCTGGGGTCCCCAGCCCCCACGTGATTCGCGCGGCGTCCAGTCGGTCGCGGAGGTCACCACTCGCCACGGCGAAGCCGGCCCGCAGCCCGGGCAGGCCGAACAGCTTCGTCAGCGAGCGGGCGACGACGACGCCCTCGCGGCCGGCGAGCGACGGCAGGTCGGTGAATCCGAGGAAGGCCTCGTCGACGAGCAGCACCGTGTCCGCTGCCGCACAGCGGTCGGCGTACGCCGCGAGTTCGTCCGGGTCGGCAGCCTCGCCGGTCGGATTGTTCGGCGTGCAGACGATGGCCATCGCGTGGTCGGCGGGATCGGTCGCCAGCACCTCGTCGTGGGCGACGAACTCCGCGGTCGCACCCTGCAGTCGGACTTCGCGAGCGTACTCGCCGAAGCTGGGGTGCGGGACCAGCACGGAGTCGTCGGGCTCGACGGTCGCGCCGATGGCGAGCCGGATCGCGGCCAGCCCGCCGGGCGTCGGAACGACCTGCCGCGGGTCGCTGCCGACGTAGTCGGCGGCGGCCACGCGGAACTCCTCGTACGTGTCGGAGGGGTACGACCGCGAGGCCGCCAGCGCAGACTGATAGGCCTGCGAGACGCCGTCGGGAACGCACGGATTCACGTTGGCGCTGAAGTCGACGAGCCACGGGTCGTCGGTGCTCCCGTGCGGAACGCGGCCGGGACTCTGCACGTCCGCGTCCGTCTCGGCCTCTCTGTCTGTCATCACCGCGTCCTCGTGGGCACCGTCGTCGGGAAGCCCCGTGCTCGCGAGTTCGTCCACTGCGTCGGGGTCCATATACCTACGAGAGTGGCCAACGGGCCGGAAAACACTTTCGCCACCTCGGTGACGGCTCGTTATCGCCGGAGCCGTTCGGCGACCGCGGCGTCGGTCCGCCGGTTGCAGTTGACCGCCAGCCGCACGTCGTAGCTGACCAGCAGGTCGTCGGCCGCGTCCGCGACGACGTTCACGCCGGTCGGTGCGAGGTCCCGACCCTCGTGCTCGAACGCGGTGTCGCAGCTCACGCCGAGTTCCCGCTTGAGCGCGGCGGGGACGACGACCGACAGCGACCCCGTCTCGTGGGCGTCGAGTACGTCGTCGACGACCGCGCCGTCGAGCAGCGGCAGGTCCGCGGCGACGGTCAGCACGGGCGTCGAGACGCGGTCGTCGGCCAGTGCCGCGTCGAGGTCTTCCACGTAGCCCTCTCCCGGCGTTTCGATGGTCGGCACGTCGACGTGGGCGGCCGTCTCGGGTGCATGCGGCGAGACCACGGCGTACGCGGTGTCGACGCGACTCGCCGCGAGGGCGTCGAGGACCGTCTCGACGAGCGGCGTCCCGCCGACCTCGAACAGCGGCTTCTCCACGTCAGCGTCGAGTCGCGTCCCCTTGCCGCCGCACATCACCAGAGCGTCCACACGACCACCCCCGCGTGGAGCGCGACGAGGCTGGCAAGCTGGTTCGTCGCGCCGAAGACGTCGCCGCTCGTCCCGCCGAGGTGCAGCCGCGCCCACCACTGGAGGCCGAGCCCCGTGGCGACGGCGGCCACCAGCGACGCCAGTGCCGCCGGCGAGAATCCGGTCACGAGCGCCGCCGGTGCGGCCAGGAGCAGTACCGTCGAGAGGTCTTCCGGGCCGGCCTGGCTCGTGAACGTCGACCCGAGCCCCTCGTGAGCCGCGACGCCGCGGCAGGCCTGGACCGCCATCGACGTTTTCGCGCCGACCTCACTCGCGAGGACGATCCCCATCGCGACGAGCGTCGGGAGCCCGAACAGCGCGACCCCGGCCAGCGCGAGCCCGACGACGACGAACGCGATCGCGAGCGCCCCGCCGACGCCGAGGTCGGTGTCTTTCATCACGTCGCGACGGCGCTCGGCGTCGCCGTGGACGACGGCAGCGTCCCCGAGGTCGGCCACCCCGTCGAAGTGGTTGATGCCCATGACCGCCGCGAGCGCGAGCAGGAACGCCAGCGCACCCGAGGGGGCTGGGAGCGGGAGCACGAAGACGAGCGAGACCAGCGCACCGAGGACGTAGCCCGAGAGGGGGAACGCCGCTGGCGTCGCCGCGAACGCCTTCCACTCCGTTTCGCTCCGGCCGAGCGGCACTCGCGAGAGGAACCCCAGCGCCCCACGGACCGCGGTCAGGACCACGCGACCACCCCCGCGACGACGTACGAGAGGAGCCCGGCAGCGGCGACGAGCCTGACGCCGCGCTCGGCGTCCGCGACCGACGGCAGCGACGCCGACGAGTTCAGGTCGTACACGCCGGGCTTCTCCAGGCGGACGTCCAGCGCCGCCGCGGCGACGCCCATCGGCCACCCCGAGTTCGGCGACGGGACGTCGGGGTTCCACGCCTTCGCACGCCGGAGCGAGGCGGGGTCCAGCGCAACGACCGCGAGTGCGAGTGCGCTCGCCCGCGCGGGCAGCCACATCACCACGTCGTCGAGCTTCGCCGGAGCCCAGCCCACGGGCTTCGAGCGGTAGCCCAGCATCGAGTCCATCGTATTGACCGCCTTCGTCCACGCCGCGGCGGCGGCCGCGAGCGCGAGCGCCGCGGCGGGCGACCACTGCGCCCCCACGACCGCGCCCAGCGCGAAGGCACCCAGCGCCGCCACCAGCCCATCGGCGAGGTTCTCCGCGAGGCTCTCGACGGCCGCGCTGCGGACCTGTCCCGCCGAGAGCGAGGCGGCGTCTCGCCCCGCCAGCGCCAGCAGCCCCTCGCGAGCACCGTCGAGGTCCGTCTCGGACGCCGCGACGACCTCCCGGACGATGGAGACCAGCAGCCGAAGGCTCGTCGACGCGAACAGGACGACCCCCGCCAGCGCTGCGCCCGCGAGCGGCTCTCTCCGGGCCAGCGCCCACACGGGGGCCGCCAGCACGCCGGCCGCGAGCAGCGGCAGGACGAGCGCCGCGGCGGTCCCCACCAGTCGCGGGTTCGTCCACTCCCGGTCGAGTCGGCCAACGAACCGGCCGAAGTACGCGACCGGATGGACGGCTTCGGGGAGTTCCCCCACGAGCAGGTCCAGCGCCAGCGAGAGCCCGACCGCGAGCGTCGCCACCGTCATCGACGCGCGACCCCCGTCACGATTCCGCCTCCAGATACGCCGGCAACTCGGTCAGCGGGACGTCGGACACGTCGACGAACGTTCCACCCAGCGTCCGAATCCCGCCGTCGGCCCGTGGGTCGTCGCCAACGTGGACGAGCGACGCAGCGTCGACGCCGAGGGCGTCGGCTGCGTGCTCGAACGCCGCGTCGAACGGCTTGCGCCAGCCCGCGTCGACGCTCGCGACGATGGCGTCGAAGCGATCGGCGTCCAGGTCCGACCGCGCCAGCGTTCGCTCGACCAACCCCGGCACGCTGCAGTTCGAGAGCACGGCGACCGGGCCGCGGTCGGCTGCGGCAGCGACCGCCTCGGCCGCCCCGTCGCGCGTCCGCACGTCGTCCGGGTCGAACGCCGTCGTCACCGCGTCGGACACCACAGCCGGGTCGGCGTCGACGCCGCGACTCGCCAGCGTCGCCGCGACGTGCGCGACCAGCGACAGCTCCTCCCCCCGCTCGGCGTCGACGTGCAACTCGCGATAGGCGTCGTGCCAGTCGTCGGGCACGGCCACCTCGCGTGCCCGAAGCTCGGCGGCGACCGCCGCGCCCGGGTCCTCCTGGCGGTCGACGTCGACGAGCGTTCCGAACAGGTCGAACGTCACAGTCACGACCGAAAATTACGGCAATCGTACTTCAACGACACGGTCGGCGGGACGGCCGGCTCGTCGATCTGGAGGCTCGACTTCTGTAAAACGTCGTCCGCCCTCCCCGATTTGAACAGCTGTCAGACGGCCCGGGCGTGCGGGGCGACGCGCCGGTCCGGGGCTGCGACTTCCGAGCACGAAATCGGCTCGGTATCGACATATTCTCCGCTCACGGAGTTGTTCGCGGAGAAGTAGTCCGCCCTCCCCGATTTGAACGGGGGGCAAGTCGATCTACAGTCGACTGCTCTACCAGTCTGAGCTAAGGGCGGGCGCGTTTTCAGGTAGGTCGCGTGTTGGACTTAACGGTTATCATTCGGAGTCGGCAGAGGGCGGTCGATTTGACCGAAACGGGCACCAGACGTGCGTCAGACGGTCGCAAACATTGAAATAGGTGGGAGGCAACGGTAGGAACGAGTCGAATGAGCAAGATCACCTTCCGCGCGGACGACGACCTCATCGAGCAACTGGAGGAGTTCGACGCCTCCAAGAGCGAGGTCATGCGCGAGGCGCTGCGCGAGTTCCTCGACGGCGGCGACGGACGGCCAGCCACCCGGGAGTCGACGACGACGGGGGAATCGCGGACGCCGTCGGACGACGGGAGTCTCGACGAGCTCATCGCGGACCGCGTGGACGCACTCGTCGCCGAGCGGCTCGACCGGGCGTTTGCACGGCGGAAGCCCCAGGACATCAACGTCAACATCTCGGTGGACGGTGACGCGACCTCGACGGCCGACGGTCACGCCGACGACGAATCCGTCGTATCACACGCCGACGATGGGCGTAAGACACCGACGACGACGGGCGACGACGACGGTGCAAACGGGCGTAAAACGTGTGGTCAATGCGGCGACGAAGTGGGCGCACAGCACGTTTACTGCCCGAATTGCGGTGAGAAGACGGCACGGCGTGTGTTCTGTGAATGCGGTGACGAGCTGCGGTCAGACTGGGGTTTCTGCCCCGGCTGTGGCCGACGGACGCCGGCGGCCGACGTACTCGACAATGCGTGAAGTCGCGTTTACACGGCAGAGAGGGCTCGAAACGCCGTAAACGACGTCTCGTATGACGGGGGCCGGTACTTTTATTATACCACAGTCTGTGGTACATCTTGCGTAAGACGGTCGTCTTACACGGTGCCGCCCAGGTGGGAATCCTCCCTCCCTGGTGCGATTTCGCCGTGTGAGGTAAGTGGGCGTGTGACAATGTACCCTCCGTCTTACCAGGGGAACACTACAAACATGGAGCGTGTGACGCTACGGATTCCGAAACAGCAGATTGAAGAGGTCGAACAAATGGTCGAAACCGGGGAGTACCCCAACCGGAGCGAGGCGATTCGATCGGCAGTTCGAGAGATGCTCAACGAGCACGAGGGCACCGGCAAGGAGCGCCCGTCCGAGAAGCGCAAGCGGCGCAACTGGGCACGGGTGTAACGATGCAGGACATCGTCAAATCCGCCCTCGAAAACCAGGAGAAAGAACAGCGGTCGATGGAAGACTCCGACGCAGACGGCTTTGGCGACCCCCGAATCGTCATCGTCGGCTGCGGTGGTGCGGGCAACAACACGGTCAATCGCCTGTACAACATCGGCGTCGAAGGCGCCGATACCATCGCCATCAACACCGACAAACAGCACCTGAAGATGATCGAGGCCGACACGAAGATACTCGTCGGCAAGTCCCTCACCAGCGGTCTCGGCGCGGGCGGCGACCCCGACATGGGCGAGCGCGCGACCGAGATGGCACAGGGGACGATCAAGGAGGTCCTCGGTGACGCGGACCTCGTGTTCGTCACCGCGGGCATGGGTGGCGGGACCGGTACCGGTGCCGCCCCCGTCGTTTCGAAAATCGCGAAGGAACAGGGTGCCATCGTCGTCGGGATGGTCTCGACGCCGTTCAACGTCGAGCGCGCCCGCACGGTGAAGGCCGAGGAAGGCCTGGAGCGGCTCCGCAACGAGGCCGACTCCATCATCGTGCTGGACAACAACCGCCTGCTGGACTACGTCCCGAACCTGCCCATCGGCAAGGCGTTCTCCGTGATGGACCAGATCATCGCCGAGACCGTCAAGGGCATCTCGGAAACGATCACCCAGCCGTCGCTCATCAACCTCGACTACGCCGACATGACCGCCATCATGAACCAGGGCGGCGTCGCGGTGATGCTGGTCGGCGAGACCCAGGACAAGAACAAGACCGAGGAAGTGGTGAAAGACGCGATGAACCATCCGCTGCTGGACGTGGACTACCGCGGTGCCTCCGGCGGGCTCGTCCACATCACCGGCGGCCCCGACCTCACGCTGAAAGAGGCCGAGGGCATCGCGCAGAACATCACCGAGCGACTGGAAGCGTCCGCCAACGTCATCTGGGGCGCACGCATCCAGGAGGAGTACAAGGGCAAGGTTCGCGTCATGGCCATCATGACCGGCGTGCAGAGCGCGCAGGTGCTCGGCCCGTCGACCCAGAAGCAGGCCGACAAGTCCCGGGAAGCGATCCAGGAAGTCGGCGAAGGCGACAGCTTCGACGCCAGCGACAACATCGAGACGTTCGACTCCGGACCCCAGTACGGCCAGACCGACGGCGGTCGCGACGACCTCGACAAGAACAACGGGCTCGACGTCGTCCGAACGGACTAACGTCCCTCGCCCCGCGTTTTCAGACCAATTTTTGTGACGCTTCCCTCCGAGCGACGCGGATAGAGTCCGAACGAGGGTGTCTTACTCGGTGACCGATTCGACCAGTGCGCACTTCCGACAGACGTCCCGTGCGGTCGGTGCGCCACAGCGGTCACAGTCGCCGTAGTCGGCCTGTTGGTCCTCGCGGACCTCGTCGGCGACGATGCCGGCCAGTTCCTCGTAGCCGGACATGATTGAGTGGCGCGTCCCGGGATGGTTCTCCTCCAGCGTGAGGAGCAATTGCTGTATCTCGCCGCGATAGGCTTCGCTGGCGTGGGGACACTCCGTGATGTGGGCAGGGAGGTCCCGGAGGTGGGCGTACAGCGCGACCTCCTTCTCGGGCACGTCACGGAGCGGCTTCGCGCGCGGCACCATGTCCTCGGGGACGTGCCGCGGCCGGGGCTGGCCGGCCTTCGCGCCGTCGGTGTCGAAGCCGCCGATGCTGGCGTCGAAGTGGTCGGCCATCTGGGTGAGATCGCCTTCGAGGAAGTTCATCAGCGCGGTCTGGGCCTCGTCGTCGAGGTTGTGGCCGGTCAGGAGCTTGTCGGCGTCGAAGCGCTCGGCGTACCGCGAGAGGACGTCCCGTCGGAACACGCCACAGTATGCGCAGGGGGCCATGTTCTCGGGGTCGTCGGCGGCGACGTCGTCCATCTGCAGGCCGAACTCGTCCTCGTAGGTGACGACCTCGTGGCGCATGTCCAGGTCGTCGGTGAGTATCTCGCAGGCGGCCAGCGACTCGTCACGATACCCCTCGATTCCCTCGTGGATCGAGAGCGCGACGAGTTCGATGCGCGGGTCCTCCGCGAACGTCTCGTGGAGGATCTGCGCGAGGACGACGCTGTCCTTCCCGCCGGAGAGGCCGATGATCCAGGTGTCAGGGGCCTCCGGGGTGGCGTCGTCGGGCACCAGCCCGTCCTCGCGCACTCGGCTGCGGACCCGCTTCTCGACGGAGCGACAGAAGTGGTCCTCACAGAGGTGGAGTCCGGAGTAGGCGGCGTGCATCACCGCCTCCGCACCGCACTTGTCGCAATCCATTATCCCATACTTCGCCCGAGCGGGGGAGAGGGTTTCGCTTGCGCCCGACTCTATAGAGCTATTGTGGGCTCCTAGCACGCGCTAAGGTCCTCGCGTCCATATCTCGATGAACGCATGGAATCCCTGCCCACACAGACCATCTTCAAGGCCGGTGCGGTGTTGCTCTCGGTGGGTGTGGTCTGTCTGGTCGCCGCGGCGACGGTCCCGCGGACGCCGACGGGGGCGCGAACCCTCGCCGCGCTGGGAACGGTGACGTTCGTGCTCGGCGCGCTTTTCTGGGGCTATCTTCACCTGCGGTCGGAACTCGACGCCGGACTGGTGGATGCAGAGCCACGCCAGCCGTGAGTCGAACAACGCCGATGTCGATGTCTTCGGAGGTAAAGACTCACGGGAACGCCGCGTCCAGAACGCGTATGAGCGAATCGTGGCGGACCCGACTCGCACGGCTGGCGTTCAATCTCTTTCCCGCCTATCGGGGCACCGGCGGGCGCGTCACCCACGTCGAGTCGGACTGGTCGGAGATTCGGGTGAAGCTCCCCCACTCCTGGCGCACCCGGAACTATATGGGCACGATCTTCGGCGGCAGCATCTACGGTGCGGTCGACCCGATGCACGCGATGCTGCTCATCAAGCGACTGGGAGATGACTACGAGGTGTGGGACAAATCGGCGTCCGTGGAGTACAAACGACCGGCGGAGACGACGCTCTACGCGACGTGCGAGATGCCCGACGCCGAGGTCGAGGCCGTTCGCGAGGCGCTCGAAACGCAGGCGTCAGTCGAACGAGCCTACACCATCGACCTCACCGACGCCGCCGGCGAGGTGTACGCGACGGTCGAGAACGTCGTCCACGTCAGCACTGCGACGTGACCGACCAGTCGGGAGCCGTCAGGGGACCGCGCGGACGCCGTGGTCGATGGCGGCGAGCAGCGTCGGCAACAGCTCGTCGCGGGCGGACGAGGAGAACAGTTCGTGGCCGCCCTCGTAGGTGATGCAGTTCGCCTCCGGCGCACGCTCTCGGATGGCGTCCACGCTGACGACGGTGTCGTCGGGCGTGTAGAACACGACGCTGTCCTCGTCGAACGGGGGCAGCTGTTGCTGGACGCGGCGACACTCCCGGAGGACGGTCGGCGCGATTCGCTCGGGTGTGTCCTCGACCTGGAAGTCGGTCGCGAGGTCGCCGAGGTCCGAGCGGTCGATTCCGACGGGGACGAGCGGCTTCGTGACCGGCAGGCGAAGGAACGGCGAGACCAACGGCGTCCGGACCGCCTTGTGGGTCCCCCACCACGGGCTGAGATCCACCCGCGTCTCCGGACTGTCGAGGAACGCGCCGACCAGCCCGCCCGTCGAGTGCGTCAGCAGACGGTAGTTTGACAGCGAGGAGACGAAGTTGGCGACCGGCGCGAGGTACTCGCGCTCGAAGTCGGTGATGACCAGCGGGAGCTCGAAGACGTGGACCCGATAGTCCGCGGCCGCCAGCCGGTCGACGAGCCACCGGACGTTCTCGAAGTCGAGTCGGATCCCCCAGCCGAGCACGAAGACGAGGTCGGTGTCGCCGGCTTCGTTGTGCGTGACTCGTCGCATACCACGGCCTGTCGAGTCGAGAGCGGAAAGTTGCTCCGAAGTGACGGTGGCGGCGGCGGTCGCAGCCCCAGCCTCAGTCTCAGCCTCAGTTGGACACCGCGTCGACCCCGCCAGCGACGGCGTCGCGCAGCGTCCCCAGTGCGTCCTCGCGGACGCTGGAGGAGAACAGCTCGTGGCCGCCGTCGAACTCGACCCGATTGGCTGGCGGCGCGTGCTCCCGGATGTCCTCGACGCTCACGATGCTGTCCTCGGGCGTGTAGAACACGACGCTGTCCTCGTCGAGCGGCGGCAACGACTCCTGCTTGCAGTGACACTCCCAGAGGAACGTCGGCGCGGCGTAGGCGGGCCCGTCGGCCACCTGCTGCGCGGTCGCCAGGTCGCCCAGCCCCTCCCGGGTGACGTTCGAGGGGAGGATGGGCCACGAGACGGGCAGCCGCATCAGCAGGTACACGAGCGGCTTGCGCAGGCTGCGGTGGAATCCCCACCACGGGCTGAGGTACGTCGTCGTCTCGGCCCCGTCGAGGAACGCGGCAACGAGCCCGCCCGTCGAGTGACCGAGGACGCGATACTCGTCGAGCCCGGCCACGTGCGAGGCGATCGGGGTGAGGTAGTCGGCGTCGAAGTCCGTGATGACCAGCGGCAACTGGAAGGCGTGGACGCGGTAGTCGCGAGCGAACACGTCCAGTAGCCAGCGGACGGTCTCGTGGTCGAGCCGATTCCCCCACCCCATGACGACCACGAGGTTCGGGTCGGACTCGTCGCCGAGCGTCTCGTGGTGCATGGCGGTGCTTCAGTGAGGCGGGATAAAAGCGGTTCGACGAGCCGGGACCGTTTTGCCCGTCGGACGGCAAGCCGAAGGCGATGACCGAACTCTCCCGAGACGACGCGCTCGACCGGCTCGAACGGCTGGTCGACACCGTCGAAAACGAGCCGATGCCCGTCCCCGTACGCGAGGTGTGGGTCTTCGGCGAGGTGGCGCTCGGCCTGGACCCCGTCGAGCGACTGGACGTCTACCTGACGAAGGATCTGTTGTTCGGCGGCGACGCCGACCGCGGGGTCGAGTTCGAGGAGACCCACGGCGTCGCGGGCGTCGGCCAGACGGTCAGCGCGGAGTGGGCCGAGCAGTTCCCCGACCACGTCCGGGCGAACCACAGCGGCCACGTCGCACCCGAGAAGTGTCTCGCCGCGCACCTGCTGGACGACGACGAGCCCGTCCATCTGGAGGTCTGCAACGCGTCCTTCGAGGACAACGTGACCCAGCGATTGAAGGGGGCGCGAGCCCGCGAGAACTACGAGCAGATCCTCGACCCCCGCGGCGCGGCGCTGTGGATCGACGGCCAGCGGGCCGACGAGGCGTTCGAGAAGCTCCGCGCCGGCGAGTACGTCTTTCCGACGCTCTCCGGCGCGCTGGAGATGCTGGGCATGGACCCCGAGGAGGCCGAGACGGCCGCCGACGCCGTCTCGCGGTTCCGCGAGCAACAGGACGGGGCGTCGGTCCGCGGCGACGTGGTCTGAGCAGGCCGTCTTCCCCGACGACAACCCCTGTCGTGACCGACAGTCGCCGACGCTTTCTCCCCACCGGACGAACCGTACGGGTATGACGGGAGTTCATCTCGCGGTCCGCACCGTTCACCTTCTGGGGATGGTCGCGCTCGTGAGCGGGGCCGTGGTGGTGTGGGGTGCGCTCCGTCGGGAGCCCGGCGACCCGGAGGCGCTCGCCGCGGGCTACGAGTGGCTGTTCTGGGGGGCGCTGGGCGTGATGGTCGTCACCGGCGTCGGCAACCTCGGCGCGCTCGGCGGTCCGGGACCGGGGACGCACTGGGGGCGAGTGTTCGCCGTGAAGCTCGTCGTCGTCCTCGGCGTCGTGGTGGGGTCGTTCGTCCGGACGATGGCGGTGGTGAAACTGCGCGAGCGCGAGCAGGCAGCCACGGCACTGCTCCGACGGACGTACGGCGCGACGGCTGCGCTGCTGCTGTTCGTCGTCGTCCTCGCGGAGGTGCTGGCGCATGGGTAGGTCGCGTTCGCTGGCGTCGGCGTCGGCGTCGGTCACGACCGTCTCGCTGGAGACGTGGACGCTCGCGACGTTCAACGTCACCGTCTTCTCGCTCGTCCCCATACTGCTCGGCCACCTCGGCGGGCTGCTGAGCGACGTGCTCGACGGACTCGGAACCACGGTCGGACTCGTCGTGTTCGCGTACCTCTGGATGCTGACGCTGTACGCGATTCGGTGGGCGCTCGCGGACGGCGTGCTCGACGGGTCGAGCTATCGGCTCGTCCTCCGCGGGAGCGTCGCTGGTGCGCTCGTGGGGATTACCTTCGTTCTCGGACTGGTCGCCGGGGGTTTCCTCGTGCAGACCGTGACGAATCCCGCGGACCCGTTCCCGATCGGGGCGCTCCTGCTCGTCGGTGCCATCGCGGCTGGCGTCGCGTGCGTCGTCGGTCTCGCGGTCGGGCTGGTGCTGTCGCTCGTGAACCTCGGCTTGCTCCGGGTCGCCGACGCGCTCGTCGCGCACTCGTCGGCGACGGACGCGGATGGCGACACGAGTACGGACACCCGCAGTGACGCCGACCCGACACCCGACCGATAGCGTTCGGAATCCCCTGTCTCAAACCCGACCGACCGTGACGAAGAAGGGGACCGTCTCGGTGCGGCGGTACTCGCCGGTCTGCATCTGGTCGACGACGTCCCGACCCATCGCCCGCCACTCGCTCCGGAGGCGGTCGAACTCCTCGGGCGTCGTCGCGCCGGCCATGATGGTCTCGCGGTCGTCGCCCAGTCCCGCGCCCGTGACCTTCCGCTTCGCGGCGTCGAGCGCCCGCTGGGAGTACGGCGGGGCGATGGTCCGCTCCTGGTCGTACCGCCGCGTTCGCACGTCGGTCAGCCCGGCGTCGGCGAAGGCGTCGGCGGCGTCGGCCCCGAGCGTCACGTCCGTCTCCACGCCGTCGAGGTAGCGCGTCCGCGCCCGCCGGGCGAGCGGTGGTTCGCTCTCGACGGTGGAGTCGACCGTCACCGCGCCGTTGTCGGGTTCGACGGCGGCGACGAGGGTCGTCGAGACGCGGGCGAACTCCCGGACCGCGGCGGCGGGGTCGGGGAGGTTGATGAGCAGCGCCTGACACACCACCAGGTCGAACGTATCGTCGGGGAACGGCAGCGAGAGGGCGTCGGCCTGGACGACCGGCGGGTCGGCGTGGGCCAGCAATCGGGGGTCGACGTCCGCGCCCACGACGGTCCCGTCGGTCTCCTCGCGCAGGACGCGCGTGAGTTCGCCCGTCCCGCAGCCCACGTCGAGCACGCGCTCGTGGGAATCGAGTTCGAGCGGGTCGAGCGCCGCCCGCGAATCCGCCCACATCCCCTCGCGGGTGGCGTCGAGGTACTCGGCGCTGAACTGTCGCACGGGCTCCGGTACTCGGTGGGGTCGCAAAAACGCCGCGATTGCGCTACTCGTCGGCCAGTTCGGTCGCTCGCTCGACGTTCCACGCGAAGCTCTTGCCGTCCTCGGTGGGCGTTTCGAGGACGAACGGAACGTCGTGGAGGTCCTCGTGGGTCAGGATGGCGCGCATGCCGTCCTCGCCGATGAGACCTTCGCCGACGTGGGCGTGTTCGTCCTTGTTCGTGCCGCACTCGTGTTTGGAGTCGTTGAGGTGGATGCACTGGAGATGCTCCAGCCCGACCACGTCGTCGAACTCGGCGATGGTGTCTTCGACGCCCTCGGGGGTGGAGAGGTCGTAGCCCGCGGCGAACATGTGCGCGGTGTCGAGACAGACGTCGAGGTCCTGCTCGGAGCGGGCGAGCACCTCGGCGAGGTGTTCGAAGTCGCCGCCGAGCTTCGTGCCGCTGCCGGCGTCGGACTCGATGAGGACGGTGACGCCGTCGGGGATGTCCAGTTCGTCGAGCGCGCTGGCGGCGTTGTCTAGCCCGCCCTCGACGCCCGCACCGGTGTGTGCGCCGAGGTGGACGTTGACGTACTCCACGCCGAGCTTGTCGGCGGCCTCGACCTCCTTCTGCATGGCGTCGATGGACTTCTCGCGCAGGTCGTTTTTGGGCGTACAGAGATTGACGAGGTACGAGGAGTGGATGACCCACGGGCCGACGTCGTGTTCCTCACTCAGTTCGCGGAACTGTTCGGCTTCGTCGTCGCCGACGTTGGGGTCCTGCCAGACCTGCGGCGAGTGCGAGAAGATCTGTCCGCAGGTGCCGCCGTACTCCAGTTGCTCTTCGACGGCGTTGTAGACGCCGCCGGCGATGGACGTGTGTGCTCCGACGCGGAAACTCATACACGCCCTGGTGGAGGTGGGCCCCCATAGTGGTGTCGGAGTGTGCTGGCCCTACTCGCGGACGATTTCGAGGTACTTGCGGAGGAGGTACCCACCTGCGAGCGAGAGGACGACGGCGACGACGAGGTAGAAGCCGACGGTCTGGAACGGCGAAAGCGTGTACTCCACGACGACGCCGATCGCGCCCACCAGCGCCGCGAACGCCCCGGCGAGGAAGAACGTCGCCGTCAGCCCGACGCGGTACCGAAGCTCCGAGAGTTCGACGTCGGGTGGGAGCAGATCCATCGATGGAACGGGGGTGACCAGAACCCTTAGTGTTGTTGCCAAACGGAGCGCTACTGGAGGCTGTGCCTACCGTTCGGGCACTTCTCGGTGGCGGGTCCAGGCGTCGGTCCCGAACTTCTCGCGGGCGCGCTCTCGGGCGCGGTCGAGCTCGTCGTCCGTCCAGGAGCCGACGACGGCGTCGGTGAACTCCGCGAGCGTGGTTTCGAGGATGCCGACCGCCGCCTCCCTGTCGAGGTCGACGTACTCGGTGACGCCCGTGACGCGGTCGCGGAACGTCGAGGGGGAGACGCCGTGGTCGGTGAAACAGTCGAGGTGGCGCCGCACCGCGCGGTCGTAGGTGAGCGAGCCGTGCTGGATGACGGCGTCCTTCTGGCGGTACTGGGCGTTGCCGCTGATCTTCCGGCCGTCGTCGGTCACCACGTCGTGGGCGGGGTGTAGCTCCCGCAGGTAACACGCCGGCTCGTGGATCTCGGGCTGTTCCTCGTCGGCGAAGTCCGCGCTCACGCCCATGCGTTCGAAGGCGTCGAGGACGGGCTGGCAGAGCAGCGCGTAGCAGTCCATGAGGTCGCCCGGCAACTCGTCGGCGGGCGCGATGATGGAGTAGGAGATGTCGCCGTAGTTGTCGTGGTAGATGGCCCCGCCGCCGGTCGGCCGGCGGGTGACGGTGACGTCGGTGCGGTCGCAGTGCTCCCAGTCGATGGTGGTGGGGTCCTGGTGGTAGCCCAGCGAGAGCGTGCTGGGGTCCCAGCGGTAGACGCGGACCGTTCGGGGGCCGCCGTCGGCCGCGGTCTCGGCGGCGATCTCGTCGAGCGCCATGTTCATCGGGCCGTCGCGGGCCTCCTCGCGAATCAGCCGCCAGTCCGCGTCGGCGAGGGTGGTCATGGGGGGACCGTAGACCGCACGTGCGCAAAGAGGTTCTGACTCCGGCCGGTCATAGTGATTGCTGTAACGATGTACCGGCGGTCTGCCACCCCGTTCGGCAGACCGACCGGTACTGACTTACAGTAAACACTATCAGGCGGCGGGGAAGGTGAGTTCGAAGACGGCTCCGCGCTCGTCGTTGTAGGCGTCCACGTCGCCGCCGTAGGCCTCCAGCATGGAGGCGACGAAGTACAGCCCGAACCCGGAGCCGGCCGTCGTGTCGTCGGTGACGCCGCGTCCGAAGATGCGGTCCGCATCCTCGACGTCGATTCCCGGCCCGTCGTCGGCGATGGTCAGCGTCACCCACTTCGGCCCCTCCTCGACGGAGACTCGAATCAGGTGCTCTGCACCGTCGCTGTGGTCGATGGCGTTCGACAGCACGTTGCCGACCACCTCCGAGAGCAGGTCGTCGGCACGCACGCGAACGGTGTCTTGCAGGTCGGTCTCGACGGTCACAGAATCGTCCATCAGCGAGACGCGCTCGGCCTCCGAGGCGACGACCGCCGAGAGGTCCTCGACGGTCAGTTCGGGATCGTACTCCTCGGCGATGGTGTCGAGGACGCGCCGGACCTTCCGCGTGAGGTCGATGATGTCGTCGCTCCAGCGGACGATGGTCTCGGCGTACTCGCCGTTCTCGCCGTCGAGTCGCTCGTCCAGCATCTCCGCGCGTGCCCGGATGACGCTCATCCCGTTGAGCATGTCGTGACGCAGGATGGAGTTGAAGAACTCCATGCGCTCGGTCTGCCGCTGGAGCTTTCGCTCGTGTTTCGCTCGTTCGATGGCGTAGCGCAACGACCGCGTGAGCGTCCCACCGTCGATGTCGCCCTTGACGAGGTAGTCCTGCGCACCGGTCTGGATGGCCTCGACGGCGATCTCGTGGTCGTCCAGTCCCGTGAGGACCACGATGGGCGTGTCCGCAGTGTGGTCGAGCATGCGGTGCAGCGTTTCGAGGCCGGAACTCTCCGGGAGGCCGAGGTCGAGGAAGACGACGTCGAACTGCCGGTCGGCGAGCGACGCCTGCGCGTCGGTCAGCGAATCGTCGTGGACGACCGTGCCGACGCCCGCGAATCCCTCGGCGGTCGCCTGCTGGACGTAGTGACGAAACAGTTTCGCGTCGCCGGGGTTGTCCTCGACCAGCAACACGTGGAGTTCGTCGGTGGCTGCCATGGTCACTCCCGCGAGATCTTGACGACCGAGAGCCAGAAGTCCTCGATGCGCTCGATGACGTCCAGAAAGCCGTCGAAGTCGACCGGCTTGGTCAGGTACGCGTTTGCGTGCAGGTCGTAGGACTTCGCGATGTCCTCCTCGGCGTCCGAACTGGTCAGCACGACGACTGGAATGCGCCGCAGATCGGGATCCGATTTGATCTCTTCGAGGACCTCGGTCCCGTCCATGCGCGGCATGTTGAGGTCGAGCAGTATCAGGTCCGGGCGCGGTCTGTCGGCGTATTCGCCCTCACCGTGGAGATACGCCATCGCCTCGACCCCGTCAGTGACGACGTTGAGGTTGTTGTAGACGTGGCCCTGTTCGAACGCCTTCTCGGTGAGCTTGACGTCTCCGGGGTTGTCCTCGGCGAGCAAGATCTCGATGGGTTTGGGGTTGGATTCAGACTCAGTCGTCATTGTAAACTCCTCCCGGTGACACTTGGTCGGAACTCGGGAGCGTGAAGTAAAACGTTGCCCCTGTGCCGGGCGTCGACTCCACCCAGATGTCGCCGCCGTGACGGGTGACGATTCGCTCGCAGACGGCGAGCCCGATACCGGTTCCGTCTCTGGTGGCGGCGTCGCTCTGGAAGATGTCGAAGATGGTCTCCTGTCGGCTCTCGGGGATGCCGACGCCGTCGTCGGCCACGGCGAAGCGGTAGGCACCGTCGGTCTCCGCGACCGAGATCCGGACCGTGGGTGGCTCGTCGCCCGCGTGTTCGAGAGCGTTCTTCACGAGGTTCTGGACGACCTGTCCGAGCTGGTCGTGGTCGCCCGTCACGGTCGGCAGTGACTCGACGTCGACGGTCGCGTCGCGCTCGTCTATCATGAGCGACAGCGACTGGACCGCCCCCTCGACGACGGCTTCCATGTCGACCGGCTCGAACTCGCTCGCCCGCGTCTGAACGCGGGAGTACTCCAGCAACGCGTCGATCATGCTCCGCATGCGCTCGGCTCCGTCGACCGCGAACTCGACGTACTCGCTCGCCTCCTCGTCGAGTTCGTCCTCGTACTCCATCGCCAGCAGGTCGACGTAGCTGGAGACCATGCGGAGCGGCTCCTGCAGGTCGTGGGAGGCGATGTAGGCGAACTGCTGGAGGCTCTCGTTGGAGCGTTCGAGCTCCGTCCGGTAGCCCTCCAGTTCCCGCTCCTGGTCGAGGCGGTCGAGGACGGCGGTGAGGTGCCCGCCGAGGATGGTCGCCAGGTGGACCGCCACCTCGTCGAACGAATCGTCGGTCTCTGCCGCGATGGTCAGGATGCCGTGGTCCTCCAGCGGGACCAACAACATCGACTCGACGGGGGCGTCGGTCGCGGTGAAATCCTCGCCGACCTCGGGGACCTCCCTCACTGCTCCGGCCTCGAACACCTCCCAGACGGGGCTTCCCCTCGGGTGAGAGAGGTCGAGGAAACCGTCGACGAGTTCGGTCGCCCGGTCACCCATCGAACTGACCGTCAGTCCGTCGTCGGTGGGCGTCCACACGGCCGCGAACTGGTACCCCAGGTGGGCCTCCACAGTCCGCGTGGCGACGTCGAACGCCTCCGCGCGCGTCTCCACCTCGACGAGTTCGCGAGCCATCTCGGTGAGTGCCTCGAACTGCTCCTGTGTTCGTTTGCGTTCGGAGACGTCCCGGAAGATGGCGTAGACGGTGGGGCGACCGTCGAGTTCGATGGTCCGAGCGTTTATCTCGACGGGGACGCGCTCGCCGTCGCCCGTGACGGCGGACACCCACGAACCGTCGTCGAACTGAGAGAAGGTGGATTGCGCAGCGTTCTCGACGTGTCGTTCGAACAGCGCGACGTATCGCTCGGTCTCCTCGGCGGGGTGGAGCGTCGTGAAGGAACTTCCGAGGAGGTCGTCGCGGTTGCGTCCGAACAGGGCCTCGGCCGCACCGTTGACCTGTACGAGTTCGCCGCTCTCGACGTCGGCTGCGATGACGGCGTCCGGGGCCGACTCGTGGAGGACTGACAACCGTTCGCGCGTCTCCTCCAGGAGGTTCTCCCGGCGTTTCCGGTCGGTGACGTCCCGCGTATAGCCGCCGATGCGGACGACCTCCCCGTCCTCGAAGATGGGCTGGGCCTCGACCCACACCCACCGCTCGAAGTTCTCGGTGGGGCCCACCCGGAATTCGATCTGGGCCGACTCGCCAGCAGAGAGTCGTTCCATCGCGGCGAGAACGGCGTCGTGGTCGTCGGGGTGAATCGCCTCGAGGAGTGCCATCGGGTCGTTCCGAAGTTGGTCGGCGGGCTGGCCGAAGACCTCCTCGTAGGCGTCGTTGACGAACAGCAGCTCCTGCCAGTTGGCGGTGTAGAGCCAGAGCACGTCGTCCGTGTGGGTCGTGAGTTCGGTGAGTGCCTGCTGGGTCGAATAGCCGGCGGTGGCGAACTCCTCGTCTCCGACCGCGGCGCTGGGGCGAAGGAACGCGAGGGTGTGAGCGTCCCCGTCGCCGCCGCTCTGCCGGATGGTGGCGGTCACGTGACGTACGTTCCCGTCCGCACCGTCGAGCGACCAGCGATCCGTCTCAGCCCTCCCGTCGAGCGCCGCTCGAACGCGCTCGGGGTCGAGTCCCAGCGTCGCGACTGACTGCGACGCCAGTTCCTCGGCGGAGTAGTCGAGCAGGTCCGCCGCCGCAGCGTTCGCGTCCACCAGCGCCCCCGTCTCGGTTTCGAACACGAGAATGGGCTGCGGAGAGGCGTCGAACGCTCCGTACTGTTCGACCTGTGAAGCCATAGCGGCCACATCGACGACGGAGGGGAAAACACTTCTTGCCGAATTTTCCCGCGTGATAGCTGGACCGAGCAGTCGTGTGATAGAGGTGAACAATACCCACAGAACGATGTGCCGGTGGTGCGTACGGGTGTCCTATGGACCGACGCACGTTCTTGGCGACGGGGACGTTCCTCGCAACGACGCAGGTCGCAGGCTGTTCGGGCGGCGGGAGTGGCGGGAATGGCGGGAATGGCGACCAGGTCGTCGAGACGACGAGCGTCTCGATGACGGACTCGCAGTTCGACCCGCGGAACGTCGCCGTCGAGTCGGGAGCCACCGTGACGTGGACCAACGACGACAGCACGGACCACACCGTGACGGCCGCCTCCGACAACTGGTCGCTCGACGCGACCGTCCCCGGCGGTGCGTCGACCAGCCATCCCTTCGAGGCCGACGGCGTCTACGACGTCTACTGTCGCTTCCACGGCTCGGCGGACCTCACTGGCATGAGCATGAAAGTGGCCGTCGGCGACGCGACCATCTCCGACCCGCTCGGCGGATCCAGCGGTGGCGGCGGCTACTGAGTCAGGCGACGACCGGTCGGGAGACGATCCACAGCGAGAGGACCGTGTAGCCGACCATCACCACGACGAGGGGGAGGTGCCCGCGGCGGGCGACGGTCAGCGACCCGTATCGATCGATCGCAACCAGATGGGCGGCGACGACCGCGACGAGGTGGCCCCCGACGACGAGGGCGACCTGCGACCCCCAGAACGCTGGCACCGAGAGCCACGAGAGCGGCGCGACCGCCTCCACGGGCGTCCCGGTGACGAGTCGACCGAACAGTGCGAGCAGTTGCGCGGCCGAGCGGGCGACGAACGGGTAGTTGTGTGCGACCTCGTAGGCGGCGGCGATGGGGACGACCGTCGGCGCGAACGCGCGGGCGACGCCCGGCCAGTCCCCGTCGCCGGCCAGTCGCGCGACGAGCCAGCACGCCAGCCCGTAGCTCGCGAGGAAGGCCACCAGTCCGAGCAGGTACAGCGCGACTGCGGCGACCGCCGTCGTCCCCGCGAGGTCGCGAGCGGCGGCGAGCACCGCCTGGTACTCGGGCGTGTCGGTGTAGCCGTCGAAGGAGACGGTGTACACCGCGGCGACGACGAACGCCACTGCACCCGCGTCGACGACCGCGTCCGTACAGCCCCGCCACGGCGGCCGAGCCTCGACGGTGACGCTCCCGTCTCCACTGTATTCGACCGACAGCGGCGCTGTCCGCCCGAGCAGGTCGTAGAGCACCGCGAGGGCGTCGGCGTGGCGGAACCACGGCCGGCCGAACGCCACCCCGCCGCCGACCATCGCGAGCGCGTACGCCGCCACGACGGCCACGGTCAGCCGCGGCGTTCGAGGAATCACGGTGAGGTTCTCCACGACGCCGACGCCGAGGACGAACCCGGCCAGCGCCGGCCACGACCCGAGCCACGACGGATAGTCTCCGACGAGCGCGATATCCTCGCCTTCCACGGTCACGAGCAGGTCGTACACCGTCTCCCACGGCGAGAGGACGCGCCACGGTGACCCGACGAGGACGGCCACCAGCCCGAGTCCCTTGAGCCAGACCGACCAGACGAACACCGTCGCGAGGTTCTCCGCGCCGGCGCTCGGTCCAACCACGCCGTGGACGAGCGCTCCGACGACGAGGGCGACGAACGCGGTGCGAACGCCGAGTCGAAGTGTCGACGCCATCGCGGGACCGACCGTGCGCAGTCGGCGGGGTGCGGTCCGGACGCCCGAGCCGTCCGCGAACCCCAGCCAGCCAGCGGTCGCCGCGACCGTCGCGCCCGCGCCCGCGAACAATACTAATAAGGGCACCGGTGCGGTGAACCGCGTGGCCGCGACCTCGTGCGCGCGAGCGCTGCCCACGAGGGCGAGCATGACGGCGAGCACCACCACGCGACGGACGAGGACGCGCATTGGCGAGAGAAGGGACAGCGCGACAAAAGCCCCTCCGATACCGAATCCACAGCCTTACGAGCGCGTCCCGAGTAGAGCGGCCGATGCGAACCCGGACCGTCGCGGTACTGCTCGCGGTCGTCCTCGCGCTCGGCGGGGTCGCGACCGTCGCCCTCGTCGGTGGCACCGGCGGTGCCCTCTCCGAAGCGTGGGTGAGCGATACCGCACGGAACAACACGGTCAATCACCACGCCGTCGGGGCCGACGGCGGCGTCGTGGTCGCCCCAGTCGCGGCCGTGCCCGGCGCGGAGCGAGTCGGCCCCGACTCCTGTACCCTCGCGCGGCTCTCCCCCGCGAGCGGCGCGACGCAGTGGCGCGCCTCCGTGCCGCCCGAGGACTGCTTCACCCACGCGCTGACCGAACCGGCCATCGCCGACGTCGACGGCGACGGGCGACGCGAGGTCGTCGCGGCGACCACCGAGAACGCGACTGTCGTCTACGCCGCCGAGGACGGCCACGAACAGGCCCGCCTCCCACTGACGACCTACGGCTACGGTCGGCCGACGGTCGCGAACCTGACCGACGCGCCGACCCCCGAGATCGTCAGCGCCGACATCCGCGGGACCGTCGTGGTCGGTCGCGCCGACGGGACCGTCCTGTGGAACCGGACGCTGGGGTCCTCGACGTGGGCCGCGCCGGTCGTCGCGGACGTCGACGCCGACGGAACCCGTGACGTCCTCGTCGGCACCAATCACGGCGTCGTCCTCCTCGCTCCGGACGGCGACGTGACGTGGCGGGCCGACGTGAGCGGGGACGCGATAGCCGTCGCACAGGCCGACGACGACCCGGCGCTGGAGGTGTTCGCCACCGGCTCCGACGGCGTCCGGGCGCTCGACGGCGACACGAGAGCGGTCGAATGGACCTACGAGACCGAGGGAGCGCCGACCCTGCGAGCGGCGACCGACGGCGACGGTGACGGCCATCCCGAACTCTACCTCGGGGTCCCGGGGAACGTCGTCGTCGCCGTCGACGCGAACGGGACCGAGGCCTGGCGAACGCGACTCGCCCCGGAGGCCAACGCCGTCACGCCCGCCCCCATCGTCGGTGACCTCACCGGCGACGGTAGTTCGGAGCTGGTCGCGACGACGAACGCCGGCGGCGTCCGCATCCTCGACCCCGCTACGGGCGACGAACTGGCGACCTCCGACCGCGAGGTCCCCATCTGGACGTTCCCGACCGTCGCGAACGTGACCGACGACCCCGGTGACGAGGT
>JARUKX010000034.1 GCA_029688825.1 Haloarculaceae archaeon H-GB1-1 | reverse complement strand
GTCGGAGACGATGATGGCACAGTCGACGCGGAGCGCGAGGGCGATGCCGTCGGAGGGGCGGGCGTCGAAGACCATCTCCTTGCGCTCGCCGCCGTTGTACTGTTCGGTATCGATCTTCGCGTAGAAGGTACCGTCGGCGAGATCGTCGATGCGGACGCGGTCGATGGCGGCCCCGAACTCGGCGACCATGTCCACCATGAGGTCGTGGGTGAGCGGGCGCTCGAACGGCTCGCCGTCGAGGGCAAGCTGCATCGACTGGGCCTGATCGGTGCTGACGAAGATCGGAACCAGTTCGTCACGGGCGCGAAGGAGTACGACGGGCGCGCCGGGTCCCTCGTCGCTGACGCCGACGCCGATACCCTCCACCGTGGCCTCGTGTTCCATGTCCGGAGTTACGTGTGACCGTGGCAAAAAGGTACGTACGGCGTCGGAGCGGACGCTGGCCGCGGGGCTCCGCGAGCGCTGCAAACGAAAGAGAGATCGACCGGGATTAGAGCAGGCCGGTCTTCTGCAGCTTCATCAGGTCCTCGGTGTCGAGGGTCTCGCCTTCCTTGAACTTCTGGTAGATCTCCTCGGCTTCCTCGCGGGCAGCTTCGCGCTCTTCCTCGCGCTTGCTGCGCTCTTCTTCCTCTTCCTTCTTGTCCAGTTCGCGCAGGCGCTTCTGGACGCGGACGAAGTCCTCGTGGTGGCGGTCGGCGGCTTCCTGGGCCTGCACGAACTTCTCGTGCATCTCGTCGGCCTCGTCGCGGATCTCGTCGGCCTCGCGATAGGCCTCGATCATCTGGTTGTGGTGCTCCTGGGCTTCGTCGGCCAGTTCGGTCACCTTCTGGTGGTGCTGGCTGGCTTCGGAGCGGACCTCCTCGGCCTCTTCTTTGAGGCCGTCGAGGTCGTCAGTCTGGTTGAGCTTCTCCTTCTTGCTCTGGAGCTTCTCGCGCTTCACCTCGATCTTCTCGATGAGTTCGCGCTCGTCCTCGGCGCTGAGAACTTCGGTCTGCTGTTTGAACTCCAGGTCCTCGATCTCGTCTTCGAGCTGGTCGATGCTCTTTCCCTGATCGAGTTCCAGATCGTTCTTTCGCTTGTCGACCTTGTCGAAGAGCTTGTTCGCTTCGGCGTTGAGCTCGTTCCGCTTCTCCTTGTGCTCCTGGACTTGCTCGTTGAGCTCGTCACGCTTCTCGCGGTGTTCCTGCGCCTCGTCGACCTTTTCGCGTGTTTTGGCGTTCAGGTCGTCGCGGCTGGACGCGCGCTCCGACGCCATCTGGTTCAGCTCGTTGCGTCGATCTCGGAGCTGCCCGGCGAGCTTGATGAGCTCGCCCTTGGATTTGTTCTCTAGGTCGTCTTCGGTTACCTCTACGTTCTTGGATTGTTCTATCGAATCTACCATTGTTGAAACCTCGATGCCTTCCCGCTCCGACGTGTAGCAGCAGTAGCGACTGGTGGGGTGGACCAACGCCGATAACAAGGGTTCCCTGTCATGCTGGGCTACGAACGATACTGCCGAAACGCCGGAGGCGTTCTGGTGTCACATCATACTGGAGGGGGACGTTTAACTATTGCGGTCGGAGAAGTGCCTGAGGCGGGCTCACAACCGCGTTCCGTCTTGCGGTCGCGTGGGCCTTGTTCACATGCGGTACGTATTTGTACTGGTTCCGCGAGGGTGGTCGACGGTGAGTTCGATACGGCCGGTCGATGGAAGTGACACGGTCGTCGCGACCGCCTGGTCGCACGGGTCGACGGAGACCTCGGCCTCGCCGTCGGTTTCGTCGCTCGACCAGGAGAGGGTCCCCGAAATTGGGTCGGGCGTGTCGTTGTGGACGACGACGTCGCTCTCGCTGCCGGCGGGGTCCGCGAGGAACGCCTGGACGGGCTCGAAGGCCGTCGCGAGCGCATCTGCCGCGGCCTTGGGTGATCCATCGCGGGCGTACACGCCGAGTCCGGCGTCGGCGAGGTCCCGTAGCGCCGTGGCGACGACGACGCCGCAATCCCGCTGACGGAGCGTCTCGGCTATCGTCGAGAGGGCCCGCGCCTGGTAGGCCTGTGACTCCGCTCGGTCGGAGAGCGAGGCGTGAGCCGCGTGCTTCTCCCGGTCGAACCCTGCGAGTTCCTCGGGGTCTGTGACGCCCACGGACCCGACGCCGAACCCACCGACGACGGTCGAGAGCGATGGATAGGTGTCGAGGAGCCACGAGACGTCCTCGGGCTCGCCGTAGTCCCACCCCGGCGCGATGGTGGCGGCGTCGGGGTCGGTGCCCGGCGGCCCGACGACTGGAAGGGTGACCGCATCGTCCGGTAGTGCCGACGCGACCTCGCGGGCGGGTCCGTGGTCGTACTCGGAACGCCACACTCGCCAGCGGAGCCGGAGCCGGTCGAGCAGTCCGGACCCGAGCCGGTCCGGAAAGAGGTCCAGCGGATTCTCGTGGACGCTGAACGCGATCGAACTCGGAGCGTGACGGTACTGGTCGTCGATGCGTGCTGCCAGCGACGAACCGCGTTCGGTGTCGAACGAGCCGGACCCGACGAGCGGCAGGCCCTGCCAGACGAGCAGGCCGACCTCGTCGGCCCGCTGGACGAACGCGGGGGAGGGAACGTGGCCGGCGAGACGAACGAGGTTGGCGTTGCACTCCAGCGCCCGCTCCACGTCGACTTCGCGAGCCGAGAGAAGCGTGACCCCACGGACCGGGACCTGCTGGCCGTTGATCTGGAGCGACTCGCCGTCGAACGAAACGATCCTGAAACCGGTCGTCACGGTCCGCGCCGAGTCGCCGAGCTTCGCGCGGACTGTGTAGCGATTCTGCTGTCCGAATCCGCGTGGCCACCACAGGCTCGGGTCGCGGACCTCCACTGTCTTCTCGACGGTGGTCCGCGTGCCCGCCTCGGCGGACACGGGAACCCTGTCCATCGTCCCGCCGCCCGGCGAGTCACCTGCGGGTCGGAGCGTGACGGTAACCCTGTCGTCGAGGTCCGAGCCGGCGACCACGTCGACCTCGACGTCGATGACCGCAGTTCCCTCCGCGATACGTGGGCGGGCGCGAACGGCCCCGACGTACGAGTCGGGCTGTGGCGTGACGCTCGCGCCCCACCAGATTCCCGGGACGCGTTCGGTGTCGGGGACGGTTTCGGTGTCGTAGATGCCGCCGTACCTGTCGTCGGGGCGGCGACACTCCACGACGAGGAGGTTCTCCCCGTCCGGCTCGAAGTCCACCTGCAGCGGCTCGAAGTACGCGTCGTGTTCGGCGACGAGGTCCTCGTTCAGCCAGACGCGAGCGTGGGCGTACAGTCCGTCCAGTTCGAGCAGTGCACGCTCGTCGTCCGGTTCTCGCGGGTCGTCGAACAGCGACCCGTACGCGACCGCGGCGGCACCTGCGAACGACTCGGGACGGCCCGGGACCGAGACCGGCTCCCACCCGTCGGGTGAGGGAGGCTCCGCAGTCGGCTCGACCGACGCCGCGCGCCACTCGCGAACCATATCACGGGGGCGTCCGCCGTGGCTATAGCCTTTACGTCGGTGTCGTCGGTCACTTTCACTTCCACTCCGGGGATGGCTCGGTTTAACGGGCCTGCCACGGCCTCGTACTGGTATGCTCGACGAAATCGCGTGTACGTGCGACGCGGGGGACTGCGACCGGGAACTCACCGACGACCAGTGTATGCTCGTCTACCGGACCGGCCACGGGGAGCGCCGGGCCTACGAGTGCGCGTGCGGCGCGGTGACGGTTACCGTCTCGGCGTGACTCGACTCTCTCAAGTAGCTCTGGGCGAGACCCAGGGCCATGGAAGAAGTCGTTCACGCACACGGCCACGAACACGTCAGTGCCGAGCACGCTAGCACGCTGGAGTTCACGAGCGACGACTACCTCACGCCCGCCGGGGACTGCATCCTCGGCATCGAGGCCGACCGCGTTCCCGCCGACTTCGACGAGGACTTCGTCGCCGCCTGTCGGGACCACGGCGCGACCATCGTCGCAACCATCGCGGTCGGCGAGCGCAGTCAGACCATCGAGGGCCGCGGCCATCCCGACCTCTCCTTCGAGAACGAGCGGAGTCACGTCATCCGGACCAGCGACTACGTCGACGACCGGACCGTCATGGTCGGCGCCGACGCCGCCGCCGGTGACGTCGACCGAAGCCTCGTCGACGCTCTCGCAGCTGGTGCGGAGGCGACGCTCACGCTCCGCGTCGAGCCTGCCGAGTAGACCCACTGGTGCCGTTTCGAGACGCGTTTACTCACCGAGCAATTACGTACGGCCATGAGCGACGACCCCGAACCCGACCGCAACATCAGCGGGGGCGCCGACGGCGGGGGCCGGGCGGCCACCTTCGGGACCGGCGAGCCGGCGACGCGAGCGGAGGCCGTCGTCGACCGCCTCGGTGACCTGTACTGGACGAAAGCCTACGGCGGCAAGCCGGCCTTCGAGTGTCTCGTCCGGACCATCCTCAGCCAGAACACCTCCGACGTGGCGAGCCAGCCGGCCCACGACGACCTGCTGACTCGCTACGGCGGTGACGACCTCGCTGCCAGCCTCGCCGCCGCGGACCGTGACGAACTCGCCGAGACCATCAGCTCGGCGGGGCTGTACAACCAGAAGTCAACGGTCATTATCGACGCCGCGCAGTGGGTCTGCGAGGAGTTCGGCTCGGCGGCGGCGTTCGACGAGTACGTCACCGACGGCGATCCCGCCGAGGTTCGCGAGACGCTCCTCTCCGTCACCGGCGTCGGCCCGAAGACCGCCGACTGCGTCCTGCTGTTCGCCGGCGGTCGCGGCGGGGTCTTCCCCGTCGACACCCACGTCCACCGCATCGCTCGCCGGATGGGACTCGCGCCCGCCGACGCCGACCACGAAGGCGTCCGGGAGGCGCTGGAACGGGGCGTGCCTGCCGAGAAGTGCGGCTTCGGCCATACGGCGATGATCCAGTTCGGCCGCGAGTACTGCACTGCACGGAAGCCCGCGTGTCTCGACGACCCCGAGGCCTGTCCGCTGGCAGACCTGTGCGACCAGGTGGGCGTCTATCCCGAGACGGGCGACGTCGTTGACCCGGCCGATGCGCCGGAGTCGGCGTGAGTTTGGTCGACAGTTGACCCCGTCGTCTTCACCGGCTGGCGTACCAGACCAGGCCGACGGCGACGGTCACCAGCACGAACGCGACCAGTGAGAGGTTCGGAATCGTCAGTCCGAGGATGCGATACTGGACCGACCCGCAGGCTCCGACCGCACACGTCGACTGATTCGTCGTGGTCTGCAGGAACGAGTGGTAGGTGGCGACCGCGATTCCCAGCGTGGAGAGCGGCAGGACGGTCCGCGCGACGTTAGCCCGCTCTTCGACTGCCGCGACGCCGAGTACGACGACGAGCGGGTACATCAGGATGCGCTGGTACCAGCAGAGCTCGCAGGGGATAAGTCCCAGCACTTGGCTGAAGAAGAGGCTTCCCGCCGTCGCAACGAGCGCGACGAGCGTCGCGAGCGCGAGCATCGGTCGGACCTTCGGTCGTGGCTGCACGCGTTTCAGTCAGCTCTCGGTGAACAAAAACACTCCCGTCGCGGCCGCGAAATCGAACCGGCAGCGAGCTACTTGAAGCGGAACGTTTCGAGGTTCTTCGGCGCGAACGTCCGCATGTTGTAGTCGTGATAGAGCGACGAGGAGAGGTCCTGCACGGAGGACTCGTCGCCGTGGACACAGAGCACCTTCTCGGGGCGGGGGTTCATCGTCTTCACGAAGTTCTCCAGCCCCTGTCGGTCGGCGTGGCCGGAGAAGCCGTCGACCGTCTCGACGTCCATCTTCATCTTCATGGTGTTGGCGCGGCCGCCGGAGCCGTTGACGGGAATCTCGTCCCACCCGTTCTGGATACGTCGGCCGAGGGTACCCTGGGCCTGGTAGCCGACGAAGACGAGGCGGGATTTGGAGTCGCCGCCGAGGTGTTCGAGCCACGACATGATGGGGCCGCCGGTGACCATCCCGGACGTCGAGAGGATGATGCAGGGGTCACCGTCTGCGACCTCCTGGCGTTCTTCCTCGCCGCCGTCGATGTGGTTGAACTCCTCGGCGAGGAACGGGTTCTCGTCGTCGTGGAAGATACGGTCACGGAGGTCGTCACGCAGGTACTCCGGATACGTCGTGTGGATGGCGGTCGCCTCCCAGATCATCCCGTCGAGGTGGACGGGCATCCGCGGGATGTCGCCGCTCCGCATCGCCTGTTCGAGGACGAGCATGATCTCCTGGGAGCGACCCACTGCGAACGCGGGGATGAGGACCTTTCCGCCCTTGTCGTAGGTCTTCTGGATGACGTCCTTGAGCTTGCGCTCGGAGTCCTCTTGGTCGGTCTGGTAGTCGTTGCGACCGCCGTAGGTGGACTCCAGGACGAGCGTCTCGACGCGCGGGAACTCGTTGACGGCACCGTTGAACAGGCGGGTGTCGTCGTAGTGGATGTCCCCGGAGAAGGCGACGTTGTAGAGGCCGTCGCCGATGTGGAAGTGCGAGATGGCCGAGCCGAGGATGTGACCCGCGTTGTGGAACGTGAGCTTGATGTCCGGAGCGATGTCGGTCACGTCGCCGTACTCCAGCGGGATGGTATGCTTGATGGCTTCCCGGACCATTTCGGACTGGTACGGCGGGGTGCGGCCCTCTTTGGCTGCGACGTCGAGGTAGTCGAGGGTGAGTAGGCCCATGAGGTCCCGCGTCGGCTCCGTGCAGTAGATGGGGCCGTCGTAGCCGTACTTGAACAGGAGCGGGATGAGCGCTGAGTGGTCCAGGTGGGCGTGCGTGAGGACGACGGCGTCGATGGTGTTCGCGCCCGCACCGAGCGCCTCCTCGACCTGCAGGTAGGGGACCTCGTCCTCGGCACCGGGCTTGTCGCCGCAGTCGATGAGGACGCGCGTCTCGGGCGTCGAGAGGATGAACGCCGCGCGACCGACCTCGCGACAGCAGCCGAGCGTCGTGATGCGGACCCACTCGTCGTTGGACATCTCCTCGCGGTGGATCTGCCGACCGACGCGTTCGAGGATGTCCCGCCGCTCGTCGCGTTCCTGTTTGAGGAAGTTCCGCACGTTCGAGACGGTGGAGGACTCGATCGGCGGGGTGCGCACGACTTCTGGCGTCCAGCCGATCTCCTTCGTGATCTCCCGGAGCGTCGAGCCGTGGCGACCGATGACCATGCCCGGCTTCTGGGCCTCGATGACGACCTCGCCGGTGTCGGCGTGGAAGTCGAGGTCAGTAACGCCAGCTTCCTCCGGAATGACCTGCTGTAACCGCTCGCGGGCGTCGTCGGGGCGCGAGAGGACCGTCGGGTCGGGGCGGACGGTGATACGCTTTCGAAGTTTGCTGGCGAGCTGCCGGATGAGGTCGCCGTTCTGCGCGAACTGCTTCGGGTCGCGCGTGTAGACGACGAGCTCGGGTCCTTCGTATGTAACCTCCGTAATGGATATGTCGCTCGGAACTTCGTCTTCGATCTCTGCTTGCATCTCCTCGAGTTGGCTGTCTACCGTACTCATAGCTGAGAAAGGGGTTCCTGCCGGTACGTCCAGATGCGCCCGTCACCTGACGGACCGTTCTGGAACCGCTGGTACGAGTGTGTAAAGACTCCAGTCATGCTGTATCGGTCGTTTGTCCCGCTGCTCGGGTAGTGTACTCCGGACCCGTGACACAATCAACTGAGCCCGGAAAACCGACCTATGTGGCCCGTTATCTCCTCGGGTAATAAAAGCCTTCGCAAAACAGTAGGCTATCCGGACCGTTTGGCCCGTATGCGTCTGACGCCTGCGCGGGTCGAGCGCGAGTGCGAGTGGGTTCGCGACCGCGCTCCGGTCGTCGTCCCGCTGGTGAACGAAGTTCGCGACGACCTCGGCGAGGTCTTCGGCGTCGAGGTCGACGAGATAACTATCGCGGCGTACCGTGGGGAGGTCGGGACGGTGTTCGCCGACGGCGACCGTGCGGTGAACGTCGCCGCACTCGTCGCGCTCCTGCGCGACCTCGACGTCGTCGATGATTATCCGGGCTTCGTCGTCGACGAACTGCTGGGTCGGGAACTCGCGGCGACAATCGCCGGCGAGCACCCGCTCCGTCTCCTCGCGGAAGCGACCTTCCACTATGCCGACCTGCTGAGCCACGGTGGCAGCGACGACCCGGCGGGTGTCGACGATCTCGACGCCGCACTCGCCGCGGGATTCCAGACCCGCATGCCCGGCTGGTCCTGGCGCGAGCGACCGGGGCCGTTCGACGGAAGTGGTTGACGCGACTGCGAGGGACCCGGCGACTACAAGAGGCCCCTGTGGCGGTCAGACGACGAGCAACACCGTGAGTTTATTACTGCGCTGGGTCTCGATTGCACCAATGAGCGGCGAGCAAGAGCTTGGCATCACCGAATCCAAGGAGCACAACATCGGCGAGTGGTACGCCGAGGTCGTCCAGAAGGCGAACCTCGCGGACTACGCGCCCATGGGTGGGTTCATCATCACCCGTCCCCGTGGGTACGCCCTCTGGGAGAACCTCCAGCGCACCCTCGACGGGTGGTACAAGGACACCGACGTCCAGAACGCCTACTTCCCGATGCTCATCCCCGAGAGCTATCTGGAGAAGGAGAAGGACGTCGTCGAAGGCTTCGACCCCGAGGTCGCGTGGGTCACCCACGGCGGCTACGAGGAACTCGAAGAGCGCCTGGCGGTCCGCCCGACGAGCGAATCCATCATCGCACCCTACCTGAGCAAGTGGATTCGGAGCCACCGCGACCTCCCGCTGCGGGTCAATCAGTGGTGTTCCGTCTGTCGCTGGGAGGCCACCGAGACGAAGCCGTTCTTCCGGACGAAGGAGTTCCTCTGGCAAGAGGGCCACACCGCCCACAAAGACCACGACGACGCCTGGGAGGAGACGGAGATGCGCCTCGACCAGTACGAGCGCATCTACGAGGAGAAGATGGCGATTCCGGTCCTGAAGGGACGCAAACCGCCCCACGACAAGTTCCCGGGCGCGCACACGACGACGACCGTCGAGGCGCTGATGCCGGACGGAAAGTCCGTGCAGGGCGCGACCAGCCACCACCTCGGGACGTCCTTCGCTGAAGCGTTCGACATCACCTACGCCGACGAGAACGAGGACGACAAGCTGGCCCACACGACCTCGTGGGGCATCTCGTGGCGCGCCATCGGCGCGCTCATCATGACCCACTCCGACGAGCAGGGACTCGTCGTCCCGCCCGCGCTCGCCCAGGAGCAGGTCGTCGTCGTCCCCATCTGGCAGGAGGACAACAAGGACGAGGTCGTCGAGTACGCCGCCGAAGTGGCTGCCGACCTCGACGACGCGGGCTACCGGGTCGAACTCGACGACCGCGAGGAGCGCAATCCCGGATTCAAGTTCAACGAGTGGGAGCTCAACGGCGTCCCGCTCCGCATCGAGATCGGTCCGCACGAGGTCGAAGACGAGGAACTCACGATGGTCCACCGTCCCGACGGCGAGAACGTCGTCGAGGACCGGGCCGACGTGGCCGACACCGTCGAAGACCACCTCGACACTGTGTACGCGAAACTCTACGCCCGCGCGGAGGAGAACCTCGAAGCGAACGTCCGCGAGGCGGAGAGCCGCGAGGAGATCCTCGGCACCATCGGCCAGCACGGCGGCTACGTCAAGTGCGGCTGGTGTGGCGACGAGGACTGCGAGGACCCCATCAAGGAGGCCATCGCCGCCGAGATCGTGATGGTGCCGCTCGACCGCGACGAGGAGCCGATCCACGACGAATGCGCTATCTGTGGCGACGAGGCCGAAGAGACGGCGTACTTCGCGAAGACGTACTAGATCAGCATACTGCGCGAACGGCGTGAGCGCAGTTTCACCGGGCCGAGCGTAGCGAGGGCCGGCTTTTTCATCGACGTTTTTCGAGGTAGTGGTTCGCTCGCGCAGCGAGCGAATCACGACGATGAAAAAGGTCGTGTGCCATCTGTGGCGACGAGGGCGAGGAGACGGCGTACTTCGCCAAGACGTACTGACCGCGTCCTTCTCCGCCGTCGTTTCGGCGACGACGGACCGGACGCGGAGTACGGACGTCTCGCCCGGACAGTTGGGAACCGCCCTGAGTGCGGGCAACGCGGGGTCGCCCGTGATGGGGGCGCTGCTGCTCGTGCTGAACGCGGGAGCGCTCGCAGTCGCGATACCGTCGCTGGATACCTGCGCCCCGCCAGCGATCCTGCCGCCGGGGATCGGCGTCCATCGAGTTCACGGTGCGATTCTGGGGAGTGCCGTCGGGGGAATCGCTAGCGCACTCGGCGTCGATTCGACGGACAAACCTTTCGGGTTCGGCGTGTGCGGAGGTGTCCTGCCCTGGGGCGGACTGGCCGCTATCTCCATGCTCGGTTGGCTCGGAGCGGCCGGCTCTCCCGCCACGCCGCCGTTCCCCAGCGTCGCGCCCTCATCGCTGCTGTGGCACGTCGTGTCCGGACTTGTGGGCGGCGGCGTCTTCGCCACCGCACGGTCCTGAAACTGAATGGTCGACAAAACAACTGCTTTTGGTTGCCGAACGCTGCACGAGCGCAACGAAACACGACCTGTTCTGCACACGATGAATATCTGAGATTTGTCATGACAGTTCGTGCTGAATCGAGGGACCTCCCAGTGGCCGTCCGGACGCAACCGTCCGCAATCGTGCGATTGTGTAGGTGGGTTCGTCCCGACCAACCCATCCACGAGTGTTATTGTCGTGGGAGGATAATTATATGCCCTTATTTGAGTTTAACACACCCTTACCCCTCGAAGTAAAACCTCTTATTACAGAAGCGTATAGAGGTGAGCAACATGGCAATGCCACCCACCCCTACGGGTAAGTCTGCGAGCGGGGACGGACTCGCAGACCCCCGTGACGCACGCTCGAACTGTGGCGTCGGGGTCGTAATGGACCTCGACGGCGGCAGCGACCACTCGGTCGTGGCCGACGGACTCGAACTTCTCAAAAACCTCGAACACCGCGGCACGACCGGTGCAGAACAGAACACCGGCGACGGCGCGGGCATCATGCTGCAGATTCCCCACGATTTCTTCGCCGACGAAGTGGACGCCGATCTGGCTTCTCCAGGCGAGTACGCCGTCGGAACGCTCTTTCTGCCGAAGGACGACGAGGAGGCCGGTGAGAACCTGAAGGCACTCGTCGAGGAGACCTTCGACGAGGAGGGACTGGACGTCGTCGCGTGGCGTGACGTCCCCCAGAACAACGAGATGCTCGGCGCGACGGCGGTCGAGTCCGAACCCGACGTCGTCCAGGTCTTCGTCCGCTCGCAGGACGGCCGTACCGACGAGGACCTCGGTCGCCAGCTCTACGTCGCTCGCCGAGCCGTCGAGAACACTGTCGAAGAGGACCAGCCGGCAGGCCACGAACGCTTCTACGTCGTCAGTCTCGATCAGGACACGATCGTCTACAAGGGCCTGCTCCTCTCGACGCAGATGGAGGGGTACTACCCCGACCTCACCGACGAGCGCTTCGAATCTACCTTCGCGATGGTCCACGCACGTTTCTCCACGAACACCCTCGGCGCGTGGCACCTCGCACACCCGTATCGCCGCATCATCCACAACGGCGAGTTCAACACCATCCAGGGCAACATCAACTGGATGCGCGCACGCGAGACGGACATCGAGAGCGACGCGTTCTCCGACGTCGAGACGATCAAACCCATCATCGACGACCCCGAGCAGTCCGACACCGCGAGCGTCGACAACGGGCTCGAACTGCTCTTGCAGGACGGTCGCGACCTACCCCACGCACTGCGGATGCTCATCCCGGAAGCGTGGCGCAACGACGCGAACCACGTCGGCGAGGACCGCCAGGACTTCTACGACTACCACGCCTCGCTCGTCGAGCCGTGGGACGGCCCCGCGCTCGTCGCCGCGACCGACGGCGAGCGCGTCGGCGCAGTCCTCGACCGCAACGGTCTGCGTCCCTGCCGCTACGACGTACTCGAATCGAACACGCTCGTGATGGCCTCCGAAGCCGGCGCGCTCGAACACGACCCGAGCGAGATTCGCGAACGCGGCCGTCTCCAGCCGGGGCAGTTGTTCCTCGCCGACCCCGAGGAGGGACGGGTCATCCCGGACGAGGAAGTGTTCGCCGACCTCACCGACGACAAGTACGGCGAGTGGGTGGACCAGGAACAGGTCTCCATCGACGACATCTCGCCGGAGGACGACAACACGCCCCAGCACCGCGTCGACCGCCTCCGGTCGTACCAGGCGCTGTACGGCTACACCTACGACGAGGTCGACCACATGATCGAGCCGATGGCCGAGAAGGGGAAGGACCCCGTCGGCTCGATGGGTGACGACACGCCGCTCTCCGTCCTCTCGCAGTTCAACCGCCCGCTGTTCACCTACTTCAAGCAGCTGTTCGCGCAGGTGACCAACCCGCCGCTGGACTACATCCGAGAGGAACTGGTCACCAGTCTCGAATCGCGGCTGGGCCACCAGCGGAACCTCCTCGACGAGACGCCGGAACACGCCCGCCAGCTCGTCCTCGATTCGCCCATCTTGACCGACCAGGAGATGGACTCCATCAAGACGCTCGACGAGAACGGCATGTCGGCGTCCGTCGTGGACATCACCTACGACCCCGAGAAGTACGACCTCCGGGAAGCCGTCGAGGAGGTCCGCTCGCGCGCCGACGCCGCCGCAAAGGAACACGACATCATCGTCCTCACCGACCGCGGCGCTCGCGAGGACCACGTCCCGATTCCGAGCCTCCTCGCGGTCGGCGGCGTCCACCACCATCTCGTCCGCAACGGGCTCCGAAACCACGTCGGGCTCGTGCTCGAGTCCGGTGATCCGCGGACCGTCCACCACATGGCGACGCTCGTCGGCTACGGTGCCGGCGCGATCAATCCCTATCTCGCCTACCAGACCATCGAGGACCTCGTCTCCGGCCCCGACGGTGCAGAGCTGTCGCGCGCCGTCGACGCCTACATCAACGCTCTCGAAGACGGCCTGCTGAAGACCATGTCGAAGATGGGAATCTCGACGGTCGAGTCCTACCAGGGCGCACAAATCTTCGAAGCCGTCGGTCTCTCCTCGGACTTCGTCGCGGAGTACTTCGAGGGCACCGAGAACCGGACGGAGGGCATCGGCATCGAGGACGTCGAGGCCGACCTGATGAAGCGCTACGAGGTCACGTTCAGCGACGAGGCCGACATCGAGCGCGTCGGCGAGTTCGAGTTCCGCTCGAACGGTATCTACCACGAGTGGAACCCGGAATCCGTCGGCAAGCTCCAGCAGGCCGTCCGTACCGGCGACTACGATACCTACAAGGAGTTCTCGGAGGTCGCCAACGACAACGTCGAACAGCTCCAGACGCTGCGCGGCCTGCTGGAGTTCGACGACGACGACCGCGAGTCCGTCCCGCTCGACGAGGTCGAACCGATCATGGACATCATCGAGCGATTCGAGACGGCCGCCATGTCGCTGGGCAGTCTCAGCCCGGAGATGCACGAGAACAACGCCATCGCGATGAACCGCCTCGGCGCGACCTCCAACACCGGCGAGGGCGGTGAACCGCCCGAGCGGTTCGACACCGAGAAGGAGTGTTCGACCAAGCAGGTCGCTTCCGGCCGCTTCGGCGTCACCTCGGAGTACCTCACCTCGGCCGACGAGATCCAGATCAAGATGGCCCAGGGCTCCAAGCCCGGTGAAGGTGGCCACCTGCCCGGCAAGAAGGTCAACGAGATGATCGCTCACGTCCGCTACGCCACGCCCGGCGTCGGGCTCATCTCGCCGCCACCCCAGCACGACATCTACTCCATCGAGGACCTGAAACAGCTCATCCACGACCTCAAGGCCGCCAACCCCGAGGCGGACATCAACGTCAAGCTCGTCGCAGAGGCGGGCATCGGCACTATCGCGGCCGGCGTCGCCAAAGCCAACGCCGACGTGGTCCACATCTCGGGCCACTCCGGCGGGACCGGCGCGTCGCCGAAGACCTCGATGAAACACGCCGGCCTCCCCTGGGAGCTCGGCGTCGCCGAGGCCAACCAGATGCTCCGTGGAACGGGGCTGCGCTCGCGCATCCGCGTCACCACCGACGGCGGCTTCAAGACGGGCAAGGACGTGGCCGTCGCCGCGCTCCTCGGTGCCGAGGGGTACACCTTCGGGACCGCGTCGATGGTCACCTCCGGCTGCGTGATGGCCCGGCAGTGTCACGAGAACACCTGCCCGGTCGGCGTCGCCACCCAGGACGAGAACCTCCGGTCGCGCTTCCCCGGCGAGCCCCAGCACGTCATCAACTACATGACGTTCATGGCCCAGGAGCTTCGCGAGATAATGGCCGAACTCGGATTCCGCACGGTCGACGAGATGATCGGCCGCGTCGACGCACTGACCCAGCGCGAGGACATCACCCACGAGAAGGCGAAGAAACTCGACCTCTCCGCGCTGCTGGAGATGCCCGATGTCGAGGACGAGATGCGCTACAAGACCCGCGAGCAGACCCACGAGGTCGACGAGTCGCTCGACTGGGACCTCATCGACGAGGCCGAAGCCGCCATCGAGCGCGGCGAGCCGGTCACCATCGACGCGGACATCTCGAACGTCGACCGCGCGGTCGGCGCGACGCTCTCGAACGCCATCGTCTCCGAACGCGACGACCCGCTCGACGACGACACCATCTCCTGTCTGTTCGACGGCTGCGCCGGCCAGAGCTTCGGTGCCTTCCTCACCGACGGCGTCACGATGGACCTCGTCGGCACCGCGAACGACTACGTCGGCAAGGGCCTCTCCGGCGGCAAGGTCATCGTCCGCACGCCCGAGACGGCCGGCTTCGACGCCAGCGAGAACATCGTCGTCGGCAACGTCGCTCTCTACGGTGCGACCCAGGGCGAACTCTACGTCAACGGCGTCGCCGGCGAGCGCTTCGCCGTCCGCAACTCCGGCGTCAAGGGCGTCGTCGAGGGTGTCGGCGACCACGGCTGTGAGTACATGACTGGCGGCGTCATCGTCGTCCTCGGCGAGACGGGCAAGAACTTCGCGGCCGGCATGTCCGGCGGCGTCGCCTACGTCTACGACCCCGACGACGAGTTCCATGTGAAGGCTAACACCGGCATGGCGTCGCTGTACGACGACCTCGACGAGAAGGACGAGCAGATGATCCGCCGCCTCGTCGAGAACCACGCGGCCTACACGGACTCCGACCGCGCCGAGGAACTCCTGGACGCCGACTTCGACGCCGTCCTCGACGACTTCGTGAAGGTCCTGCCCGACGCCTACGCCGAGATCATCGCCGAGCGCGAGCAAGACGACGTCCGCAACACGATGCCGTCCCAGGCCACCGTCGAAGCCGACCAGCCCGCGACCGCCGAAAGCCTCGACGACTAGCAATCACTTTTTACAGATGGGGGTGCCTCGGCCGCTTCGCGGCCGTCGGAACCCCCGTTTGCAAAAACTTGGGGAAAAACTACCTTCACGCGCGACCGGCCGGTCGCGCGTGAAGTGAACCGGCGGCTACGCCGCCGGATCCTGGACGGTGCCGTACCGCCCAACCGCCGGGTGGTGCCGCACCGCCTGCCGCCGATTGCCTCTCCAACAGCACACCACCTCCCGCCGAGCCAACGGTTTTCCCGTGGCCGCTGCAACTGTAGCATATGCCCGACCACGCGCTCGTCATCGGTGGGACGCGGTTCATCGGCCGGCACACGGTCGAGGAACTACTGGCACACGATTACGAGGTGACGCTGTTCAACCGCGGCAAGCACCCAAATCCCTTCGAGGGAGACGCGTCCGTCTCGCACGTGCAAGGCGACCGGACCGACGACGGTGATCTGGCCGACGCGGCGGCAGTCGACCCGGACGTCGTCATCGACTGCGTGGCCTACTACCCTCGTGAGGTGCGGACGGCGACGCGCGCATTTGCGGACGTCGATGCGTACGTGTTCGTCTCCAGCGAGGCCGCCTACCAGTACGTCGAGATTCCCGAGCGCGAGGACGAGACGCCGCTGCGACCCTGTTCGGAGGAACAGGCGACCGACGACTCCTCCGGGACGTACGGCCAGCGGAAGGCCGAGGGTGACCGGGCGGTGTTCGCCGCCGCCGAGCGCGGGGTGAACGCGATGAGCGTCCGTCCCAGCGTCGTGTACGGCCCGCACGACTACTCAGAGCGCATCGACTACTGGATTGAACGCGCACGCGAGGGCGAACGTGTTCTCGTTCCCGGCGACGGGATGTACCTGAAACACCTCGCGTACGTCGAGAACGTCGCGCAGGCGCTCCGGCTCGTCGCCGAGGGAGGGACGCCGGGGGAAGCGTACAACGTCGGCGACCGGACAGTCCTGACGCTGCAGCAGTTGGTCGAGACGCTGGCGGACGTACTCGATTCGGACGTCGAGGTCGTGACCGCGGACGAGCACGCGCTGGCCGCGAGCGGGCTGGCTCCCACGGACTTCCCCATCTACGCCTCGGACCCGCACGTGATGGACACCTGCAAGCTCGACGCGCTGGGCTACGACCCCGTCCCGACGAAGACGGCGCTGGCGACGACGGTCGACGATCACCTCGAAACCGACGGCGACGAGCCCGTCGAACTCGGCCCGTCACGCGAGGAGACCGAGCGCGTGCTGGGCGTGCTGGAGACGATGTAGGATACGTTTTTGCGGCTGGGTGTGTCAGTGGGTGGCGTGAACTCTGTGACGCGCTCGGCGGTTGGCTGTGCAACCGCGCTCTCGCTGCTGAGGGCGGCGGTGGGCGTTGCGACGGCCGCCGAAACGTCGGCGGTCACTGGCCGGGAGTCGAGCGGCCTGGCCGTGCTCGTCGTCCTGCTCGCTCTGTCGTATCTGGTCGTCCGTCGGTACCGCTAGACCCACGCCTGCAGACACTCGACCGAGCAGAACGCGAGTTCGATCCTGGCGTCGTCGTTCGCGGGCTTCGCCGTCAGTTCGTAGGCGGGCTCTCGCTCGGCCAGACAGTTGTCACAGGGCATACTCGACGACAGGAGTTCCACCACCTTCGGTATAGGCCGCCTAAACGGTCGGTCTTCGATTCTCGAAATCGATGTCGTTCGGGAAACCGGTAAGACTGCACCTAAAGGGTTTTCACGCGCCGACGGCGAGTGTGGGTATGTTCCAGAAGTCGAAGTGGATCCGCCTGCCCCGGAACGTGCTGGTGGGTCACGGCGTCATCGAACAGGTCGGTGACGCGGTGTCCGACCTGCACCTGTCGGGGCGGCCACTCATCGTGACGAGCCCGACGCCACACGACGTGGTCGGGTCTCGCGTCAGCGACCAGCTGGCCGACGCCGACCCGGAGACGGTCGTCATCGAGGAGGCGAGCTTCGAGTCGGTGCTGGAGGTGAGCGACGTCGCAGCGGAAGTCGACGCCGGATACCTCATCGGCATCGGGGGCGGGAAGGCGATCGACGTGGCGAAGATGGCGAGCGACGAGCGGGACATCGGCTTCCTCTCGGTGCCGACGGCGGCGAGCCACGACGGTATCGTCAGCGGGCGCGCGTCGATTCCCGACGAGGACACGCGGCACAGTGTCGCCGCGGACCCGCCGCTCGCCGTCGTCGCCGACACGGAGATTCTGGCCGACGCACCGTGGCGACTGACGACGGCGGGCTGTGCGGACATCATCTCGAACTACACCGCGGTCCGGGACTGGCAGTTGGCCCACCGGCTGAAGAACGTGGAGTACTCGGAGTATCCGGGCGCACTGAGCCAGATGACGGCGGAGATGCTCGTCGAGAACGCCGACTCCATCAAACCCGGACTGGAGGAGTCGGCGTGGATAGTCGTGAAAGCGCTCGTCTCCTCGGGCGTCGCGATGTCCATCGCCGGCTCCTCGCGGCCCGCGAGCGGTGCGGAACACCTGTTCTCGCACCAACTCGACCGCCTCGCTCCGGGTGCGGCCCTCCACGGGCATCAGGTCGGGGTCGGGTCCATCATGACGGAGTACCTCCACAGCGGCGCGAAGGGACGGTGGGGGCAGATGCGGGACGCGCTGGCGGCCATCGACGCGCCGACGACGGCGAAGGGACTCGACGTCGACGAGGAACTGGTCATCGAAGCGCTCACGACCGCCCACGAGATCCGGGACCGCTACACGATTCTGGGCGATGGCGTGAGCGAGGACGCAGCGCGTGAGGCGGCGACGGTCACGGGCGTCATCTAGGGGCGCGCCTGGTCGGGAACGCTACTGACCCACTCGATCGCCTCGGCGTTCGCAGTGTCGGGTGTCTTACAGCGGGCGAGAAAGACGACGAGGAGTCGATACACTGGCTCGTCGGCTCCGTCCTCGTTTCTGACCCCGAGGATCGTCACCTGATGGATCCCCTCGATTTCACAGTCGACGCCACTCATCTGCTTGAGTTTGCGTTTCGCGCCGGCTTCGAGGCTCTCGTCCCCCGTCGCTTGCCCGCGCGGAATCTCCCACGCGTCGTCGCTCCGGACCAGCAACACCTCGTCGTCGCCGTTTCGGGCTTCGACGTAGACGTCTGCGATACCGTTCTCACAGCGTTCGACCGCACGTTCGTACCCCGATTCGGGGACGCTCAGGGTCGATTGGTTGATCGGGAACGACCCGTAGGTGTCTTCGAGGTGCTGGATTCGGTCCGCGACGCGCTCCCGCGACTGGGAGGCAACATCCATATCCTGAGGGGAGCGTGCCAGGAGTGATAAATCCAGGTGATTGTTCACTGGAAGCCAGCTACTCACCAGTCGAACAGCTCGCCCGTTACTGACTCCAGCGGCTGGTTCGATTCGAGGACGCGACCGGTGACGGAATCGACGACGCTGACCGTCTGCGTGGCCGTCATGTACTGGTCGTCGGGGACGAGCCAGTAGAGCACGTACGCGAGGTCCTCCTGAACGAGCTCGACGTCGGGCGTCTTCCCGATGATGATGAACGTCGCGAACTGGACGTTGAGATAGCGCCGGAGCACCGACCGGGCCTTGTCTTCGGCTTCGTCCCGGTCGAGCTGCGGGCTGAACAGGGCGTCCTCCGGAAGCCGTCGGCGCTCGATGTCGGGGTAGGCATCGTTGCGGAGGCCGCCGCCGTTGATTCCGTCGATGGTCACGGACAGGCTCTCGACGCGATCGGAGAAGAACAGCCGCTCGAGTCGAACGACGTAGTCGAACAGGTACTTCGGGTGGCCGACGACGCGGACCGAGTCCGGTCCGAACTCCTCGCCTGGATCGACCGTCACGATGGCCTCTTCGATGGACACGTTCGGCGAGATGACCTCGGCCTCGATCTCGTCGGACGACATACGTTACCAACGAACAGGACGTTCAAAGGCCTACTGCCTAGACGTGCTCGTCGAGGAACTCGACGATGGCCGTGTAGGCCTCGATCCGGTTCTCTCGCTTGCTCAAGCCGTGCCCCTCGTCGTCGAAGACGAGTTTCTCGACGGGGACGCCCTGGTCGGCCGCTTCGTCGGCGATCTGCTCGGCTTCACCGACGGGGACGCGTGGGTCGTTCGCGCCGTGGAGGACGAACAGCGGCGTGGCGATGCGCTCGACGTTGTTGATGGGCGAGATGGATTCGAGGAACTCCCGGTCGTCGTCGAGCGACCCGTACTCGGCCTCCCGGAGTTCGCGACGCCAGGAGCCGGTGTTCTCCAGGAACGTGACGAAGTTGGCGATGCCGACGACGTCGACGCCGGCCGCCCACAGGTCGGGGTGCTCGGTCAGCGCGGCGAGGACCATGAAGCCCCCGTAGGAGCCGCCGAGCGCCACGAGTCGGTCGCCGTCGACCTCGGGTCGGTCGGCCAGCCACTCCGCCGCGGCGCGGAGGTCGGCGACCGAGTCCATCCGGTGTTCCACGTCGTCGAGATGGGTGTACTCACGGCCGTAGCCGGTCGAGCCGCGGACGTTGGGTTCGTAGACGGCGTAGCCGCGCGAACAGAAGTACTGGGTCAGCCCGCTGAACGAGGGGCGACGCTGGCTCTCGGGGCCACCGTGGATGTCGACGATTACCGGTGCCCCACCGTCGGGAACCTCGTCGGGGAGGGTGAGATAGCCCGGCACCTCCAACCCATCGAAGCTCTCGAACCGGACCAGTTCCTCGCGGACGAACGATTCGCGAGGGATACCCGCCGTCGAGGCCCGCGTCCATCGCTCGGCCTCGCCTGTCTCGAACTCCACGACGTAGACGTTCGTGTTGTTCGCGCGGCCCGACGCCGAGAGCGCGTAGCGCTCGCCGTCGGGGCCGAAGCTGACACCGCCTGCGATGCCGCCCGGCAAGTCGGGCGCGGGGTACTCCTCGATGGTCGACTCGTCCGTGAGTTCCCCGACGGTCAGTTCGGTGTAGCCGTCGACGTTGCGGGAGTAGACCAGCCGGCCGGTCTCCTCGTCGAGCGCGACGCCGTCGACGTTCCACTCGCCCCCGTCGACGACGGGGTCGATGGTTTTGCGCTCGACGTCCAGCCGTGCCAGGTACAGCGTGTCCGAGTCCTTGTCCGTCACGAGATAGAGCGAGTCGCCGTCCGGGCCCCACTGGGCGCTCTGGTAGCGGATCTGCCCCTCGTGGGGCGTCAGATACGTCCGCTCCCCGCTGTCGAGGTCGAGGACGGAGAGGTCCTGATCGAAGTTGGAGTACGCCTGCGAGAGCAGGAGTTTGTCGTCGTCGGGGCTCCAGCCGCCGACGGTGAGCCAGCCGTCCCCTTCACATACCATGGTGGCTTCGTCGCCTGTCTCCTCGCGACGCTGGACGTACACGTCGAAGACGGATTCGTCGCGGCGGTTCGAGGCGAACGCGAACCGCTCGCCGTCGTGGGACCAGCCGCCCCAGCGGTGCTTCGCCTCAGGGGTCGCCGTGAGGTTCCTGACGGTCCCGTCGCTCGCGAGGCGGAACAGTTGGACGCGCTCGTTGCCGCCCTCGTCCATGCCGAACGCGAGTTCCGGGCGTTCGGGCGAGTAGCTGGCGAACGTGACTCGCTCGTCGGCGAAGGTACGCTGTTCCGGCCAGGACTCGGGTTCGTCGAGGGTCCAGACCTGTGGTACCCCGGTCGTGTCCATCCGGAATGCGAGCGTTCCCTCGGGGCCGAGCGAGGCACCGTACGCGCTTCGGATGTTGAGATAGCGTTCGAGGTCGTACACACCGACTCCTCGGGCGGGGCGAGTAAAGACGTTGCGCGCAAAGGAGTGGGATTTTTCACACCCGCCACCGTCCCCCGGGGTATGCGCGTCGCGTTCGTCTCGATGGAGACGACCCACCACCGCGATACGCAGGGAAACCGCCGGTTGGAGCGCGTCGCCGGCCAGCTCGCCGAGCGGGGGCACGACGTCGAGGTTTACTGCGCGAGTTCGTGGGACTCGGAGGGCTCGACGATGAGCGAGGACGGCGTCGTCTACCACGGCGTCGTCAGCGACCCATCGCCTCGGCTGTTCGCGCTCCGTCTCACGACGCTGTTGCCGGGCCGCGGCGTGGACGTGATTCACGCGTCACCTCGTCCGCCCGTGGCAGTCGCCGGCGCGCGCGTCGCCAGCGCACTCGCGCGCGCCCCGCTCGTCGTCGACTGGTACGGCGACGAGGGGCTCGAGGAGTCACGGTGGACCTCCTACGCGGCGACCGCGCCGAGCTGCGTCGTCACGCCCTCGGAGATGGTACGAACGCGGGTGCGCGAGTACGGAACCACGGCGGACGCGACGCGGGTCATCCCCGAGGGCATCGACGTCGACATCCTTCGAGACACCGAGCCGGACTCCGACGGACCGGACGTCGTCTACACGCACGCCCTCGACGACAGCGCGAACGCCGAGAGCCTCCTGCTGGCCCTGGCCGAACTCCGGGACCACGACTGGTCGGCCGCGATCGTCGGTGACGGGCCCGAACGTGACCGCTACGAGCGGCAGGCTATCGACCTCCGGATCGACGACCGGGTCCAGTTCCTCGGTGAACAGAGCACCGAGGAGCGTGTCGCGTTGTACCGGGGCGCACACGCCTTCGTCCAGACCGCCTACGAGTGCTACTTCCCGACCGAACTGCTGTGGGCGCTCGCCGCAGGCTGCGTCGGTATCGTCGAGTACCAGGCGGAATCCAGCGCTCACGAACTCATCGAGAACTACGCGCGGAGCTTCCGCGTGACGAACCCGCAGGAACTCGCGGACGCCATCGTCGACGCCGGCCAGTTCGGGCGCCAGGACTACGTCTCGGAGTTCGACCGCTTCGATCACGACGAGATACTGGCATCGTACCTCGATTGCTACCGCGACGTGCAGGAATCTCACGGCCTCTTCTGACCGCTGGGTAACCGTCGGAGGTAAACCACTCGGACCGCTACGGGTGGGTAGTGACCGACGAGGACTCCTCCGAGACGACCGCCGAGACGGGCCTCGGCGTGGACGTATTCTACGACGCGCTCGACGCGCTGGCCCGACCTGTCGCGCGTGCGCGCGATGTCGCACGGAAGACCGACGTCGCTCCGGACGAGGCCGAGACGCTCCTCGACGACCTGGCCGCGGACGACGAGGTGGCACGCCTCGACGTCGCGAACGACGAGACCGTCTGGTTCCCCCGCGACCTCGCCGAACTCACGGCGCGCGAACGCGTCATTCTCTTTCCGGACCGCCGCGAGATCGTGGTCGAGCACCCGGAGCAGTTCACTCGTGCGCAGCTCTCGCAGTTCGCGCACCTGCTCGACACGAACCGCTCCGGTGGCTACATCTACGAAGTCCGCCCGGAGGACGTGTGGCAGGCGCCGTACGACGACTTCGAGGCGCTGGTGTCGACGGTTCGTGATGTCCTCCCCGAGCGCTGCGTTCACTTCGAGGAGTGGCTCCAGAGCCAGTGGGAGCGCGCACAGAAATTCACCCTCCGTACCCACGAGGACGGCTACACCGTGCTCGAAGCGGCGAACGACGACCTGATGGGTAACGTCGCTCGCCAGAAACTCGACGAAGAACACCTCCACGCGCCCATCACGGACACGGAGAGCTGGGTTCGAGAGGGCAAAGAGGCCGAGATAAAGCGAATCCTCTACCAGGCCGGCTATCCCGTCCGCGACGAGCGCGACCTGGAGACCGGCGACCCGCTGGAGTTCGACCTCCACCTCGCGCTGCGGGACTACCAGCACGACTGGGTCGACCGCTTCGTGGACTCTAAGGCCGGCGTCTTCGTCGGGCCCCCGGGCAGCGGCAAGACCGTCGCCGCCATGGGCGCGATGGAGGCCGTCGGCGGCGAGACGCTCATCCTCGTTCCCTCGAGGGAATTGGCGAGTCAGTGGCACGACGAACTCCTGTTGCACACCTCGCTCACGGAGGACCAGGTCGGCGAGTACCACGGCGGAACGAAGGACATCGAGCCAGTGACCATCGCCACGTACCGAATCGCTGGGATGGACCGGCACCGCCATCTCTTCGACGACCGAAAGTGGGGCCTCATCGTGTACGACGAGGTCCACCACGTGCCCGCCCCCATCTACCGCCACAGCGCCCAACTCCAGTCCAGACACCGACTCGGGCTGACCGCGACGCCAGTTCGGGAGGGCGACGACGAGAAGGAGATATTCACGCTCGTCGGCCCACCCATCGGGACCGACTGGAGCGCGCTGTTCGACGCGGGCTACGTGCAGGAACCCGAGATCGAGATCCGGCACGTTCCGTGGGGCTCCGACGAGGAGCAGAACCAGTACGTCAGCGCACACGGCCACGAACGGCGACAGGTCGCGGCGACGAACTCGGCGAAACTGGAGGAAGTTCGCCACCTCCTCGCGGAGTTCCCGACCGCGAAGGCGCTCGTCTTCGTCGAGTATCTCGACCAGGGCGAGATCTACAGCGAGGAGCTGGACGCGCCGTTCATCTCGGGTGAGATGCCCCACGCCGAGCGGCAACGGCACTTCCGTGAGTTCCGAAACGACGAACGCGACACGCTCGTCGTCTCTCGGGTGGGCGACGAGGGTATCGACCTCCCGAGCGCCGAACTCGCCATCGTCGCCTCGGGCCTCGGTGGCTCGCGTCGACAGGGGGCCCAGCGTGCGGGGCGGACGATGCGGCCGGCGGGCGACGCGGTCCTGTACGTCCTCGCCACCCGTGGAACCACCGAGGAGGACTTCGTCCGACGCCAGATGCGACACCTCACGGGCAAGGGAATCCGCGTGCAGGAACGGGACGCCGAAGCGGTCACGAACCGTCCGGACCAGCAATCTCCCTCGAAAGAATCTAACGGGGACGACGGAGAACGAGTGGAGTAGCTACTCGAAGCCCTCGGGGTCGTCGGCGGCTTCGACCACGTCGACGGCCGTCGCGTTGGCTTCGACGTCGTGGACGCGGACGATGTCCGCGCCGTGTTCGGCCGCGACAGCAGTCCCCGCCACGGTGGCTTCGTAGCGGTCCTCGGGGTCTTTTCCTACGTGGGAGAACAACGACTTGTGCGAGTGTCCGACCAGCACCGGACAGCCGAGCGCACGGAACTCCTCGACGCGGCCCAGCAGCTCGAAGTTCTCGCTGGGCGTCTTCCCGAAGCCGATGCCGGGGTCGACGACGATCTGCTCGCGGTCGAGTCCCGCCTTCTCCGCGAGCAGGACCCGTTCGGTGAGCTGGTCGATGACGTCCTCGACGACGTTGTCGTACTCGATATCGTTGTCGGGCTCGACCGGCGTGTCGATGGAGTGCATCACGACGACGGGAACGTCGTACTCCCCGGCGACGAGGCGCATTTCGGGGTCCTCCAGCCCCGACACGTCGTTCAGGATGTCCGCACCGGCGTCGAGCGCCGCGCGCGCGACGGCCGCCTTCCGTGTGTCGACCGACGTCGCCACGTCGATATCGTTCAGCGCCTCGACGACGGGCACGACTCGCTCGATCTCGTCCTCGACGGGGACGGGGTCGGCACCAGGCCGCGTGCTCTCGCCGCCGACGTCGATGATGTCGGCACCGTCCTCGACCATCGCCGTCGCTCGCTCGACGGCCGCCTCGACGGTGTCGTACTCGCCGCCGTCGTGGAAGCTGTCCGGCGTGGCGTTCAGGATGCCCATGACCGCGGTCCCACCGTCCCACGGGTAGGCGTCACTGTTGCGTTCGGCATCGGTCAGCCCCAGCGATTCGCGTATGTCCTCGCCGACGACGGACAGGCCGTGGGGCTCGTCGTCGAGCGACTCGGCCAGCCGCTCGAACTGGGCCAGCGTCCCCATCGCGACGACTTCGAGCGTCTCCTGGTCCTGCTCGGCGAGCCCGGAGATGGCACATTCCCCGCCCAGTTCCAGCAGTTCCTCTTTCAGCTCCTGGGCCTGCCGCTGCTGGACGCGGAGTTTGCGCACGCGATGGACGGCCTTGGCCTGCATCTCTTCGGCGTCGGCGTCGGGGACGTCCGCGCCCTTCAGCACCGCGTGTGCGTCGTCGACGTCGTCGACGTCCTTCGGGATCTTCGCGCGGGTCCAGCGCGTGCGAGTCTCGGCGACGACCGCGAGCGACCCCGTGACGAGCACGCAGTCGTCCCCCTCGGCACGCTCGCGAGCGCGCTCGAACGCGGTCGCCACGTCGCTCTCGGCGGTCACGGACGCATTTGGCTGCTCGCGCTCGAACGCGCGGGCGACCATCGACTCCTCCTCCGCACGATCGAGTGCCGCCGCGGTCGCCACGACGGCCGACGCCGCCGGAAGCGCGGCGGCCATCCCGCGGACGTCCTTGTCACCCATCGCGCCGACGACGAGGTGCAGGTCCTCGTACTCGAACGCGTCGAGCGTTTCCGCGACGCGCTCGCAAGAGGCGGGATTGTGCGCCCCGTCGAGGACGACGAGCGGGTCCTGCCCCATGATCTCGAAGCGACCCGGCCAGTGGGCGTTGCGCAACCCGAGCGCGAGGTCGTCTTCGGTGACGTCCGCGACCTGGCGGGCGAGCAGTGCTGCCACGCCCGCGTTCTGGGCCTGATGTTCGCCGACGAGCGGGAGCTTCGTCTCGACGTGGAAGTCGGGACCGTCGAGGACGACCGCTCCTTCGACGCCCTCGATTCCTTCGTAGGTCACTTGCAGGTCTGCCTCCGCAGTGCCCACGGTGAGGATGTCGCCGACCTGCTGTCTCACTGCGGAGAGGGCGTGACCGCTCGCCCCCGTGACGAGCGGTCGGCCCTTCGGCGCGACGCCGGCCAGTTCGTAGGCAATCTCGGCGACGGTCTCGCCGAGGAATGCGGCGTGGTCGACCGACACCGCCGTCACGGCGCTGGCGACGGGGTCGAGCGCGCTCGTCGCGTCCCGCGCGCCGCCCATCCCGACCTCGAAGATCGCGACGTCGACGTCCGTTCGAGTGAACTCCCGGCAGGCGAGACCGACCAGTAGCTCGAAGTACGTCGGCGAGTCGCCGTCGGCCCCTTCGTCGGTGACGTACTCGGAGACGTCCGCGACGTACTCAGCCACCGCCGCTTTCGTCACCTTCCGGCCGTTGATGCGCACCGACTCCCGGAACTCCTCCATGTGCGGTGAGGTGAACAGCCCGACGTCGAGACCGGCTTCCCGGAGGACCCGCTCGACCATCCGCGCTGTCGAGCCCTTGCCGTTCGTTCCGGCGATCTGGACCACGCGTAGCTGGTCCTGTGGATTTCCAAGTTCCTCGAGAAGCGCCCGCGTCCGTTCCGTCCCCAGTTCCGGCGGCCGTTTCTGCTCGAAGAGAACGTTCGCCGCCTCGTGGAACTCCATGTCCGAGAGTTTCTGTGGGACCGCTTTAGGTTGTCGGACTCTCGCGTTCTGCGTCCGCGGCTGCGTCGCCCTCCGCGGCGAACTTCCGAACGAGGGCGGCCACCAGGGTGAGGAACGCGAGGCCGAGGACCGGCCCGAGCGTCGACTCGTCCTCGGCGTCGTCAGCGAGTTCGTCGATGGCGTCGGGCCGTTCCTCGGCGTCGACGGATCGCTCGTCGTCCGCTGGTTCCTCGCCCTCGGCCTCGGGTTCGAAGCGGCCCAGCACGCGTCGAAGGAGTGCCGCGAGGACGGCGAGTCCGACCGCCCCGACGCTGACGAACAGGAGGCCCCGCCGGATGCGCGTCACGAGCGGCTTCTCGTCGACCTCCTCCGGCTCCGCCTCCGGACCGGTGGGAGAGGTATCCGACGGGCCGCCGCCGGGAAGTCGTTTGCGTGCGCCACCCAGCGCCGTCGAGATGCGACCGGTCGAGTCCGCCTCGTCGTCGTCCAACCCGGTGGTGGGCGATTCCGATGCCGGCGCCGAACGCGGTGACGTCGGGTCGTCTGGCGACCGCTCCGTCACGCCGTCGTCGCCGGTGTCGGGGTCGACCCCGCCGTCCGTCAGCTTCCGAAGGTCCTCGTCGTCCAGCAGGCGCTCGATGAGGCCGCCGACTGGCGACTCGTCGAGGTCGATGCCCAGAAGCGTCCGTGTCATACGTCCACCCACGCTTCCCTGACGGAAATGTGTACCTGCTCCGCACGACGCCGTCAGCGTCGGCACGGTGGCTCCCGGACACTCCGGCAACCGCGAACTCGTGTCTGTTGCGTGGCGGATCCGTCGCCACTTACTCGCGGATACATACGAAAGTAGACACTCGGCCACGAAACTTATACCGGACAGGTACGCCCGCTCGAACGTCTTACGGTCGGAATACGCAACGATGTCATCGATAGGAAGTTACATACGACAATTGTTTGAAACGGAAGCGGAGGGGCATATCCTGCAGTGTCGCGTCTGCGGATGTACGTACGGTCCGGATGCCGAGACCTGTCGGGAGTGCTGGAACAGCCGGCTGGTTCGGCTCGATTAGCTCGGCTGCCGGGTGGCGAGCCCCACCGGCGCTCAGTCGTGGCGGAAGGCCCGCGCGCCGGTGAAGACCATCGCCAGTCCGAGTTCGTCGGCGGCGGCGATGACGTCGTCGTCGTTCTTCGACCCGCCGGGCTGGACGACGCAGTCGATGCCCGATTCGGCGGCGAGTTCGATGCCGTCCGGGAACGGGAAGAAGGCGTCCGAGGCCATGACTGCACCGTCCGGTCCCTTGCCCTCGGCGTGTTCCTCGGCCTTCCGAGCGGCCATGTGGACCGCGTCGACGCGGCTCATCTGCCCGGCACCGATGCCGACAGTCTCCGTCCCCTGCGCGAAGACGATGGCGTTCGACATGACGTGCTTGCAGGTGTGCCACGCGAACAGCATCGACTCCAACTCCGCCTCGGTGGGCTCGCGTTCGGTGACGACTTCGAGGTCGTCGACGGTCAGCGTCTTGCGGTCGCGGGCCTGGACGAGTCGCCCGCCGACGAGGTGCTTCTCCGTGAGCCGGTCGGTGCGGTCGCCGAGGTCACCCACGTCGAGGACGCGGAGGTTCTCCTCGGCGCAGAGGACGTCCAGCGCAGCGTCGGTGTAGCCCGGCGCGACGACGACCTCCTTGTAGGACTCGACGACCTGTTCGGCGGTGTCGGCGTCGCACTGGCGGTTGAGCGCGACGATGCCGCCGAAGGCGCTCATCGCGTCCGTCGAGAGCGCCCGGTCGTACGCTTCGGCGAGCGTGTCGGCGGTGGCACAGCCGGCGGGGTTGGTGTGCTTGATGACGGCCGCCGCCGGCTCCTCGAACTCCTTGATGAGGTCGAGCGCGCCGTCGGCGTCGTTGTAGTTGTTGTACGAGAGCTTCTTCGCGCCCTCGTTGAGCTGGTCGGCCTGCACGACGCTGGCCTCGCTCACGGTCGGGTCCTGATAGAGCGCGGCACCCTGGTGAGGGTTCTCGCCGTACCGCAGCTCTCGGACGCGGTCGTCGCTCTGGAGGCGGCGGGCGGGGAAGTCCCCGCCGTCGTCACCGTCGATGGCGACGCGGTTCTGTTCCCGGTCGACGGTGACGCGGTCCTCGGCGAACCACCGAATCGCACGCGGATACGCGATGAATTCGCCCTCGTAGAGGACGCGGTCTTTCAGGTCCGCTTCGTCGTCGCCCTCGCGGACCGCAATCGGCTCCTGCGTGACGATGGGGCCCGCGTCGACGTCTTCGGTGACGACGTGGACCGTACAGCCGGTGGTCCGGACGCCCGCGTCGAGTGCGTCGCCCCACGCGTCGTCACCCTTGAACGACGGCAGGAGCGACGGGTGGACGTTCAGCGTCGTGGGGACCGACTCGAGGAACGTCTCGGTGAGGATGCGCATGTACCCGTCGAGACAGACGAGGTCGAAGTCGTACTCTGCGAGCGCGTCGAGCACGCGCTCTTCGTGGGACTCGCGCGATTCCCCCTCCTCGCGCTCGACGACTTCCGTGGGGATGCCGCGCTCGGCGGCTTCCTCCAGTACCGGCGCGCCCTCGTGATTCGAGAGCACGACGGCGAACTCCGCGTCCCCCGGGGCGCGGTCTGCGACGTTGATGAGATTGCGGCCGCGATTGCTGGCCAGTCCGGCGAGCTTCATGTTCGAAGCCCCGCGGCCAGCGCGCAAAGTAGTTGCGAATCCCGAAGTGTGTCTCTCGACGTGACCAACTGCAGCCACGAACGTAGTCGAGAACGGCACGAAAGCCCCCGCCCACGCCAGTCGAGGGGCTCGCTGCGCGCCTCTCTTCGTTCGATGCTTGCGTCGCCCGTCTTCCCGGCGTGAGCGGCCCCTTTCAGTCCCGCCCGGTTCGGAAGACGGACAGGAGAAACGTACGGGACTATCGTTCAGGGAGGAACTACCCGGCCAGTGCTGGCAATCGCCGACTAGGAACGACGGATCGACTCAGTCCTCGACGTGGATGTCGCCGAGGACCGCGACGCCGGAGACGACGAGGTCGGGTTCCGCCGACCGCTCGGCCGTCCGGGGTCGGTCGTCCGAGACGTCACCGAGCACCGAGACCGCGTCCACGTCCACGCGCCACCCCTCGGGAACGCGAATACGGGCGTCGCCGAGGACGGAGACGGCGTCGAGGTGCAGCGGCCGCTCGCCATCCGCGTCTCGGAGGTCGATTCGTGCGTCACCGAGGATGGCCGTCACGGACCCGCTCGCGAACGACGGGGACTCCACGCGGCGGTTGGCGTCACCGAGTACCGCGACGATCTCGGCGTCGCCGCCGTTCGTCCGGAGCGGCCGCGCCGTTCGCCGCGGCCGGAGCAGGATCGAGGCGCCGAGCGCGATCAGCAGCAGCGGCCAGAAGCGCGCGAAGACGCTCCCGAACGACGCGATGCCGAGCGCCGAGACCTGCCATGCGATTCCGAAGAACACCAGCAGCGCCGGTCCGAACAGGTCGCGAAAGCCGCTTCGAACCGCGAGAAAGACGCCGAACAGGACGACGAGCGACGGAACCCAGCGGAGGAGGCCGCCGGTCTCGACCACGCCGGTCGTGTCGAGCAGGAGGAGCAGCCCGACGACGACGATGGCCGACCCGACGAGGAGACGGGAACTGCGTGTCATGGACGTGGCGTCGAAGGGCTGCAATATAATCGTACGGCGTCGTTCTCGGCCGGTGGTGTCTCGGGACAGCCGGCACTGCGGCCGCCGACCGACACGCTTTTTCGGGCGATTCACGCATCGTCGGGCATGACCGACCGGAGCGCACTGTCGGCCGTCTCGCCGCTGGACGGACGCTACGCTCGATACACCGAACCGCTCGTCCCGTACGCGAGCGAGCGCGCGCTCATCCGCGCTCGCGTCCGCGTCGAGGTCGAATATCTCGTCGCGCTGGCGGACCTCGACGCCACGTCGCTGACGCTGACCGACGACCAGCGCGCGGACCTGCGCCGCCTGTACGAGGATTTCGACGAAGAGGCCGCGTTCATCGTCAAACAGCTCGAGACGCAGGGGTACAAGGACTACTCGGCGACGAACCACGACGTCAAGGCCGTCGAGTACTTCATCCGCGACGCGCTGCCGGAGGACGTGCCCGGCGAGTGGGTCCACTTCGGGCTGACCAGCGAGGACGTGAACAACCTCGCCCACCGCCTGCTCGTCAAGCCAGCCGTCGAGGACGTCCTCGTGCCGAAGCTCCGCGAGGTCCGCGACGCCCTCGTCGAGATGGCACGGGAGTACCGTGACCTGCCGATGCTCGCCCGCACCCACGGCCAGCCCGCGACGCCGACCTCCTTCGGGAAGGAGATGGCCGTCTACGCCTCCCGGCTGGGTCGCCAGCTCGGGCGTATCGAGCGCGCCGCCGAGGAGCTGTCCGGGAAGCTCGCCGGCGCATCCGGCACTTACGCCGCCCATCACGTCGCCTACGACGAGGTGGATTGGCCGGCCTTCTCCGAGGCGTTCGTCGAGGAACTCGGGCTGGAACACGACCCGCTCACGACGCAGGTCAACCCCTGCGACGACCTCGCGACCGTCTTCGACGCGCTCCGGGGTGCGAACAACGTCCTGCTGGACCTCGACCTCGACGTCTGGCTGTACGTCTCCGACCGGTATCTCGGCCAGGAGGCCGTCGAGGGCGAGACCGGCTCGTCGACGATGCCCCACAAGGTCAATCCCATCGACTTCGAGAACAGCGAGGGCAACCTCTCGAAGGCGAACTCGGACCTCGTCTTCCTCGGCGACTACGTGACCAACTCCCGGCTCCAGCGGGACCTGTCGGACTCGACGGTCAAGCGGAACATCGGGGCGTCGTTCGCCCACTGTCTCATCGGGTACGAGAAGCTCCGGCGCGGGCTGGGCAAGGTCGTCCCGAACGAGCACGTCATGCGCGAGGAACTGGAGGCGACGCCCGAGATCATCGGCGAGGCCGTCCAGACCATCCTCCGGCGCGAGGGCCACGGCGACGCCTACGAGCGCGTCAAGGAGCTCACCCGCGGCGAGCGCGTCACGCTGGCGGACTTCCGCGACCTGTTCGACGACCTCGACGTGAGCGACGAGGTCCGTGCCGAACTGAATGCGCTGACGCCGACGGGCTACACCGGCGTCGCTGAGGACCTCGTCGACGAGCTGTAGAGGTGTACACCTAAGGTCCCCTCGGCCGAACGGGCTGGCAGATGGTTCTCGGCACCGACCGGCGGATTCTGACGCTCGCGATGGCCCGGATGGCCGACGCGCTCGGGAACTCCTTTCTCATCATCGTGTTGCCGCTGTACATCGCCAGCGGTGAGATCTCACTCCAGGGAATCGTCGGCACCGAACTCGCCGGGTTCGTCCTGCGAGAGGAGACGCTCATCGGACTGGTCCTCTCGTTGTTCGGCTTTCTCAACAGCTTCGGCCAGCCGATCACGGGCCGGCTCTCCGACCGGACGGGCCGCCGCCGAGTCTTCGTCCTCGCGGGACTGGCGGTGTTCGGCGTCGGCAGCGCCGCCTACCCCTTCCTGACGTCGTACTGGGGCGTCCTGCTGGCGCGGGCGCTCCAGGGCATCGGGGCCGCACTCACGATTCCCGCCACGGTCGCGCTGGTCAACGACTACGCGGCCAGCGACGCCGAGCGAGGCGGCAACTTCGGCGTGTTCAACACCTTCCGGCTGCTCGGGTTCGGGTTCGGGCCCATCATCGCGGGTATCGTCATCACGGGCGGCATCAGCGGGCAGGACGTCGTCGAGTACGCGCTGCCGGGCGTGCTCGCCGCGTTCGGTGAGTCGCTCTCGGGCTTCGCCGCTGCGTTCGGCGTCGCCGTCGCCGGAGCGGTGGTGAGCTTCGTCCTCGTGCTGCTGTACGTCACCGACCCGCCGGCGAGCGAGGCCGCAGCCAGCAAGTCCCTCTCGGTGGCCATCCGCGACCCCGACGGACGCGGACTCGACTCGGTGTTCGTCCTCGGCGTCGGCACCTTCCTCATGGCCGTCACCATCGCCCTGTTCGCGACGCTCGAAGCCCCCATCCGTGAGCACCTGAACGAGAGCACCGTCATGTTCGGCACGCAGTTCGCCGCGGCGGTCATCGGGAACATCCTCCTCCAGGTCCCGGTCGGCCGCGCCAGCGACCGCTACGGACGAAAGCGATTCATCGTCCTCGGGTTCGTCCTCCTCGTCCCGTCGGTGCTCGCCCAGGGCTACGTCTCGACGCCGCTCGCGATGCTGGCCGCCCGGTTGTTCCAGGGCGTCTCAGTCGCGTTCGTCTTCGCGCCGGGTCTCGCGCTCGCCGGCGACCTCGCGAAAGACCGCGGGTCCGGGACGACGCTGTCGGTGCTGACGATGGCGTTCGGGCTCGGGGTCGCGGTCGGGCCGCTCGCGTCGGGCGTTCTGTACAATCTCGGCGGCCTCGCTGCGCCGTTCGTCTTCGGTGCGGCCCTCGCCGTCGTGGCGCTGGTGCTCACCTACGCACAGGTCGAGGAGACCTTCGAGGGAACGGCCAGCAAGTCGGGCGTGCCGCAGGATTAGTGCTGCTCCAGCCGCGTCACGTCCGCCATCGTCTCGCGCCGTCGGACGACGCGGGACCCACCGTCTTCCAGCGCGACCTCGGCGGGCCGGGGCTGTGAGTGGAACTGGTTCGCGAGGTCGTAGCCGTACGCCCCGGTGTTGCCGATGGTCAGGAGGTCGCCCCGCTCCGGTCGGGCAATCGGGCGGTCGGTGCAGAACACGTCGGCGCTCGTACAGCACGGGCCGCCGACGGAGACGGGATGCGGGTCGCGTTCGGGCGCGGAGATGTTCCGGATGGGGTGGTACGAGCCGAACATCGCCGGTCGGATGAGCGTCGCGAGCGAGGCGTCGACGCCGACGACGGTCGCGTCGGGCGTCTCCTTGATCGTGTTGACGCGTGTCACGATACAGCTGGCGTCCGCGACCACGTAGCGACCCGGTTCGAGCTTGAGCGTCGCGTCCACGTCGCCGACGGCGTCGACGATGCGCTCGGCCGTGTCCTCGATGTCCAGCGGCGGCTCGTCCTCGTGGTAGGGAACGCCGTATCCGCCGCCGACGTCGACGAACTCCAGCGGCTCACAGCGGCGTGCCATGTCGCCGATGCGCTCGACGGCGCGGCAGTGGTCGTCGAGGTCGTCTTCGAGGACGCCGCTGCCGACGTGGGCGTGGATGCCGACGAACTCGAAGCGCTCGCGGACGCTCTCGACGACCTCCGGCACCTGCTCGTAGGGGATGCCGAACTTCGCGTCCTTGCCGGTCGCGACCTTCTCGTGGTGGCCAGTCCCGATGCCGGGGTTGATGCGGATGGCGATGCGACCGTCGTAGCCGCGCTCCTCCAGTCGGTCCAGGGTGTCCCGCGCCCCGGCGGTGATGGTGAATCCGGGGTTGTCCGCGGCCAGTTCGACCGCGTAGTCGAGGTCACCGGCGGGCGGGTTCACGGCGGTGTACTGCACTTCGTTCGGGTCAGCGCCGGCGTCGATGGCGCGCTGGACCTCGCCGGCGGCGGCGCACTCGATGGGCGCGCCAGCGTCGACGAGCGTCGACAGCACAGAATGACCCGTGTGTGACTTCGCGGCGTAGAAGACGGAGACGTCGTCGCGGGCCGCCTCGAAGGCACTCCGGAAGCGCAGGTAGTTCTCGCGCACGCGGTCGAGGTCGATCACGTACAGCGGCGTGTCGTGTTCGTCGGCGAGCGATTCCAGTCGGGACTCGTCCCAGTCCGAGGGTCGGCGAACGGCAGGAGAGTCTGCAGGGTCTCGTGACATGCGAGCGATTGGGCTGAGATATCCGGTGGCCGGACGTAGGGCTTTCGACTCCGAGGTTCAGTCGTCCGCGGCCGCTGGACGCACCGAGGGGCTCTCCTCGGCGAACGCCTCCCCAGTGAAGACGCGGTCGATAGTGCTCTCGAGTTCGACGCCGCGTGCGTCGCGCCTGACGGTCAGCGTTCCGCCCGGGTACTCGACGGTCGTCGATTCGTCGTCCGCGACGAGGTCGAGTTCGCGGGCGGCGGCGACGACAGCGACCGCGCCGGTGCCACAGGAGTTGATCTCGTCCTCGACGCCGTGCTTGTAGGTGCGCTGTTCGAACGCGCCGTCGCCCGTCTCGGTGGCGACGGTCAGGTTCGCGCCGCGGGGGAACAGGTCGTGGTTCCGGACGACGGGCCCCACGTCGTCGAGGTCGACGGCGTCGGGGTCGTCGACGAACGCGACGGCGTGCGGGATGTCCGCCTTCACGGCAGTAATGTCGAGTCCCGCGATCTCCTCCTCGATAATCGGTCCGGTGCTGTCGACCGGAACCGCGGCCGGTGCGCAGGTCGGCGTCCCCATCTCGACGGTGACCGTGTCACCGTCGACGGTGGCCTCGCGGGTTCCCGACTGCGTGTCGATCATTATCTCGGTCGCGCCGGTCCGGTTGGCCGCCCAGGTGGCCGCGCAGGCTGCAGCGTTGCCGCACATCGGTGCGATAGAGCCGTCCGGCTGGACCAGCGTCATGACGATTCGTGGCGGTGCGAAACTATCTTCGAGCGCGAGAAAACAGACGCCGTCCGCCCCCACGCGGGCCGCGTCCGGATGGTCGACGCCGGTGTCGCGGTCACAGACGCGTCGGGCGAATCCCCGACGGTCGGCGACCCCCTCGTCGGCGTCGACGATGAAGAACTCGTTTCCGGTCCCGTGATACTTGGCGAGTTGTACCATGATACGTACCTCGTGTGAGTGTGGCACACCCTCAAAGGTGTTTTCATCTGTATCAGAATTGTTGACATGGTGCACGCCGTCTGTGGCCCTTCTTTGATAAATGCCCCCTGCATACTGGGCACTAGGCCGAGGTCGCTGGCACAGATATCAACTGCCACGACCCATGGCAACAGAACAATTCATGATGCGTGAGGCACACGTCCGGGTTCCACACGAATCGTTCGAGGCGGTCGGACTGGGCGAGTTCGGCTCGCTGTGTACCGATGCGGGCCTCAGGGACGTCTCCGAAGTCGCCTGTGACGGGCCGGGCTGCATGCTCGTCGCTCGCGAGGCCGAGTGCTGTGCTGACGAGCGGTTCTTGGACGTTCCCCAACTCTGACGCCATACCCTGCTGACGCTGCTGTCCCCGACGATACTCCTACCCTCTCACGCACGCTTTCGAACAGATCCCCTGCTCGAGGCCGCACAGGGCGGCCTCGAGGGAACAGTCGAGGCCGGACGCTCGGCAGTGCAGTCGAAGAAGCAGGGACGACGCAGCAACATCGCCGACTGTTCTCAGTTCCGTCCGATATTCGCTCATGTACGAGGCAACGGTACGCTGTCGCACAAACTGACGGCGATGTCCGCCACTCTCCATACGAACTCATCGGACTGGGTAAACAAGGTGGGTGCCGCTCCACTTCTGAAGAGTGGCTGTGCGTACCGTCCGGGCGGAATCGGTCGGTAACTGCTGCGGTCGAGAGAGGTGTTCAGTGACTGTGACCGAGTGCCTCGTTACACATCGCGTTGAGGTCCTCGATCTTGGTGCGCACCGCTTCCGGCTTGTCTTGGGGTGGCTCCTCGAGTGCTGGCTGTCCGTGGGCATCGGGCTCGCCGACGATGACGCTCCCGATCATCCCCACTGACTCGTGGGGCGAACAGTAGTAGTGGTAGACGCCCTCGGTCTCGAACGTGTGCTCGAAGGATTCCCCCTGGTTCGACAGGGTGTCGCTATCCCAGGTCGCGGCCCCATCGGGGACGAGTTGCGGCTGGTCGTTGTCCGGGTGGTACGCAGTCGTCGTGTGGCTCCCACTCGCCAGCACCCAGGAGACCGTTCCGCCCGGCTTGACTCGAACGACGTGCGGGTCGAAGTGGTAGCCGCCGTCCTGCGTGAGCATCTTCACTTCGGCCGTCTCGGTCGGCGCACTGATGGCTTCGTCGTGTCCGTGGCTATCGCCACCGTGGTCGCCTTCCGAGTCACTGTGGCTTCCCTCCTCGTCGTGGTCGCCAGTCTCGGACGATTCCTCGGTGTGCTGTTCGGTATGGGTATCCGCAGCAGCCGTCGAGCCGCCGTTCGTCTGCGAGCTCGAACATCCAGCTAGACCAACCAGCAGTGAACTACCAGTCGCTTGGAGCATCTTCCGCCGCGTGAACAGCGATTCGTTTCTCATAATCTCGGTCACCTTACAGTCAAAACTACAGAGAGAGGGCCTATAGGCGGGAAACCTGTGTTGCGTTGCGTGCAAAAGTGCGTCCTTTTTAAGTAGGCTCCACTGAGTATCAGCTACTGCGAGGAACAGTTGTGTCAAGTGAGACTCGTTCTGACGAACTTCTGGAGCTACTCGGTGAGGAACTCGTCCGGCAGATACTGGCAGCGACGAGTCGGGAGCCACTCTCTGTAAAGGAACTCAGCGAGGAGTGTGACGTCGCTCGCTCGACAATTTACCGCCGCGTCGAGGACATAGTCGCCCACGAACTGCTCGTCGAACGGACACAGCTCGAACCGGACGGCAGCCATCACAGCGTCTACGACGCGAACGTCGATCATCTGACCGTCGATATCGACGACGGGAGCATCAGCGTCAGCGTCGAGGTCCGAGAAAACGCCTCCGAACGGTTCTCGCGCATCTGGAACGACATCCGAGAGACATAACCATGCACATCGAACTCGTCATCGCGAAGGTGGTCACCGTCGGCCTGGGATTGCTGATCAGCTACCAGGCGTACAAGGGGTATCGTATCCACGGCAATCAGCCGATGCTGTACGTGGCCATCGGATTCCTGTTGATCAGCGTCGGATCCGTCATCGAGGGGATCCTGTTCGATGTCGTCGGGCTCTCGATATTTCAGGCAGGGGTCATTCAAACCACGCTTGTCGCCTGTGGGATGCTCGTGATTCTCTATTCGTTGTACGGCAGTATCGATACTGGGGCCGACAAAAACGAGATCTGATCGGTCGTTCCCGAACGAGACCGTTCGCGTCGAGCCGCCTCGCTCACTCCCGCAGCGCGTCCTCGCGCTCGGTCCCTTCCAGCGTCTCCTCTTCGATGCTGGTCGCGACGACGGCGGGCTTGTACGCGCCGCCGTCGATGAGGTCGTGGTCGGAGACGGAGGACTCGACGAAGCGGGTGAACGCGCGGCGCTCCGGCGGCAGTTCGCCGTAGATGACCTCCTCCTCGACGAGGTCGTAGACAGGGATGCGTGGGGTGAGGAGCGTGTTCTCGCCGACGACGGAGTTCTCGCCGACGACGAAGCCGGAGGTCACGCGACAGCCAGCGCCGAGCGAGACGCCGTCCTCGACGATGACCGGCGCGTTCTCGACGGGTTCGAGGACGCCGCCGATGAGCGTGTTCGCGCCGAGTTTGACGTCTTCGCCGATCTGCGCGCAGGACCCGACCGTGTCACAGGAGTCGACGAGGGTGCCGTCGCCGACGTGCGCACCGATGTTGACGAAGGCGGGCGACATCAGGATGGCGTCGCCGCCCACGTACGCACCCCGGCGGATGGTCGTGCCGTCGGGCGTGTTGCGCGTGCCGCGCTCGTAGAGGTCCGCGGTGTCCCGTAGCGGCAGGACGTCGTGGTAGGTGACGCCGCCGTACTCTCGGGGCTCGGTCTCGCGCAGGCCGAAGTTGAGCAGGATGCCCTGCTTGACCCACTCGTTGGCCTCCCACTCACCGTTGCGCTTCTCGGCGGCGCGGATCTCGCCGGCTTCGAGCGCCTGGAGGAACTCCTCCAGCACGTCGGCGTCGTCGTCGGTCGCGTCGTCGACCGACAGTCCGTCGTCGTAGCGCTGCCACAGGTCTTCTACGTCGCTCTGGAGACTCATGTGGTCGAGACGTTGCTACGCCGGGCCTTAACACCTAGGGAAGGAGTCGGCCGGGCGACTTACGCGTCGACGACGTCGCCGAAGTCGTAGTAGCCGGCGTCCTGGTCGAGGATCCAGACGGCGGCGTCGAGCGAGCCGGCGGCGAAGACGCCGCGGTCCTCGGCGCGGTGGGTGAGCGTCACGACCTCGTCGTTGTCGGCGAACATGATCTCGTGCTCGCCGCGGACGTTGCCGGCGCGGCGGACGTGAACGCCGATCTCGCCCTCTTCGCGTGGCTGGAACCCCTCGCGGCCGTACTGGGTGTCGAAGTCGCGCTGCTCTGCGATCTCGTCGAGCAGGGTGAGCGCGGTTCCGCTCGGAGCGTCGCGCTTGCCGTTGTGGTGGGTCTCGGTGAGTTCGATATCGTAGCCCGGAAGCGTAGCGACGGCCTCCGAAAGCGTGCGCAACAGTGCCTGGATGCCACGGGCGAAGTTCGACGCTTTGAGGACGGGAATCTCCGCGCTCGCTTCTTCGAGGACGGCGAGTTCGTCGTCCTCGAACCCGGTCGTGCCGGTGACGAACGGGACGTCGGCGTCGACGCAGGCCTCGACGGCGTCGAGAGCGGTCGACGGGCCGGTGAAGTCCACGACCACGTCGGCGTCGGTCTCGGCGAGTGCGCTCCCGATTTCGGCGGTCGGGCGGAGGGGAACGCCGTCGACGCTCTCCTCCTGGGGGTCGCGGTTGAAGGCACAGGCGACTTCGACGTCGTCTCGCGCACCGGCCGTCTCGATGACGGCGCGGCCCATGCGACCGGTCGCGCCCGTGACCGCGACCCGAATCATTCGTCGGCCTCCGGCAGCCCGGACTCCTCTAGCTCTCGAAGGACCTCGCGCAGGCCGTCGCGGTACTCTTCCGAGAGCGGTGACAGCGGTTGGCGCATGTGTTCGGGGCCGTATCCGCGCATCTCCATGGCCGCCTTGACCGGGATGGGGTTGGTCTCCCAGAACAGGGCGCGGAACAGCGGACCGAGTTCGTGGTGCAGGTCCCGCGCTCGGGCGGTCTCGTCGTTCAGCGCGGCGTGGGTCATCGCCACGCAGCGTTCGGGTTCGACGTTCGCCGCGACGGAGATGGTCCCGGCCCCGCCGAGGCAGACGACGGGGAAGGTCATGCCGTCGTCACCGGAGAGCACGGCGAAGTCCTCGTCGCGCGTGCGTTCGATGATTTCCGAGATCTGTCCCATGTCCCCGCTGGCGGCCTTGAAACCGCGGATGTTCGGGTGGCTCGCGAGTTCGACGACCGTCTCGGGTTCGATGTTCTGGCCCGTGCGGGACGGGACGTTGTAGACGATCTGTGGAACGTCGACCTCGTCGGCGATGGTCTGGTAGTGGTCGAGCAGCCCGCGCTGTTCGGGCTTGTTGTAGTACGGCGAGATCAGCAAGAGCGCGTCGGCACCGGCCTCGACGGAACGCTTCGAGAGCGAGAGCGCCTCGCGGGTGTTGTTCGAGCCGGAGCCGGCGATGACGGGCACGTCGTCGACGGCGTCGACGACCGCCTCGACCACCTCGATGTGTTCGTCGTGGCTGAGGGTCGCGGACTCGCCGGTCGAGCCGACGGGAACGAGGCCGTCGACGCCGGCGGCTTCGAGTCGCTGGGCGTCCGCGCGGAGTGTCTCGAAATCGATGCTGTCGTCGTCGTGGAATGGCGTGGTCATCGCGGGGAACACGCCGGTGAGCAGGTCGTCTGTCATGTGTCGTGCTATGGGGTTTCGGTCGGCGCGCGATACGAAACAGGGTCGGCCAGTGACGGGTCGCTACGCCGCCAGGAGCCACTCACGCGCGTTTACGTTTCCCCGGAGAACTGCGAGTGACACACCCGCGAGTACGCCGAGCGACGACGACGGGTGTGGACTGTCGCATAGGCGTGTGAGTGGCCCCGTCCGACTTAATCGTTCCGACTGCTCCACCAGACTCGCTCGCGAACCATCGAATCCACGATGGAGACCGCCTCGTCGGCGGCAGCCTCGCTCACTCCACGTCCGTACCGTGCGCGTTCCCGGATCTCGGCCACGCGGTAGGCGCGCTCGTCCGCGCCGA
>JARUKX010000033.1 GCA_029688825.1 Haloarculaceae archaeon H-GB1-1 | reverse complement strand
CGTAATCGCTGTCAATAACGGTATTCCCGCCTACGAGTGACCGAGAGGTCACGAGAAACGCTGCAATTGCAGTGAGCGACAGGGATTGCAGCCTCCGAGGGAACGAGACGTGCCGCTCCGTGTCCCGACACAGCAATCATATACCGCCGGGTACGGTTGTCCGATATAGTGGCGACACAGCAAGGGCGGCTCTTCGCTGGCTACGGCGGCCGGATGTTGGTGAGTCTCAGCGCCGCGTGGGCCATCCTCCAGTTCGGTCGGTTCCTCCTCTCGCCGTTGTTGCCGGCCATCATCAGGGATCTCGGCATCACGACGGCGACGGCTGGGGTCGTGCTCGGCGGCCTCCAGTTGGTCTACGCGGGCACGCAGATGGCGAGCGGGCGGCTGTCCGATCAGTTGACGCGGCCGTCGCTCGTGGTCCCCGGACTCGTGTTCCTCACGGCGGCGTTCCTGCTCGTCGGGACGGCGGCCACGGTGGTCCCGTTCGCGCTCGGGGCGCTGGTGCTCGGGTTCGGAAAGGGGCTGTTCACGGTTCCCTCCCGCGCGCAACTGTCGGACCTCTTCGACGGCCGTCGTGGGCAGGCGCTCGGCGTCTACACTGCGGGGACGGACCTGGGTGGCATCCTCGCGGCCGTCGCGGGCGTCGTGGTGGCCGGCGGGAGTGCGGTCTTCCTGGAGCGAATCGGGTTCGTGGCGACGGTGTCGGTGGGCTGGCGGTCGCCGTTCCGGTTCGTCGCGGCCGTGCTGGCCGTCGCGACGGTGGGATACGTGCTCTGGAACAGGGAGTCCTATCGGGTCGGCCGACCGACCCTGGCGTTCGGCGAGACGTTCCGGCGGCTCGTGACGACGAGCCGACAGCGGGAACTCCTCGTGGCGTTCTCGCTGTTCTACTTCGTCGTCGGGGCGTGGGTCAACTTCCTGCCGACGTATCTCGCCCAGTCGAAGGGGTTCCCGGAGTCACTCGCCGCGGGGCTGTTCGCGGTGGTGTTCCTCGTCGGCATCGTCGTCAAGCCGCTCTCGGGACTGCTCTCGGACCGACTCTCCGGCCGCCTCGTCGCCGCGGGGGCGCTCCTGTTCAGCGTCCTGGGCCTGGCGAGCGTCTCGCTGACGTCGACGCTCGTCCCCGTGGTGGCCGCCATCGCGGTCTACGCGCTCGGGTACAAGTCCGTCTTCCCGATCGCGGACGCGCTCTTGCTCGAGGAAGCACCGACCGCGGACGTCGGCGCTGACCTGGGGGTGGCACGAGGCATCTTCATCGGCGTCGGTGCGTTGGGTCCCGTGTACATGGGGACCGTGGCAACGGTCGCGACCTACCGCGTCGGCTTCGTCGGCCTGGCGCTCTGTTACGTCGTCGCGGCCGCCCTCCTGCTCAACGGGTACGTTCGGGAGGGTTAGGGAACGCAGGTCTCAGCGGTCGGCCGTGAACGACGCGGGGGTCGGTCAGTCCGCGTCGGACGGTTCGTGAACGGCCCGATAGCCGTTGTCCGTCTGATCGACGTCGGCCACGCTGTAGAGGCGAATCGACCGCTCCTGTTTCGTCTGGACGGGGAAGTCGTAGTGGGCGGCGTCGTACGCGAGGTCCCCCTCGTAGTCGGCGACGAACTCGCGGTGGGCGTCGAGTCGGTCGGCGACGACGTCCCGCGAGAGGGACGGTACCTCGTCGACGCGGTCGTCGAAGAACCCGACGAACTCGGGGTCGAGTTCGGTGCCGACGGAGTTGCGGCCGGCGATCATCGCGGCGAGCGAGGTGGTGCCGGTGCCCCAGAAGGGGTCGAGGACGGTGTCGCCGTAGACGGAGTACATGTTGACGAGTCGGTAGGGAATCTCGAAGGGGAACGCCGCCGAGCGCTCGCGGAGGTCGTCCCCGTCGAGGGCCTGCCGTTCGCCGGCGACCTCGGTCCAGACGTCGGAGAACCAGCGATTGCGCTCCTCCCAGAAGTAGGCGGCGTCGTACCGGCGGTCCGCGCCGGGCTCGAACGACCGACTGTCCGGGCCGTTGCGGAACACGAGGACGTACTCGTGTTCGAGCGTGACGTAGGCGTTCGGCGGGAGCATGCCCGAGCCCATGAACTTCGCGGCGCTGTTGACGGGCTTGCGCCAGAGGATATCGGGAAGGGGCTCGAACCCGAGCGCGGTGAACGCCTCGACGATGCGTGCGTGATTCGGGTAGACGCGGAAGCTGTCGTCGACCTTGCGCGTGGCGTCGCCGACGTTGATGCAGGCGATGCCGCCGGGGACGAGGACCCGCCGGAGTTCGGCCCAGACGGCGTCGAGCACGTCGTGCATCGCGTCGAACGCGGCGTTGCCGTCGCCGTCGTCGAGGTGGTCGCCGACTGCGGGGTCGAGTTCGGCGAACAGGTCGTCCCACATCTCGATCATCGGGTACGGCGGCGAGGTGACGACGAGGTCGACCGAGTCGTCGTCCAGCGCCGTCAGTTCGCGCGCGTCGTCGACGTACACCCGATGGGTCGTCTCCATTCGTCCGGAGGGTGGTGCCCCGGGGTCAAAAAGTCAGTCGTCGCCGGCGAGTCTGGGGGTTTCCTCGGACTGGCTGCCCCAGAGGTCTGCGTAGGTGCCGTCCGCGGCCACCAGGTCCTCGTGCGTGCCGCGCTCGGTGGTCCGCCCGTCCTCCATGACGACGATGTGGTCGGCGTCGCGGATGGTCGACAGCCGGTGGGCGATGACGAAGGCGGTCCGATCGGCGCAGAGACGGGCGAGACTCTCCTGGATGCGCTCTTCGGTCTCGGTGTCGACGTCGGAGGTGGCCTCGTCGAGCAGGATGATGCTCGGGTCGTTCAGCAGCGCGCGGGCGATGGCGACCCGCTGGCGCTGCCCGCCGGAGAGCTTGACGCCGCGTTCGCCGATCTGGGTCTGGTAGCCGTCGGGGAGGTCGGACACGAACTCGTGGGCCTCGGCGGCGACGGCGGCTTCGCGGACGCGCTCGTGGACGGTCTCGCCGGTCTGGACCGCCTCGCTGTCGAGCACGTCGCTGTCGCCGTACGCGACGTTCTCCTGTACCGTCCCCGAGAACAGGTACGGGTCCTGCTCGACGACGGCGATCTCGTCTCTGAGCGCCTGGAGGTCCCACTCACGGACGTCGGTCCCGTCGACCGTAACGGCACCATCGTTCACGTCGTGAAAGCGGGGAACGAGCTTCAGAAGGGTCGACTTCCCCGCTCCGGTCGGGCCGGCGAGCCCCACCGTGTCGCCGGCCTCGACGTCCAGCGACACGTCTTCGACGACTGTCTCGCCGCGGTCGTAGCTGAACGAGACGTCCTCGAAGGAGACGTCGCCGTCGACGGAGTCGGGCGCGTGCCCGTCGTCGGGGGACGTGATGGACGGCTCGTGGCCGAGGACGCCGAAGACCCGCTCGGCGCTGGACTTGGCGAGCTGGTACTTGTTGGCGGTCTTCCCGATGCGGCGCATCGGGGAGTACAGCCGGCGCAGGAGGAGGAACGTCGTGGCGAACAGCCCGACCTTGAGCGAGCCGGCGATGACGTCCCGGCCGCCGACGTAGAGGACGCCGACGAAGACGACGCCGGTGAGGACTCGCAGGGCGGAGAAGAAGCCCCGGCGGAGGCGGATGGCCGTGACCTTCTCGTCGTGGTAGGTCTGGCTCTGGTCGGCGACGCGCTCGCGCTCGAAGTCGTAGCGGCCGAACGCCTTGATGACCGGCGCGCCGCCGAGGTTGTTCTCCAGCCGGGTGTTCAGCCGCGAGACGGTCTCGCGGATGGACTTGTACGTCGGCTCGATCCAGGTGAGGAACTTCCCGCTCGCGAGCCCGATGAACGGGACGGGTGCGAGCGCGATGAGGGCGATCTTGGGCGAGTAGTACCACAGCAGGGCGGCGATGCCGCCGACGACGGCGACGACGCGGATGACCTGCCGAAGCTCCGTGTTGAGGAACCGCTCTAACCTGTTGACGTCGTTGTTCAAGATGGACATCATCCCGCCCGTCTGGTGGTTGGCGAAGAACGACAGCGAGAGTCGCTGCATGTGGTCGTACGTGTCGTTCCGCAGGTCCCGCTGGACCTTCTGTGCCGTCGATTGGAGCAGGTACCGCGAGAGGAACCTGGTGACGGCCCGGACCAGATACGCGACGGCGGCGACGAGGACCAGCCGTTCCAGCAGGTCGACCCGGAGCGCGATTGCGCCCGTCGGGATTGTCTCGCTCGTGACGAGGCCGAACTGCGCGAGGAGGCCGGGCTCGCCCGGCGTGTTGATGACCCGGTCGATGGCGACCCCGACGACGAGCGGCGGCACCAGCCGCATCAGGCGGGTCAACAGCGAGGCGAGGATGCCGACCGACAGCCGCGGCCAGTACGGGACTGCGTACCGGAGCAGGCTCACCATCGGGTGGCCGTCGACTTCGTCGCGCACGTGCTCGAACCCGCCGTGGTCGTCGCTGCCCATGTGACCGAGGAAAACGGCTGCGCGTACAAAAATCCGTCCTGTCGGCCCGCTCAGTCGAAGCGGCCGGTCTCCGCGCCGCAGACGGTACAGCGGGTCACGAGCGCCGAGCGGTCGTCGGCCATCTCGATCTCGTTCTCGGTGCGACCGCCGCAGTCGGGACAGGACCGCAGCATCTCGGTCTCGCGCTCGGTCCTCGGCGCACCCATGGCCAGCGCGACGACTCGCTCCTCGCCGTCGTTGCGGCCCTGCTGCCACTCGCCGGGCTCGAAGCGGACCGCTTCCTGCGCGCCGACGGTCACGTCACCGTCCTCGGTCTCGAAGGTCGCGGTCCCCTCGACGACGTAGAAGCACTCCTCCTGTCGCGGATGTCGGTGATAGCCGAACGCGAACGACTCGCCGGGCGCGAGTTCGTAGTAGTTGAGGGCGATGCCGTCGGTCCCGAGCGCGTCGGCGAGCGGTTTCTTCACCGCTGCCGGCCCCATCCGGCGGTCGATCTCGTCGAGACTGACCTTCTCCATAGGGGGACCAACGGTTCTCACCGGGAAAAGCGTGCCTGGGGCGTCAGACGGGCGGCAGCCGACCGTCCTACTCCTCGCCCTCCCAGTAGTCGACGTCGTCGTCGCGGCGATAGTAGGCCGTCAACGTCCGGCCGTCGTGGTCGCCGGGTGCGGAGCCGGTGTAGACCCCGACCTTGTCGGAATCGGGATAGCGGACGACGTCGGGATGGCGCATGGTCGAGATGGCGAGATACCGGAGCGTCGTCTCGGTGTCGTTGACGACGCGGTGGCCGCCTTCGGGGCCGGTCGGGAGGGCGACGTAGTCGCCGGCCGCCAGCGAGTGCTCGTCGCCGTCGTGACGGAGCGTGCCCGCGCCGTCGAGGACGTAGAGCGCCTCCTCGTTGTTCTCGTGGTAGTGGTACGGCCACGAGCGGCGACCCGGTGGCAGTTCGTAGAGGCTACAGCCCAGTTCCTCGCCGCCGGCCTCGCGCGAGAGGCGCTTGCGTCGGGCGAGGGAGGTACCGTGTTCGGACTCCTCGAATTCGAGGTCCGTTTCGTTGACCTGCATACGTCCCCAGATGGGTGGAACGGCAAAAAGTGACCGTGGCTACTCCGTGCGGTCGATGTCGAGGTCCTCTTCGATGCCCTCGATCCAGTCCCCCTCCGCGAGGTCCTCCATCTGCTCGCGGAAGTGGGACTTGCAGACCCCGACCTTGATGCCGTCCTTCTCGACGGCGATGTCGGCCTCGCGGTCACAGTAGTGACAGTGCATGGGATACGCTATGAAGTCCGTCGCATTGAACCCTGCGACAACGGCTTGCGGTCGTCCGACGCTCGTACTCACCGTCCATGTGTCTCCCCACCACGGTCCTTATACTCACTAGGGGCACCTTTCCCAATCTAGGATTATCAATAGTGAAGGTTTATTAACGACCATGTTCTTTCGCCAGGTATGCGAATACTCACCGACGTCACTGACCGAACCGACGCGCACAGTTACCCGGCGACGACGGACGACCTCATCGAGGCCTACGGCGACATGGAACTCGAATATCCGAACGGTGGCGAGACGCTCGGAGACGCCCTCCGGCGACTCGATTCGGAGACGTTCGCCAACGCCGAGGAAGCGCGGATGGCGATGTACAGCGCGCTCGGCAGTGACGCCATCGGCCGCAAGGGCTACAGCGACCGCGACCCGCTGAGCCCCGGCGAGTCCGGTCCCGACCCCCTCTCGTTCTGAGCAGCGACTCCCCGTTCTTCGAGGTACCGATCGACGAGCCAGTGCAGGGCTACCTGTCGAGAAAGTCCGGTCTGTCGGTCGCGTTGTTCTCGTTGGGGTCCGGCCGGTCGAGTACGTCGACCGAGCCGAGCGATTCCGGGAGACCGTCGCGGCCGCCCGTCGGCAGGTCGTCTTCGGTCGGAACGGGAACGTCCTCGACGAGCGACTTCCAGACGTCACCCTCGCCGGCCGCGTCGGCCTCGCGCCGGAGGTCCTTCGCTTCGTTTCGCCCCTCCTCGAAGGCGAGTTCCACGATGCTCTTCTGGTAGGCGGTGTCCATCTCGGCGCGGATGCGTTCGACCTCGTCGCGGTCGTACTCGCCGAGCAACTCGGCGACCCCGAGGGCGTAGGCGCGCTCGACGGCCTCCTCCTTGTCGAGCGCGTCCCAGTCTTTCCCGTAGGCCGCCTCGTACTTGCTCATGCTACCCCTCGACCTTCTCGTTGGGATGGACGGTCAGCCCACTGTCGCCGAACTCGATTCGCCGGATGTCGCAGTCGATGGCGGTGCCGCGCATCTTGATGACCTGGACGCCGCGTTGCATCCCGCCGGACTCCAGGTAGTTGTGGAAGAAGATGACGCCGTGGGCGAGGTAGTGCTCGTCGGCGTACGAGGAGGGATCGGTCATCTCCGAGATGAGGAGGATCGTCGTGTCCGTCTTCTTCAGTGCAGAGAGAAAGCCCGTGATCTCGTCGGCGGCGTCGCCCATGAAGTGTTGCAACAGCATGGTCGAGTCGATGACCGCCCGGTCGATGTCGTTCGATTCGAAGAAGGCGGCGAGTCGGTTCGTCAGTCCGCCTTCGGTGCCGAACTGGGTGATCGTCCGTTTGCCGTTCTCGGTGACGAGATTCAGGAACTGGATCTTCCCGGACTGCATGACCCTGTCGAACCCGAAGTCGAAGCCCGACATGTCAGTGATCAGTTCCTCTTTGGTCTCGTGCATCGTGACGTAGACACACGTTTCACCGTTCTTCGCCCCGTCAGTGATGAATTGCGAGCAGAAGGTCGTCTTGCCGCTTCCTGGAGGGCCGGAGACGACGTAGAGGCGGTTCGGCAGGAGACCGCCCTGGACGAGCTCGTCGAATCCAGGGACGCCGCTGGATACGCGCATACGGGGGGAACGTCGCCTCGTAGTATATGCGTTTTCGCTCCGTTCTCAGAGATGATAGCACGACGACGGCGGACTGCGCCGTCCGCGCCGTTGGCGCGTCGAGTCAGCCGTCGAGAGACGCCTCGAACGACCGACGCTCGACCACGTCGAGCAGTTCGGCGGTCGCCGCTTCGTCGTACCGGAGCGGCCGTCGCCACCACGGCCCCTTGCCGGAGTCCGCCGAGAGGTCGGTCACGAGCCGATTCGCGTCCACACCTGCCTCGGGCGTACTCAGCGGCACCGCTCGGTCGTACAGCCGCGAACCGTCGGGGTCGCCGTGGACGAGGACGCGCGCGTCGAACGGGTCCCGCTTGACGTGGGCGTTGTTTGCGAACGCCGCCCGCTCGTCGGCCGACAGCCCCTCGTACTCTTCGCCGGTCAGCGCGTCCCGTGCGAGACGGAAGTGACCGACGAGGTAGGCTCCCCAGTCCGGCGGCTGCCAGTCGGCAGGCTCGCCGTCCATCGAGAGCGTCGCGTAGAACAGCAGGTAGTCGCCGGCGCCCAGCTCGGAGACCGGCCGGGCTTTCACGCCGTGCGGGTCGCCGTAGGTGTACCGCTCGCACTGCGGGTACTCGGCGAACTCCGGGTCGAGATGGACCGCTCGCTCGCGCACGGAGTCCGGGATCTCGACGGAGAGGTGGGTGGCGAGGTCGCCGTAGGTCGGCACCGACCCGGTCGTCGGCTTCGACTCGGGGATGGGGACGTACTCGAAGCGGTCGTCGGGGAACACCGGGCCGCGGAACCCTGGCTCGTTGGTGTTCGCGCCGACGTTGATGGCGATGGCGCGCATGCTCGCCGTTCCCCGGCCGCAGAGAAAGTGCTGACGTTCCTACAGCGGATTCGCACACTCGCGACAGTACGTGAACATCGGGTCGCTCTCGTTCTGCGCACCGCAGTGCTGACAGTAGCGACCGTCCTCGGCGTGGCCATCGCGGGTGTGACGGTCTCGCTCCAGTGCCGGCATCTCGGCTGCGAGTGGTGAATCGGCCGATCCGTTGTCCGGACTGGGGCCCCCGCTGATGTAGCGGAACACCAGCAGCTGGAACAGAGTGAACCCGACCACGTAGACGATGATCCAGCCCCAGGGTTCCATACTGTGTTGTACGTTACCAAGGTACTTTGATGTTCGGTTGTCACTCCTGCTATCGTTCGGGAGTATCGGCTTCGCGACGGTCGCGACCCGTCAGAAGGAGACGTCGGTCTCGATGTCTTCGGTCGCTTCGCGGAGTCCGTCCTCGCGAACGCCTTCGGTGAGCGTGCCGGAGATGTCGGCGTCGGTCAGGATCTCCTCGAACTCGTCCTGGAAGCGGTGGCTGTCGGTCATCGATTCGGTTCTCGCGGCCAGTGCGCGGCGATATGGTCGGAGTTCGTCGGAATCGACGCCGAGGTCGGCAGCGAGTTCGTCGGGGTCCTCGTCGAGTCGGTCCCTGACCGCGTCGGGTTCGACCGGGCCGTCGAGGTCCGACTCGCGGAGGAGGTGGCAGTCGGTGCGGGCCCGAAACACGGTGGCCTCGGACGACTCGACCGCAGCGGCGATCTCGGCGTCGGAGTCGCCGTCGTAGAACCGCCGGACGACCTCGCAGTACTCGTCGGTGGACAGTCCGGCGTCGAAGTCGTAGCGGTCGGCCATCCGCTCGACGACGTCGGTCAGTCGCTCCTCGACGGTGGCGTCGTCCACGTCGGTGAGCGTGCCGCGCTCGGCCTCCTGGCTCTCTGTCACCGTCCCTTCTTCGGAGACGTCCATGAAGATGTCCCGGAGCGATTCGGTCTTGTCGTCCATCACGAATGGGTGTCCAGCATGCCGACAGCTATCAATCTATCGGCGAGTATCGCGCCCCGGTAGCTTCACCTCCTGTCCGTCGCTGCCCGAGAGACTTTCCCGCTGGCGGGCGAGGACGCCGTATGCCCCTCTCCGTCGGCGTTCTCGGCTATCGATTCATGGGCGAGGCCCACGCGAACGCACTGGCCCGACTGCCGATGTTCTTCCCGGACGCGCCCGCAGTCGAGCGGTCGGTCCTCGTCGGACGCGACGAGACGGCGCTCGCCGACGCCGCCGACCGACTCGGGTTCGAGCGCACGGCGACCGACTGGCACGACGTGGTCGACGAGGTCGACGTCTTCTACAATCTCGGCCCGAACCACCTCCACGTCGACCCCTCCATCGCGGCACTGGAGGCCGGCACGCCGGTCCTCTGTGAGAAGCCACTCGCACCGACGCTCGACGGAGCCGAGCGGATGGCCGACGCCGCAGCGACCGCCGGTGTCCCGACCGCGACGGCGTTCAACTACCGCTTCGTCCCCGCGATCCAGTACGCGAAGCGACTGCTGGACGACGGCGTCATCGGCGACGTCCGGCATTTCCGGGGTCGGTATCTCCAGGACTGGCTGGTCGACGCCGACGCGCCGTGGTCCTGGCGGAACAGCGTGGACCTCGCCGGCAGTGGCGCACTGGGCGACCTCGGCGCGCACACGGTCGACCTCGCGCGATTTCTCGTCGGCGACGTCGAACGGGTGTCCGGCCAGCTCCGGACCTTCGTCGACGAGCGGCCCGTCGAGGATGGGAGCGAGACGCGACCCGTCTCGGTCGACGACGCCTACTCCGCGCAGGTCGCCTTCGAGAACGGCGCGATGGGGACTCTCGAAGGAACTCGGATGGCGACGGGCCGACAGAACGACCACACTATCGAGATCGAGGGCACGAGGGGTGCCCTGTCGTTCTCGCTCGAACGACTGAACGAACTCCGGGTCCGGACCGAAGACGACCGCGGCTTCCAGCGCGTGCTCGTCACCGACGAGGACGACCCGTACCTCGACCACTGGTGGCCGCCGGGGCACGTCCTCGGCTGGGAGCACACCTTCGTCCACGAGAACTACGAGTTCCTTTCCGCGGTCGCCGACGGGACGGCGTACTCGCCGTCGTTCGCCGACGGGCTCGCTGTCCAGCGCGTCCTCGACGCCATCGCGCGCAGCGACGAACGCGGCGAGCGGGTCTCCGTCTAGAGCCCGACGTACCGGAGCATGTCGGGGAACAGGATCGTCAGCGCCGCGAGGATGGTCTCGAACGAGAGCGTCCCCAGTGCCGACAGCAAAATGAACTCACGGTCGTCGAGTTCCGCGAAGCCGGCGGGGACGGTCAGCATCCCGCGGGTGAACAGCAGCGTGTTGCTGATGGCGACGCCGGGGCGGCCGTAGCGCCGGAACCAGTCGTCGAAGCGGTCGAGTTTGTCCTCGCTGACGCGGAACCACCGCTTCTGGAGCAGGTACTCCCGGCCGCCGCGTTTGGCCGCCGAGAACAGCAGGAACTGACCGATGGTCGCGCCGACGACGGCGACCGTGATGATGAGGACGTAGTCGGTTAGGGAGTTCCCCAGCAGCCAGACGGCGGCGGGGACGAGACTCTCGCTCGGTGCGAAGTAGAGCAACATCGCGCCTTCGAGGACGAACACCGCGAACAGCGCCAGCAGACCGTACTGGCTGAGGAGAGTCTGGGCGGTCTCGGTCGTTTCCGCGAGGGGAGCCATCGCTACTCGGTGCAACGCCAGCGAGCGATAAATCCCTTCGGAAGCGATACCACTTTGCGCGTCCGTGCGGACGTGCCTGCATGGACCTGACACGCCGACCACGCAGACTCCGCGGTGACGGCGTCCGGTCGCTGGTCAGCGAGACCGAGGTGGCTGCGAGCGACCTCATCGCCCCGGTGTTCGTCGACGCGACCACCGACGAGCGCGTGCCCATCGAGACGATGCCCGGCCACGAGCGGGTGCCGCTCGAGGAGGCCGCCGACCGCGTCGAGGAGATCATGGAGACCGGCGTCGAGGCGGTCATCGTCTTCGGCATCCCCGAGTCGAAGGACGCCGAGGGCTCACGCGCCTGGGCCGACGACGGCGTCGTGCAGGACGCAGTCCGAGAGATAACCTCCGAGACCGACGCGTACGTCATCACGGACGTCTGTCTCTGCGAGTACACCGACCACGGCCACTGCGGCGTCCTCGAACCTGGTGCCGAGACCGACCCGCGACTCACCGTCCAGAACGACCTGACGCTCGACCTCCTGGGGAAGACCGCCGTCTCCCACGCCGAGGCCGGCGCGGACATGGTCGCCCCCAGCGGCATGATGGACGGCATGGTCGGCACGATTCGTGAGTCGCTCGACGGAGCCGGCTACACCGACGTGCCCATCATGTCCTACGCCGCGAAGTACGAGTCGTCGTTCTACGGCCCCTTCCGCGACGCCGCCGACGGCGCGCCGTCGTTCGGCGACCGCCGACACTACCAGATGGACCCCGCGAACCGGCGCGAAGCGATGCGCGAGGTCGAACTCGACGTCGAACAGGGCGCGGACGTGCTGATGGTCAAGCCCGCGCTCCCCTACCTCGACATCGTCGCCGACCTGCGGGAGACCTTCGACCACCCAATCGCGGCCTACAACGTCTCCGGCGAGTACGCCATGCTCCACGCCGCCGCCGACAAGGGCTGGCTGAATCTGGAGGAGGTCGCCTACGAGTCGCTCCTCTCCATCAAGCGCGCCGGTGCGGACCTGATTCTGACGTACTTCGCCGAGGACATCGCCGAGCGGCTGTGAGGCGATCGGCCCCGATTCACAACCGCCGTGCGATGGTCTCGGCGGTCTTCGACCCGACGCCGTCGACCTCCTGTAGCTCGCCGACGGCGGCGGCGCGGACGTTCTCGACGCTGCCGAACCGTCGGAGGAGCCGCTTTCGCGTCTCGGGGCCGACGCCGTCGATGCCGTCGAGCGCGGTCGAGACGTCGTCGCGGATGGTCTGGTGGTACTTCACCGCGAAGCGGTGGGCTTCGTCGCGGACGCGCTGGAGGAGGTGGAGGTGTTCGGCGTCGTCGGGCCAGTCGAAGGTGCCGTCGGGGGTGACGACCAGTTCTTCGGCCTTCGCGAGGCCGACTGCGGGGACGTCCCAGCCGACCGCGTCGAGGGCCTCGCGGGCGGCGTTCAGTTGGCCTTCGCCGCCGTCGATGAGCAGGAGGTCGGGGTCGGGGCGGTCGTCGCGGCCCTCGACGGCTCGCTCGGCGCGCCAGCGAATCAGCGCCCGCATGTTGGCGTAGTCGTCGTTCTCGTCGGTGAGCTTCTTCCGGCGGTAGTGGCCGGTCTCGGGGTCGCCGCCGACGAAGGCGACGTCGCTGCCGACGACGGACTTCCCGTGGGCGTGGCTCACGTCGAACCCCTCGATGCGCTCGGCGCTGTCGAGTCCCAGCGCGTCGGCGAGGGCGGCGCATTCGTCGCGCTCGCGGTGGTGGCCGCGGGCGTTCTTCAGCGCGAGGTCGACGAGTTTCGACTCCCGGCCCGCACCGGGGACCCGGAGGTCGACGCCCTCGCCCTCCAGCCACTCCGTCACGTCCGCGGCGTCCTCGTCGCTGGTCCGCTCGGGGTGGTCGGACAGCAAGATGGCGTCGGGGAGCGTCCGCTCGGCGTAGTACTGGCTGACGAACGCGGCGAGGACCGCGCCGGGACCCTCGCCTTCGGGCACGTCGAGGCGATGACGGTCGCGCTCGACGAGCTTGCCGGCCTCGCTGTGCAGGCGTGCGACGGTGGCGCTGGTCCCCTCGACCGCGGCGGCGAGCACGTCCACGGTCCGCTCGTCGGATTCGTGCCGGACGGCCTCGCTGGCGCTTCCGTGGAACGCCTCGACGGCTTCGAGCCGGTCCCGGAGGTTCGCGGCGCGTTCGAACTCCCGCTGCTGGGAGGCGCGCTCCATCTCCCGCCGCAGCGGGTCGGCGAGGACGCCGGTCTCACCCTCGAAGAACCGCTCGACGGCCTCGACGTCGGCGACGTACTCCGCCTGCTCGATCTCGTCCGTGCAGGGCGCGGTACAGAGGCCGATGTCGTGGTCGAGACACGGCCGGTCTCGGTTCGCGTACTTGTGGTCGGAACAGCCGCGCACGCCGTAGGTCTCCCGGAGCGCCTTCACGACGGTCTCGACGGTGCGCTTGCTCGTGAACGGACCGTACACAGTCGCGGCCTCGGCGGGGTCGCGCGTGACCTCGATGCGCGGGAACTCGTGGTCGGTTAGCTGGACGAGCGGGTACGACTTGTCGTCCTTCAGCCGGACGTTGTACCGCGGTCGGTGGCGCTTGATGAGGTTCGCTTCGAGCAGGAGCGCCTGCGTCTCGGTGTCGGTGACCGCGAAGTCGATGGCGTCCGCGCGGGCGACCATGTTCCGGATGCGCTGGCTCCGCGGGTCGGCGTACGACCGCACCCGCGCCCTGACGTCGACGGCCTTGCCGACGTACAGCACGCGCTGCCCGTCGCCGTCGTACTGCAGAAACTGGTAGACCCCGGGCTCGCTCGGTAGCTCAGACGCCCGCTCACGTACCGCCGTCCGTTCCATCGGGCGACCCTAGCGGGTCGTCGGATTTCAAGTTGCCGTCAGGCGATGCGGTCAGCGCCGCTTCGAGTCGCTCGACGACGCCCTCGTCGACGTCCGACGCCACGGGTACGAGCAGGTCCTCCTGCCCGGCGAGTTCGATCCGCAGGACGCGGTCGCGCGTCGTCATGTACAGGCCGAGCACGCCCATGGCGACGATGACCGTCAGCGCGCCCGCGATGGTCATGAACTCGTCCAGCCGGGCGATCAGGTCGAGCATCGTCTGCAGCAGGCCCAGAATGCCGCCGAGACCGACCGCGCCCGCACCCGACCCGAAGCTGATGTCGGAAACGAGGCCATCGAGGCTGACGACCTGGCCCGCCCCGGTGAGGATGACGCCGATGAGCCCCCACTTCACGCCCCGCTCCAGCAGGCCAGCGTTCCCGTCGTGGCTCAGTCCGACGCCGACGACGTTCGGCCGGTCGACCTGCCGGAAGTGCTCGCCGTCGGCGTCGGGCGTGAACGTCAACACGCGGTGGCTCGTCACGACCACCTCTCCCGTCCCGATACCGACCGTTCGCTCGATGGACTCGCCGTCGTACAGTAACTCCTCGACGTCACCGTTCCACGTCGTCTCGCGCCCCCCTCCGAGGAGTCCCCCGACACCCTCGGTAAGGTTTGCCATGAAACTGTGTCTGTCGACCGACCCAATGAATCTATCCCCGCGTCGCCGTGGAGGCCGGCGGTCGACGCCGAACGCGGAGAGCCAATCGTCGCCCATATGCCGCCCGCGCCGGAACCGACGGGTATGGTACGGTGTTGGCTGGTCGAACGCGACTACTGGGACGAGGACCTCGTGACGCTCGTGTACGCCACCCCGGACGGCGAGCGAGCGCATCACCGGCAGCTCTCCAGCGCCCTCCTGCAGAAGACGAGCGTGACGGCCGCGCGCGAAATCGACGACGACGACCTGAACGCGGTCGAGGACGCAGAGACGCGCGAGCGGTACGCCGCGGAGGCCGAGCGAATGGCGAGAAAATACGAGCCGAGCGACGACGTATAAAACTTCGGGCCTCGCGCCGCTCGCGGAGAGAAAGACTATGAGGGAAGCGGGCACAACCGGCGACTATGGCTGCCATCGAACTCGACGGCGTCACCAAACGCTTCGGTGACGTCACCGCCCTCCAGAACGTCTCCTTCACGGTGGAGTCCGGGGAGGTGTTCGGGTTTCTCGGCCCGAACGGGGCGGGGAAATCGACCACGATCAACATCCTGCTCGACTTCGTGCGGCCGACCGCCGGTCGCGCCCGCATCTTCGGCATGGACGTGAACGAACACTCACAGGCTATCCGGGAGCGAACGGGGGTCCTCCCGGAAGGCTACGACGTCTACGACCGGCTGACCGGCCGCAAGCACCTGGAGTTCGTCATCGACTCGAAGGACGCCGACGACGACCCGGAAGAGATCCTCCAGCGCGTCGGGCTCGAGGGGGGCGACGGTGACCGGCGCGCCGGCGACTACTCGAAGGGGATGAAACAGCGGCTCGTCCTCGGGATGGCGCTCGTCGACGAACCCGACCTGCTCGTCCTCGACGAACCGTCGACGGGGCTGGACCCCAACGGGGCGCGCATGATGCGCGAGGTCGTCCGCGAGGAGAGCGAACGCGGCGCGACGGTCTTCTTCTCCAGTCACATCCTGGGGCAGGTCGAGGCCGTCTGTGACCGCGTCGGCATCCTCGGTGAGGGCGAGATGATCGCCGTCGACAGCGTGGAGGGACTGCGCTCGGCGGCGGACCTGAGCGCGACTCTCGACGTCACGACGGCGGGACTGACCGACGACGCGGTCGACGCCGTTCGTTCGCTCGACGGCGTCGCCTCGGTGACCGCGAACGACGACCACCTCTCGGTGGCCGTCGACGACGCGGGGAAGACGGCCGTCCTCTCCGCGCTGGAGAACTCGGGCGTCGAGGTGACGGACTTCTCGACCGAGGAGGCGTCGCTGGAGGACCTCTTCGCCGCCTACACGGGCGACGGCCACGAACCCGGCGCGGAGGTGGACGCATGAGCTCCGACATCGAAGGACTGACCGACGGCCGCTGGCTCGTCATCGCCCGCAAGGAGTTCGCCGACACCATCCGCTCGAAGGTGCTGTGGATCCTCTCAGTGCTGTTCGTCAGCGTGTTCGCGCTGCCGGCGGCGCTCGCACAGTACTTCGACATCGGCCAGTTCATCCAGTCCCAGACCGGCCAGCAGGTGACGACGAACCTGCTCGCCCAGCAGACCTCGCGACTCGCGTCGGCGCTGGTGCCCATCATCGCCATCGCCGTCGCGTACGCGGCCATCACGCGCGAGCGAGAGAAGGGGTCGCTGAAGCTCCTGCTGTCCCTTCCCCACACCAGAGCGGACGTCGTCGTCGGGAAGGTCGTGGGACGGAGCGGCGTCGTCGCCGTCCCCATCGCCGTCGGGATGCTCATCACGATGGCGGTCGTCCTGCCGACCCAGATCGCGTTCAAAGCCGGCGGCTTCGTCACGTTCGCGCTCCTGACGATGCTGCTCGGCGTCGCCTTCGTCGGGCTGTCGGTGGGCGTCTCCGCGGCCACCTCGACGAGCCGTCGCTCCATGGTCGGGACCGTCGGGCTGTTCGTCTACTTCTACCTGTTCTGGAACTCCTTCGCCCGCGGCGTCGGGCAACTCCTCAAAGACCACGCGGGCATCGCGACGGACACCCAGCTCCACGTCACCCTGTTCCTCAAACTGCTCAATCCCACGCAAGCCTACCAGACGCTGTTGACCTCCGCGCTCGGGACGGAGACGTACGTGGCCCGCGCACGGATGTTCAGCGGGCTGATGGGGCAGATCGTCGCCCAGCAGCTCAAGGGATCACTGCCGTTCTACCTCGGCGACGGCATGGCGCTGGCCATCCTCCTCGCCTGGCTCGTCGTCCCGGTCGCGCTCGGGTACGTCGTCTTCCAGGCGGCGGACCTCTAGCGGGCCGTCGCCTTCAGCTGATCTCCTCGCGGAGTGCCGCGTTCGCCGGAACGAGTTCGTCCGACGAGAGCGACAGGAGGTCGTCGAGCGTGAACTGCTCGACGCGCCGACCGTACTCCGGGTCGGAAAACGAGAGTGACGGTCCGTCACCTGGACGCTGAATCTCCAGAATCGTCCGAAGCTCCAGCGTCTCCTTCGCGTCGTCCCAGTACGGCCAGAACCGACCGACGTGTCGCTCGTCACCGTAGTGGGTTTCGACGGGGACGTGCAGCGAGTCGTAGCGGTCGGGAACCGACGCGGGCAGGCGAAGCCACTGCTCTCTCGGGTGGTCGAACCCGCGTTCGCGGAGCGTCGTCTCGTAGCGTGCGACGGCGGACTCGTCACCGACCTCCACGACTGCCGGTCGCCCGTTGGCGCGAACCAGGAGTTCCTCGTACAGCTCACGGTAGGCCGTCTGCGTCGGATCGTGGTCACAGCGACCTGCTGGTGAGGTCCACTTGCAGGGGTCGGACGGCGCGTCCGCGTCTCGATACAGCATGACGAACGTACCCTCGACGAGGAGGACGACGCCTGCGGAGAAGGGAATCCGCCCCTCGTAGACGGTTCGTCCGTTCGCGATTCGTCTCTCGTCGACGCCCAACTCGCGGAGTGGATACGCGACGTCGACCTCGTCGGCGTAGCCGGTCAGGCAGTGCGCCGGGTCGACGTCGATCCGCCAGCCCTCGTCGTCGGCAACCACTCGCTTTGCGTAGAAGAACAGCTCGTCGGCCCTGTCGGGCGGGATACGACGATTCATCCTGGAGGTGTGGGACATTCGGTGGTCGTCCATTGGGCTTCTGGGATGAAACTACTCGTATCTCACTTCGACCGCGACGTGGTCGAAGCCGAGTTCGTCTTCGCTGGCCTCGGTGGTCGCGTCGCCGTCGACCGTTCCGCGCCACTCGAAGTGCAGGTCGCGGTCGCTCTCGGCGGCACACCAGTCCGTGTGCTGGTAGAAGTAGCCCTCGTCGAGGGCCGCCGCGTCGCCTTCCATGTCGTACTCGACGTGGTATATCGTGTCGTCGTCGATGTCGTCGAACGTGGGGTAGCTGTCCAGCCAGTAGAGAAAGCCCATCTTCGTGGCCAGCGCGCTCATCCCGACGAGGACGTACACGTACCGGTCGGGCTCGCCGTCGGCGGACAGGTCGTGTCGGAAGAGGATGAACGATTCGTCGCCGCGGAACGGCTGGTCGCCTGCGATGACCGAGGAGACGAAGTACTCCGAGGTGAACTTGAAGTCCTCGCTCCCCGCGAAGGTGTTCTCCAGCAGGTCGACGTTCCGGTAGCCCTGGTCTTTCAGCGCCCTGACGAGCTTGCTGATTCCCTGCTGGTGTTCGGCCCCGCCGAGCAGGAGGTAGTGGACCTCGTCGTCCGCCCAGTCCTCGTCGAAGTACACTGGGAACTCGCCGCGGGCGGCGAGGTTCTCGTCGGCGGTGATCGGTGACGGGACGCTGACGAACTTCTTCACCGGCAGTCGAATCCCTCGCTCGCGCCCCGCAACGTCCAGGCGGGCCCGCTCCGAGTCGTCGCGGTCGCCGAACGGCCACCAGCGCGATTCGATGCGGCTGTCGTATTCGTCGTCGATGCGGAGGTATCGGACCCCGCAGAGTTCGACGTCGACGGTGTCGGCGTCCGGTCGCATGCCCGGCGCGCTCGATTCGAGAACCGCTGTCCCCGCCTCGACGGCACGGGCGTCCGCGTCCTCCGTTCCGTCGGTCTCGTCGCGGATGCGATAGGCGAAGTCGGTGCCGACGACGTTCCGCAGGAACTCGCTCACGTAGAAGACGCCGTACCCGGCGAGGGAGTTCCCGAGCAGGGAGACGTCGTCGTAGTTGTCGTCGAGCATCTCTCGACGCGGGTCCTCGTTCAGCAGGGTCCCGTACTCCGAGAACCCCGCGGAGTCGCCGTAGAAGTACGAGTGAAAGCGGAAGTGCTTCGTGGCGAGCGCGAACAGCGGGACGGACACGAGGAGCCACGAACTTGCCGGGCCGACGACCTCCCAGGGGACGAGACGGACGACCGGCGTTCCCGAGAGGGCGAGCCAGTCACGGAACTGATAGAGCGCGGCGATACCGACCAGAAGCAGCACGGCGTATCGTCGTGGCGTGCGGAGGCGCTCGCCGAACAGGTGGAGTTCCATACCTCGCCAGCCCGGCACGTCGTCGAAGGTGACGTAGACGCTGTCGACGAACACGTTCTCGTAGAACGGAACGTCGGCGTAGACGCCGTTGACGTCGGCGTCGAGGTCGCTGTTCGCGAGGACAGCCAACGGGTCCCGGTCGGACTGGTGCGTGGTGAACGGGTGCCAGTAGTTGTGGTTCTGCCACGTGTCGTACCTGAACAGGACGCGCAGTTGGCCGACGCGTCCGACCAGTTCGGCGGCGTTCTCGTAGAGGCCCGTGACGATGCCCTCGACCGCCTTGACGAGGTTGCCGTGGATGACCGCCAGCACGGCGAGCACGCCGAACACGAGGAGGCCGTTGTGGCTGACGAACGCGACGACCGAGCCGATGGAGACGGCTCGGACGTTCGCGAGGAGGGTCTGGCCCGCACCGAGCAACGACTGGACCGAACTGTAGAGCGAGATGGCAGTGATGCCGAGCAGTCCGAGGACGGCCACGTTCCACAGCACCGGCCCCAGAATGGAGAGCCGCACGACGTCGGCGTCGCGGCTGATCAGCTTGGTGACCTCGTATCGCGTTCGCTTGTCGAGGTCCATCCCGTTGCTGACGACGATTCTTCGGCGTGAGTCGGACTCGTCCATGGGGTCGCTTACTCTCCTTCGACGGCGGAACCGACCTAAATGTTGCCCCACCGCCCGCCCGGTGCCCGACGCGGCGAGGGACGAGTCTCCGATGTGACCGCTCTCGGCCATGAGCTGCCACCGTAGGTGGTTGTGTGTATCTACCACAGTGAGATTATTCCCGCCTCCCGCTGTAGCCCCCCGCATGTCCGACCCTGCCGTCGCGCTGGTCACCGGCGCGGGAAGCGGTATCGGCCGTGCAATCGCCCGCAGACTCGCCGACGAGTACGCCGTCGTCGTCAACGACGTGGACGCCGAGGCGGCCACGGAGACCGCCGTGGAAATCGAGCAGGACGGCGGCGACGCAACGGCCATCGAGGCCGACGTCGCCGACCACGACGCGGTCGACGACCTCGTCGACCGCACGCTCGACGCGTACGGACGCATCGACCTGCTCGTGAACAACGCAGGTATCGAGACGGTGTACCCGTTCACCGACCTGCCCGAAGCCGAATGGGATCGCGTCCACGACGTGAACCTCAAAGGGCAGTTCCTGCTGAGCCAGCGCGTCGCGAACGAGATGATCGACCGCGACGTTGCAGGAGACATCGTGAACGTCTCCAGCGTCCACGACGTGCTCCCGCGGACGGAGAAGATCCACTACGACACGGCGAAGGCGGGCGTGTTGATGCTCACGAAGGACATGGCGCTGGAGCTCGCCGAACACGGCATCAGCGTCAACTGCGTCGCGCCCGGCGCTATCGAGACGCCGATGAACGCCGAACTGCTGGACGACCCCGACGAGATCGAGCGGATGAACGAGCGCATCCCCTGGGGGCGGATGGGCAAACCCGAGGAGATCGCCGACGCTGTCGCCTTCCTCGCCTCCCAGGACGCGACCTACGTCACGGGATCCCGGCTCTGCGTCGACGGCGGGCTGAGCCTGGACCCTTGAGGGCGTGGGCCGGAACTCCAGTCACCGACGCTCGACGCGCATCCGGACCGGGCCGTCCGGCCGGAGGGTGATGGACGGCGAGAACGAGAGGTCGTCGAGCGGGTCGAGCCGCCAGTCCCGACAGATGGTCGCCAGCACGAGCTCCGCCTCGAGGCGAGCGAAGCGGTCGCCGATGCACCGGCGCGGGCCGCCACCGAACGGGAAGTACGCGAACGTCGGCCGGTCGCTCTCCTCGCCGGCCCATCGCTCCGGGCGGAACGCGTCGGGGTCGTCGTAGTACCGCGGATCTCGCTGGAGGACCCACGGATGCATCATGATGGTCGTCCCCGCCGGGACGTGATAGCTGCCGATCTGATCGTCCTCGTCGGCCTCTCGAATCAACTCCCAGGCGGGTGGATACAGCCGTAACCCTTCGGTCACGGTGCGGTCGAGCACGGGGAGCGACGGCAGGTCCTCGGCAAGGGACAGTCCGTCGCCGAGGACGGCGTCGAGTTCCTCGTGGAGGGTGCGTTCGGCGTCGGAGGTCCGCCCAAGCGCGTGGAGCGTGTAGGTGAGTGCGAGCGCGGTCGTCTCGTGGCCGGCGAGCAGGAACGTGACGATCTGGTCGCGGACGAGCGGGTCGTCGGGGTCGCGGTCGGCGAGCAGCAGCGAGACGACGTCGGTCCCCTCGCCGTCTCGGTCGTGTTGGGCCACGACTCGCTCGGCGATGTCGTCCAGCGCGTCGAGGGCACGCTGATAGCGACGATTGGCGGGCGTCGGAACCCACAGCGGCACTTTGACCGGTCGCTGGAGGTTCATGGTGGTGTGGTCCATCAGCGTCTCCAGCGCGTCGGAGATGTCGGCCTCCATCTCACGGACGTCGACGTCGAAGAGCGCCTTGGCGGCGATCTCGACAGTCAAATGCATCATGTCCGCGTGGACGTCGCGGACGGTCCCCGACTCCCAGTCGGCCAGCAGGCGCTCCGTGGCGTCGACCATCACGTCCGCGTAGCCGGCGATCAGCTCAGGCGAGAACGCCTGCTGGAGCAGCTGGCGCTGCTCGCGCCACAGGTCCCCCTCGCTGGTGATCAGGCCGTTCCCGAGGCTGGGCTGTAGGACGTTCTGGAACACTTCGCCCTTGACGTAGTTCTCGTTGTGGTGGACGAGGACGTGCTCGATGAGGTCGGGGTCGTTGAGCTGATAGACGCGCGTCCCGCTGATCTCGTAGCTCGCCATGGACCCGTGCTCGCGGGCGACCCTTGCGGCGAACTCGAGGGGGTCGGATCCGAACGCGAGCGTGCTCCCGACGAGCGGGAGTCCCGAGGGACCTGGCGGAACCGCTCGCGACTGGGCTCCGGGCGTGGTCGTCATAGCAGCCCGTTGGTCCCGCAAACGAAAAACTCCAGCGTGTCAGTATCCGCCCGGTGTATCAGAATCCGCTGTCGGTCTCGCGCCAGTCGCTGTCGTACTCGCGCTGGGAGTCGGTTGGTTCGTCGATGGTCGCGTCGAGCGTCTCCAGTTTCCGCTCGGCGACGCCGCGGTCGAGGCGGTCGGGGACGGCGTACAGGCCGGGTTCGAGGTCGGTCTCGCGAATGTCGCGGCCGGCTTCGAACATCATGGCGAAGGTGGTATCCATCACCTCCGCGGGGTGGCCCTGGCTGTACGGCCCGGTCAGGTTCACGAGCCGGCCGTCCGAGAGCAGATTGACGTCGCGACCGTCGGGCATGGTGTACCGGGTCACGCCCTCCTTGGGGTGGGTGACCGTCTCGGCCATCTCGGCGAGTTCGGGCTGGTCGATCTCGACGTCGAAGTGGCCGGCGTTGCAGAGGGTCGCGCCGTCGGGCATCGCCTCGAAGTGCTCCCCGCGGATGACGTCCGCGGTGCCGGTCGTGGTGATGAACAGTTCGCCGATCTCGGCGGCCTCGGCCATGTTCGTGACCCTGTGACCGTCCATGTGCGCCTCCAGCGCCTTCCGGGGGTCGACCTCGGTGACGACGGTCTGCGCGCCGAGTCCGCGGGCCTTGCGGGCGATGCCGCGGCCGCAGTAGCCGTAGCCCGCCACGACGACGGTCTTGCCCGAGAGGATAGCGTTGGTCGTGATGGCGACGTTCGTGAGCGAGGACTCACCGGTCCCGTGGACGTTGTCGAAGCAGTGCTTCATCGGCGTGTCGTTGACCCCGTAGACCGGGAATTCGAGGACGCCCTCGTCGTCCATGGCCTCGAGGCGAGTGATGCCCGCCGTCGTCTGCTCCGCGCCGCCGATGACGCCCTCCGCGACGCCGGGGTGGGATTCGTGGACCTTCGCGATGAGTTCCGACCCGTCGTCGAGGATGAGGTCCGGCTCCTCCTCCAGCAGCGTGTGGTGGGCCTCCGCGAACTCCTCGTCGCTCATCCCTTCCTCGGCGTACGCGGTAATTCCCTCGTATGAATCGAGGAACGCGACGACGTCGCCGTGGGTGCTCTGTGGCTCGCTGGGGGTGAACAGCACCTCCGCACCGGCGCGGGACAGCGTCTCGATGAGGACGCCGGTGTTCGTCTCCAGGTGCGAGGCGACGGCGACGGTGTAGCCGTCGAACGGTTCGCTCTCGCCGTACTGTTCGGCCAGCGATTCGTGGATGGGCATGTGGTCGCGCGCCCACGCGAGCGGGTCTTCGCGGTCGCCGTGCTCGTCGGTCATGCGCGCCCAGAGGGGCTCCGTGTAGGTGAATGTGTGCGGTTCGCGCCGAGACTTTCGACGGTCCTACCAGAAGTCCTTTCGAGCGCTAGCGGGAACGACCGGGCGATGAGTCAGCGCCGACGCGGCATCTCCCGGCGGTCGTTCGTCAAGAGCGCGGTCGCCATCGGCGGCGCGAGCGCGTTCGCTGCGTGTACGAATCGCGAGCAGGTGGACGTTCCCCAGGGGACAGACGACCTCTCGACGCTCCCGCAGCGCCAGCACGCCTGGAACGACGCCCTGGACCGCGACGACCACGGCAACGTCGTCGCACCGCGGCACCGGGTCGTCCTTCTGCTGGACTACGTCGGCGAGGGGACGCCGAGCGACGACGAGCGCGAACAGGTCGAGCACGCGCTGGGGTCGCTGGAACGCGCCTACGCTCGCGGCAACGACGGCCTGCTCGTGACCGTGAGCTACTCGCCGCGGTACTTCTCGCGGTACGACGCCTCTCCGGCGGGCGTCGAACTCCCCGAACCCGAGGCTCTCGCGCCGTTCGAGGACCCCGACCTGGACCGCCCGGATGCCGTGGTCCACCTCGCCAGCGACTACGGACAGGTCGTCCTCGGGGCCGAGCAGGCTCTCCGCGGCGAGCACGAATCGCTCAACGGCGTCGAGATGGCGGCGTCGTTCGACGGGGTCTTCGAGGTCGCAGCCCGTCGAACCGGGTTCGTCGGCCGCGGGTTGCCTGCCGAGAATCAGGACGTCGAGGGGCTGCCCGACGGCGACGCCGTCGACGAGGACGCGCCGCTGTACATGGGGTTCAAGTCCGGCTTCGAGAAAGCCCAGGCGAGCGAGGACGCAGTCACTATCGACGCCGGCCCGTTCGCCGGCGGCACGACCCAGCACCTCTCGCGCATCCGCCTGCACCTCGAACAGTGGTACGAACAGGACAGCCGCTACCAGCGCGTCGCGAAGATGTTCTGTCCCGCCCACGCCGACGACGGGCGCGTCGAGGGCGTCGGCGACAACCTCGGGAGCGATAGCGGCATGGACGAGTGTCCCGTCCCGCACGATTCGGCGCGGTCGAAGGGGATGGTCGGCCACTCCCAGAAGTCGGCCGAAGCGCGGCGGGACGGCTCGCCCCGCATCATCCGGCGGGACTTCGACTCGACGGACGGCGGCGAGGCCGGCCTCCACTTCCTCTCGATCCAGCGCTCTATCGCGGACTTCGCGGAGACCAGAACGGCGATGAACGGCACCGACGTTTCCGATGGCTCTGCGGTGGGGACCCGGACCAACAACGGCATCCTCCAGTACATGACCGTCGAGCGGCGAGGGAACTACCTCCTGCCGCCGCGCGCTCACCGGTCGCTGCCGCGCCCCGACCCGGCCGCCTGACGGGGTCGACGGCCTTCGAGAACCCGACCAGAATACCCTTTTGAACGACCCCACGATGACGGGTATGCAACGACGCGACGTTCTGAAGGCCAGCGGCCTCGCCGCGGCCGGGTCGCTGGCGGGCTGTAACGGACTCTTCGAGACGCAATCTCTCAGGACGGTTCCGCTCGTCGAGGACCGACCCGACGCCGTGTACGTCCCCTCCCACGTCGAGGGGATGGAGATGATCGGGATGGGAACGAAGGGCCGCCGCGCAGTCGGCCTGATGTACTCCTACCCGCATCGCTTCTGGACCGTCACGGGCACGCGAACCGAAAAGGTCTCTCTGCGCGAGGAGGACAGCGTCCACCTCATGGCGACGGTCTGGGACGTGGAGACGAAGACGGTCCTGCCGGTCGACGCCGGCGTCACTGTCGACGTCCGGCGGGACGGCGAGTCCGTCGCGAAGCGCTCGCCGTGGCCGATGCTCAGCCAGAACATGGGCTTTCACTTCGGGGACAACTTCGCGCTCGACGGCGACGGCACGTACTCCGTCGTCGTCGACGTGGGTGCGACCAGCCTCGCCCGCCGGGGGTCGTTCGCCGGCGAGTTCGCCGACCCGCTGTCGGTCGAGATTCCGTTCGAGTACGAACAGGCAACGCGGGACGAGATCACCTTCGAGAAGCTGCCCGACCGAAAGGGCTCCCGCGACGCCCTCTCGCCCATGCAGATGGACATGGTGCCGCTCTCGACCGCGCCCAGCGCCGGCGATCTCGACGCGATGACGACGGCAACGACCGAGAGCGGCGACGCGACGTTCCTCGTCGCCGTGGTCGAGGACGACGACGGTCCGTATCTCGCCGTCTCGCCGCGGACGCCGTACAACCGCTACGTCATGCCGCTCATGTCCCTGTCGGCAACGCTCACCCGGGACGGGGAGACGGTGTTCGACGACGCGCTCCCGGCGGCTATCGGCCCGTCGCTCGACTACCACTACGGAACGACGATACCGTCGTACGAGGGCGGGGAGGAGCTGACGATCACGGTCGACGCGCCGCCGCAGGTCTCCCGTCACGAGGGCTACGAGACGGCGTTCCTCGACGTGCCGGCCGCGACGGTAACGCTCTAGTCGGCCAGCAGGTCGTCCAGCAGGCGCGTGAAGCGGTCGACCATCCGTTCCGGCATCGACGGTTCGACCTCGGCGAGCAGGCGCAGGGTCTCGCTCGGTCGTGCCAGCGAGAGCGTGACGCGGCCGCCGTCGCCGCGCTGCTTCTCGACGAGGTTCTGCTCGACCAGACGGTCGAGGTGGTACTCCAGCGTGCTCCGGGCGATACCGAGGTCGTCCGCGACCGCCGCCGGCCGCGCTGCACCCTCGTCGAGCAGGAACAACAGCACGTCCCGGGCGGTCTCGCGCTTCGCGAGCGCGATGGCCGCTCGCTCCCAGTCGTCGAACTCGGGGTCGTAGTAGTGGGTCCGCCCGTAGAGGTGCTCCTCGACGACGCGCTCTTGCTTGCGCAGTCGCCGGCAGTGGTACTGCACCTGTCCCGGCGCGAGGTCGAGCACTCGGACGAGTTCGCTGAAGTGGATTCCCGGCCGGGTGGCGATGCACTCGGCGATTCGCGTTCGTGTGTCCGTCATGGGTTCTCACTCTCCGTCGGGGTGCGCTCGGTCGACCGCGCGTAGTAGACCGCGGCGATGACGAGCGCGGCCATCACCACGTCGAGCGCGTGCTCCAGCAGGTGATGCGTCGGGTCGGCCAGCACCGCGGTCAGCGTCAGCCCGCCGACGACCGACCGCCCCAGCAGCGTCGCCAGCGCCAGCGCCACCAGCAGGTACGGTCTGGACTGCCGCCTCGCGACCGCCGCGAGCGCGAGGCCCAGGAGCACGGCCGTCCCCAGCCCAGCCAGCACCAGCACGACCACCATCGGGAGGTCCGGTTGCACGTGCAACGGCGGGAACGGCACTCGCATACCGAGTGTGTACTCGCTGGAGTACCCTTACGGGTTCGGTTCGGCGGGCCGCGGATTTACGTCGTGACAGGTCGTAGCTAGAGGGGCGATGCCCAAAGCGTACATCGTCGTCCTCACCGCCACCGGAACGACGCCGTCGGTCGTCGAGGCCATCCGCGCCCTCGACGGTGTAACCGAGGCGCACGTCGTCGCCGGCGAGTTCGACGTCATGGTCGAGGCCGAAGCCGACGAACTCGTCGACCTGAAGTCGCTCCTGACCGACGGCATCCACCATATCGACGGCGTCGGTCACACCCGGACCCACGTCGTCCTCGACGAGTAGTGTCTGTGGGTGCGGTACCACACCGCCCCCTGGCGATAATTGGAAAGTCTTATGCCTATCTCCCCGATACCTATAGTTGCAAGCCCGGGTGGTGTAGTGGCCCATCATACGACCCTGTCACGGTCGTGACGCGGGTTCAAATCCCGCCTCGGGCGTTCTTCGATTTCAAATCCGTGAGCGACCAGCTTGCTGTGTCGCGAACTCCACGAAATCGAAGAACGGTACAGCGGGTTTGAACCACGCAAACGCGAGTGATAGCGAGCGTTTGCCTCGGGTTCAAACTCCGAAAGACGCGGAGCGTCTTTCGAGGATCGCGAACGCGCCGCGTTCGCTCACTTCCGAGCGACGAAGCCGGTCCCCTTCTCGAACGCGACGGATCTACGCCCGCCACGGGCGGTCCTCGACGACCGCCCGTCGCCCTCGATCCGCCCTGACTCCGCCGGCGGAGTGTGTTGGCCGGCCACAACGTTCAACTGTCACGAGCGGAACCGTGGCCGATTCGTCTCGTCGCTCGCCGAGGCGCTACTACATTGTGGACCGAAATAAACCTCATATTTTGCCCGGTAGTGTTACCCGATAGCAAAGATTGGGTATTGGTAATGCCGGAATCAGAGTCAGGGTTTCGAACCACGAATATGGACGAACGGACGCCACAAGACACGCTGGAAGGTCTCGAACGGGGGGACTGCTACGACGTGCTGTCCAACCAGCGGCGTCGCGTCGCGCTGGTGACGTTGTCGGACGCGTCGACGCCGCTGGATCTCGAGACGTGCGCGGAGTTGATCGCCGAGCGCGAATCGGGCGTCGACGCGACCGACGAGTCGGTGCGGAACCGTGTCGCAGCTACGTTGCATCACGTTCACTTCCCGAAGCTCTCGGAGTTCGGGATGATCGACTACGACGCGGACGCGAACCGGGTCGAGTCGGTCGCGGACTGATTCTGGGTCGTGGGCTCTCTTCCTGCCTCGCTGTGACTCACACCCAGCGGATGCCGCCGCCGAGGTCGAGCGGGACGTCGCCGACGGCGTAGCCCTCTGCGTGGTCGTCGGGGCGCATCCGGAAGACGACGGTCGGTTCGTGGCCGACGGCGGGTTGTTCGGCGCGGACGGCGTTCCACTCGTCGTCGCGGAAGGAGGTGCAGTCGACGAGGAGGAAGGCGTCGTCGTGGACGTCGAGTTGGCCGCTGGTCTTCGAGCCGACGGTCTGGCGGACCGCGGCCTGTGGGGTGCCGGCGTTCCGGCGGCGCGGGGGCTTCGGTCGCGTGACCTCGACGAGCGTGTCGCCGACGCGGAAGTCGAGCGCGTGCCCGGAGTCCATCTCGACCTCGGGGACGAAGTCGTGGCCGGCGTCGGCCAGCAGTTTGGCGGCGTTGAACTCCGCCATCGTCGAGCACATGCGGTCGACCTCCAGCCGTTCGGAGGTGCCGAGTTTCGCGGCCATCGTGTAGCGGTGGTCGTCGAGCAGCCCGCGGGACATGAGTCTGTCGTAGAACGCCAGCCCGTCGTCGCGGTCGGCGTCGGGGAAGCCCGAGGCGTGCTCGCGGAAGAATTCGCGAGTCGTATCGCGGCCGTCCTTCGAGCAGAACACCGGGAGGAAAAAGCGGGTGAGATGCTCGTTGGCAGCCAGCCACGGGTCGTCGTGTTCGAGCTGGGCGAACAGTTCTCGTTCTGCCCACTCGGAGATGGGGTCTGAAACTTCGTCGAAGGTGTACTTGTCCGTGCGCCAGAGCGTCTCCGGCGTCTCGGTGTTGCCGAGCCAGTAGGCCTCGGGCGGACTGCCGGTCGCCTCCGGGGTGCTCCAGGCGAACAGGGCGAGGTCGCCGTTGTCCATCTCCAGGCGGCGCGTCTCGTAGGGGCCGTGGAGCTTGTACCAGGTGGTCGTCATGGTCGCACCGAATCGCTGATCCAGCGGCTTCAGGAGGGCGCTCTGGACGCGCGATTCGGTCCATCGTTCGGAAGAGCGTCGAAATCGGAGAGGGCCTGCCACTGGGGGTCCGTAAGCGCTCGCGCCTCTAACTCTTTCCCATTCGGAGAGTCAAACGCGCGTTTGAGGTTACAGAAGGAGTTTGCCCCGTTCACACCACGTCTCGGGTATGTCGAGATCGAAGACCAGCGTGCTCGTGGTGGTGGCGCTACTCGTCGGCTCGCTGTTCGGGGCCGGCGTCGCGGCGGAGCTCTCCCCGCCGGCCGCAGACGACGAGGCCACCGACGACTCGGCGGCGCAGACGACTGGCATCGACCGTTTCGAGGGCGAACAGGCGTTCAGGGAGTACCTCAGAGCGGGCCAGCAGATGCGAGGGGCCACGTGGGTGAATCGGAACGTCGCCGCTCCACAGCCGACGTTCGACGTCCAGCGCGGAACGGCGGCCCCGACGGCGACGGAGACGGTCGCCGATTCTGCGGAGTACGAGATGACGGTCGAGGAATCGGCGGACGCTGCCGGCGGTGACGGCGGCGAACCGCGCTATTCGGGCACGAACGTGCAGGAGGTCGGGCTCGACGAACCGGACGTGGTGAAGGGCGACGGCGAGACGTTCTACTACGCCGACGTGGGTCGGACGCGCGTCGAGAAGCTCGCCGGCGGGCGGACGACGGTCATCTCGGCGGACGACCCGGCCGCACCGGCGGTCGTCGGGAACGTCAGCGCCTCCGGGAAGCTGTTGCTGGCCAACGATACGCTGGTGGTGCTGGGTGAGGACCGCGTGCGCGGGTTCGACGTGAGCGACCGGTCGAATCCTGAGCGGCTGTGGAACCACGCCGTGACCGGGGAGGTCGTCAGCGCGCGACTGTCCGGCGGACAGCTCTATCTCGTCACACGGACCGCGCCGTCGCTGGACGACCCGTGTCCGGTCGAACCGCTCGGCGGCGCGCTCTCTGTCGCGTGCGAGGACGTCTATCGGCCCACCGGCCAGATTCCGGCCGACGCGACGTACACCGCGGCGTCGCTGTCGCCCGCCGACGGGTCGGTGACCGACTCGGTCAGCTTCGTCGGGACGCGCTCGAACTCCGTCGTCTACATGTCCAAAGACTCGCTGTACGTGACCTACACCGAGCCGAGCGAGCGTGGCGACCTGTACGTCGAGTACCTCCTCGCGAACGCGTCGCTGCCCTCGTCGGTCGTGGATCGGCTCCAGACGATCCAATCGTACGACATCTCGTCGGACTCGAAGCGCCGAGAGGCGCGGCTGGCGGTGCATCGGTGGCTCGCGACGCTCCCCGAGGACGAGCGCGAGACCGAGCGGGTCCGGCTGGAGAACGGGTTCGAGGACTACCTCGCGGCTCACCAGCGCGACCTCGCGCGGACCGGCGTCGTGCGCGTCGACGTCGACCACGCGACGGGGACGATGTCCGTCGATGAGGTCGGAACCGTTCCGGGGACGCCGCTGAATCAGTTTTCTATGGACGAACACGACGGCCATCTCCGGATCACGACGACGATTCCCCGCGCTGGCAAGGCCGAGAGCGCGAACGACCTCTACGTGCTCGACGCCGAGGACATGGACGTCGAGGGTGCCACTCGCGGAATGGGGCTGAACGAGCGCGTGTACTCGGTTCGCTACGTCGAAGACACGGCCTACGTCGTCACGTTCCGTCGCGTGGACCCGTTCCACGTGGTCGACCTCTCCGACCCCAGCGACCCCGAGGTGAAGGGGAAGCTGAAGCTTCCGGGCTTCTCGTCGTACCTCCATCCGGTCAACGAGAGCTACGTCCTGGGCATCGGTCGCGACGGCGGCAGCGTCAAGGCCGTGCTGTTCGACGTGCGCGACCCGACGAACCCGACGGTGGCCGACGACTTCCACCTCGACGGTCAGTGGTCGGCCGTCTCGCAGTCGCATCACGCGTTCCTGCTGGACCGCAAACACGACGTGTTCTTCCTGCCGACGCGCCGGGGCGGCTACGTCGTCTCCTACGCCGGCGGTGACCTCTCTCTGCAGACCGCCGTCACCGTCGAGGATGCTCGCCGCGCCCGCTACGTGGGCGACTACCTCTACGTCTTCGGCGCGCGAGAACTCGCGGTCGTGAACGAGACGACGTGGAACCGGACTGCGACAGTGCGGTTGGACTGACCGACCTATTCTGACCTTTGTGAAAGACCGTTACATTGATGGGTGTCAGTGGGGTACTATGAGTGTGGTAAACAATGTCGATGGGTGCTTACGATGAAGAGGAGCACGAGCGTCGTGAACGGAAAAATAGTGAAGTCGACTTGAGCGAAGACGACGACAGGACGAACTACCAGGGCAAGGTCGAGTACGATTCCGGGGAGTCGGCGGAGCAGCTACTCGACCAGTTCAAGGAGATGAAGTCGTAAGGCCACCGCCGCTTCCTGCACGACGCCGTAACACTGCCAGCGACAGCGCCGTCACGGTGACGACGGCGACGACGTGCCCGACGATCGCGACCAGCAAGAGCGGATGGGCGATCACGAACGGGACGAGCGCCAGTTGTAACAGCCCGAACGCCATCGTTTCGAGGTCCGCCCGACGAAGCCGTCTGGCAGCGGTCGCGTCGAGGTCACAGCGGACGGAACGCCAGAGGCCGGTGACGCTCGCCCACCAGCCAGTGCCGATGCGATAACAGAGATCCCACAGCACGAGCAGCGTGAGATACGTCGCCAGCACGGGTGGTTCGGGGCCGAGCAACTGCGTCACCAGCGTCGGCTCGGTGGCGTCGAAGGCGAACAGGTAGGTGACGATGCCGACGAAGGACACCACGCCGAGGACCACCTCGACGCTGGAGCCGAACAGCAGGTGGCGATACGACTCGGGGGCGTTCGCGTCCCTGACGAGTCGGCTGATGCGAAGCATCGCCACGCTCCCCGCGGTGGCGACGGTCACCGCGACGGTTCCCGCGACGATGCCCGCCGAGAGGTCGTAGATGAGGCTGAGGACGATGACACCCGCCTCGAACAGTCCGAACTGGAGCGCGAGCGCCAGCCACGTCGGGACGTTCACGCCGGGCACCGCACCGATGATACTCTCGTAGACCCAGGTCTCGCCGTACTCCGGCGTGGCCATCAGTCGTCCTCCGAGACGACCTCGGACCGCCGTTTCCGTCCGGACCCAGTTCGCTCCTCGTCGAGCGCGCGCTCGACGGCCACGTCGAACGGCGTCAGTTCGATCGGCACGTGCTCGCGGATGGCGTCGTCGGTGACGACGACGGGGTTCTTCAGCCCGAGGATGAGCGGTTGGGCGACGTGCCACGGAACGTCCGTCACCAGCCCGACCCAGTACGAGGAGAGCTTCGGCGAGAGGACGGGTACCGAAACGATGACCGGCGAATGCCGCCCCATCGCCCGAGCGGTCCGGCGCAACATCTCGCCGTAGGTCAGGACGTCGGGACCGCCGATTTCGTAGGTCTCGCCGGCCGTCTCGGGCGCGTCGAGGACGCCCACGAGGTAGGCGATCACGTCACTGATCGCGATCGGCTGGCACTCGTTGCTCACCCAGCGCGGCGTGACCATCACCGGCAGTCGCTTGGTGAGCTGGCGGACCATCTCGAAGCTGGCGCTTCCGGCCCCGACGATGACGGCCGCACGAAGCACCGTCAGGTCGAAGTCACCGTCGCCGAGAACGGTCTCGACCTCCCGTCGCGACCGCAGGTGTTCCGAGAGTTCGTCCCGCTCCTCCCCGAGGCCTCCGAGGTAGACGACGCGTTCGACGCCGCCCTCGTCGGCGGCGAGCGTGAAGTTGTGCGCGGCGCGGCGGTCGCGCTCCTCGAAGTCCTCGCCGGCGCTCATCGAGTGGACGAGGTAGTACGCCGCGTCCACACCGTCGAGCGCGGCGTCGAAGCTTCCCGGCTCCAGCAGGTCTCCCTCGAACACTTCGACGTCGCGCGGGCCGTCGTATCGGCTCGCGTCTCGAACGAGGACTCTCACGTCGTGGCCAGCCTCCAGCAGCGCGGGGACCACTTGGCCGCCGACGAACCCGGTCGCACCCGTGACGAGGACGTGCATACGCGACTGAAAGGACGCGGACCCCTTAACGGTCGCCGTGGTGGACTCGGCGTCGAGTGTTCGATCTGGGCCAAGGCGACTCCAGTCGATACGGACCCGCGTTCTGCTCAATCGCTCTCTATAGGACTCGCGAATCCGGCTGCTGTCTCCGTGTTCCTCTAGCTGGTGGTCGAGGATTCGAACGTTCCGAACCCCTTCGTTTCATCTCGACAATCGTTCGCTTCGCCGCTGGCCACGTCCCGAACCCGTTTACGTCCCGCCAGCACACCGACCAGCTATGCAGTACGAACTCAGCGAATCGCTTCCGGACCCCGAGACGTTCGTCGCGCTTCGGGAGGCGGTGGACATGCCACCGCGGTCGGTGGAGACGGCTCGACGCGGGCTCCCGAACTCCCTCTACGGCGTCTCCGTCGTCTCGTCGGCGACCGGCGAGACGGTCGGGATGGCCCGCATCGTCGGTGACGGCGCGACCGTGTTCCACGTCTGCGACATGGTCGTCCACCCAGACCACCAGCGACGCGGGCTCGGGACGCGGATGATGGACGCGCTGATGGGATACCTCCGCGAGCACGCGCCGGAGACTGCCTACGTGAACCTCATGGCGGACGTCGACGGCTTCTACGAGCAGTGGGGTTTCGAACGCACTGCCCCGACGACGAAGGCGATGGCGCTGCCGTACGACGGTCGCGAGGGGTGGGACGAGCGGGTCTGAGTAGCCGCTCACTGCTCGTTCCAGCCCGGCGTTTCCGGTGCGCCGCGGTCGTCCTCGACGGTCGTCGCGAGCGAGGGGTCGGGGTCGGACCCGGAACTCCGTTCTTGCCAGTCCCGAATCGCGGCTCCCGCCCACGACTCCGCCGCGAGCACTCGCTCGCGCGCCTGTTCGTACCGCTCGGTGTTCACGGACAGCATCCCCGGACTCGACCCGGCGGCCACGGCGACGAACTCGGCACGGTCACCGCGCGTGAGGTCGCCGCTGCACGCGCGGGCCACGGCGTCGGTGATGCGGTCGGGGTCCGGGTGCGCGAAGACGGTCGACCCCAGGGCTGCCGGCCCGAACGTCGGCGTCACGTCCTCGGGTGGCTCGTCGTCGAGCAGTCTCTCGCCACCGTGGGCGGCTTCGACTCGCTCGCACTCCGTCTCGACGTCGAGCGTGAGGTTCTCGCCGGGGTACTCGCCGCACGTCTCCGGATACTCGGGCCCGTCGTGGACGCGACACTGGAGCGTCTGCGGGTCGAGGAACGTACACGACGGGAGCCACTTCGGGTCGCAGCCGAACGGCGCGACCGGCTTCGGTGGCTTTCGGATGCCGACGAAGAACGCGGGGTTGCCGGCGATGGCTGCCAGCTCCACGCCACCGACCGAGACGCTCGTCCCCGCGTCCGTGCGCCACAGCCGCGGCGTCAGGGCGTCACCGTAGCCCGCGTCCAGGAAGTCCCACACGTCGTCGCGGCTCAGTGGGACGAGGTTGTAGGTGTCGTCCAGCGGCTCGTACGGGCCACGGCGCTCGTGGTCGATGTCGGTCTCGGTCAGCGCCCGCCAGTCGATACAGCACCCGGCACAACCCTCGCAGTTCACCTCCATGCGGGGGCGTACAACATCGGTCAGCAAAAGCGCGGGGACGGGCTTTTGGTGTGGGAGTCCCTTCGGGCGGTATGGCTACCCAGCCCTGCGACGGCTGTGGCGAGGACGTCTCGATAGCGGGCGGCATCGCCAACATCTGGACGCTGGAGAAGGACACCACGGGTGGGTTGACGCTCGAACTCGCGGACGGGACCGAGCACTTCCTCTGTTACGACTGCATCGAGCGGCTCCCCGACGACGTCGAACCGACCGCGGAGGACGTGGCGGAGCTGTAGCGGGTCGCCGCTTCTCCCGGCGGACGCCGACCGTCTTCCTACGCGGATTTCTCGAACTCCTTGACCTCGGTGATCAGGGGTTCGATCCATTCCGGGTCCCGATACTGGACCCGCTGTTCGGCCGGTTCGTACTCGACGACGTCGAGATCGTCGAGCTTCGGCAGGACGGAGTGGTGGAGGGTGATTCGACGCTGTGACTCGTCTCGATTCTCGGCCTCGCACGCTCCGTTCAGTTCGACGAGTTCGTCGAGCGTCGCGACTGCGTCGTCGCTCTCCTGGAAGTGATACAGGACGGTTCGGCAGTCGCTGTCAGCGAGGGCCGAAAACAGGTCGTCGAGTCGGGTATTGGCGTTCATCGTTTCTGGTAATGTAATCGAATGTGACTTTCAAGAATAGGTAACAAAACGATATCACTTCAATCATTCCCTCACGTTCGTGATTGCCTCGTTCTGCGTGTGGGAGTGACATGCGTCCGGTGGACTATTCGCCTCGATTCGTCGTTGCATGCACGCACGTCGGTACCGCTGCGGACGGCGGACGTGCCGCTCGGAATCGGGGAATCGGGGTCGAGGGCCTGTTCGCGGCTGCACCTCCGCACGCAACTTCTTTCCGGACACACACTATCTGAATGAATACTTTTCGCAGTCGGTGGGTTTACGACTGCCGACCTCGCTCTCCCGTATAGTGAAGCCGGCGCGTATCTTCGAGGAGTTCCCCGCCCCATCCTACCGCGGCGCGCAGAAACAGGCCCTCTCGGACATCCAGTCGGCATTCGAGGCCGACAACGACGTCGTCCTGGTCCGCGCGCCGACGGGGAGCGGCAAGTCTCTCCTCGCGCGTGCCATCGCGGGCTGTGCCCGTCGTGCCAACGCCGAGGACCCGACGAAGCCCGTCGGCGCGTACTACACCACGCCGCAGGTCTCCCAGCTCGACGACGTGGCCGGCGACGACCTGCTCGCCGACCTCAACGTCATCCGCGGGAAGAACAACTACTCCTGCATCCTCCCCGGTGAGACGAACACACCGGTCAATCAGGCACCCTGTGCCCGCGAACGGGCGTTCGACTGCCAGGTCAAACACCGGTGTCCGTACTTCTCGGACCGCTCCATCGCGTCGAACCGCGACATCGCGGCGATGACGCTCGCGTACTTCATGCAGACCGCCGGAAGCGACGTGTTCGGCACGCGCGACGTCGTCGTCATCGACGAGGCCCACGGGCTGGGCCAGTGGGCGGAGATGTACGCCACCATCGACCTCGGCCCCGAGACGGTCCCGATGTGGGAGTCGAAGCGCCCGCCGGACATCGACGACCTGGAGGACCTCGCCGCTTACGCGGAGGGACTCATCGCCGTCAGCGAACGCCGCAAGGAGGAGCTGAAGGGCAACGCCGAACTCACGCCCCAGGAGGTCGCCGACCGCGACAGCCTGAACGAACTCGTGAGCGACCTCCAGTGGTTCCTGGAGGACTACAGAGACCCCGAGAGCGTGACGACGTGGGTCGTCGACCAACTCGACGGCGAGGGCTCGCCGGTCACGGTCAAACCGATGAACCCCGAGCGGTACCTCAAACACACCATCTGGGACAGGGGGCAGAAGTTCGCGCTCCTGTCGGCGACCATCCTCAACAAGGAGTCGTTCTGCGCCAACGTCGGACTGGACCCCGACCGCGTCGCCCTCGTCGAAGTCCCGCACACCTTCCCCGTCGAGAACCGACCGCTGTACGACGTCACGCAGGGGAAGATGACGTACGAACACCGCGAGCAGACGCTGCCCGACATCGCCCGCACCGTCGTCCGGGTGATGACTGGCCACCCCGACGAGAAGGGACTGATCCACTGCCACTCCTACGCCATCAAGGAGCAACTGCGCGACCACCTCGACGACTTCGGCGTCGGCGAGCGCGTCCGCGGCCACGACCGCGACGACCGCGACGGCCAGCTCTCCTCGTGGAAGCGCACCGACGACCCCGACGTCTTCCTCTCGGTGAAGATGGAGGAGGCGCTCGACCTCGAAGGCGACCTCTGCCGCTGGCAGGTCATCTGCAAGGCCCCCTACCCCAACACCCGCGACTCCCGCGTCGCCCGGCGGCTGGAGGACGGCGAGTGGGGCTGGTACTACCGCGCCGCGCTCCGGACGGTCATCCAGGCCTGCGGCCGGGTCGTCCGTGCGCCCGACGACCACGGTGCGACCTACGTCGCCGATTCGAGCCTGCTGGACCTGTTCGAGCGCGCCCGCCACGACATGCCCGACTGGTTCGCCGCGCAGGTCGACCGGATGAGCGAACCCGACCTGCCGGCGTTCGACCCCGCCGGAGCCACCGCTGGCGACAGCGGTGGCCGGTCGAGCCGAAAACGCCGGACGCGTCGGTCTCGCTCGCGCTCCGCGAGCGGTCGAGACCGCTCCAGCCCGATGGCCGACGTGTGGGACACGGAGTAACCCAGAATCAGCGGGGCGGCTTCGGTCGACCCGAAAATATGCGCGTTCGGCTACAGCGCGAACGAGATGGCGTAGACGGCGGAGGAGCCGATCATCAACACCGTTAGTATCAGCGCCATGATCTGCTGGCGGTCCATACACCGTCTCTGTGCGGGACCGGAATAGGGGTTTCGCTGGCGATGCTCGGCCGACGACGGTCAGCCGAGGTAGTACACGTCCGTCCAGTAGACGGTCCCCTCGTAGCGGACCAGGTAGTTCGCCTCGATGGAGCCGCCCTCCTCGACGGTCCCGGTGACGGGCTCGTGCGGCCGGAACTTCTCGACGAGCGACCGGAACGCGTCGGACCCGGAGCCGCCGTAGTAGCCCTCCTCGATGGCCTTCTCGACGAGGTCCTGCTCCGACCGGGAGAGCCCGGAGAGCGTGAACAGGAACTCGGCTCGAAGCTGTCGCCCGAACTCGTCGGCGCTCCCAGCGACCCGCTCTGCCGTGTAGCGGTAATCGTTCACCGTCACCTGCCGGGACTCCTCGACGGTGATTCCGTAGCTCGTCCCCTCGTAGGAGACGTACTCGTACTCGGTCGTCGGCACCAGCTCGGAGGCCTCCTCCTCGGCGGGCGAGTAGGTCTCGACGACCCCCATGTCCGGCCCCTCGTTCTCCGGTGCGTCCTCACGGGGCGGGAGCATCTCCGACAGCACCGCGCGGTCCACCTCGGGGAGGTCGGCGAACGCGACGGTCGGGCCGTCGGTCGACGGCGGGTCGAAGTCCACGCTGACGTCGTAGGCGTTGCGCGTCGTCGAGTCGGTGACCTCGTAGGATAGCTGATAATACGAGCCCTCGTAGGCGACCGGGCGGTCGGGTTCGAACGGCACCCATTGGTCCGAGACGGTCGCCGAGCCGTTCTCGATGGCCTCCCGAACGATGCGGCCGTACTCTCCCTCCGCGTCGTCGCCCGAGCTACTCGCCCGCCGAGCGATCTCGGCGTCGGTGACCTCGTCCATCGTCAGGACGGCGTTCGAGTGGACACAGCCCGCGAGCGGGGCGAGGAGGAGGGCGCTTCCAGCGGTGAGGACGTCACGACGGCGCATACCGAAGGCCGAACCGCCCGCGAAATACGTCTTGTGGTGGGTCAAAGGTGCGTCGTGGTCTACGACACCCGCGCGTCCACGACGACGTGGGAAACGCCCTCACTGTAGCCCTTCACTCGGTGCGTGTCGAGAATCTCCACGGCCCGCCCTCGTGCCTCGGCGGCCGCCGTGAGGCGCTCGATGGGGCGCTCGAAGACGAGTCCGTTGGGGGTGGCCTCGTGCATATGTACGACGCCGTCCGACTCCAGCGCGTCGAGCGCGTGGTCGAGGTAGCGCCACCCGTGGCCGTCCTCGCTGGGTTCGGAGGCCTCGTAGTAGCCCATCACGATCCGCTCGACGCTGAGGTCGGCGGTCACGTCGCGGCAGTCCGCCCGGTAGGCCTGGACCTGCGCGGTGACGTCGTTGAGCTGGACGTTCTCCACGAGATAGCGGAAGGAGGCGGGATTGCGCTCGACGGCGGTGACCGACGCGCCGGCGCGGGCCATCGGGAGCGTGAAGTAGCCGATGCCGGCGAACATGTCCAGCACGCGCTCGCCCTCGCTCACGGCCTCGGCCATGCGGGCTCGCTCGGCCTTGTTGCCCGGCGAGAACATCACGTCGGCGAGGTCCAGCGCGTACTTCGTCCCGTGCTCGACGTGGACCGTCTCGGTGTCGCCGCTGCCGGCGACCACTTCGACGTCGGGCTCGCGGTGCGCGCCCGAGATGGCCCCGCGGGCGAGGACGGTGTCGGCCTCGCCGTGCAGTTCCAGCAGGGCCTCGCCCACTTCCTCGGGCCGCGGCGCGTCGCCGATGTCGACCAGAACGACGGTGCCGATGACGGCCCACGACCCCGGTGCGGCGTCGAGTTCGTCGTCGGTCCAGCCGCGGTCGGCGAGGTGGTCGGCCAGCGACCGCAGGCGGCGGTCCGCGCGGACCTCGACGACGTTCAGGACCGCCGTCTCGCTCGGTGGCTCGGTCACCGGGAGCGCGACGGTGTCACTGCCGAACTCCCGGACGCGGCGCTCCTCGTCGTAGACGCCTTCCGAACGCAACTGCTCGATGGCGACCTCCGCGCGCGGTTTCTCGACGACCGCGCCGAGGTGCTGGTCGCCGTCTGGGGCGGTCGAGTGCACCTCGTCCGTCGCGGCCGGTCGCCCGTCGTCTCCGTCGGCGTCCTCACTCATCGTCTGGCAGGACGTGCAGCCCCTCGCGGCTCTTCAGGACGGGCACCTCGTCGGCCTCGGCGTCCATGTAGTCCGGTCGCGGCACGGTCTTCGCCTCGAACGTCTCCGGGTCGAGGACCTGGACGGCGTGGTCGTCCTCGACGGTCACCAGCGTCGCGCGCTCGGCGTCCTCGCGGGTGCCGAGCCGCGTCGCCTCCGGCGCGTCGCCGTCCTCGAAGGATGCCTCGTAGTCCTCGCCGGTCCGGACGCGGATTCCCTTGAGGTTACCCCGGACCGAGCGGACGAGGACCGGCCCCTCGTCGCCTTCGGGGTCGATGACCTCGCCGGGGCGATATCTGGGCAACCTGACCGCGTACGTAACCCGGTAGACGCCGTTGCCGTCCTCGTCCTCCGTCACGAGCGTCTCCGAATCGGAGAAGCTCCCGCCGAGCTCCTCGACCAGCCGCTTTGCGATCTTGTGGCCGATCTTCGTCGTCGAGGCCTTCACGTTCAGGCCGTCCGGGACCGTCTTCATCTCCGAGATGAACGCCTCGCGGTCGCCGGTCGCCTCCATCTCCGCGACCACGTCGTTGGCGATATCCTTCGCGCGGTCGACCTCGTCGTCGCTCGGCGTTCGCTCGTCGCCGCGGAGCTGGATGACGGTGGCGTACGAACCGCCCGCAATCTTCCCGCAGCGCTGGCAGGTCTGCCGGGAGATCTTCACGGGGACGACGACCTCCTCCGTGACCGGCGTCTCGCGGATGACCCCCGAGAACTCCGCGTGCATCCGGATGGTGTTCTTGTCGACCTGCTCCGGCGCGACCTGCCAGGCAACGCTCTGGGCGTCGACGTGGACGCCCAGCGCCTCGCTCACTTCCTCGACGGCGATGTCGGTGTAGTCCTCGGCACCGACGTCGACCCACCGATTGCCGCGGTGGACCGCACCGCACTGCGAGCAGACCCGGACCTCGATGCGTTCGGGCGCGTCGACGAGGTCGAACTCGTCGAAATAGCAGGCGTCACAGAGCACTCGGTCGTGGTCCTGCTGGGCCGGTCCTCCCTCTTCCAGGCCCGGCCGCTCCGCTGGCCGCTCCGGAATCTCGTCACCACACCGCGGACAGAACGCTCCCGACCGACTCATTTGACCGGGGTAGGTCGCTCGGCGGTAAAAGGCTTTCAACTGCTCCGTCGTGGGGGATTTCCGCGTCCGACGGCCGCGTGGCCCGCTCGACTCACGCGCCGTAGAGGTCGGGGTCTGGAACGTGCTCGTCCTTCGCGTCGCGCCAGGTGTGCCGCGGGTGCCACCCGAGGACGGCTTTTGCCTTCTCGTTGGTGAACGCGCAGGCCTCGCCGTCGAGGTCGCACTTCTCGGGGAGCGTGCCGTAATATTCCTCGATGACCTCGGCGGTGGGGCGGCCGAGGACGTTCTCGTCGGCGACGCAGAGGAAGGCCTCGAAGCCGTCGAGCGACGATTCGAGCGCGAGTCGGACCATGTCGGCCACGTCGCGGACGTCCACGTACGACCAGAAGTTGCCGTCGGCGGGGCCGAGGTCGTCCTGGCTCAACAGCGCGGTGTACTCGCCGGGGTACTGGATCCACGTCGGCCGGATGGCGGCGACGCTGACGCCGTGCTTGCGGGCGATGGCCTTGCCGATCTCCTCGCTGGTGACCTTCGACAGTCCGTAGGGGTCCTCCGGCCGTGCGGGATGGTCCTCGTCGATGGGGAGGTAGTCGGGCAGGTCCTGTCCCTCCGAGAACGGGAAGCCGTAGTAGCTCTCGCTTGAGGCGAGGACGACGTCCGCGCCCGCCCGCCCTGCCGCCGTGAGCGTGTTGTACGCCGCCTCGACGTTCGTCTCGAAGACCTGCCCGTCGGGGTGGCGAAGGGGCACCGGAATCGCCGCCCAGTGGACGACGGCGTCGGGGTCCAGTTCGGCGGCGAGGTCGAGCGCCTGCCCGCGGTCGGTGAGGTCCGCGGCGCGGAAGTCGACGTTCGGCCGCTGGTCGACCTCGAAGCCCGGATGGTCGACGTCGACGCAGACGACGTCCCATCCCGCGTCGGCGAGGCAGTCACATATCCACCGTCCCGAGCGGCCGAGGCCGCCGGTCACGAGTACCGTTCCAGTCATGCGCGAGCGTTGGGACTGGGGGACGAATAACCCACTGTCTCTCGACCGACAGGACGCGGTGCAGGCACCCGATGGTCCCCGACAGACGTTTTCGGCCGTCGACTCCAACCTTCATTACCGTCGGAGCCCCTACGGGCGTGTATGCAGTGGAAACCGGACTGGGGACTCCGTGGCAGGATGGCGTTTACGATGCTCCTGCTTTTCCTGGTCTACATCGGCTTCGTCGGCGTGCTCGCGCTGTACTTCGAGAACCTGCTCGTCATCGTCCTGTTCATGGGGGCGTTCATGTTCGCGCAGTTCTTCTTCAGCGACCGGATGGCGCTGTGGAGCATGGGTGCACGCGAGGTGGACGAGGACGAGTATCCCGAACTCCACCGGACGGTGTCGCGGCTGAGCCAGCAGGCCGACCTGCCGAAACCGACCGTCGCCGTCTCCGACTCGTCGGTCCCGAACGCCTTCGCGACGGGCCGGTCGAAGAAGAACGCGACGGTCTGCGTGACGAAGGGCATCATGCGCTCGCTCGACCAGGACGAACTGGAGGGCGTGCTCGCACACGAACTCGCGCACATCAAGAACCGCGACATGGCCGTGATGACCATCGCGTCGTTCCTGTCCTCGATCGCCTTCCTCATCGTCCGCTGGGGCTGGCTGTTCGGCGGCGGGCGCGACCGTGAAGGCGGGCACCCCTCCGTCTTCGTGGCCATCGCGGTCTCCATCGTCGTCTGGATCGTCTCGTTCCTCCTCATCCGGGCGCTCTCGCGGTACCGCGAGTACGCCGCGGACCGCGGCGGGGCCATGATCACCGGCAAGCCCGCGGCGCTGGCCTCGGCGCTGGTGACCATCTCCTCGCGGATGGACAAGGTTCCCAAACAGGACCTGCGCGAGCAGGCGGAGATGAACGCGTTCTTCATCATCCCCATCAAGAGCGGCCTCATCGGCTCGCTGTTCCGGACCCATCCCTCCACCGAGAAACGCGTCGAACGACTCAAGGAGATGGAGCGGGAGATGGAATACGCATAGATGGGCCTGTTCGACGCCGTCAAATCCGCACTCGGGCTCAAAGCCGGGGCCGATGCGACGCGCGACGCCGACCCCGACGACCTGTTCGGGATGAGTACGGCCTACGTCACGATGGAGGCACAGCTCAACTACCGCCCGGTCGGGCAGGCGGCGCTCTGCTTCTCGGAAGTCGACAGCACCGACTTCGCCGACACGGTCGGTGAGGTCGAGACCATCCTCGAAGCCGGGCGGGAGGAGACCGGCACCATCGCCGACCTGTCGTCCGACGAGCACGGCTATCACTGGGTCGTCCTCGAGGACGACGACTTCGAGGATCTCGTGACGTCCATCCACTTCGCCGCCGACACGTTCGTCGAACGCGGCTACGGGTCGCGACTGCTGGCGGCGGTGTTCGGGTTCACCGACAGGGAGGGCGAACGCGCGTACTGGGTCTACTCGTTCCGCCGCGGCGCGTACTACCCGTTCGCCCCGCGCAGCGGTCACCAGCAGGACGCCCAGGCACAGTTCAAACTGGAGAGCGTCCTCGACGGCGAACTCACCATCGAACGGGACAAGGGCTACTGGTACCCGCTGTGGCCGTCGCGGCCCGGCGAGCATCCCTGGGACTAGCTGCCCGGCCGCGACTCTGACCTCCGTCGACACGAGCGCTCGCCCTCCCCTCTAAATTCTGTGGATTCGTCTCGAATCATCCGCTCGACGTCGGTCGATTTCACTTTCACTTCCCTGTTAACGAGCCTTTATGTGACAGGGGGCGCAAGCGACGTGCATGGCAAACGAAGACCTCGAAGACCTGCCGGGCGTCGGCCCTGCGACGGCCGAGAAGCTTCAGGAGAACGGATTTGACTCGTACCAGGGCATCGCAGTCGCGAGCCCCGGAGAGCTGTCCAACACCGCGGACATCGGCGAGTCCTCCGCCGCCGACATCATCAACGCGGCCCGCGATGCCGCCGACATCGGCGGCTTCGAGACCGGCGCGACGGTGCTGGAACGACGTGAACAGATCGGCAAGCTCACCTGGAACGTCGACGAGGTCGACGAACTGCTCGGCGGCGGCGTCGAGACCCAGTCCATCACCGAAGTGTACGGTGAGTTCGGGGCCGGGAAGTCCCAGGTCACCCACCAGCTCGCGGTGAACGTCCAGCTCCCCGCCGAGTACGGCGGTCTGGAGGGGTCGGCCATCTTCGTCGACTCCGAGGACACCTTCCGCCCGGAGCGTATCGACGACATGGTACGCGGCCTGCCGGACGAGACCCTCGAAGCCGCGATGGAACTGCACGAACTCGTCGAGGAGGGCGAGGCCGACGCCGGCGACGAGGACCTGCTCGAGGCGCTCGTCGAGTCCGTCCTCGACAAGATTCACGTCGCGAAGGCGTTCAACTCCAACCACCAGATTCTGCTCGCCGAGAAGGCCCAGGAACTCGCGAGCGGGAGCCAGGACGACGACTTCCCGGTCCGCCTGCTCTGCGTCGACTCGCTGACCGCGCACTTCCGCGCGGAGTACGTGGGCCGTGGCGAACTCGCCGAGCGCCAGCAGAAGCTCAACAAGCACCTCCACGACCTGATGCGCGTCGGCGACCTCAACAACACCGCCGTCGTCGTCACGAACCAGGTCGCCTCCAACCCCGACTCGTTCTTCGGCGACCCGACCCAGCCCATCGGTGGCAACATCCTCGGCCACACCTCGACGTTCCGCATCTACCTCCGCAAGTCGAAGGGCAACAAGCGAATCGTCAAGCTCGTCGACGCCCCGAACCTCGCCGACGGCGAGGCCGTGATGCGCGTCGACGGCGACGGCCTCATCGACGAGTAGCTTGAAGTACGAAGCCGGGACCACCCCGGCCCGTGCACTCGTTTCGCGACCTCGAAACCGCAGCGTACTGTCCCCGGAAACTCTACTACCGCCGCCGCGACGCCGACGAGGACCGGACGATTCCGGAGTCGGTCCGCTCGCGGCGCGCGCTCGCGTTCGACTACGAGCGGCTGCTCGACTCCGCGTCGGCGTGCGACGACGCACCGATTGCGGTGTCGCGGTCGACCTACCGGCGACGCCTTCACCGACTCCGAGACAGCATGCGCCATTGGGAAGCCATCGTCGACCCGCCGAATCGCGACGTCTTCCTCGCCGGTCGCGAGGCACGCGGCGTCGCGCACAAGGTGCTCGACGACCCGCCGATGCCGTCGCTCGTCTTCACCGGCGAACCGCCGGAGATGGGCGTCTGGAAGCCACAGAGCGTCCGGCTCGTCGCCGCGGCGAAGGCGCTCGCCTGGGAGCGCGAGGAGACCGTCGAGCAGGCGATCGCGGAATATCCGGCCCACGGCGTGGTCAGACAGATTGACCTGACGACGCGCCGCAAGGCCGCGTACCGGAAGGCCGTCCGCGTCGCCGAGTCCGTCGACGGCCCGCCGCCGCGGCTCTCCGACGACGCGAAGTGCGAACCATGTGAGTATCGCGACTCCTGTGGCGTGCGGACGCGCTCGCTCAGGTCGTTGCTGGAGTGATTACCGCTCCGCAGCGAGCCAGTCCTCGATGTCGTCGGCGAGCGCGCCGGGGCGGAGAATCTCGCCCGCCTCGACGTCCACGACGGTGCTCTCGGTGCCCGGCGTCTCGCCGCCGTCGAGAACGACGGCTGCGGCCTCCCGGATCTCGGGGTCGAGGTCCGCGACGCGCCGGACGCTTGGATTGCCCGAGACGTTCGCGCTGGTGGCCGTCACCGGGTGGAACCGCTCCAGCAGGCCCAGCGCGAGGTCGTGGTCGGGAATTCGAACGCCGACGCGGTCGCTGCCGGCCGTCACGACGTCCGGGACCTCGGGAGTGCGCTCTACGACGACGGTCACGGGACCGGGGAGGAACTCGTGCATGAATCGGCGCTCGCGGGCGGTCGGTGCGGTGTACTCCAGTGCCGTCTCGACGTCCGGGACGCCCAGCGAGACGGGGTTGTCGCGCGGGCGACCCTTCGCCTCGAACGCGCGCTCGACGGCGGCCGCGTCGAGCGCGTCCGCACCGAGGCCGTAGACGGTCTCGGTCGGGTAGACGACCAGTTCGCCGTCGGCGAGAGCGGACGCCGCACGCTCGATGTCGCTCATACCTCGGCGTCGAACGGCCGGCGAGAAAAGCCCCTCGCTACTCTCTCGCGGCTTCGCCGCTCGCATGTCCGAGACGCTCCCTGCGGTCGCGTCTCGCTACTCCTCGGCGGGTCACTCCGTTCCCCGCCTCGGTACGAGGGCCGCCCCCTTCGGTCGCGCCCCTCGCTACTCCTCCGCGGTTCGTTTCAC
>JARUKX010000032.1 GCA_029688825.1 Haloarculaceae archaeon H-GB1-1 | reverse complement strand
CTCCCGGCAAAGCCGGGAGGTTAGGCGGGAACGTATCCATAGTGGATACGAACACTATCGTTGTCTCGTCCGGTCACACTCGACGACCGAGTATCACCGAACTACCAAGGCTAACATCAGATCCCATCTATACGGCTGACCGCAGGGGTGGAATCCTCATTCCTTCGGACCTCATCGTAAACCCGAGAAGGGCTTAAACCCTTCGAGTTTCGTCGAGGACCTCACGTGGTCGAGGACAGATGTCGACCGGGCCGCGTTCGCTCAATCCGGCCACCCCATATCGGCAAGGGTTCCGGGTCGTGTGCGGCCTGGGGCGTCGACCGCCCCGCGCTGCTTCGTATCTAATCGGATGGGGGTCGAATACTTAAGGTCGTCGAACGAACCGCGCCGCGTGAAGCGATTGCATGTGACCGGCACTACCACGCGTGGTGCGAGAGTACAAACTGTTCTCGTTAGAGATTGCGAACGCACGCGGGGGTCGAGGTCGTAGCACGTCTGGACTGCCGAACGATGTCACTCGACGGGAGAATATCACGTGGCTGGAGGCCGACCCATCATCCCGCGCGTCGTGCGTTCGGTCGGGTCGAGTAGAGTGCCACGTAGAATGTCCTTATCGAACCACGTACTAAGCTTTCACGTCACTAGCTGACTAAAATTCCCCTGCAGTCGGCAGTCTTAGATGTCGTCGAGGTGTTCGACCCCCTGCTTCGACACGTTCCCCTTAGTGATTTCACCAGGCATCCAGTCGGGTTTGTCAGAAGGTGCAGACTCCTTCCAGGACCAGCCCTCGTATACGTGGACCTTGTGCGTCCCCTTTTCACGAAGTCGAAGGTCGATCCGTTCGGCGTCGTCCTCGCTGTCGGCAGGATCGAGACGACGGGCTGCTTTCAGTGCAGCTTGTCGTGGGGTGCTTCCCGAAAATACGCTGGATTCTTCACCGGACTCATCTCGAAGTGCAAAGTTACGCTTTTCGTTGTCGCGTGCCATGGTTTTCGCCGCTCCATGCCAACCCAGCACATGGTCCGACATAAATATATCCCTAAATCGGACCGTATTGCCGCGATGGTTTTATATACTCCCGTTTGCCGCCTCCCAAATATCGCCCAAAACAGCGGCACGAAAGGGGGTCGAATGGCGCACGCGACAGCCACAAGAGCTATCCAACCGGGACGGAAAGATTCGACGCCATCCGATACCGCGCACGGTAGACTTAAGTATATCCTACAGCGAACCACGAGATAAGATAGCGCGATGGTGCGAAAGAAGAAGCTCAGCCCGAGTGGCGCTAAAGACGAAGACGGCGAGTACCACAACGTGCACATCAACCTCCACGAAGATGAGTTGGCAGTCGCCGGGATGGAGATCGGTGACGAGGTGTTCGTTCGCGTCCGAGACAACAAAATAATCATCCAGAAAGCGGACCCGGAGGACGTCGAGCACGAATTCTGACCGGCTTTCCGTCCGGTGTCGTACCGACTCGAACCCCGGGATCGGTGTCCGGGTGAGACGGACTGGATTTACTGAGAGATGAACGCCTACGAACTCGCAAAGCCGGTCCTCTTCCGGCTTCCGGCAGAGACTGCCCATACACTGGGCCACGACGCACTGCGGGCGGTGCAGGGAACCCCGGTCGAGGGACTCCTTCGCTCGTGGTACGACGTCGACGACCCGCGATTGCACGTCTCGGCGTTCGGCCAGACGTTCCACAATCCGGTCGGTGTCGCCGCTGGATTCGACAAGAACGCCGAGATTCCGTCTGTATTGTCCAGTCTCGGCTTCGGCTTCGTCGAGGTCGGTGGTGTCACGGCCAACCCACAGGAGGGGAACCCACGACCACGGATGTTCCGCCTGCAGGGGGACGAAGCGATCATCAACCGAATGGGGCTGAACAACGAGGGTGCGGACGCGGTCGGTCGCCGACTCGCTGGCGTAACGGCGGACGTGCCGGTGGGCGTGAATCTCGCGAAGTCAGAGGACGTCCCTCTAGAAGAGGCCGCCGAGGACTACCTGTACACCTACGAGCGGGTCGCCGACGGCGGAGACTTCTTCGTCGTAAACATCTCCTGTCCGAACTCGGAGGGCTTTCGAGACCTCCAGAACCGCGAGCCGATGGAGGACATCCTGGGAACGCTCGCGGACGCGGGGGCTGCACCACTGCTTGTGAAACTGTCGCCGGACCTTCCGGACCCGGCGATCGAGGACGCACTGGAACTGGTCGAGGAATACGACCTCGACGGCGTCGTGGCGACGAACACGACGACCGAGCGGCCGGCGTCGGTCCGAGATGCCCGCCGCGTCGAGACGGGCGGACTCTCCGGGCGGCCGCTGGAGTCACGAGCCACGGAGATGGTCCGATTCGTCGCGGAGCGGACGGACGTTCCGGTCGTCGGCGTCGGCGGTGTTTCGACGGCAGACGACGCGTATCGAAAGATTCGCGCGGGTGCGAGCGTCGTCCAGTTGTACACGGGGCTGATCTACCGCGGGCCGTCCATCGCCCGCGAGATCAACCGTGGGTTGCTGGAGCGACTCGACCGCGACGGCTTCGACCGACTGGAAGACGCGGTCGGGGCAGATCTCTAGACGGCTCTTATCACAGTTCACAGAGGTCGACGGCGAACTGGACGTCGACACGAAGCCAGGTTATTGTCGGGTCGCCGAAATCGGTCGCGTGAACGGTCCTCTTCTCCGGGTCGTCGACGGAATCGAAGTAGAGGTATTGCCCGTCGCACCCCCACGTCGCTCGGGTCCTCCTCCAGTCCAGCGAGGTCGAACTGCGACCACCTTTTTCACCTCGGGTTGCTCACGGTGTTCGCAACCACTCGGTCAAAAACGTGGGCGAAAAAGCCGCTCGCTTCGCTCGCGGTCCTACCTACTCCAGTCCAGCGAGGTCGAACTGCGACCACCTTTTTCACCTCGGGTTGCTCACGGTGTTCGCAACCACTCGGTCAAAAACGTGGGCGAAAAAGCCGCTCGCTTCGCTCGCGGTCCTACCTACTCCAGCCCAGCGAGGTCGAACTCGAACGCTGCGACTGGCAGTTCGAGGTCGTGTTCGACGAGGACTTCGGGGTGGAGTTCGCCGATGACGCCGACGGAGTCGCCGTCGAGGACGACCTTCGCAGCGCGGCCGGGGATGAACGACGGGTGGTCGGTCCGCGGCGTTTCGAGGTCGGCCCCGAAGGCGCGCGCGATGGACTGGAGCCGCGCCTTCGCGTCCTCGTAGGAGGCGTCGTGACGTGCGAGGACGGCGGCGACGGAGCGGCGTTCGGCCACCTTCGTGTTCTCGCTCTCGTCGACCTCGGCGGCGAACCCGATCTCGGCGAGGTCCTGTGGATACGCCCGGTGGGTGTTGTTCTCCAGGACCATCAGCAGCGAGGGAAGCGCCCACGTGCGGAGCATCGTGTAGTCCTCGCTGTAGGGTTCGCGGATGGTGACCGGGTCGGTGGCACCGAGGACGTCGTCGTCGGGAGCCAGTCGCATCCGCTCGAAGTTCTCCTCGGCGTTGATCATGTGGAAGTTCAGCAGGTCCTCGAAGCCGAGGCCGACGAGCGTGTCCCGAGCGGCGTCTTCGAGGAGCGAGCGCTCGTGACGGCCGCCGACGGTCGCCACGTCGGGGTAGCGCGGTTCGAGGCGGTTGAAGCCGTACGCGCGGCCGACGTCGTCGATGACGTCCAGCGGGTGGAGGACGTCGACCCGGTAGGGCGGGATCCCGACCTCGTAGGCGGTGTCGCCGTCGACCTCCGTGGCCGTGGCGTCGAGCCCGGCGCGTTCGGCGCAATCGACGACCTCCTCGGGGTCGAGATCGATGCCGAGGAGCGTCTCGATGCGGTCGTGGGTGACCGTCTTCGAGGAGACGGAGAAGTCGGGGCGGTCGAGTGTGACCCCGGGAGCGGTGCGGTCGGAGTCGGCGTAGATGTCGCGCTCGGGGTACTCGACCTGCACGCGCTCGACCGTCGCGCCGCGGGCGTCGAGCGCGTAGCAGACGATGTTGCACATGTGGTCGATAGTCCACTGGTCGGTCCCGGTCATCTCGATGAACAGGTCCCGAGAGTCCGTCGAGACCTCGGTCCGCGTCCCGTTGATGACCGGCGGGAACGAGAACAGGCCGATGTCGTCGTAGATGGCGGGATAGCGGTCGAGGTCGCGGACGAGGTCGGCGTAGGTCTCGCCGGTCGGGTGCTTGTCCAGGACGTCACCGGGCGTCATCGCCTCGTCGCTGTCGAGCGGGACGAAGCGGTCGCCGTGAGGGTCCACGCCGGTGTAGCGGATGGACTTCGAGCCGTGTCCGTCTCCGGTTGCGGCCTCGCCCTTGAGCATCGTGAGGTCGTGGATGCCGATTGCGCCCTTCGCGCGCTTGCGGCCCATCGTCGCGTGCAGTTTCTCCTGCAGTTGGATGAGCGAATCGAGCGCGTCGTCGTCGAGGTTCACGCCGCGGACGACGGCACCGGTGACGAAGGGTCGTCCCTCGGGGACGTCTTCGTCGACCTCGATGGTCCACTCGGGATCGTTCGTCGAGGGGACGTAGACGCCGCGGTCGTCACCGTAGTGGTAGCGGAGCGAACGGGCGACGCCCTCGACGGAGAGTCGGTCGAGCCGGTCGGGAGCGAACTCCAGCTGGAACTCGCCGTCCTCGGTCTCGCCCTCGAACTCCAGCCCGAGGTTGAACAGGTCGGTCTTCAGTTCGTCGTCGTCCTTCTCGGAGTGGCCGGTCAGGTCGCGGAGTTCGTCGGGGTCGACGTCGACGACGGGCATCAGTGCACCACCTCCACGTTGCGCAGGAGGTCGAGGTCACACAGCGTCCCGTGGACGTCGCGGATGTCCTCGAACCCGTACATAAGCATCAACAGCCGTTCGAGCGAGAGGCCCCACGCCATCACGTCGACCTCGACGCCGAGCGGGTCGAGCACCTCGTCCCGGAAGATGCCGGAGTTGCCGACCTCGACGATCTCGCCGGTCTCGGGGTGAGTGCCGAACAGCTCGAAGCTCGGCTCCGTGTAGGGGTTGTAGTGGGGCTTGAACTCCAGGTCGGTGATGCCGAACTGCTCGTAGAACTCCGTGAACGTACCCATGAGGTCGCGCACGGAGAGGTCCTCGGCCATGACCCAGCCCTCGATCTGGAAGAACTCCAGCAGGTGGGTCGGGTCGAGCGTGTCGTTTCGGTAGACCTTCTCGACGCTGAAGTACCGTTCCGGCGGCTCGAGGTCGCCCTGCTGATAGCCGGAGAGAAAACGCATGGAGAGCGAGGTCGTGTGACCACGGAGGTCCAGCCCGCGGGCGACGTCCTCGTCCCACGGCGAGTGATAGCCGTCGCCGTCCTCGCCGACGCCGTCGAGGTGAGCGGACTTGACCCGTTCGACGAGGTCGGCCGGCAGATCGCCGATCTCGCCGGGGTTCTCCAGCGCGAACTGGTCCCAGTGGGTCCGCGCGGGGTGGTCCTGTGGCATGAACAGGCAGTCGTTGATCCAGAACTGCGCGTCCACGTGGGGACCCTCCATCTCCTTGAAGCCCATACCGACGAGCACGTCCTTGACGCGGTTGGCGGTCTGCCGGAGGATGTGCTTCTTCCCGCCGTCGAGGTGTTCGGCGTCGGCCTCGACGTTGTACTCGGTGAACTCGACGTCGCGCCACTCGCCGGAGGTCAGCATCTCCGGAGTGAGCTGGCTGACGGTCTCGGCGACCTCGACGCCCTCCATCAGCGCGGTGACGCCTTCGTCGGTGAGCGTCGCCAGTCGCACGGTCGTCTCCTCGCGGTCGACGAGTCCTCGACGCTCGAGCTGGTCGAGGACCGACTCGTCGTCGACGGAATCCCCGGCGTCGACTGCCGCGAGGGCCGCTGCCTCCTCGTCAGCGTCGGCATCGACGCCGCGCTCGGCGGCGACGGCACCGCTGTCGACGTGGCCGTATCCCTTGCGGGCGAAGTTCGCGAGCGCGATGTCTACTTCGGGGCCCTCCAGACCGGCGGCACCGATGAGCTGTCCGAGGTTCACGGGCTCCTCGCCGGCTCCGGCGTCGAGGGCGGCCTCGTAGAGCCGGACCTCGGGAAGTCCCTCGGCGAGGTAGGTCTCGCCTTCGTCGGTAAGAGAGACGTCGACGTCGACGCGTTCCTCGACAGCGAGGAGACCCTCGCCTTCGAGAGCAAAGACTGCGCGCCGGACGGCCGCGGGGTCGCGGTCGGTCGCTGCGGCCAGGTGATCGATAGACTGTGCCTCGTCGGCGTGTGCGGTGTTCAACACCGCGTATTCTGCATCCGGAAGTGTTCGTGTCATGCTCGAAGCGTGGTCGTTGTTGCGTACACCGTGAGTTCGTCAGTTAACGGTTCCCGTTTCCCCGAACGATTTCGACGCCCTGCCGGCGATGTCGCCAGCCGGGGGTCTCCGCCGCTCGTCAGGTCACGGGAAGAAGAAGCCGAACCCCGGCCGCACCGCGGCTGGCTGGCGAGCGAGACACCGACTGTGGGGTTCGGATGCCATATGCGAGCGATTGTGACTGGGAGAGAAAAGCATTGCGTGTCGACGCGAGTTCAGGCTACGTGCCGTTCGGTTGTCGTCTCCCCGTCCGCGAACCGTTCGCTCCGGAGCGGTGAGACGTCGACCAGCGACGCCGACCCGTCACAGCAGAGTTCGGCGACGACCTGACCCGTCGCCGGCGCGTGCTGGAAGCCGTGGCCGGAGAATCCGACGGCGTTGACCAGTCCGGGGACGCTCTCCTCGACGATGGGATGGTCGTCGGGCGTGACGCCGTACAATCCGGCCCACCCGCGTTTGATCTGGGTCTCCGGACCGAAGTAGGTCGCCGTCTCGCCGGCCCGTTCGACCGCCATCGCCGCCCACGAGAGGTCCATGGATTCGTCGAAACCGTCGGGGTCGACGGTCGGGTCGTCGTCGGCGAAGAACCCGCCGACGATGGCCGCGCCGTCGCGTTCGGGCCGGAAGTACGACCCGGAGTCGAGGTCGATCGTCAGTGGGAGATCCTCCGATAGTGGCGAGGACGGCGAGACGATGGCCACCTGCCGACGGCGCGGCGAGACGGGAAGGTCGACGCCGGCCATCCTCGCTACCCGCCCCGCCCACGGGCCGGCGGCGTTCACCACGAAGTCCGCGTCGAGTCGCTCCGTATCCGTTTCGACGCCGCGGACTGCACCCTCGTCGGTCAGAACCTCGGTGACGGTCGTGCCCGTGCGGACGTCGACGCCGGCCTCGCGGGCCCCGCTCGCGTACCCCTGCACCGCCAGATGCGGGTCCGCGTAGCCGTCGAGCGGTGAGTAGGACCCAGCGACGTATCGGTCTACCTCGAGGCCGGGACAGTACTCGGTCGCGTCCGCCGGCGAAAGCGTCTCCGTCGGAAGGTCGTGGTCGCGTTGCATGGCAGCACTCGCCTCCAGCGCCGACGCAGTCTCTTCTTCGCGGGCCAGGAACAGGTACCCCGGCCGCCGGAACTGGATGTCCGTCCCGAATCGCTCCTCGAAGTCGTTCCAGACGTCGAGACTCGCCTTCGAGAGTTCGACGTTGACCGGCGTCGAGAACTGCGTTCGGATGCCGCCGACCGCCCGGTCGGTGCTGCCGTTCCCGAGGGATCCCTGTTCGCAAAGCGTGACCTGGACGCCCCGTCGCGCGAGTTCGTACGCGCTCGCGAGTCCGACGATACCCCCGCCGATGACCACGACGTGCATACCTGGGGTACGGGAGCACACATCAAGAAGCTGACCCCCAACGGGAGAGAGCGAGCGTCGCCGTCGTCGAGTGTCCCGCCAATGGGAGGCCAACGATATAACAGGGGTCCGCGAGAACAGTCCAGCATGGTACGCATCCTCTCACAAAGTGACGTCGAGGACGTGCTCTCGCTGGAGGAGTTGCTCCCGGTCGTCGAGAATGCGTTCGTGAAGCAGGGCCGCGGCGAAGTCGAACGGCCGACGCGACCGCACTTCGGCATCGGCATCGGCGTCGACGGGTGGGACGGACCGAACCCGCAGGGGACCAGCCTGACGATGCCCGCGTACGTCCACGGCGACGACACGTACGCGACGAAACTGGCCTCGGTCAACGAGGGGAACGCCGACCGCGACCTGCCGACCGTGATGGCGCAGGTGGTCCTGACCGACGCGCTCGACGGCCAGCCGCTGGCGTTCATGCACGGCAACCGCATCACGAACGCCCGGACGGGCTGTATCGGCGGGCTCGCCGCCCGAGACCTGGCTAACGCACCGGTCGACCTTGGCGTCATCGGCGCGGGAACCCAAGCCCGCTGGCAGACGCGCGCCATCGACGCCGCCACAGACCTGGAACGGGTTCGCGTGTACTCCCATAGCGACTCCCGGTTCGCCTGCACCGAGGACCTCGGGGAGCGACTCGACGCCGACGTCGAAGCCGTCGACTCCCCGGAGTCGGCCGTCGACGGAGCGAACGTCGTCGCGACGACCACGACGGCGACGGAACCGGTGTTCCCCGGAAGCGCGCTGGAACCCGGAGCGCTCGTCGTCGCCATCGGCGCGTTCGAGTCGCACATGCGGGAACTCGACGCCGAGACGATAGCCCGCGCCGACCAGTTGTACGGTGACGTCCCCGAGGAAGCCGCCGAGACGGGCGACATCCTGAACACCGACATCGAGGCCGAGGATCTCACTCCTCTCTCGGACGTGTTCGAGGGACGAGCGGGACGAAGAGACGAGGACGAGATAATCGTCCTCGAAAGCGTCGGCAACGCGGTTCTCGATGCGGCGTCAGCCCGTCTCGTCTACGAAACGGCCGACGCGAACGACGTCGGTACCGTCGTGGAGTTCTGACCGCGTACGGAGCGTCGGCGAGGCGGTCGCCCGCTCACCGTTTCCGGTCGCTGTCGAGGTCGATGTCCAGTTCGTCCAGCTTGTCGGCCCACTCCTCGCGTTTCTCCTGGTGGTCGTCGAGGAACTCCCGCATGAGTTCGGCGGCCTGTTCCTTGCAGCCGCCACAGAGGCGCTCGCCGCCGACGCACTCCTCGTAGACCTCTTTGGCGAACTCGTCGTCGTCGCCCGACAGCAGGTACGCGTACAGTTCGTAGACCGGGCACTCGTCGGCCTCGCCGCCGAGTTCGCGCTGTTTCTCGGCGGTCTCGCGCCCGCCGGTCGTCGCCGAGCGGACCTTGTCGTAGCCGTCTTCGGGGTCGTCGAGCAGCGAGATGTGGCTGGCCGGAATCGAGGAGGACATCTTGCCGCCGGTCAGCCCGGTCATGAACCGGTGGTAGATCGAGGACGGCGGGAGGAAGCCGTAGCCGCCGTGGTCGACCTCGACCTCGCGAGAGAGGGCCTCGGCCTCCGCGCGGTCCATGTCGAAGGCGTCGATGTGCTCGTCGTAGACGCGCTTCTCGCCGTCGACCGCTTCGATGAGCGCCTCGAACGCCTCCTCGGTGGCGTTGCGGTCGAGGAAGCGAACGCGAGGCCGGAGCGGCTCCTTCCCCGCCGAACGGAGCTTCTCGACGGCGCTGTGTCGCGTCTCGTCCGGTTCGATCTCGCTCTCGATCCAGTCGGCGGCGTCCTCACAGCGGACGGGTTCCTCGGCACCGACCTCGTCCTCCAGGGCGGCCCACGCCGCGGCGAGCAGGTCGCGCTCGGCCTCGCTGGCAACCTCGAAGCTCGCGTAAGCCTTCGTGACGCCGAAGTAGCGGACGCGAGCGGCGAGGTCGCGCGAGAGGCGGACGTGGGGGTCCTGGTCGGGACCGACCGGAATCACGGTCGGCTTCGGCTCGTCGGCGACCTGCGGGTAGAGGATGTCGGCCATCTGCGTGACGACGCTCTGCATGTGGCTCACGTCGGTCTCGCCGTCGAAGCCGTAGATCGAGCCCAGCTCGGAGAAGTTCGCCTCGATACCGAGTTCGAACGCCAGGTCCTGCACCTCGCGGTTGTCCGACTGCCGGTAGAGCGTCCCGTCCTCGGGGTCGAAGCCCAGTGCGAGCAGGCTGAGGACGTAGTTCCGTGCGTGCTCGTCGATTTCGTCCCACGTCAGCCCGCGGGCGCTGTGGGCTTCGAGGTCGGCGATGAGGGCGTAGGCGTCCCCGCCCTGCTGTTGGTGCCAGATGATCTCGTCGAACACCAGCTTGTGGCCGATGTGCGGGTCACCGGTCGGCATGAACCCCGAGAGCGCCGCGAACGGCTCGTCGTCGCGCATCGCTCGCGCGACGGGGCGATAGTCCCGGTGGCCGAAGATGACGCCTCTGCGCATCAGGTAGTGGGGGTTCGGCACTCCATCGAGCAGTTCGTCGAACTCCTCGATGCCGAACTGCTCGAACAGCTTGCGGTAGTCGGACACCGTCGAGGAGCCCCACGGGTCCAGCGCGACGTCGTCAGCGCCCGCTGCGTCGGTGCCGCCGTCGGACAGAAGCCGGGCCGACTCCGAGCGACGCCACTCCCAGTCGCCCTCGGTCTCGTCGGCGACGTCTGTGAGCGGTTCCTCTGTCTCGGATGGTCGGTCGTCGTCGGTCATCGATAGTCCGACTGGCGGTGCCAGTCTGTTCGACCATCACCGCGGTCGAAACAAAAAGGAGTCGCTTTCGGGGAGCCGGTTCGGTCACGGCGTCAGGCGACTCACGGTGAGCCAAGTGCTCTCCTCGGGGCCGGTCAGCGCGTACACCATCCGCTTGCGAACGCCGTGGGCCAAGCGCACGTCGAGCGCGAGGTCTCGCGGGTCGAACGTGTGCTCGCGGGCGAACACGCGCACGAGGTGTTCGGAGTGGCCGAGGTCGTCGACCGACTCGACGTGAGCGTAGGTCCGGAAGTCCGCGCCGAACTTGAAGCCGGTCTTGGGGACGACTCCGCGGTCGCGCAGGGTCGCGTACACGCGAAGTCGGCGGTCGAAGCGGTCCCCTTCGACCTCGCGGCCGCGGGCGACCACGGCCTCGTCGCCGCCGTCGATTGAGAGGACGCCCCGTCGAGCGAGGTACGCGGCCTCCAGCAGCGACAGTTGGAGGTCGCCCTCGCGCTGGTCGTCGAGGCGCTGGCCGTAGAACGCCTGCTCGTACAGTTCCGCCGGCGGGTCCCAGACGAGCGCACGGTCGGACAGCAGGTCCGCGTCGACGCTCGACGGCAGGTCCGCCTCGCTCGACCCCGAGAGGTCCGGGCGCTCGGTCTCGAGGTAGGTCAGTTCGCTCTCCTCGTCGACGACGGCGAGGACGACGTCGCCGAGGTCGCTCGCCGCGACGGTGGCGCGCTCGCTCACGACGCGGACTCGGTACTGCACCTCGTCGTCCCACGGTCCCTTCCCGCGTGGGTAGACCACGAAGTCCGCTCGGTCGGGGTCGTCGACCCAGCCATCGATGGCGGGGGTGAGGTAGAAGCCCCGGTCGCGGAGGTTCTTGTAGACGAGGAACTCGATCTCCGAGACCGTCGCGGAGGCGAGAAAGGCCCGGAAGTTCATGCCGTCGACGGCGTCGAGGTCGCCGCGATAGAGCAGATGGGCGGCCTCGACTGGCGCGAGTTCGAGCGCGCCGGCGTCGACCGGGCGGCCGTAGCCGCGCGAGTCGTAGAACCGCTCGCGCGCCTCGGCGTCGGCCCGGACGACGGAGTCGGTGAGCGTCAGGTCCATGTCCTCCCGTGGCCGTGCTGGCGGCAAAGCCCCTGCGATTCGACGGGGTCAGAGACGGTCGCACGTGCTGTCGAGACAGCGCCGACCGCCCGACGTCTCGAACGCCGGGAGTCCGCAGGGACACTCGCCAACGACGACGCCGCTGGGGAACGCGAACCCGGTCTCGCAGTCGGGGTACGCCTCACAGCCGAGGATGAGGCCGCCGCGTCGGAGGACTCGGAGGTCTTCGCCACACTCCGGGCAGTCCCAGACGCGGTCGAACTCGTCCGCGACGCGGTCGTCGAGGGACTCGCAGTCGCGGTCGATGCAGACCTCCAGCGCCGACCCGCGCTCGACACGCATCGTGGGGAGGCCACAGGAACAACGCGCGTCACAGACCCTCGCGTCGGTGGGCAGCCCGTAGCGTTGCTCGCACCCGAGACAGGTCACGTCGCCGCGCGCGCGGACGAGGGCGCTCTCGCAGTCGGGACAGGCACCGACGGGAACGCCCGCGGTCGAGGTGGGATAGTTCGCCGAGCCGTGTTCGCGGTGGGTGACCACGCGGAGGAACGCGTCGCCGTCACGGGCCGTCAGCGTCCCGTCGTCGAGGGTGACGGCCTCGGCGCGAGTCAGCCACGCCACCGGCTGGTAGCCGTCGGAATCGTGGACGAGAACGGTGTTGTCGGGTTTGACGATGACGAGGACGTCACCGCGGTGTTCGCGGTCTCGGGGACCGTCTGCAATCGTCGTACATTCTCCGGCCAGCACGCGGGTTCCGTCGTGCATGAACCGGTCTGGCCGCGGCTTCAGGGATAAAGGTTCACTCGGCGTGGTGATTGCGGCCGAGCACGAGGGCGGTCACGTTCGCACAGAGGAGGAGGGCGAAGACGCCGCCGTTTTCGGCGGCGTAGCCGTTGACGAGCAGCGCGAGGGCGACGAACGGGAGGCAGATAGCTGCCCAGAAACCGATCGCACGGAGCGGGAGGAAGGCGGTCGTTTGAAGGGCCGAAGCGTCAGCGAGGCGGCGAATCGTCGCGCTCACGACGTCAGGAGTAGCGTCGTGCTCGACGACGTCGGGGCGGTCGTTGGCGGAGGGTGAGATGGACGACATGGTGGATCGACGCACTCTCGGCTACGACAGGGACCACGATATAAGGGGTCGACCGCTAGGATGATTTCCCGTGATTTAACGACGATTGAAGCGGGTTAGAGAGCCTTTAGAACGCTTCACGAGATGAGCAGGACGTTTTATAACTGCCTCAGAGCGAGTTTAACGTTTTATACGGTGTTCTGAGGCAGTTTACCGAATGTCGACCGATTTGGTCTCGACGACGGGTTCCAGCGGCAGGTCCGGGAACGTCACCTCGACGGCGAAGGTGAGCGTCTCGGCGTCGCCGCCGAAGACGCCGACGGGGAGCGTGGCCTCGCCGAGGTAGCTCGGCTTCGTCGTCATCTCGACGTCGTTGACCGTGACCCGGACGCCTGCGCGTGCGCCTGCCCCAGCGTTGCGGACCGTCACCTCGCACATCTCGTTCTCGCCGGAGGCGATGGTCGTCGGGAACGTGCCCCACTCCACCTCGATTGCGGGGAGGTCCCGAGCGCTCTCCAGGAGTTGGTCGGCAACGCCGTCGGAGATACCGGCTCTGACGAGCGCGTCCCGACCAGCCTCGCGGACGTCGGCGGGGGAGGTCAGCCCCGCTGTCGCCAGCTTGCTCGCGCGACCGGAGCCGACGCCGTCGATGGCCGTCAGCCCGACGGCGTCGTCGCTGACGCCGTTCTCGACGCGCGCCTCGACGCGGCTCGCGAGGTTCGCGGCTCTGGGGCCGGCGAAGCGGTCGAGGAACGCCCGGAGCGCGGCGAGCATACGGAGCGCGTTCTGCCGGATGACCCACGCGTCGCTCTGCAGTTCCGAGGGCGTCGTTCCGGTCATGCTCGACCGGAGGATGGCCAGCACCTTGCGCGGGCCGGGGTCCAGGTGGTCGCCGCGAGAGCCGAGCACTGCCTGCACTGCGTCGCGCTCGTCGCTACGGGCGCTGACGCTGTGGAACTCAGTCGCGTCGGCAACTGCCTTGAGGATGGCGTCCGCGTCGAGGTCGTCCGCGTCCTGCTCGGCGAGGTCCGCGAAGCCGCGGGCGGTCTCCAGCCGAAGGTAGAACTTCGAGGCGAGCCGTCCGAGCGGCGTCGGCTCGACACCGAGGTCGTCACCGGTCGCGACGAATCCGTCTTCGACGAGGTCGTCCAGAACGTCGCTCGCACGCTCGCGGAGGTCGCCACCGGCGTCGTACTCGCCGGGAGAGCTGCTTGCGCGAGCGTAGTAGAACGTCGTTTCGAGCCACGTCAGCACGTCGTCGAGGTCGCGGATGGTGCCGAGCGCGATCTCGGCGTTGAGGTGCACGTCGAGCTCCTCGGCGAGTCGTGACTCGATCTCCTTGCCGTCGCGGAGCAGGCGTCGGTACTTGTCCGCCTCGCGGTGGCCGCAGACGACCCACGCGTACCCCCGGTCGTCGTATCCGGGGCGGCCGGCGCGGCCGAGCATCTGAAGCACGTCCAGCGGGCTCATGTCGACTTCGCCTTCGAGGGGGTCGTGGAGTTTGGTGTCCCGGATGACGACGCATCGGGCGGGGAGGTTCACCCCCCAGGCCAGCGTCGAGGTGGAGAACAGCAGTTGGAGTTTTCCCTCCTTGAACCACTTCTCGACGCGGTTCTTGTCCTCTCGGGAGAGCCCGGCGTGGTGGAATCCTACCCCGTCGAGTACCGACTGTCGAAGGGTGGTGTTGTTCAGGTCCGAGGCGTCGTTGTGGAAGTCGTAGTCGCCGCGGGCACCCATCGGCACGTCCCGCTCCGCGATCTCGTCGCGGGCCTTCTTCGCCGCCTGCACGGTGTCCTGCCGGGAGGAGACGAACACGAGCGCCTGTCCTTCCTCGCGGATGTGCGGTTCGGCGAGGTCGAGCGCCCGGTAGAGCCGGCGGTACTTGTCGGCGAAGGCGTTCTCGCCGTGCGTGTACGTCTTCACGTCGGCCTCGAGCGGCACGGGGCGGTAGCTGTCGTCGAACTCGAAGGTGGTCGCCTCGGGGGCGTCCAGCCAGTCCGCGACGTCGTCGATGTTGGGCATCGTCGCCGAGAGCGCGACGACGCGCGGGTCACAGAGCCGGCGGAACCGCGAGACCGTCACTTCGAGGACGCTCCCGCGCTTCTCGGAGTCGAGCAGGTGCACCTCGTCGATGACGACGCAGTCGACGTCGGTGACGAAGGCGTACCGCCGGGAGTCGTGTTTCCGGGTGGCCGAATCGGCCTTCTCCGGGGTCATCACCAGCACGTCCGCGCGCTCGGCGCGACGCGGGTTGAGGTCGCGCTCGCCGGTGACGACGTACACCGAGTAGCCGAGGTCTTCGAAGCGTTCCCACTCGCTCTCCTTCTCGTTCGTCAGCGCCCGGAGCGGCGCGAGAAAGAGCGCTGTCCCGCCCTCGGCGAGCGTCCGACAGAGGGCCATCTCCGCGACGGCCGTCTTGCCGCTGGCGGTGGGCGCACTGACGACGACGTTTTCCGCGCGGTCGGTCAGCGCCGGGAGCACCTCGCTCTGCATCCGGTTGAACCGCTCGAAGGGAAAGGCGTCGGCGAAATCAGGAAAGGCGTCGGAGACGGGGACTGCCGTCTCGCTATCGGCACGACCTGGCACGACAGTTTGGGGGGTCCCCGCAGGCAAAGGCGTTTCCATGCGAGTCGAAACCGTCCTCGACATCGATTCACTACGGTGATTTCGCCCGGAAATATACGCCGAGCACACCTCAGTTCGAGGATTCGTGCGATTTCCGTGGTCGACCCGCGAGGCGGCGACGATGGTCGTGCAGTCGTTCGACGGTTCGAAATCCTTTTACGCGCTTCGAGGGGACATGAGACCAACGAACTATGGAAATCGACATCATCCAGGAAGAGGACAATCCGATGTTGCATCGGACCGACGTCCGATTCAGTGTGACCCACGACGAAGCGACGCCCTCCCGTCTCTCCGTCCGTGACAGCCTCGCAGCGAAGTTGAACAAGGACTCCGACGAGGTCGTCGTCCACGAACTCGACACGAAGTTCGGCATGCGCAAGACCGTCGGCTATGCGAAGGTCTACGACAGCCCCGAGTTCGCGCTCGACGTCGAACAGCAGCACATGCTCGACCGCAACAAGATCACGGCCGACAGCGAAGAGGCCGACGAAGCCGAGGCCGAGGAGGCATAATCCATGGCCCGATACGAGTTCTACGACGAAGACGGCACGACGGACCGAAAGACCTGCCCGGAGTGTGGCGACAGCTTCCTCGGAGACCACGGCGACCGTCTCCACTGCGGGAAATGCAGCTACACCGAGTGGAAGTAAGGCCGATGCACCGAGCGGAGCGACGGAGCATCGAGAGTGACCGAGCGGTGAGTGAAGCGAGTGCGGCGCTCGCGAACGACCCGTGAGTATGCGCGTTCTCGGTATCGAGGGCACTGCGTGGGCGGCGAGCGCAGGCGTGTATGACGCCGAGGACGAGACGATTTTTATCGAGACAGACGCCTACCAGCCCGAGAGCGGCGGCATCCACCCGCGCGAGGCCGCCGAGCACATGAGCGAGGCCATCCCGACGGTCGTCGAGACGGCGCTCGACCACGCTCGGGGACTGGCCGCTGCGGACCCGGGGGCGGCCGCCGAGGACTCGCCGGTCGACGCGGTGGCGTTCTCCCGCGGACCCGGTCTCGGGCCGTGTCTCAGACTCGTCGCGACCGCCGCGCGGGCCACCGCCCAGCGGCTGGACGTCCCGCTCGTCGGCGTCAACCACATGGTCGCCCACCTCGAGATCGGCCGTCACCAGTCGGGGTTCGACTCGCCGATCTGTCTCAACGCCAGCGGCGCGAACGCCCACGTGCTGGGCTATCGGAACGGCCGCTATCGAGTCCTGGGCGAGACGATGGACACGGGCGTCGGCAACGCCATCGACAAGTTCACCCGCCACGTCGGCTGGTCGCATCCGGGCGGCCCGAAGGTCGAGCAACACGCGAAAGACGGCGAGTACGTCGACCTTCCCTACGTCGTGAAGGGGATGGACTTCTCCTTCTCGGGCATCATGTCGGCGGCGAAGCAGGCCGTCGACGACGGCGTTCCCGTCGAGGACGTCTGTACGGGCCTCCAGGAGAACGTCTTCGCCATGCTGACCGAGGTCGCAGAGCGGGCGCTGTCGCTGACCGGTAGCGACGAACTCGTCCTCGGCGGCGGCGTCGGCCAGAACGAACGCCTGCGGGAGATGCTCGCGGAGATGTGCGACCACCGCGGCGCGAAGTTCTACGCGCCGGAGAACCGACTCCTGCGCGACAATGCCGGGATGATCGCCGTCCTCGGCGCGAAGATGTACGAGGCGGGCGACACAATCGCTGTCGAGGACTCCCGCATCGACTCGAACTTCCGGCCCGACCAGGTGACCGTTAGCTGGCGGGGAGACGAGCCGTGGCGCGGGCCGACCGAAGACGAGGACGAGATCCAGGGCGCGGAGGCGACGGTCTCGTTCGAAGGCGACCGCGTCGTCAAGCGGCGGCTGCCGCGGTCGTACCGCCATCCGACGCTCGACGAGCGCCTTCGAGGGGACCGGACGCGCGAGGAGGCCCGACTCACGAGCGACGCCCGGCGACGGGGCGTCCCGACGCCGCTGATTCGGGACGTCGACGTGGCAGAGACGACCATCGTCTTCCAGCACGTCGGCGAGGCGGACCTCCGCGACCGGCTGACCGAGCCACGCGTCCGCGACGTGGGCGAGCACCTGGCGACCATCCACGAAGCCGGCTTCGTCCACGGCGACCCGACGACGCGGAACGTCAGGGTCGGTCCCGACCGGACCTACCTCATCGATTTCGGGCTGGGCTACTACACGAAAGACGTGGAGGACTACGCGATGGACCTGCACGTCTTCGAGCAGAGCCTCGCAGGGACGGCCGACGACGCGGAGACCCTCGTGGGTTCCTTCGAAGACGCCTACCGAAGCCGCGGAACCGACGCAGTGCTCGACAGATTGCGTGAGATAGAGGGCCGAGGACGCTACCAGTAGGTTCCTCTCAACAGCCGAGAGCCACGAAAAAGGATTTACCCCAGCCCGTCCATCGTTGGAACATGACGGACAAGCCAACTACCGGCCGTCTCTTCGGCGTCCCGTACAACTTCGAACGACCCGGCCTCCGCCGAATGCTGTCGGCGTACTGGCAGCCGGGCAAGGGGATGCTCGTCGAGAAACCCTTCGGCATCGGCTACACGCTGAACCTCGCGAACTGGCGGTCCTGGGTCGTCCTCGCCGTCGCGGGCCTGCTCTTCTGGAAGGAGAGTCAGGGACCGGGCGAAGTCGAGGAGGGCGAGGACGCCGAACCGGTCGAAGTAATCGTCGACTGATTCTACAGGAGCGATCGGTTCGACTCCGAGAACCGGACACCGACCAACGGTCCGGTTTCGGGCGGCGTCGTCGAGTACGCGTCGAACACGGCCCCGCCGAGCGACAGTACGACCCGCGAGGTGGCGTCCTCGCGGATCACGCGTTTGACTGTCGCCGTCGTGTCGGGATCGGCCGCGTCGAGCACGACGTGCTCGGGGCGGATGGCGAGGTACTCGTCCCCGTTCGTGGCACCGACGGCCTCGGCCACCCCGCCGGCCGAGAGCGGGATTGCTCCCCGCCCGACATAACGCTTTTCCTCCGTGTACACAAAACCGGGCTATGGACCGCACCGCGGACTTCGACGCATACATCGGCAGCAACGGCGTCGCGCTCGACGCACGCGACGTCGCGCTGCTACGCGCCATCGAGTCCGAGGGGTCGCTCAACGCGGCTGCCGACTCCCTCGGACGGTCGTTCTCGCACGCCCAGCGACGCGTCGTCGAACTGGAGGATGCGTTCGGATCGCTCGTCGAGCGTCGCCGCGGTGGAGCCGGGGGCGGCGGAAGCGAACTGACGGACACGGCCGAGGACCTCCTGGCCCGCTACGAGCGGTTGCGAAGCAGCTTCGAGGGAGTGGCCGAGGTCGCGGAGACGGTGCTCCGCGGGACGGTCGTTGAGCGCGACGGCGAACTCGCGACCGTCGAGACCGACGCCGGTCCCGTCCGGGCGCTGGTCCCCGAGGGCGACGATGCGGTCGACGTGACGCTCAGAGCGGACGCGGTCACGCTGAACGCACCGGACGACGTGCCCGTGGCCGACGCGACCAGCGCGCGGAACAGATTTACCGGCGAGGTCGAGGCCGTCGAGCGCGGCGAGACCATCGCGAGGGTCGCCGTCGACGTCGGGGCAGACGCGCCCGTCCTGGCGCTGCTGACACACGAGAGCCTGGAGCGACTGGGCCTCGAATCCGGCGACGAGGTGGTCGCGACGTTCAAGGCGACCGCGACGCGCGCGGTCCCGGTATAGGGGAGTCGACCGGCCTGTGGGGAGACCGGTGGCTCTTTGCGTCCGGGACCCTCCCCCTCGCACATGTTACGGTTCGTGACGACCAACGAGGGGAAGGTACGGGAGGCCCGGGAGTACCTCCCCGAGCCCGTCGAGCAACTCGATTTCGACTACGCCGAGATCCAGAGCGACGACATGGGTGCCATCGCCGCGGAGGGGGCGCGCGAGGCCTACCGCTACGCCGGCGAGCCGGTCATCGTCGACGACGCCGGCCTGTTCATCGACGCGGTGGACGGCTTCCCCGGCCCGTACTCCTCGTACGTCGAGGACACGCTCGGCGTCGAGCGGGTCTGGGAACTGGCGAAGCGCGAGGACGACAGACGAGCCTCGTTCCGGGCGGTCATCGCCTACTGCGACGGCGAGGAGTTCGCGGCGTCGCCGGATCCGGTCGACCGAGAGGAGCGCCGCGGGCAGGACCTCGCCGCTTCCGACCGCGACAGCGCGACGACCGACGAGCAGGTCGTCGAGGGGGAACTTCCGGTGAAGCTGTTCGAGGGGTGGGTTCCGGGTCGGATGGTCGCCCCCCGTGGCGAGGGTGGCTTCGGCTACGACCCCATCTTCGAGCACGACGGGACGACGTTCGCGGAGATGTCGCCGGCCGAGAAGAACGCCGTCTCCCACCGCGGGCGTGCGCTGGCGAAGTTCGCCGACTGGTACGCCGAGAGATAATCGGTTCTCACGCGCGCGGGTCGCGGTCCGGACCGGGGTACGGGTCGTCCGCGATCGTTCGATAGAGGCTCTCGGCGTCGAACAGCGTCGCGAACGCGTCCGGCGAGCGGACGCTGACCGACATGTGCGGTCGCAACGCAGTCCCGGCCTTCGAGGACCGGAGCGCGTCGTCGTAGCTCAGCAGGTGTGCGGCCCGACCGCGGTACGCCGACGCGAGTGCGGGATGGTCGTCCTCGGGATGGCTCACCGCCTCGCGCTCGCGTTCGACCCGCTCGCGCCAGTCGGTGGCGAGATCGGCGTCGGCCAGGGCTTCGACGACGGCTTCGGCGTCCTCCAGCAGCGGGTCGCTCGCCACCAGCGTCATCCACGAGTGACTGCGGACGTGGTCGAGCGCCTCGCGCGCAGTGTCGCCCACGAGCAGGTCGGCCGCGAGGACGTCCGCGTCGGCGACGACGCGCGTTGGCTCCGACTCAGGCATCGTTCCGTCGGTCGTCGAGCGATTCGCGGACGGCTTCGATCGTGGCGTCGTACTCCTCGGCGCGCTCGAACAGGCTTCCCCAGGTGCTCATAGCGGATGGTTCGACTCGATGCGTGAAAAGCGGGTCGGGAGTGTGACGGCCGTCTGACGCGGATTTATACCGTGGGCAGGTCAGACATCGCACGGGCGCGCACCACTTGTCTGGCTCGGCTATCGCGGTCGGCGTCGACGGCCCTCGCCGTGGATCCGACCCGCGCCGGTGCCGTGAGTGATTGGCCTCATCCTCCCATTGGCGCGCCCCGAGTCTTTCTCGCAATCTGCACCGTCGAGGACTGCTCAGGTCGCCGCTTGCTCGCCTCTGAGCTGTGCCCGGATGGCGTCGATGTCCTGAGGCGTCGCGGTGATCGCGAGGCTGTCACCGGCCTCGATGACGTCCTTCGGGAGCGGAATCGACATCGACTCGTCTCGCCGACCGTGTGCGTAGATGCGAGCGTCGCCGGGGAGGTCGATCTCGACGACCCGCTTGCCGACGACCGGCGACCCGTCGGGGATGGAGACGGTTCCCACGGAGAGCTGTTCCGTGAGATCGGCGAGGACGTTGAAGTCACCGCCGAGGAGGGCCGTCTTCGCCCCGGCCGCGCCCACGCGTTCGGGATAGATGACCTCGTCGACGTCCTCGGCGTACTTCTCGTAGATCTCCTCTCTGTAGTCCTCGTCGATGCGCATGATGGTTCGACAGCCGTAATGCTTGCCGACCATGCAGGCGGAGAAGTTGGTGTTGAGATCGCCGCTGAGCGCGCCGATGGCGTCGGCGTCTTCGATACCGGCCTCGATCAGCACCTCCTCCTGGGAGCCGTCACCCCCGACGACGTCGAACCCTTCCTTGCGGGCACGTCTGGCCTTGTCGGGATCCAGTTCGACGATGAAAAGGTCGTGGCCCTCGGTCCGCAGCGTTCGGGCGGTTCGCTGTCCGACCCGGCCGAAGCCGACGATGACGTACTTCATGCCTTCAGTATGCTACGCGTTACCCATAAGCATTAGGGAAGGCCCGTCGTCAGTCTGGCACTCGCATTCGACCGCCCGCTGGCGATTTCTCGGCCGTCACTCGACGACTGACCGTCCGAGATAGGGAGGGACATAATCAGGCACTTAGTAAGAAATTAGCTGTGTACTACTAAGAAACAACCCAACAGATAGTTTTATAATAGTATAGAACAATCTCTTACTATGGGATTACTCACAGACACCAAACTCAACTCCAACCTGACGACCGTCCCGGAATCCGTTCGCAATTACCTGACCGTCGAGTCCGGCGACCGGATCGAATGGTTCGTCGAGGATGGAGAGGTCGTCGTCCGGAAGAAGGTCGACGAGGAGGCAGAGTAATGCCGCTCGAAATGGCCGTCTCCGGCCTCGAACGTGCCCGGGAGGCACGCGAGCAGTTCGACGCGGAGAAGGTGTTCACCGTGCTGGGGAACGAGCAGTGCCGGACCGTTCTGAAGGTGTTACAGGACAACCCCCGGACGGCGGCCGAACTCGCGACGGAGGCGGACGTCCCGCTCTCGACGCTGTACCGGCACCTGAACCGGATGCTCGACGCCGCGCTGATCGAGGAATCCGTCAGGCTCAGCCCCAACGGAAAGCACCCGAGCGAGTACAGCTCGCGAATCTCGGACGTCTGTCTCGCGGTCGGCGACGACGAAGTCGGTCTGTTCTAGCGATTCGAAGGTCGTTTATCCCTCCACCGTGGACGGACGAGCATGCGGGTGACGTTTCTCGGGACCAGCGGGGCCGTGCCGACGACGGAGCGCAACACCAGCGCCATCATGGTCAACCGCGAAGGTGACCGGTTGTTGTTCGACTGTGGCGAGGGGACCCAGCGACAGATGATGCGATACCGCACGGGATTCGCCGCCGAACACATCTTCGTGACGCATCTCCACGGCGACCACGTGCTCGGTCTGCCGGGTCTCCTGCAGACGTGGGACTTCAACGACCGCGACGAGGCGGTCGCCCTGCACGTCCCCCGCGGCACGCGCGGCCGCATCGAAGATCTGGTCGGCGTGACCGGCAACGGTGTCTCCTTCCCCGTCCGGATCAACGAGGTGGGGCCGGGCGACGTCGCCCTCGACCGGGAAGAGTACGTCGTCGAAGCGTTCGAGACGGCCCATCGAACGAACGCCGTCGGATACGCGCTCGTCGAAGACGACCGCAAGGGTCGCTTCGACCGCGAGAAGGCCGAGGAGGAACTCGGCATTTCCCCCGGACCCGAGTACTCGAAGCTCCACGATGGCCAGGCCGTCGAACTGGACGACGGACGAGTGATACAGCCCGAGCAGGTCGTGGGTCCGTCACGGCCCGGCCGCACGGTGGTCTACACCGGCGATACGATGCCGACCGACACCGTCGTCGAGGCCGCCGAGGGCGCGGACCTGCTCGTCCACGACGCGACGTTCGCCAGCGACCGTGCCGAGCGGGCGGCGAAGACCGCCCACTCGACGGCCGCACAGGCCGCTGAGATCGCGAACCGGGCGAACGTAGCCCGACTGGCGCTCACCCACGTCTCGACGCGGTACGCGGGAGATGTCTCCACCCTCGAAGCGGAAGCGCAGGACGTGTTCGACGGCGATGCGTTCGTCGCCGACGACGGCCAGCAGGTCGAGGTCGAGTTCCCCGATTCCTGAGCCCTTCGTGAACACGATCGCTGTTCTGCCCAGTTGTTATCGACAGTGATAACCACGGAAGCAAGGTTAAGGAGGAGTGTATGAGACAGCCACACAAGCGAGAGGATACTACATGGGTACAACCGAAGCATCTCGGACGATCTGGGCCCGGTGGGAGTGGGCTTCGCTGCGGCGACGGTCGTCGTCGCAGGTGCGCGGTTCGCTGGGGACCCGAGCCTGCTAACGCAGGGAGGACTCTGGGGGCTCGTCGCAGCCCTCGGAATCGACTCGCTCTCGGCGCTGGCGTCGGCGGTGAAAGCCGGCGACGACGACGTGACGGTCGCCGTAGAGAGCGACTTCCGCGACCGCTCCGACGGCTGGCGGGGATTCCTCGATTCCTACGAGGTCCCCGAGGACGTCCAGTCGGCGCTCATCGAGAACACCCGGACGGTCGAGAACACCGAAACGCGGTACGAGCAGATCACGACGCCGGACGTCGACCTCATCCAGGGGCTCACCGTCGACGCCTGGATCGACGTTCACGACCTGGACATCCTCGCCGACCCCGACAACTTCTTCCCGATATACAACCCCGCCCCGATGGTGAACGGGCGGACGGCCACGGAGCATCCCGAACTGATCGACACGCTCGACGCAATCGGCCCGACACTCGGGGACGCGAGCGAGATGCGCAAGCTCGTTCGCCAGGTCAAGGTCGGCAACAAGGACCCGCGGATCGTCGCCCGAGAGCATCTGGCGTCCAGCGGATTGCTCTGACACCGTCCCGTCCCTCTGACCAGACATACTCGTTATTAGATTCGATAGCAGGGAAGGTACATTGATTAGCGGGAACAAGCCACACAATATCTGTAAACGCCAGGTCATCTCACCATGACAGAACGACCCCCATCACGACGGAACGGATTCGAGGTGGAGCCGGCCCCACTTGGGCCCACCGACAGTGGCAGGAGAGGACGATGTGCCGCTAGAGACTCCGAGGAGAGTCGACGACGGGACGGACGTTCCGCATCGAACGGGAGCGGTGTGGCCGAGAGCCGTCTCGTCACAGACGGCGGAACGGCGGTCTCCCCCGAGGAGCGCCTGGCGGAACTCGAAGCCGAGAACGAGCGGCTGCGTGCCGAAAAGCAGGAGGCCGAAGAGACGGTCGACGACCTCCGGACGGCGATGGAAGAGCTGACCGAAGGGATGGCGGCCGCCGCCGACGGCGACCTCACGCGAACGCTCGACCTCGACGCCTCGGAGGAGGTGGTCGCGGAGATGGCCGACTCGTTCGACGGCATGCGGACGGAGCTAGCACGAACCCTCGCGACAGCACAGGAGTTCGCCGAGGAGGTCGACGAGGCGAGCGAGAGCGCGACGACCGTCGCGGAAGACGTCCGCAAAGAGGCCGAACGGGTCAACGATTCGACCGCGAACATCAACGACGCGACCGACGAGCAGCGCGAGAAGATCGAGACGGTCTCCGCGGAGATGTCGAACCTCTCTGCGACCATCGAGGAGATCACCTCCACCGCCGAGAACGTCGCGCTGATGGCCGAGCAGACCGCCGACCGCGGTGAGGAGGGCCAGGAATCTGCCGAACAGGCCATCGACGAACTCGACCAGATCGAGGAACAGACGGAACGCGCCCGCGACTCGGTCGACGAACTCACCGACTACATGGCGGAGATCGGCGACATCGTCGAGTTCATCACCGACATCGCCGAGCAGACCAACATCCTCGCGCTCAACGCCAACATCGAGGCCGCGCGTGCCGGCGAGGAAGGGGCCGGCTTCGCCGTCGTCGCAGACGAGGTGAAATCGCTCGCCGAGGAGACGAAGGACGCCGCCGAGGAGATAGAGACGCTCATCCAGGACATCCGCGCCCAGAGTGAGGAGACCGCCGACGGAATGGCCGACGTCAGCGAGAGCGTCGAAACCGGCTCGAAGACGGTCGACGAGGCGCTGGAGGCACTCAGCGGCATCGCTGAACAGGCCAAAGAGACCAACGACGGGGTTCAGGAGATCAAACACGCCACCAACGAGCAGGCCGGGACCGCACAGGAGGTCTCCCAGATGGCCGACGAGGTCGCCGACCTCTCCGAGACCACCGCCGAGGAGACCGACAGCGTCGTCGACGCGATGGCGAACCATCAGGAGCAGTTCGGTTCCGTCGTCTCCTCCATCAAGGAACTCTCCGGACAGGTCACCTTCCTCCGCGAGGAACTCGACGCCTTCGAACTCGACGCCGACCACCAGGCAGTCCAGCGTGCGAGTAGCGCCGAGGCCCGAACGAGTCGAAGGGAGGCCACGGGCGAGACGGTCGTCATCGGCTCGAAGATGTTCCAGTCGAACGTCCTGCTGGCGTACATGACCTACGAGCTACTCGAGGAGACGACCGACGTCTCCCCCGTCGCCAAGGTTCAGATGGGACGGATGCAGGAGAACTTCGAAGCGGTGACGAGTGGCGAGACGGACCTCTACTGGTCGTACGACGGCACGGTGCTGCGGCAGTTCGTCGGTGACGAGTCGTCCGTCGACGACGCCGCAGAGGTCTATCGCAAGGCCAAAGCCGTCGAGTCGAAGTACGACCTCGTCCTCGGGGAGGCGACCAGAATGAACAACACCTGGGCACTGTCGCCACGCCGGGTCTGGTGTGAGGAGCAGGACGTCCACTCCTTGCCGGACCTCGCGGCGTACGTCCGTGCTGGCAACGACCTGTCGATGGCGTACGACCCCGACTTCCGCGACCGGTCGGACGGGCTCTCCGGCCTCGCAGCACTCTACGACTTCCCCGACGACGCCGTCGAAGCGATCCAAGCGAACTCCGTCGCCTACGAGGAGGCAGCGCAGCGATACGAGACGATCGACACGGGGAACGTCGACATGGTGCAGGGACTGCTCGCCGACGCCTGGATCGACGTCCACGACCTCCAGCCCCTGGCAGACCCGGACAACTACTTCTTCTTCTACCGCCCGGTCCCGCTCGTCCGCGGCGAGGCGGCCCGCACCCATCCGTCCCTCGTCGACACGGTCAATCGCATCTCGCCGACGATCGAGACGGCGGAGGAGATGCGACAGTTGGTTCGGCAGGTGAAGATCGGGAAGAAGGACCCGCGCGTCGTCGCACGGGAACATTTGGAGACGAACGGCCTACTCTAGACCGACCAGGGCCTCGCTCACCTCCCAGAGCCGCCGCTGTGTCTCGCGGTCGCGCGACTCGGCCGACGAGCGACGCGGCTGGCAGTCGACGAAGTACTCGCCGGTCACGTCGGCCACGTCGGGCGACGAGGCGAGGTAGATGGAGGTCCGGGCCGCCTCGGCCGCCGAGTCCACGGGACCGAACGGGACCAGCGACCCGACGACTCCCATGGCCTTCCAGACGAGCCGTGAGAGCCCGCTCCCCGCTCTCGCGAGCGCCGTACTCGGGACCACGCCGGGATGGAGACAGTTCGCGGTCACAGTTTTGGGAAGTCGGCGGGCGAGTTCGGACGTGAACAGCACGTTCGCCAGCTTCGAGGTTGCGTACGCGTCGATTCCGGCCGGCCCGTCCGGGCCACGAATCGCGTCGAAGTCCATCGTCGCACGGCTGTGTAGTCCCGAGGAGACCGTGACGACCCGCGAAGGGCCGTCCGGTGGGCTCGCGTCCGATGCCACGGTCCCCGAGGCCGCCAGCCGCCCGCGGAGGAGCGCGGTCAGGAGGAACGGCGCGAAGTGATTGACGGCGAACGTGTACTCGATACCGTCGTCGGTGAGCCGCCGTTTCTCCTGCCAGGTGCCCGCGTTGTTGACGAGCACGTCCAGCCGATCGTAGTCGGCGAGGACCGCGTCGGCCAGCGAGCGCACCGCGTCGAGGTCGGCGAAGTCGGCCGTGTACAGCGCGAGGTCGTCCGCCCCGGTCTCGGCGGCGAGCCGGTCGACGACGCGCTCGCCCTTCCGTCGGTCGCGACCGTGGAGCAGGACCGTCGCACCCCGTTCGGCGAGTCCGCGGGCGGTCGCTTCGCCGATGCCACTGGTCGCGCCCGTGACGAGGACGACTGCACCGTCGAGCGAGTGAGAGCCCATGACCGACACTACGGGGGAGGCGGACTTCGCCGTGGCGGTCGAGTGACGCGGTTCCGTTCGGCGCGCCGTGGATTTATATCCCGCTCGCGCCTACGCGAAGGCGTGAACGCCCGCACGTCCGCTCTCGACGCGGTCGTCTTCGGCGTGGACGTCCAGAGCGGCGACGTCCGCGGTGACGCCCCCTCCTACGCGCTCGTGGTCCTCTCCGAGGAGGGAATCGAACGGGACGTCGTCTCCTACCGGAAGCTCCGCCGCCGCATCGACCGCGACGAGCCGGCCATCGTCGCGACCGACAACATGTACGAACTCGCCGAGGACAAGGACGCCCTCGTGTACTTCCTCGGCCAGCTCCCCGCCGGGACGAAGCTCGTCCAGGTGACGGGAGCCGAGCGGCCCGAACCGCTCTCTCGCGTGGCCGGCCGCCACGGCGTCCCCTACGGCAAGGATCCGATGCAGGAGGCCGAGGCCGCCGCCAGGCTCGCCGCCGCGAACGTGGGCCAGGAGGTCTCCGCGTTCACCGACACCACCGAGGTGAAGGTCTCCCGCGGCCGGTCGACCGGCAGCGGCGGGTGGAGCGAGGACCGCTTTACGCGACGCATCCACGGCAACGTCAAGAAGCGCGCCCGCGAGGTCGAGCGGAAGCTGGACGACGCCGGCCTCGATTTCGAGCGCGACGTGACCGAGAAGTACGGCGGCTTCGCCAACGCCGTCTTCGAGGTCGAGGGCCGACCACAGGACGTCCCCGTCTCCGCGAACCGGTCCGGCGACGTCCGCGTGGAGATCGAACGGGAGCGACGTGACGGGATCGAGTTCCGCCCGCTGGCGAAGCGACGGGACCACGTCGTCGTCGGGATCGACCCCGGGACGACGACGGCCGTCGCGGTGGTCGGCCTCGACGGGAGCGTCCTCGACGTGTTGAGCACTCGGACCGCCGACACGGCGGCCGTCATCGAGTGGATCGTCGAACACGGTCGCCCCGTCGTCATCGCCGCGGACGTGACGCCGATGCCCGAGACGGTGGAGAAGATACGCCGGAGCTTCGACGCGGCGGGCTGGACGCCCCGGCGGGACCTCCTGATCGACGAGAAGCAACACCGGACCCGGGAGGAGGGCTACGAGAACGACCACGAACGTGACGCGATGGCCGCGGCGCTTTTCGCCTTCGACGACCACGAAGACCAGTTCGACCGCATCGCCTCGAAGGTCCCGCCACAGGTCGGGGTCGGGACGGTCATCGCCCGCGTCGTCGCCGGTGAGGAATCCGTCGAGGCCGTCCTCGCGGACCTGACCGAGACCGACGACGAGGACGAGGACGACGTCCAGCAGCACCAGCCACGCGAACTGAGCGCGGAGGAGAAGCGGATTCGCTCGCTGGAGGACCAGGTCGAACGGCTGCAGGACCACGTCGAGTCGCTCGAATCGACCATCGACGAGAAGGACGAGACCATAGCCGACTTCGAGGCGAAGCTCTCGACGGCTCGCCGCGAAGAGCGTCGGGAGGCACGCAAGACCCGCGAGGTCACGCGGCTCCAGCGCGAGAACGACCGACTGGAGCGGAAGGTCGAGGAACTGGAATCGGAAAACGACGACCTGGAGCGCAAGCTGAAACGCCTCAAAGCGCTCTGGAAGCTCGACCACTCCAACTTCGCGGACGTCTCGGAGAAGCAGGCCGGCCTCGTCCCCGTGAAGATCGTCTCGCAGTTCACGAAGGGCGCGCTCGAAGACGCCGACGAACGGTTCGGCCTCGTCGAAGACGACGTGATCATGCTCCGGGACGCGTCGGGAGCCGGCGAGAGCACTGCTCGCCGGCTGGCCGACGTGAACCCCCGCGTCGTGCTGCGGAACGGCGGCGGCCTCTCCGACGTCGCCGACCGCATCCTGTTCGACCACGACATTCCGGTCGCGCCCGCCGACGACGTGACCGTGCAGGAGGTCGACGAACTCGCCGTCGCCCGCGAGCGGGAGGTCGAAGCCGCCATCGAGGACTGGGAGGAACGCGCCAGGGAACGCAAACGCGACCGCAAGGAGCAACAACTGGACCGGCTCATCAGCGAACACCGGGCGTCGGGCCGGGGCGACAGCGACTGATTGGTGACCGGCCGGCGTGCGCCACCCCGGATACGTCTCTTGCAGTACGGCCTCGACACAGCGCTGGCCCTGCTCGTTACCGGGGTCGTAGCGGCGGTAGGCGACCTGCGGAGTCGGTACGTCTCAGTACGTGAACTCGGTGTCGACGCGCCGAGCCACGTCGACCATCCGGGAGAACGCCTCGCGGTAGCTCATCAGCGTGAGCTTGCTGCCGTCGACGTCCAGCGGCCCGCCCATGACCGCTTCGGCGATACCGAGGTCGTCGGTCAGGAGGGCCTTCCACGCGTCGTAGGGGCCGGCCAGCGCGAAGTCGTAGTCTGTGTCGCCGTCGGCTCCGCGAGCGTCGGGGACCGACCCGTCGTCGAAGACGACGAGGAAGCGGACGGGCTCGCCGTCGTAGGTCTCGTCGGGCTGGATCTCGAACAGGAACTCGGCGTCGAAGCCGTCGGCAACGTCGGCGAAGGCATCGTCGTCGTCGAGTCGGTCGCGCCACGCCATCGCCCACGTCGCGGCGTCGTCGGGGAGTCGATGAGCCATCGTATCGGGAGCGTCGCCAGCCCGGCTAATCGGTGTTACCCTTCGTCGACGTCGACGCCGCGAATCTCGAAGCGCGCGCCGCCAGATTCCGACGCCGTCGCCGCCACGCTCCAACCGTGGGCGTCGGCGATCTGGCCGACGATGGAGAGGCCGAGCCCGGTTCCATCCTCGCTCGTCGTATAGCCGTCCTCGAAGATGGACTCCCTGTCGGACTCGGGAATCCCCGGCCCGTCGTCTGCGACGAAGAAGCCGACGGGGGCCGCACCACCGGCGTCGTCGTGGAGCAAGCCCACGGTGACGGTCACGTCCGGGAGCGCGTCGTCATCAGCGGTCGAACCGTGTTCGATGGCGTCCTCCCGAGCCTGCGACGGAGGGCTCGTGGAACCGTGTTCCACGGCGTTGCAGAACAGGTTCGTCAGGAGCTGTTCCAGCCGGGCGGCGTCTGCCTGGATGGACCGCTTGCCGGTCGTCTCCGTCAGCGTCGCCGAGCCGGTCTCGACCTGGTCCCACGCCACCTTGCTGGCCACGCCCAGCGGGACCGACTCCACGGTCAGCGCGTCGGCGTTGGTCCGGGTGAGTGCCAGTAACCCGTCGATGAGTTCGTTCATTCGGTCGAGCGAAGACAGCGCGGTCTCGATGTGGTCGGTCGACTCCGCCGGCGCGGCGAGCGCCGCGTCGAGCCGGCCGAACGCCACCTGCAACGGATTGCGGAGGTCGTGGCTGACGAACGCCGCGAACCGTTCCAGCTGACGCTGTTTGGCCTTCCGCTCGGAGATGTCCGTGTAGATGACGAACCCTTCGGTCCAGCCGCCGTCGAGGGACAACGGGACCGTCCGGGCCAGAAAGTCCCGCTCGCCGTCGGTCGTCTTGCGGCGGACCTCGCGTTCGACCTGCACGCCGTCTTTCATCCGGTCGCCGATGGACTGTGCCGCGTCGTCGTCGCTGTCCGGCATGATGTACTCGTCGACGTTGTCACCGAGCAACTCCGCACGGTCGTATCCGAATACCGCCTCGAACGCCGGGTTCACGTCGGTGACGACGAACTCGCCGTCGACGAGGCGAAGCGCCACGATTGCATCCGTCGCGTTCTCGAAGAGTGCAGCGAAGTGTTCGCTCCGGTTCGACGAGCGCACGGGGTCGGATTCGCGGTTCTCTCGGTCGGAGTTCTCCATTGGTTGGTTCCGTCGCGCGTCGCGCTACTGTTCGTAGGCTGTTCAAGATTGATAAGTGGGAGTGGTACTCTCCCATGGCATCGAACCACAACCACGACGCCATCGTCGGTCACCGTAGAAGTACCCCGGGTCGGGGCGAGAGGGCCGCTAGTGCCGCGTGCCACCGCCGAGGTACAGTTCGGAGACCTCCGGGTCGTCGAGCAGGGAGTCGGCGTCCCCCTCGAACTCGACGGTCCCCTGGTCGAGGACGTAGCCGCGGTCGGAGATGCCCAGCCCTTCGCGGGCGTTCTGCTCGACCATCAGGATGGACGTCCCCAGTTCGTTCACGGTCTGGACGTCCTCGAACACCTCCGCAGCGGTGTTCGGTGCGAGCCCCGCGCTCGGCTCGTCGATGAGCAACACGTCGGGCTCCATCACGAGCGCGCGTGCGAACGCGAGCACCTGCCGCTGCCCGCCCGAGAGGGTGCGGGCTTTCGCCTTCTTCTTCTCGGTCAGGATGGGGAAGCGGTCGTACAGTTCCTCGATGACCGGGTCGAGGTCGTCACCGCGCGCGACCCCGCCCATCCGCAGGTTCTCGTCGATGGTGAGCGAGCCGAAGACGTTCTCGGTCTGTGGCACGTAACCGACGCCGATGCGGACGATCTCCTCGGGAGCCATGCCCCCGATGTTGCGGCCGCCGAGCATCACGGAGCCGGTCCACGGCTCCAGCATGCCGAACACCGTCTTGAGGACGGTGGACTTGCCCGCGCCGTTCGGTCCCACGAGGCAGGCGATCTCCCCCTCGTCGAGGTGCAGCGACAGGTCGTCGAGCACCTGCACGTCGCCGTAGCCGCTGTCGACGCTCTGGACGTCGAGGACGCGGCTCATGCCGGCCCCCCGAGGTACGCGTCGACGACTCTGTCGTCGGAACGCACCGCGTCCGGCGGTCCTTCGACGAGGACGCTGCCCTGATTGAGGACGATGATGGGGTCGGCCAGCCGCATGATGAAGCTCATGTCGTGTTCGATGATGAGGAAGGACTGTCCTTCCGCGTGGAGTTCCTCGATGAAGCCCGCCAGCTTCTGTGCCAGCACGGGGTTGACCCCCGCGACGGGCTCGTCGAGCAACAGCAGGTCCGGGTCGGACATCATCGCTCGTGCGAGTTCGACGAGCTTCATCTGTCCCCCGGAGAGGTCGGTCGCCGACTGCGTGGCGAGGTCGGCTATCTCGAAGCGTTCGAGCATCTCCTCGGCCCGCTCCAGCGACTGTCGCTCCTCCCGTCGAACCGTCGACGACGAGGTGAACAGCGGCAAGATGGACTCGCCGGTCTGGCCCTGCGGCCCGACCAGCATCGCCTCCCGCACGCTCATCCCCTCGGGCTTGCGCGGCGTCTGGAACGTGCGCACCATGCCCTCGCCGACGATCTCGTGGGGCTCGTGGTCGGTCACGTCCGTTCCGTTGACCGACACGCTCCCCTCGTCGGGCTCGTAGAAGCCCGAGACGAGATTGAACAGCGTGGACTTGCCCGCACCGTTCGGGCCGATGAGGCCCGTGATGGTGCCGCGTTCGACCTCGAAGGAGACGTCGTCGGTCGCGGTCAGCCCGCCGAAGGACTTCTTCAGCCCGTCCGTCCGGAGGACGGGGTCGTCCTTGCCGAGCACCGCGCCCTGCGTGACGTTACTCATCGGCGGACCCCTCCGTGGAGCCGGGCCAGATGAGTTCCTTCTCCGGCGGCAGGATTCCCTCCTGGCGCACGCGGACGATGGCGATGATGAGCACGCCGACGATCATCAGCCGAAGTGCGGCCGGATCGACCGGAATCGTCCCCGCGGCGTTGAGGAACCGCGTCCCTTGCTGGAGTGCGATGATGGTGAACCCCCCGAAGATGGCCCCGCGGTCGCTCCCGGAGCCACCGAGGATGACGGCGATCCAGACGTAGAACGTCAGGACCGGCGCGAGATCCTGCGGGTTCAGGTAGAGGACGAGATGGGTGTAGAACACGCCGGCGAGCGCCATGATGACGCTCCCGATGACGAACGCCTGCATCTTGAACCGGTAGGTGTCCTTGCCGAGCGACTTCGCGAGGTCCTCGTCGGTGCGGATGGTCCGCAGCACCCGGCCCCACGGAGACAGGTGGATGCGCCGCAGGAACAGGTAGACGACGGCGATGAACACGACGACGAGCAGGACGTTCAGCTCGGCGATGAGCAGCGACCGCTCCATCGTGAACAGCGCCGTGTCGCCGACGTAGAGCACGAACGGGTACTCCAGTGAGCCGAGGACCGGCCAGTCCGCGAAGAACAGCGGGATGCCGGTCAGTCCGGCGCTGCCCGCCGTGATCTCGCGTTCGTTCAGCACGATCATGCGGACGACCTCCGCCAGGCCGAGCGACGCGATGGCGAGGTAGTCGTCCCGAAGCTGGAGCGTCGGGATGCCGATGATGACCGCCAGCACGGCCGCGACCAGGAGCCCGGCGACCAGTCCGACCACCGGACTGAATCCACCCGCGACGGGCGATGAGTCGGCGGTCAACAACGCAGAGCCGTACGCGCCGACGCCGAAGAAGGCGGCGACGCTGAAGTTGATGAGGCCGCCGTAGCCCCACTGCACGTTCAGGCCCATCGACAGCAGGACGTACATCCCCGCGAGCGCCACGAGATACAGCAGATACGTGACCGTGATCCAGCCCACGACGACGCCGACGAGAAGCACCGCAGCGAGGAGGCCGACCCCCGCCGTGGCGACTTGCTCGCCCCGGGAGAAGGACCCGATTCGGTCGGTGAGCGACGCGGTGCTCACGTCAACTCACCCGCGATTCCCCGCGGTCGTGCGAGCAGAACGACGACCATGATGACGAACGCGACCGCCGGTGCGTACTGGATGCCGATCGGAATGCCCACGTCCTTGAGCAGTGGTGTGAGTTCGTGAATCATACCGATGAGGAATCCCCCGAGCATGGCCCCGTAGACGGAGCCGATGCCGCCGAGGATGACGGCCGCGAAGATGATGAGCAGCAGGTCGAACCCGATTCGGGGGTCGATCTGGCTGAACAGGCCGAGGAAGACGCCCCCGGCCGCCGCCAGCGCGCTTCCGATGACCCACGTCGCCAGGATGACCCGCTTGGTCCGGATACCGCTGACCCGCGCGAGGTCGGGATTGTCCGCCATCGCGCGCATCTTCCGGCCCAACGTCGTGTACTGCAACAGCGCGTGCGTCCCGGCGACCAGGATGGCCGCCAGCACGACGATGGCCAGTCCGCGGGCAGTCACTGCGATGCCCAGCGAATCCTGGATGAACGGCAGCGGGCCGCTCCGAGGCACGTCGTAGTTTCGGAAGTCGGTCCCGAAGATGGCCTGGAGGCCCGCGCGGTAGACGAACGCCACACCGATGCTGGTGATGAGCAGCCCGATGGACGTCGTCGAGAGCGGCCGGTAGACGAACACGTGCGTGATCACGGCGACCACGGCTGCGAGTCCCATCCCGACGACGAGTGCGATATAGAACCCCAGCGGTAACCCGAGGAACGTCCCACCCACGCCGCCGACGAGTCCGAACGTCACCAGCGCGCCGTACGCACCGATGGTCATGGTGTCGCCGTGTGCGAAGTTGGCGAAGTCGGCGATACTATAGACGAGCGAGAGGCCGATGCTCCCCAGCACGATGATGCTACTGAACACCAGCCCGTTCGCGATGAACTGCAATATCGATGCCATAGCTAAATCAGGTGAAAACCGGCTCAGCTGGAGACGAAGCCGGTCGATTCGTACGCGTGATCCGACACGGTGAAGACCTGCAGAAAGCCCTTCGGGTCACCGTTCTCGTCGAGGTCGATGGGTCCGCTGACGCCCTCGTAGTTGACGTCGCTCGGGCTGCCACCGTTCGCGAGGATCTCGTGCGCGTCCGCGTAGGACGTGACCTTCTCGCCCTCCGGACGGGTCACGTCGCGGACGACCTCCTTCAGCGCCGCGCCGGTGAACTCGTCTGCGGCCTGAACGGCCAGCGCCGTGGTGATGACCGCGTCGTAGGCGTACGCAGACCACGCCGTCGGGGCGCTCCCGTGACGCTCCTCGAACGTGCTGGCGAACTCCTTGTAGTTGTCCTGGTTGAGTGCCGCGCTCGGCGCGACGACCTTCATGCCGTCGAGGCTCCCCTCGGGGGCGTTGTTGAGGACTTTCGGCCCCTTCACGCTGTCCCCGCCGTACCACTGCGCCTCCTCGGTGTAGCCCTTGTCGAACGCCTCCTGAGACATCGTCGAGAACTCGGGCTGGTAGGTGACGAACAGCCACGCGTCAGCGCCGGAGTCCGCCATCGACGTGATGACGTTGCTGTAGGACGCCTTCCCCTGGTCGTGGGGGTTGTTGTAGGCGACTTCGCCGTCGTAGGCCTCCACGAACGCCTCGGCGATACCCTGGCCGTAGTCGTTGTTGATCCACGAGATGGCCACGCTGTCGTGACCGTCCCCGGAGATGAGGTCCGCGAGTGCGGTCGACTGCGTCCGACCCGTCGGCGACATCCGGAGCAGGTCCGGATACTGGGTCAGTTGCGGGCTCGTCGAGTTCTGGCTGATCTGAACGACGTCCGTGTTCTGGGTGACGGACTTGTGGATGGCGATACTGACGCCGCTGCCGACCGCGCCGATGAGCAGCGGGACCTGGTCCTGATTGACCAGCTTCTGCGCCGCGCTGACGCCGCCCTGGCTGGTACTCTGCGTGTCCTCGGTCAGGATCTCCAGTTCGCCGCCCTTGACGCCGACCTCGTTGACCGCTTCGAGCGCGATCTTCTTCCCGCGCTGGTTCCGCTGTCCGAACGTCGAGAGCGACCCCGAGAGGGAGTCAGCCATCCCGACCTTGAAGACGGACTGTCCGCCGTCTCCCCCACTGCTCGACTCGGTCGTCTCGCCACCGGAGTCCCCACCGGAGTCTCCGCTGGAATCGCCACCGTCGTTCGTCGTGTCCCCACCAGAACATCCTGCCAATCCGATCAGACCGGCCGCTCCGGTCGCCCTGAGTACGTCACGCCTGCGAATGTCACGTTTTTCCATGGTGCTTCGACGGTGCTAGCCTGAGAACTCGAATAGTCATATCGCCGCCCATGGTCGGGCGCGCTCGGGTTCGTGCCGACGGCCGTACATGGGCGGCGGTGTTTTTAAGCTACGGGCACGAAGGCATGTCAGTCACTTCCAGAGGACCAGGAATGCAACAGGACGCGATCCGGACCATCGACACGCACACGGCGGGGGAACCGACGCGAATCGTCGTCGATGGCATCGACGAGACGGCACTCATCGGCACCAGCGTGGCCGAGGCGCGCGACCACTTCGCCGACGCACACGACCAGCTGCGGGAGTTCCTCATGCGCGAGCCGCGCGGGCACGACGACATGTTCGGTGCGGTACCCGTCGAGACGGACGATGCAGACCTCGGGGTGTTCTTCATGGACACCGACGGCTATCTCGACATGTGCGGACACGCGCTCATCGGGGTCGTGACCGCGCTCAGCGAATCCGGTCGCATCGAGCGACAGTCGTCGCTGACCGTCGAGACCCCGGCTGGGCTGGTCGACGCCGCCCTCGAGTGGGACGGCGACCGAGTTACGAGCGTCACCTTCGAGAACGTCTCCTCGTACCAGTGTGACACCGTCCGCGTCGACTTCGGGGGTTACACCGTGCGCGCGGACGTCGTCTACGCGGGCAACCGATTCGCGCTGGTCGACGCCGCCGCCATCGGCGGGAGCTTCGACGAGACGCCGATCTCCGCGTTCGTCGACGCGGGGCTCGACCTCCGGGCGTCGGTCAACGAGGCGAGTCCCCGGAATCCGATGACCGGTGAGGCGATGACCGTCGACGGCGTCGAGTTCTACGAGGACGGCGGCCACCGGTCCGTCGTCGTGTTCGCGGACGGCTCCGTCGACCGCTCGCCCTGCGGGACCGGCACCTGTGCGAAGATGACCTACCTCCACCACCTCGGCGCACTCGACGTGGACGAGGCGTATCTCTCCGAGGGACCGATCGGCACGACCTTCGAGGGCCGCCTGCTCGACGCGACCGAGCGCGACGGCGTGTGGGTCACCCGACCGGAGATCACAGGGAGCGCGCACGTCACCGGCGAGCACACCTTCTATCGACGACCGACCGACGATCTCGCGGGCTTCACCGTGCGTTGATTTCGTCCACATTCCTGTGTAACCTTTGGTAGGGGGTGGGATTACACCCCGATACGACGACGCTCGTGGTATGATTCCTCCCATCGCCCGGAACTTCGTCGCCGGAACGACCGGTCCGCGAGCGCTGGATCACGTCGCTGACCTGAACGAAGACGACGTCGGCGGCATCCTGAACCTGCTCGGCGAACACTACAGCAAACGACCACCGGCCGACGAGGACGCCGACGAATACGTATCGCTCGTCGACGCCATCGCGGAGTCGGACCTCGACTGCTGCATCTCGGTCAAGCCCTCACAGATAGGGCTGGACGTCGGTGACGAAGTCTTCGTCGAGAACCTCGAACGAATCGTCACCGCCGCGGACGAGCACGGCATCTTCACGTGGGTCGACATGGAGGACCACGACACGACCGACGTGACCCTCGACGCCTTCGAGAAGCTGACCCTCGAAACCGACGGCAACGTGGGCGTCTGCGTCCAGGCGAACCTCAAACGCACCCCAGAGGACCTCGAACGCCTCGCCGACCTCCCCGGGAAGGTGCGACTCGTCAAAGGTGCCTACGCACCGCCGAAGTCCATCGCATATCGTGACCGCGCCCGCGTGACGGAGATCTACAAGGACCTCCTGGAAGAGATGTTCCAGACCTTCGACGACGGCATCGCCGTCGGGAGCCACGACCCCGCGATGATCGCCCACGCGAAGCAGCTTCACGACGAGTACGGCACCGACTTCGAGGTCCAGATGCTCATGGGCGTCCGCGAAGACGCCCAGCGCGACCTCGCACGCGACGGGTATCGCACCTGGCAGTACGTCCCCTACGGCGACAAGTGGTTCTCGTATTTCTACCGGCGCGTCCGCGAGCGCAAGGAGAACGCGCTGTTCGCGATCCGGGCTGTTCTGTCCTGACTCGGCGGCGGATCACGTCGACCGCAGCTGCAGTGTCTGCGATGGACACCCCCGTCAGCGCGACAATGGCGGTCCGCGACCGATACAGCGAGCCGCGGTAGCGCAGACGAATGCTGGACCGCTTTCCGGCCGAGTGTCCGGACTGGTCACGCAATCACCGTCCGAGACCACGACAATCCGCGTCAGTCGTCGGGGTCCAGCAGTTTCGCCTCCGCCTTCCGGAGGTGTTCCAGCAGCGTCGTCTTCGAGACGTCGAGTTCCGCAGCCAGCTCCCGCGTCGACGTGCCGCGCGGCCAGTCGTAGTACCCCTCGCGTCGCGCCAGTTCGAACACTTCCCGCTGGCTCTCCGAGAGGCGATCCATCCGTCGGAGCGCCTCGGTGTTGTTCCGCCCCGACGACGTGATGCGGGTCACCTCGACCTCGGCGTCGTACTCGTCGCGGACGTCGTCGAGATGGTTCGACACGTCGTCGCGGTCGCCCGCGAAGAACACCGGCCAGTACTCTCGACCGTGTCGCACGCGCACGGGTTCGTTGTGGATGAACCCTCGCGAGACGAGTCCGTCGCTGATGGTGTTGTCGAGGTCGTACTCGACGAACAGTTCCCGCGTCGTGTTGCCCGGCGTCGACGCCGAACTCCCCGTATTGTACCGTTCGCGCAATTCCAGCACCGACTCCGTCAGCTCCGACTCCCGCGTCGCCTCGATGAGTTCCTCGACGTCGGCCACGCTGTCGCCGTAGACGGTGAACAACCCCTTGACGTTCTGCTCCGGCGTGTTATACACGGCGTGGGCCAACAGTCCGGCTGACGTCTGGTCCGTTACTTCGAGCGTCCAGCAGTCGGGGTGCCAGATGCTCAGCGTCAGTTGGAGCCCCGAGTCTGGATGCTGTGCCTTGCTCATTGGTCGTCCCTCCAAGGATGTACCCCACTGTACATGAACATTGTGCACAATAGTGCCGTACTGAAGGTTAGGCAGTGACCCGACCATGGTCGGGACTTCCGGCATTCGCTGCCGCAAGTGCCCGTCGACTGGGCGTCCGTCGGCTGGTTTCGGGTGGTCGTCCACCGCCACCCGGGGCTGGTCAACCGGACGACCATGGTCGGCAATCCCTTTTCGGGTCGAACGGCACCTCCTATTCCCATGACAGGGCAATCCAACGTATTCGAGCACTACATCGATGGCGAGTGGACCACCGGCGACGGCGACGCGACGTTCGCGAGCGAGGAACCCGCGACGGGCGAGACGCTCGCCGAGTTCCACCGCGGGACCGAATCGGACGTCGACCGCGCGCTCGCCGCGGCGAGCGAGGCCGAGGACGAGTGGCGCGACCTCTCGTACATCGACCGTGCGGAGTACCTGTGGGACATCTATCACGAACTGCGCGAGCGCACGGACGAACTCGGCGAGATCGTGACGATGGAGTGCGGCAAGGAGATCTCCGAGGGCCGCGCCGACGTCATCGAGGCCTACCACATGGTCGAGTGGGCCGCTGGCAACGCCCGCCACCCCCACGGCGACGTCATCCCCAGCGAGATCGGCAGCAAGGACGCCTACATGCGACGGAAGCCACGCGGCGTCGTCGGCTGCATCACCCCGTGGAACTTCCCGGTCGCCATCCCGTTCTGGCACATGGCAGTCTCGCTGGTCGAGGGCAACACCGTCGTCTGGAAGCCCGCCGAGCAGACCCCGTGGTGCGGCCAGATCATCGCCGAGATGTTCGAGGACGCCGGTATCCCCGACGGCGTGTTCAACATGGTCCAGGGCTTCGGCGACGCCGGCAACGCCATCGTCGAGGACGACCGCGTCGACACCGTGCTGTTCACCGGCTCCGCCGAGGTCGGTCACACCATCACCGAGAAGGTGGGCGCGCAGGCCGGAAAGCTCACCGCCTGCGAGATGGGCGGCAAGAACGCCATGATCGTCACCGAGGAAGCCGACATCGACCTCGCCGTCTCGACGACCATCATGGCCAGCTACAAGACGACCGGCCAGCGCTGCGTCTCCCCCGAGCGACTCATCGTCCACGAAGACGTCTACGACGAGTTCAAAGAGCGCTACGTCGAACTCGCGGAATCCGTCGCCGTCGGCGACCCCCTGAAGGAGGACACCTTCATGGGCCCCGTCATCGAGGGCGAGCACGTCGAGAAGATCCGCGCCCACAACGAACTCGCACGTGAGGAAGGCGCGAACGTCCTCGTCGACCGCTTCGAACTCGACGACGAGGAGATTCCGGACGGCCACGAAGATGGGGCGGCTACCGCCGCCAATCCAGAGCGTAGCGGCAGCTACGCGGATGGCCACTGGGTCGGCCCGTTCGTCTACGAGGTCGACTACGACGAGGACCTCCGCTGCATCCGCGAGGAGTGTTTCGGCCCGCACGTCGCGCTCATCGAGTACTCCGGCGACGTCGAGCGAGCCGTCGAGATCCACAATAACGTCGACTATGGCCTGGCAGGGGCCATCATCTCCGAGGACTACCGCCAGATCAACTACTACCGCGACAACGCCGAAGTCGGCCTCGCCTACGGCAACCTCCCCTGTATCGGCGCGGAGGTCCACCTCCCGTTCGGCGGCGTCAAGAAGTCCGGCAACGGCTACCCCAGCGGCCGCGAAGTCATCGAGGCCGTCACCGAGCGCACCGCCTGGACGCTCAACAACTCCAAGGACATCGAACTCGCGCAGGGACTGTCCTCGGACATCCACACCGACGACTGAGCGGATCGGTCCCGCTCCGAGAAGCGGCGCGATATGTTCGCCGCACTCGGCGATAGACAATCTCTTTCATCACCGTGATCTGCCCTGCATGGTACGAACGCGGACCGTCCGCCGAGAGACACGACGGGCCTCACGGGGTCGAATTTGCAAAACTTAAAACCGTCTCGCCATCGAAGTGTCGACCATGAGCGACAACGAGGGACGGAAGAACCTGCGGATGCCAGACGACGACGAAGTGTTCGCCATCGTAATGAACATGCTCGGCGCGAACCGCGTGAAGGTGCGCTGTATGGACGGCGTCGAGCGAACCGCCCGAATCCCGGGCAAGATGCAAAAGCGGATCTGGATCCGCGAGGACGACGTCGTCCTCGTCGAACCGTGGGACTGGCAGGACGAGAAGGCAGACATCACGTGGCGCTACGAGAAGCAGGAAGCCGACCAGCTCAAACGGGAGGGGCACATCCAGGAGTAGGGATGGACCACGAAACGCCGGAGTGGAGACAGTCGACCCGCTCCTCGCGACAGTTCGACGGACGACGGGCCGCACGGTCGACGCGACCGTGGCAGTCAGTGGCCTCGACGACACCGGAATCACACTATGTCTGAGTTCGGCCTGCTCGAGCCCGACGCCGTCGAGGGCGTCGGCGACGAATGGGAGGAGATCGACGTCTCCGACACCGAGGCCGACCGCATCGCCCGCAAGCGCGACCGCGAGTTCGATCAGTTCCGCAAGCGCATCAAGGACGCCGACCAGTTCAAGGTGGAGGCGTCGGTGTTCGACGACGCCACCTACGGTGCGCTGTACAAGCTGGTTCAGGACGGGTACATCGACGCGTTCGGCGGCCCCATCTCGACCGGAAAGGAAGCGAACATCTACACGGCCCTGCGGGACGACACCGAGGTCGCGGTGAAGGTCTACCGCATCAACGCCTCCGATTTCAAGGACATGCGCGGGTACCTCGACGGCGACCCGCGCTTTCGGGGGATCGGGCAGGACAAGAAGAAGGTCGTCACCGCGTGGGTCCGAAAGGAGTTCGCGAACCTCAAACGCGCCCGCGCGGCGGGCGTCCGAGCACCCGAACCGATCGCCGTCGAGCGAAACGTTCTCGTGATGGAGTTCCTCGGTCACGACAATCAACGCTCGAAGCGACTGGCGGAGGTCCACGTCGAGAACCCCGAGACCGCCTACGAAGTCGTCCGCGAGTACATGCGCCGATTGTACGACGCCGGCCTCGTCCACGGCGACCTCAGCGAATACAACATCGTCGTCCACGACGACCAGATATTCTTCCTCGACCTCGGCCAGGCGGTCACGGTCCACCATCCCAACGCCGAGGAGTTCCTCGACCGGGATTGCGAGAACGTCGCGAACTTCTTCGCCAGACAGGGCGTGGAGACGACCGGCGACGAACTGGTGGCGTACGTCCGGGCGAACGCGGACCCGACGCCCGGTGCGTGAGCCCGATTCGACGGCCATTCTCAGCGCCCAGGAATAGACAGGTTTCTGATACTGACGCTGTCCCGCGTTTTCTCACGGCGTAGTAATCACGGGCTGAAAACGCGCTGTCCCTTATATTGCCGTCGAGCGACGAAATCCACGTGTGGTGACAGACGATGGCAACAGAGCAACACGGCGGCCCCAACCGGTTCGAGACGACCGTCGGGGACGTCACGATCGGCGGTGAAGCGCACAGTCTGAGCGCGTGGTTCGTGCTGGCCCTGCGGCTGATGATGGGCTATGCGTTCCTCCACGCAGGCTACGGAAAGCTCGCGGCCGCAGAGCCGTTCGGCGCTGCCGGCTACCTGATGAACGCAGTTCCCGAAGCCAGCCCGCTGTACGGCGTCTTCCAGTGGATGGGCACCACCCCCTGGGTCGTCGAGTTCCTCAACGTCGCCGTCCCGTGGGGCGAACTGCTCATCGGCCTGGGCCTGCTCGTCGGGGCGCTGACCCGGCTGGCCGCGTTCTGGGGCGCGTTCATGATGCTGATGTTCTACTTCAGCAACTGGGACGTCGCCCACGGCTTCATCAACGGCGACTTCGCGTACATGCTCGTCTTCCTCGCCGTCGCGGCCTTCGGCGCGGGCCGCATCCTCGGGCTGGACGCGTACATCGAGAAGATGGATGTCGACGGCGAACCGCTCCTCGAACGCTTCCCGAAGCTCCGGTACGTTCTCGGCTGACGTGCCCGAGATCGCCGCCGTTCGGGCCACGACGCCCGGACGGACCGCCTCGTTCTCTCGGTCGACGGTCCGTGGACACCGCCGGTTCTCAGGTGCAAAGCTTTAAAATTCGCGTGTCTCCTACGACGACTCGTACTTATGCAGCACGTGAAGATTCCGCAGGACCGCATCGGGGTGCTGATCGGCGAGGGGGGCGAGACGATGCGAGAGATCGAGGAGCGCGCGGAGGTTCGACTCGACATCGATTCCGAGACGGGGTCGGTCAAGGTCGAGAAGGTCGGCGACCCGATCACGGGCCTCAAAGGCCCGGAGATCGTCAAGGCCATCGGCCGCGGCTTCAAGCCCGAGGACGCGCTGATGTTGCTCGACGACGACATGGTGATGCTCGACGTCATCGACATCTCGGCGGCGACGCGCAACCGCAACGAACTCAAGCGACAGAAGGGCCGACTCATCGGCGAAAACGGGCGCACGCGCGAACTGATGGAGGACCTTACCGGCGCGTCGGTCGTCATCTACGGGACGACGCTGGCGACCATCGGCGGTCCCGAACAGGTCGACGCCGTTCGCGAGGCCGCCGAGATGATCCTCGACGGCGCGCCCCACGGAACTGTCTACTCCTACCTCGAACGCCGTCACAACGAGATGAAGCACAAGGGGATGGAGTATCACCAGTTCTCCGGGTGAGCGCACCGAGCCAGAGCGACCGCTCGTCACCACCCCGACTCGACCGACGCCGGGGCCAGTCACGACGGGTGTTGATGTTTCAGTTTCTCCGCAGTCATCCCCGGAACGGGCGTGAGACACTGCCTGCACTTCCAGGTCGTCGAGACGGTCCCCGGTTCCTTCCGGAGGTCCTGTTTGTATCGCAGGGTCGCACCACACTGGCACGTGTAGCTCGTGGTGGACATACGTGATACACGGTGGTCGGCGGCAATGACTGTTACCAGAATCGGCCACCACTCACGTGGCTGCACGGCCGTCTGGTGGTATATAAATACTGCCGTGTGAAATAGTGACACGCCAGAGATAGACGTACGGGAAGGCCATATCCGCACACCCAACGGAATATTTATATAGAAGCACATTCAATCCTCGTCTTGACTATGGCTCAGCAAATGGGTAACCAGCCCCTCATCGTACTTTCCGAGGAAAGCCAGCGAACCTCCGGAAAAGACGCGCAGTCGATGAACATCACGGCCGGCAAGGCCGTCGCGGAGTCCGTCCGCACGACGCTCGGTCCGAAAGGGATGGACAAGATGCTCGTCGACTCGACGGGCAACGTCGTCGTCACGAACGACGGCGTCACCATCCTCAAAGAGATGGACATCGAGCACCCCGCGGCCAACATGGTCGTCGAGGTCTCCGAAACGCAGGAAGACGAAGTCGGCGACGGTACGACCACGGCGGTCGTCATCGCCGGTGAACTCCTCAGCAAGGCCGAGGACCTCCTCGACCAGGACATCCACGCCACAATCCTGGCCCAGGGGTACCGCCAGGCCGCCGAGAAGTCCAAGGAGATCCTCGAAGACATCTCCATCGACGTCGACGCCGACGACACCGACGTCCTCGAGCAGATCGCCGCCACCGCCATGACCGGCAAGGGCGCGGAGAACGCGAAGGAGACGCTCTCGGAACTCGTCGTCAGCGCCGTCACCGCGGTCGCCGACGACGAGGGCGTCGACACGGACAACATCAAGGTCGAGACCGTCGTCGGCGGTTCCATCGACGAGTCCGAACTCATCGAGGGCGTCATGCTCGACAAAGAGCGGGTCCACGAGAACATGCCCTACGCCGTCGAGGACGCGAAGGTCGCACTGCTCGACACCGCGCTCGAGGTCCGCGAGACCGAAATCGACGCCGAAGTCAACGTCTCCGACCCCGACCAGCTTCAGCAGTTCCTCGACCAGGAAGAAGAGCAGCTCCGCGAGATGGTCGACGACATCGTCGACTCCGGTGCCAACGTCGTCTTCTGCCAGAAGGGCATCGACGACATGGCACAGCACTACCTCGCCCAGGAAGGCATCCTCGCCGTCCGCCGCGCGAAGTCCTCCGACATCAAGGCGCTCGCCCGCGCAACCGGCGCGAGCATCGTCTCCAACGTCTCCGACCTCTCCGCGGACGACCTCGGCACCGCCGGCTCCGTCGCACAGAAGGACGTCGCCGGTGACGAGCGCATCTTCGTCGAGGGCGTCGAGCAGGCGAAATCCGTCACCCTCATCCTCCGCGGCGGCACCGAGCACGTCGTCGACGAGGTCGAGCGTGCCATCGACGACTCGCTGGGCGTCGTCCGCACGACCCTCGAAGAGGGCAAGGTGCTGCCGGGCGGCGGCGCACCCGAAACGGAACTCGCGCTCGAACTGCGCGACTACGCCGACTCCGTCGGCGGCCGCGAACAGCTGGCCATCGAAGCGTTCGCCGACGCCATCGACGTCATCCCGCGCACCCTCGCCGAGAACGCCGGACTCGACCCCATCGACTCGCTGGTCGACCTCCGCAGCAAGCACGACGGTGGCGACTCCACCATCGGCCTCGACGCCTACTCGGGCGACGTCGTCAACATGGAAGAGGACGGCGTCGTGGAGCCGCTCCGCGTCAAGACCCAGGCCGTCGAATCCGCGACCGAAGCCGCAGTCATGATCCTGCGCATCGACGACGTCATCGCTGCCGGCGACCTCAAGGGCGGCGGCACCGACGACGGCGACGACGAGCCCGCAGGCGGCCCCGGCGGCGCCCCCGGCGGAATGGGCGGCGGCATGGGCGGCATGGGCGGCGGCATGGGCGGCATGATGTAAACCCACTTTTTGCTTCGTCGGGTTCCGCGCCACGGCGCGGAACCTCTCCTCGCAAAAACTTGGGGAAAAACACCCTTCACGCGCGACGATGTCGCGCGTGAAGTGAAACGCCGTCTTCGGCGGCGTATGCTTTCCCACCGCACCGACAACAACCGACTGCATTTTTTCGCACATCATCCCGCTTAGCCGTGGCTGTCGATATTCGTGGGTTCTGTCGAAGAATGACGACCGGGGCAGTCTGAAACGGAGTTGGCCGGCCTACTTTCCGAGCCCGAGCGCCGCCCGCGGCCGCGTGAGAATCGCGAGGCCGGGGGCGTCGTCGAGGAC
>JARUKX010000031.1 GCA_029688825.1 Haloarculaceae archaeon H-GB1-1 | reverse complement strand
TGTCTGGCGATTCACCACGGCCCACCAGAGTCATGCAGCGGCAAGCGGGGAGTAAATTGATGAACAAACGCTACAAAGACAGAGTTACCACGGAATCATCGTCGGAAAAGCCGACACATGTCTGAACTGTTACCAGTCCGGCCCGAAGATCAGATAGCGCCTGAAATCCAGGAGGAAATAGAGAATATTGCGTCGAAGTTGAGAGTGGATGTACAGGTGACCATCGGCGGGAGCGGTCTCCGGATTCGCCAAGAGGGGTGTACAGACGCACTGGAGCTAGCCGAAGACAAGTCAGCCGCCGCACGGCGACTGACGCCACTGCTCGTGACGGTGCTGCGTGAAGAGTGTAATCGAACCTACGCAGACACGATGGATAAAACGTACCGCGCCCTCTCCGAGCGGGCAGAACGAGCGGCTGCCGAAACGCTGTCGACTGTAGCTGGCGAAGCGCTTCTGGACGCATACGAACACAGCACGTATGAACTGGAAATGCTGCTGGAAGACCTCGTGACAATCCTGGAAGCGGAACGAACGACAGCTGCGAAACAGTCCACGCTTATCGTCTTGGCGGAACTGTCGAAGGAGCGACCGGAGCAACTCGCGCTACACAGTGCTGAGGTCGTATCCACGGTGATAGACGTGCTGTCGGACAGTCAGGACCAGGAGTCGATTCGTCCTGGTACACGATTGCTTGCGCTGGTAGCGACCCGCCACCCCGACGCGATTGCTGTAGACCAATCCGACGTCCAGAGGGCCATCGACACCATCGCCCGGACCGACGACTACAGTGCGCAGGCGAACCTCTTGCTGGTAGTCAACCAGATCGCAGTCAGTGTACCGTCCGAATCAGTCACAGAGATTCCAGAAGCAGATTCATTCGCAGATGTCATTGTTTCCCTCGCGGAGTCTTCAAGGTCCAATCATTTCTTACAACTCGTCACCATTATGTCGGTCGCACCACCGGCGCTGTGTGAGACGGCTGTCGACGACCTAGCCACCAAGGTCCACAACACCGACGGCAAAGAGCGCAGAAGGGCCGCTGAAGCCCTGGGAGAGGTCGTCGCAGCCACGGGGGAGTACGATAGCGAGGGCGTCGTCGCACTGGCCACCCACGTCCACAACACCAACCTGGGAGGGCGCAGATGGGCTGCCAGAGCGCTGGGAGAACTCGTCGCAGCTACGGAGGAGTCCGATAGCCAGCCCGTCGAAGCACTGGCCACCCACGTCCACACCACCGACGGCGACGAGCACGTACGGGCCGCTCAAGCGCTGGGGGAGGTCGTCGCAGCCAGAGAGGAGTACGATAGCGAGGGCGTCGACGCACTGGCCACCCGCGTCCACATCACCGACGACAAAGAGCGCAATAGGGCCGCCTTCACGTTGGGAGAACTTGTCGCAGCCACGGAGGTGTCTGATAGCGAGGGCGTCGAAGCACTGGCCACCCGCGTCCACACCACCGACCGCGACGAGCGCAGGTGGGCCGCGCTAGCGCTGGGCGAACTCGTCGCAGCCACCGAGGAGTCCGATAGCCAGCCCGTCGAAGCACTGGCCACCCACGTCCACACCACCGACGGCGACGAGCACGTACGGGCCGCTCAAGCGCTGGGGGAGGTCGTCGCAGCCAGAGAGGAGTATGATAGCGAGGGCGTCGAAGCACTGGCCACCCGCGTCCACATCACCGACGGCAAAGAGCGCAATAGGGCCGCCTTCACGTTGGGAGAACTCGTCGCAGCCACCGAGGAGTACAACAGCGAGGGCGTCGACGCACTGGCCACCCACGTCCACAACCCTGCCGGCTACGAGCGCGAATGGGCCGCTCAAGCGCTAGGAGAACTCGTCGCAGCCACCGAGGAGTCCGATAGCGAGGGCGTCGAAGCACTGGCCACCCGCGTCCACACCACCGACCGCGACGAGCGCAGATGGGCCGCGCTAGCGCTGGGCAAACTCGTCGCAGCCACCGAGGAGTACAACAGCGAGGGCGTTGACGCACTGGCCACCCACGTCCACACCACCGACGGTACAGAGCGCAGATGGGCCGCCATAGCGCTGGGCGAACTGGTCGCAGCCACCGAGGAGTCCGATAACGAGGGTGTCGAAGCACTGGCCACCCACGTCCCCAACACCGATGGCACAGAGCGCAGATGGGCCGCCATAGCGCTTGGCGAACTGGTCGCAGCCACCGAGGAGTCCGATAGCGAGGGCGTCGACGCACTGGTCACCCGCGTCCACAATACCGACGGCGACGAACGCGGACGGGCCGCCAGAGTGCTGGGAGAACTCGTCGCAGCCACCGAGGAGTCCGATAGCGAGGGCGTCGAAGCACTGGTTACCCGCGTTCACAACACTGACGGATATGAGCCCGGACGGGCCGCCAGAGCGCTGGGAGAACTCGTCGCAGTCACGGAGATGTCCGAGAGCCAGCCCGCCGACGTACTGGCCACCTGCGTCCACAACACCGACGGCACAGAGCGAAAACAGACCGCCCGAGTGCTGGGAGAAGCCGTCGCAGCGACGTATCCTGCCGACCCGGATACAAGCGTCGTGTTGGCGACATTACTGCGAACCCAAAAGCTCTCTCAGTTGTTCTATCTAATAGAGTCGGCAGTCGAAATCAGACTGGGAGAGTTTCTCACGGCGGTCAGCCGCCTCACAGACGCCACGGAAAACCCAGCCGATGCGCTCCAGACGGTTCTGACAAATGCCGACAGTACGCCCAGACATGTTCTCGACGCGCTGGCGACCATCTGCAAACATGATGTGCTAGACCAGTCCTATCCAGAACTGGAAGGATGCCTCCAGTCACTCATCGCAACGGCAGACCTCTCGTCGGCCGCCCAACGAGAGGCCATCCGCGCACTCAAGCATCTCCCCACGTCTGCGGCAACACCGCAGACGCATGAGCCGGACTGACGTGATGGGTCCGCAAATAGCCATGAAAACCAGCGTTATCGTCGTCCACGACGGAGACAGGCATCCATACGTTAGACAGCAGGCACACTACTCACAAGCACATTCCGATGCAGTCCCCTCCACTTCGAACGTTTCTACCGCCGGCAAGCACTCACCAGGGCTGTTGTAACTCCGGGTGATTCCAGGGCAAGGCCTTTCACACCACACCGCGGTGAGCCGCGAACATCCCTTTCGGGGATACAGAGTCTCCCTACTGGTAGGTGAGTTGCCCACACGTTGCAGCGAGAACACATCAGTCAACCGTTGCATCGCAGCGCATCGTGTTCAACCACCACTACCCACACATATGTCGAAGTCCAACGATAACCCCAACGGCAACGACGACGCTATCGAGTACGAGGAGGCCGCCACCTCCTCGGACGTGAATGACGAAGACAGCGTTGGAGACGCACAGCCAACCGACCACACTTTCATCGACCGTTCCCGCGAACGCACCGTGGAGAGGCTTGACGAACTGTTCGCCCTGTTCCAGGACGAGTTCACTGATTATGATGACCTCGAACCGCGGGAAGCCTTCGCCAAGCACATGGCCGAAGAACATGGAGTCGACTTCCCTGAGGCGACCTCTGGCTTCGGCGTTACAAACGATCAGGTCCCCGTGCACGCGATGATGACTGGCGGCCGCGGCGGGAGCATCACCACCATCAACAACTTCGCCATGGACTACATGGCCGGCCTCGTCGACGGCGATCTCGACCGCCTGAACGGCTGGCAGTTGACCGCCCTGGCGGAGATGGACATCCGCCTTCGGTTGGCCGACACCGAAAACGTCGGCACGGACCTCCGCAAGGAGGCACCCCACAACGCTCATCGATTCGTCCAGGCACTGCTGGAGTTCTTCGACAACACCGACGACGGTGGCTCCGGAAACAATTCCCTGCAAGGCCTCGAGAACCTCCTCGAAAAGCCCGAATTCCTTGCCTGGACCTTCGAAGCGCTCGCGCTTGACGCCAACTCGGTCGTCGAAACCGCTGCCATTCTCGGAGGGGGCACTGGTACCGCAGTGGCGATACTCGTCGACGAGTTGGCCCGCATCGGGCTCATCGGCCAGGGCAACATCGCCGTTGGCTTCAACCTCGGCATTCAGCAAGGTCGATCCGATAACGACGTCTTCCTCGGCAAGTTCGACGATGGCACGCCGCGATACACCTGGCACGACGCAATCGCAGCCGCCGAGCGCATCGGTCAGCGCCTTCAGGACGGTGACGCCCAGTGGGCGCTGTGGACTGAGAACCTCCCCCTGACGTTCAACTTCTGGGCCCTCCAGAACAACCCTGCATTCACCCAGATGCGGGACTTCTACGGCCCCATCCGCTCTCAGGCGGCCCCCGAGGGCGTCGAGTACGCTATCAACAACGAACCGCGCTTCCAGCGCATCGGTCATACCAAGCGAGACCGAATTAAGGCGTTGGGCGAATTCGCGTTCCGCCAACTCCTTCGTCGGCCCGCGCGGACGAAATTCTGGAAGGGTGAGCAGGACTACGACGTGGCTGACTTCCAGACGGACTATCACGGCTATGCCTGGACGCCCGGCTTCGACGCCATTCACGACTACGAGGAACTCGAGGGCAGGAACATTCCCGGCATTGATGGTGTGTCTGGCCACCGCGAGGCACTCCGAGGGCTGAGCTTCACGGCGAGTGAGATGCTCAACTCCACGGTCAGCCACGCGGAAATCGACCGCGCGAACGTCGTCGTGCATGCCGCCGGCACTGATATCAATGGCGGCGACCTTCGGCTCGTCGAAGATGACGTCATGAGGGCTCTGGGACTCGGCTATGACGAAGACGGCGAGGACAGACCCGTCCGTGCGATGCTGATGGATGGGCTGGGGACCGACCACTACCCCGGCGGTTACCCACTGTCGGTGACCGTCTACGCCGGCCACGACCTGGCGCTGGACGCCCACGAGCGGATGGCCACCCCCGAATACAAGCACGCAGTGAACGGAGGTGACTCCTGATGGACAACGACGATAGCGCTTACACCGCAGCCTGGCAGGTCACGTTCGTGCTGGTGAATCTGCTGGCACTCGGACTCACTGGCTGGGTGCTTGATTCAGTGCACAGCTGGGGATACACGCTGACCGGGCTCAAACTTCTAGATGCACTCGGAGTCACCGCCCTGCTCGTGCTGAGTAGTGTCTTCGGCACCGGTGGCCTCTGGATCCGACGCAAAGCCGCACAACAGGTCACGGACTGCGATGACAGCACTGCAACCACCGAGTCCGAAGACTCGGGTGATGAGGACCACTCTGACGTCACCGGCGGAAGGGGCTCTACTGACGACGAATCGGGATACGACATTCCGGAGCCAACCCCAATAGACGAAGCAGGCGATGACCTGCCCGAGGCGACCACACAGCAATCGGAGTCTTCCACCACCTCCGGCAATTTCGCGGTCGAACGTTTCACTCCTGGTGATGACAGCGGGTAGACTGAACGAAACAGTAATCTCACAGCTCGTGAGCTGACCTTGCCGGCGGTAATCACCGAACACTCCCTGCACTAGGTTACCGCTGCGGGTGGCAGACGTTCTAGACCTACGCCAACTGTAGACGCTAGGTATTCGTAGTTTCGACACAATCACGCTGAAATATGATTCTTCTGTGCGGTCACACGTGGCGAGACACCGCTTGGAGGACGACCGTGGTGGTGCGACCAAATCGAGCGCCTGATGGATGCGACGATGACCGACAAGTGAGACACCTCCACGACAAAACCCGAGAGTTGAGACTACATGTGCGACAAGGCACCGGTTGAATCGACGAGTGGCCATCGAGGGTCGCTATCGACGGGCGACCATCCGTCCGATTATATCTGTAAAATCGGAGTTGGCGAAGGGTCACCGTCCCATTCGAGGGGGACAGCGAGACATTGCAGTCGAGGATTGGAAGCGGGGAAGTCCGGAACGTCGGCCTCGTGGACGTCAAGGTGGTAATCGCCGAACGGATTCTAGTGGCACGAAGCTACGAGTTCGCCGACGAAACCTTTTGGATGTAGATAGAACCCTCTTTCTATCGCGCCGGTGCGAAAGAGGTTTCTCGCCTCTCCTTTCCGTCGAGGGCTGGCCTGCCGAGATTATCCCATACACTGAGATTGTCAAGTCGAGGAGAGACCGTCTCGACGATTGTGACGGCCTCGGCACGGCACTTCACGCCGGTGATGTCCATTTTTCACGACTGGAAGAATGCGAGCAGCGCGTCGTGGTCCTGGGGATGGTAGAGCAACTCCGGGAAGCTTTCGGGGTCGTACTCACACGATTCATATTCCAGTCGAACCGCGAGTACTGCCAGGTCAAACTCCCGGTTCAAGTCGCCGGTACGGACGACGTTACGAACGGTAATCGTGGAGTCCGTGGGCACGTCAATCCAGCTTCTCGAAGTCGGGTGCACATCGGACGAACGAGTTTCCGAGTTTCATCGAGATCTGCTCCACCAGTCGAGGGAAGTCCCCCGAACCTTGTTCAACACCGTCTCCGTGACGTAGTCACAGTGTGGTCAATAGACGAGCGGCATCTTGTTTAAATTGTAGCATGTGCCGAGTCCCTGTTTGAGGTCGCCGGTCGATATCGAGCGCCCTGTGTCCACACTGGGGACCAAGTTATTGACCGGGGGTGATTGTGCTATGCGATTCGACGCTGTAATACAGTGAGATACCGATGCGCCATTAAGGAGTTCGACTCATGGATTTGGACCGATCGATGTTGAGGAGGTAGTCGACGGGAATCAGCCCCAGCTTCCGAAAGATCTCCTCGAAACCTGCGAAGGACAGTCCATCCTCGTGTTCGCGCACAGCGGCGTACAAAGTGCGGCCACGAATCACGGCGAGCGTGACCGCAAGAAATAGGCTGAGGGCGGCGTCGATATCATCGTCTGTATGCGTGTACACCCCACGTCCTCCCCCACAGATTTGGCGAAGTTCCTGCTGGGACGTGTCGCCGCTACCCGCGATGGCGAAGTAGCAGCGATTTCACGGGTGGAACCCCGGTTTCGAAATCGCTTTCCGAACGTGTTCCAGGCTAGCATCACTGGCGTTCTCTTCACCATCAGTGTGGGTGAGTAGAAGCGCGGGTACCTTCGACTGATTATGGCGGGCCTGGGCTTCCTGCATGGCATACATCGACGTGATGAGAGAGTCGTACAGAGCCGTATCTCCGCTCGCCTCTAGTGCCGAGATCTCCTGCCGAACGTGCTCTGGACGAAATCGTCCGAACTCGTAGTCTCCGTTGAAACCCGCGACTGCACCATAGTCAACGTCCTTCGCGTGTAGCGACTCGACGAATTCTTCGCTGTTATTCTGCACATGCTTCAGTTTCGAGGGATCGCTGGAACTGGTGAACAATCCCATATTGGTGACTCGCTTTCTAGGCACATAGAGCGGATTTCTAGTTGCTTCCCTGGGCGGTTGGAAGGCAGTCTCCTATGGGTGGGCTTCGCCCGCTCTGACTGACTGTCTGGCCGACGTGGAGCAGAATCGAATCCTCCTGAGGGATTGCAACAGGAATTGGAAGAGGAACGAGAACGCTATAGAGATGATGTGTAGCTATGTCCGACCACAACGACGAAAACTCGGACCAGAAAAATAGCCCCGCCTCGAAAGAAGCACAGAGCCCGAATGAAGACAGAAGTAATCGGGGAGACGATGAGGCAAAGGTAGGTGAGAGAGAACGCCGTTCGAAACGAGACTCTCATCCCCAATTGAGGGCGTCTAGCTTGGTTCGTGTGTTGAGGCAACGGCCAGCAACCCCAAAGACGGAACACGGTCAGGAGGGAGAAAATCACGATGCGGACTTATCAACCGTCGAGAATATCCTCTCCTGGCATGCGTCGTCACTAGAGTGCTCGGAGAACAACAGCGAGGTGGACAACTGATGAAAGAGCCAGCCAACCCATCAGAGACCCGTTTCTCGCGGTTTAGCATCTCGGTGTACAGTCGGACATCTGCCGCATTAGAATATGATCCTAACCTCTCGCTGGCCAGGATTCCAGAGAACCTTACCGATGAGTTTGGTGAGTGCGTTGGCGTTCTGCACTACCCCATCGTGTTCGCAGGGAGTACTGCGTCCTCCCCAGTAGGACGCGGACTCAGAGTACTTGCGAGGCGAGCGGAACGCTCCATCGAAGCGCTCACCCAACCGGAACCCGACCTCAACCGAATCGTCCAGACCCTGTTTCCCAATGAGGTTGCTGCACGCCTGCTTTGGCATCAAGTGGCACCAGCCATTCGGACGATTGTCCAATGGAACCTCAACCAACAGATTTCCAATGCGAGTCTGCTAGAGTGGTACGCCGAAGAGTATGCAGAGGGGAACTCGACAGTTGACGCAACCGAGGTCCGGGATGCCCTCAGAGTACTCCAATCGGAGGCGACAGAGCACTATGCAAATCCATCGCTTGCTGGTATTCTAGAAGGAGTGTCGCAGGAATATTCACGACTAGTCGCCAACGCGATAGCTGACCTCGCCCTGCAGCCGAAGCTATCTGGGTTATTCGACCCTCAACCCGATTTGCATCGGATCGAACAGCTGGATATAGAGGAACGGTGTCGGCAGTTCGCAACGGTACTGGAATCGCACTTCGAGCGGACTACTGACGTTACGATGCAAACGCTGAAAGAGGAGTTGCAAGCAGCAAGCGAGGCGGCCGTTCAGCCATCCATAGCAATCGAAGGCACTCTCCCGGTCGTGGACGTACCACCCAATGTCTTATCGGACAAGCAACCGTCGGAACCGCCAATCGATGGCAGTCTCAGAGGATATCCGACCGGGTTGACGCACTTCCTCGCCAGATCGTGCCAGGATGGAAAAATCGGAGGTGTGGTGTATCCCCACGAAGATGGGGCGCGAGGCTGGCTTGTCAACCCCTGGGCCGATGTATACTGGAATTCGGGGTCGTATCGTGAACGCTGGAGCCGAGCACTCGTCGCAGATGCAATCATCTCGCATCTGATTGCAGAGGCACGGGAGGTCGAAACCGGACAGGCGGCCGAACTCTGTCCCCTTTGTCACAATACGCAGACAAAGTGTGGTGGACATCAGTGTACATATCACGATTTAATACGGCGCGTGATGGCGAGACACGATGCCCTCGTTACAGCAGTCCGAGAAGAGATGGATACACATAGCGATTCGTATATTGGATTGCTGAGCGTGTCATAGAATAGTCCACATGGTTTGCTGAGCCAGCTTTAACGAATTGAAAGCCGTCGTACACTTGGTGAGCGCTGATCTTAGGTAGTTGTAGCTATAGGGAAAGAGAAGTTCGGAATCGCTGTTGACGAGGAAATCGTGTTAGAAGTGGAGGAATTGGTCGCTGAGTGTGACGATCTCCGAGGCAGTCGTTTCGAGATTGTCGAAACCATCCTTACAGCATTCGTTCAATCCGAGACGAACCACGTTGAACGAGTACGAGAAATCATCATTCGGAAACCATCGGTGTTCGGTTAAGCATTAGACGGCCTCATGAAGGCTTCAGCCACTCGTTCGCTCAGTAAGAGTCGTGATTTCTCTGGTTGACGGGCATCACGGAACATCAATTCAGCCAAGTTCGGTGGCGGGTACCCGAGCGACTGGGCCAGATCTTCGAGGATGAGCTGGGCGACAGACCGAAACGTCTTCGCCCAGCGTTCACGCGGAAACACTATCTCAGGAAACCGCTCTTGAAACACGCCCAGCAAGGCTCTGCTGACCGTCAGCGTCAGCAGAGCCGCCACCACCAGCAGTTCCACGATTGCGGGGTCGCTCGTCTGGAACTTCGCCAGTCCGTACAGCGATTTCAACTCCCGAAACAGCAACTCCACCTCCCACCGCAGACCGTACAACGCCGCGACCTGCCTCGGCGTAAATTCATCGGGCAGATTCGTGACGTACAGATGGTAGTCGTCGGTGTCCTCGTTGCGGACACCGACGACGCGAAACTCCACCGTATCTGTCGATTGCTTCCCAGCGTATGCCCGCCGTTTGAACGTGATCTCCACGGTTACGTCGATAATCTCCCGAGTAAGGTTTCCCAGAACGTCCCGAAGACGACGCTTCGGCAAGGAAATGGCGCGCTCGCGCCATTTCCGTCGCTCTCCAACGATCAACGGATTTGCGTTCGACTTCAGCCGGGTCAGAAAGAACCCGCCGTTCTCTTCGATCAACGCGAACCGGCGGAAACTGTAGAAGCCCAGATCGAACAGTAACAACCGACCTCGCAGCCAACTCCCGGTGCGGAGTTGGCTGCTCTCGTGGGTGCGTTCATCGGTGAGATGGAACTGCTCGATCATCTGCTTGGTCGCGTTCTGCACGAGGTGAAGTTTCGCGCCGAATTGATCCGCATGGGTGGCTGGAAACGCATCGAGAAGCCGATGCTGAACACGGTTGCATCGGCGATCAGCACTTCTCGAAACAACTCGAACTGTGGCGCGATCGTGTGAGGAACCGCGACCTCCTCGAGAGCGTGCTCGAGGAGGTCGCTCAACAGTGCTGCGAGGGCCGGCGTGAACCGATCGTAGAAGCTTGAGCGGGCAACGGTCTGGTTAGTTGCTGCGGAGTACACCCGTTGAAATCCGGCGATGGTACGGGCTTCGCCGTCGACGGCGAAGCCCATGACGAGCGTCCAGACGAGCATCGTGATATCGATCTTCCGGTCACGCTGGACGACCTCGCGCTCGCACGCGATGTCTTCGATAAGCTCGGCAGGAAACAGGGAAGTCAGCCGCCGTCGTATGAGATCCGGGGAGAGCGTCTTGAACACATTCTCTCCCCACGCGGTCTACAACGATAGCTTCATCAATCGAGCGCAGTCTCTTGATTTGCCGTCTTAACCGAACACGGATGATTCGGAAACGAAAGGACATTCTCTAACCGGTTCTAAAGTTTGTGCAATCGGTGCACGTAGCTCTAAACGAATGGCTCTGTAGTTTCGGTACAATGCGGTTGATTTCACGGATATCGGACGCTCCGGCGAAGGTTGTAGATGGTCGCTTTGAGCAGTATTTCACGGTACTCCAGCCACCAGTTCCGCGCACGCACGGCAGCGCCGAGCGTGCGCTTGATCGACGAGAAAACGGCTTCTGACAAAGAGCGCTGATGATACCGATCACCATCTATGCGGGCGGTATGCGTGTGATCGGGCGGGTTCGTGATTCTGTGCTTGATTAGCGGTCTGATGGCGTTGTCACGGAGTTCGTCGCGGAAGGCTTTCGCGTCGTATAAGCGTTCAGCTGCAAGGTTCCGCAGGTCGCCCGGGTTTCGGCGGGCGACTTGCGGGCCGCTCTTCGCATCGTGTTTCTTGCTCGTTGTGGAGTGGATGTCGGTGATGTACAGCGTTTCGACATCCACGAGTGCAGTGGCTTTCAGCGCCCGAACGTGGTAATGCGTGCGGTTGGCGTAGTGGCGGCTGGGCTGGTCGCGGTCGAAGCCAGTCGAATCGATAGCAGCGTGGCCAGTGCGTTTCTCGGCGGACGCGCCGAGAAACGCACGACACGTCTTGGTTGGAATCCGCACAAACCACGTGCGGAAAACGGTGTAGTGAGGGAATCGTGTGAGACCGATTTCTTCGAGGACGCCGGGCATCTCGCTGAGCAAATCTACCGCGACGCGGTAGGATTTGCCCAGTTCGATCCGGAGTGTATGAAGCGTGAGCATCGCCCATTCGGCGAACCCGCCACCCCCTTCGGGGTCGGCGGGTTCGTCCGGGTTAGCGACAACTGGTTTAGCCTTAGCAACCGTAACACGGGTGAGGAGACGGAATTCCGAAGTCATAGCACCCCGTCTCTTCGCTTTCTACGGCAATAACGGAGTTGCGGCGCTCTCGTTTAGCGAAACTACAAAGCCGAAATCCATTTTGGTAATCTCGAACGAACACCGTCCATCGAACAGTGGCTCCGTTTCCGCATGTGTGAGAAATGGCTGAAGCTGGCAGAATACTCGGTATATCCGCCATCCCCATCCGCTAATCTAAAGCCAGGCACCCATCGTAAAGTTCGTGCGAAAGATCCACGAACGTACCCATACCCCAGCGTTGACTGGGGCGTATGGTAAACATTGGGCACCCGATTTCACGAGTTCTCATCGGAACAGTCGACACTACACCCTTTGCTCTGGCATGGTCGGGAGATTCAGTCAATTTGATACTGCATCCGCCCTCCGGTATTCACCAATAGTTCCCTATCAACTTCCGAGACTTCCCCGTGAATCCGCCAACCAGGATCTCGTATCGACCTCAAACTCACCCCACCTCGTACGTCGCGATTCCGTCGTGGCCACAGGCGGGACACTCCGCTCTCCCCGACGTGACCGACGTTCCGCAGTGTCGACACTCGTGGATCGTCGTCGACGCCTCCGACCGGACCACCCGAGCCAACAGCGAGCGAATCACGCGTCTCCCTCCAAGAATTCCTGAATCCGACGCCGATGCGTGCGTACCGTCATCGTACTTACGTCCGCGGCGTCGGCGAGCGCCCGCTGGGTGACCGCCGACCCAGCCTCGGCGACGGCAACGGCGAGACAGGCCCCCGCGAAGCCGGCTGGATGGACGCCCGTGCTCAGCCCCGCCTCGTGAGTGAGCTCGGCGATCTCGCGGGCGCGACGTTCGACCGCGGCGTCGAGCCCGACCGTCGACGCCACCCGTGGGATGAACGTCACCGGCCGCTGTGGTGGCGTCGGGAGGGCCAGTTCGCGATTCAGGACGTCGTAGGCGTTCGCGATCCGCTCACGAGCGACCTGGGCCACGGCGGCGACGTCGTCGCGGGTGAGCGTCCCTCCCGAAATCCGCGACGTCGCGTACACGGCCGCAGCGGCGAAACTCTCGATGGAGCGTCCGCGCAGGAGGTCCGCCGACTGCGCCGAGCGAAACAGCGAACTCGCCTGTTCGCGCGTGTCCCGCGGTAGACCGAGCGCGGCGAAGATGCGGGCGATCTCGCTACAGCCGTGGGCGAGGTTGCGCTCGGCCTTCGACTGGAACTGCGCCCGACTGTGTTCGCGCCGCAGGCGCGCGAGCTGGCGGTGTTTCCGGTTCGATAGCGTGTTCCCCTTCGCGTCGCGCTTGGTGCCGATGGCCGTCGTGAGCCCGCGGTCGTGTCGTGCGACGGTGAGAGGTGCGCCCGTCCGTTCCGTGTTCTCGGTGTCGTCGAACGACCGTGGCGCGGCGTCGTGCGCCAGCCGGTAGGTGTCGGTGACGAGTCCGCACTCGGTGCAGGTGTGCTCGCCGCCATCGGTCCGGAGGGTCCCAGAACACTCCGGGCAGTCGTCCGTCGGCAGTGTTCGGCCACTATCCTCGTCGAAGTCGTCGGTGTAACGTTCGCGTGTCGACATCTCGAATCACGCGAGGCACGGTCTGGATGGCCCCGCACCCCTCGGGGGCCACAAACCCCCACCGCGGAGCGCGCACGCTGGACCGCAGACTCATGTCGGTGGCTGCCGATTCACTAGAGGTGACTCGAAGACGTTCGTTTGCGATCTGGACGCTGGTCCTGCTCGTCGTCCTCGCGGGGTGTGTCTCCGTCAGCGATGCTGGCGTCGAAAGCTCGGGAGAGATGCAATCTCCCACTGCGCCGGCGTCGCCGTCGACAGCCACCACGGAGCCACCACCGAACGGGACACTGGACGTTCACTTCATCAACGTCGGGCAGTCGGTGAGTACCCTTATCGTCAGCCCGGCAAACGAGACGGTGCTCATCGACTCGGGTGACTTCACCGACGACGGCGAGCACGTGTTGCAGTACCTCCAGCGCCACGACGTCGAGCGTATCGACCACTTCGTCGTCTCCCACGCCGACGCCGACCACATCGGCGGGAACGCAGCCATCATCGAGTACTACGAGACCGAGGCGAACGGCATCGGTGCGATCTACGACCCGGGCATCGCTGCGAGTACCCAGACCTACGCCGAGTACCTCGACGCGGTCGAGCGACACAACGTGACTCTCTACGAGACCCGGGACGGGGATTCGCTGCCCGTCGCTGGCGTCGACGTGCAGGTACTCGGGCCACCGGACCCCTACATCGAGGGCGAACAGCGCAACGAGAACAGTCTCGTGCTCAGATTCGCCTTCGGCAATACGAGCTTCCTGTTCACGGGCGACGCCGAGGACGACCAGGAGGCGTATCTGGTCGACACCTACGGCGAGCGCCTCCGCTCGACGGTGTTGAAGGCCGGCCACCACGGCAGTGCCAGCAGTACGAGCGGTGCCCTGCTCGACGCCGTCCAGCCGGGGGTCGTCGTCGTGTCGAGTGCCTACGAGTCGCGGTACGGCCACCCCAGCGAGGCGACCCTCCATCGGCTTTCGAATCGATCGATCCCGACCTACTGGACGGGGACCCACGGAAACGTGGTGCTGACGTCCGACGGCGAGCAGGTGACGATCCAGACCCAGCGCGACGCGCCCACGGACCCGCTCGCGATCCGCGAATCGGCGCCCATCGCACCGGGGACAGTCGACCCGGTCGAACCACGGGCCACGATCACCGGCCGCGACATGTCGGCGACGACTCCCGTCGCCATGGACGGTGGCACCACCACGAAATCGGGTGAGTCTCTCGCCGTTGCAACGATCAACGCAGACGCGGCGGGACATGACGGCGAGAACCTGAACGACGAGTACGTCGTCTTCGAGAACACCGGTGACCACGCACTCTCGCTGGGCGGCTGGCAGGTCGCAGACGAGGCTGGCCACCAGTACACGTTCCCAGAGGGGACCACCCTGGCTAGCGGTGCGAGCGTGACACTGCACACGGGGAGCGGGACGGACACCGAGACGGACCGCTACTGGGGGTCGGCACAGCCCATCTGGAACAACGGCGGCGACACCGTCATCGTCACCAACGCTGATGGCGAGGTCGTCCGTAGGGTGACGTACCCATGACCACGCCGCCCGACGGCAGCTACACGGCGGTCGTCGACCGCATCGAAGAGTCCTTGGCGGTGCTGCAGGTGGAGGGCACAGAAGAGCTGTACGAACTCGTCGTCGAGGAGACGGTCCTTCCGGCCGACGGCTGTCGGCAGGACGCCGTGCTGCAGGTGACGCTTAGAGACGGTGCCCTCGTGGAGGCGACCTATCTCGACGCCGAAACCCAGGCACGCTCGGACGCGGCACAAAATCGGTTCGACCGATTGTCGACGCGCCTCTCCGAGGACGACGAGTCGGCGTAGTTATCGCGGTGTTTCTGCCAAGGCAGGACGGCACGTCACCTGTCACAGCGTCAGTCCGTGGACGACTGGGACTCTCAAAGAGGCTCGACCTCGTGGGACTGCGTCTTCACCGGTGCGTGCTCTTAATCGACTGCGGTTCGTCGATCGAGGCGCGATTCAGGTTCCGCCAGGAACGGGGGACGTACCCCTGGTCCTGAATTTCGTCGGCGTAGCCACGAAGCAAGCCGACGAGGACGAGTTCTGGGACGCCCTGTTCGGCCTGGGCACCGAGCCACGCTTCAAGATCTCTGGCTGTCGCTTCGAACTGTGCGTTGTCGAGATCGAGTTCTGTCATATAGTATTCTCCTGCTGCGCCCCTGGAGGGGGCGCCTGCACCGCTTGCAGGCGGGGAAAACCCACAGCGAACTGCAGGCAGTTACTCCGGTGACGTGTGCACGAGCAACGACTGGTGGTGGCCGGTCCACTCCTGCAGGTTTCCGAGCATGTACTGGACTGCTTCTTCGCGGTCGAACACGCCGCGGTCGACCATGTCCCCGACGACGGCTTTGAGCGCCGCGAACTGCCCCTGGGCGTAACCGTCGCCCACCGGCTCGCCGTCGTACCACCGCACGGTCCGGAGGGCGCCGTGCCCGACAGTCGGATCGTCGGTGACGGTGTCGCAGTCGTATTGCAGCCCCAGCCAGTGGGTTCTGTAGGCGGTGACCTCGAACGAGGCGTCGACAACGTAACACGCCTCGTGGTTGAGATAGTCGAGGTGTTCACCGAACAGCTCGTCGAGCGTGCAGCCGAGGACGCGGGGTTCGACGTCGACCGTCGTTGGAGGGAGCGAGTCGGTGTCGATCTCGACCTCGTCGCTGGCGTGCTGGAGGTCGTCGAACGCACGCCGAAGCCGCTCGTCGGGCGCGTCCGCGCCGAACGGTGTTCGGGCGGTGATGGCGTGTTTCAGCTGTAGATTCTGTGCTCCCCCAGTGGGAGTAGTGGACGTTGTACAGACAATCCTGTCGTTCGTAGGCAACGAGTGCGCGATGTCCCATGATTGGTTCTGCGAGATCTGTACTGGATGGCCCGCACCCCTCGGGGGCAGGAAAAACCCCACCGTGGTGGGGCTGTGGACGCTGTGGTCGACAGCCCGATCACGTCTGTCCCCTAGAGTGCGTCCTCGACGGCGTCGATCACCCGACTGGCCGTCGACTGGATCCGCCCGAGGCGCTCCTGGAGCGTCTCGACGTCGGCGTCGGCCCACGCCGCCAGGTAGAACGCCGAGTTGCTTGTGTCCAGCCCGAAGTGTCGCCCGACGACGTAAGCGACGGCCTCCGCCTCGACCTCGCGTTTCGCGCGTTCGTCACTGTCCGCGATACCGCCGTGCAGGAGCGCGTGGGCGTACTCGTGGACGAGCGTCGTCGCGAGATCGGCCTCGTTGGCGCGGTCGCGGAGCTCCACCGTCGGCTGCTCGGCGTCGTAGAGGCAGACGCCCCTCGCATCGCCGTGGTCCCACTCGCTCGGTGCAATGGTGCGGACGGTGACGCCGAGGTCGTCGGCGATGGCCCGGAGTGTGGGGAGGAGTCGCTCGGCGTCGCCGTGGGCCGTCGTGTCGAGTTCCGGCAGGGGCTCGCCTTCGGTCTGCGAGATGTCGAACACCGGGACTGGCCGGAAGCCGACGAGGTCGTCGGACCACTCACTCTGTGGGGTGTCGTCATCGCACTCCTCGTCGACGTGGTACTTCTTCGACGTCTCGCACGACGGGCAGACGGGGACGATGATCGGCGCCCAGATCCAGATCGCTGACTCCCCCTCCGCGACGTGTCGGTCGAACTCCTGCTGCCAGGTGCGATAGCCCGCGACGTTCGTTGCGTCGGGACACTGCAACGTGATGAGGAGCGTGTTGCGGTGGGAGTAGTCGTGAAAGCGCGACTGGACGTCGAGCCACTCGCGGAACTGCTCGGAGGTCTGGGCCGCGGCGACGTTCTCCCGGAGGTCGTCGAACCACGTTTCGAAGGTACTGTGCATCTCGTCGGCGCGGGTGTCGGCGTCGTCGAAGCCGACCCGCTCGCGATGACGGTGGGTCATGGTGGAGCGCAGGCCACAGCACTGCTGGCCCGCACCCCTCGGGGCCGAGAAAACCTACAGGCAAATGTGGGGGACACTGTTCAAACTCTCTTGCGTAACAATTTGGTTGATTTCAGGGGGTTGCTCTGACAGCGTGTTTATGTTCGCCTCGTTCTGGTTTTCGATATGACTCTCGGCGAAACTGGGACGTTCTGAGATACGGTGTCAGCTGGTCCTTGGAGATGCATCGATGTGGCGAGAGCAACCGTCGCAGCAGCGACATGTGGCTCTCGTAGGTGTTGACGTGAACCTCCTCGTTTGCGTATTCACCGTCGCTGTGAACGACGTAATTGCGGTCGAGCGCCTCATCTTTGTCGAACGGTTAGTAAGCTCGAAATCTGCCGGGATAGACCGTTATAGTACCTATTAGTAGTCAGCCAGCATGAGACGGATCATGGATCCGTTGACTCCTTTCGCTTAGATCACATACCACTGTCCAGTACCGCGATTAGCTAGAATGAACACGGTGGCTTGTCGCCACCATGGAACCCGGTCAACGCTAGAGAGGCCACGCAAACCCGACAGGTAGTCGCGCTCGCAGCACTTCAACCCGCCAGAGACGTAGATTTCGTCGATTTCGACCAGCTCAACCAGATAGAGCGACTGCACATCGAGCGTTTCACCAGAGCGCTCGATGCGCCGGTGAACGTCTTGTGGGCGACCTCAGTTTCACACTATAGCTGCCGGAATCAGGTTGTATATCGGAGAAACGCATAGATAGGAGAGCAACCAGCGGCGAAGTGCAATCTTCGAGTACGCGAAAATATTGCCGGTCTTGTCGCAGAACGTGCAGTCGCAATGGTTCTAAAGATACAGGGGAAACTTCCTATAGCCGCCGTTTTTGACTGTCAGGACGATAGCGAGGATAGGTGACACCGTTACGCCAACGAACCTACTGGAAAAGGTCCGTTATGACCGATTCCGACCTAAACAACTCCATCGACATCGTTTGTTTCGGGCATCGCTGACGCGATATCCTTGTCCTATTCGACTCTGTTGCGACGGCTCAGCAGTATCAACAATCTCCCTACGCATGATCGTTTGAACTCACGTCCACAATATTCCGGGCAGAGATCGCTCATGTCCTTCCAGTCGTCGTGCTGGAGGTCCCTAATCTCTCATTCGTTAACGTCCTCACCGATAACTCATAGTGAAAGTTTCATTGACGTTCGCCTACGTTAATTTCGATCGGTGAATTAAGCGAATAGATTGGGGAATATAGACCGTCAGAAGATTTCTTGTGTGAACTCTGGAGTAATCTCCGGCATACCATCACTTGCAGCTTCGTCAAGCATTCTACTACAAACTGAAAGAACTTGGCGAACGTTTCCTTGAGAACGCTGGAGGATCAATTCAAGGCTTTCCTCCGTGAATGGATAGACAGAACTACCGGATCCGGCCGTCGTCCGTTCCCGCTCAAGATAGTCCGCAACGAGTTCGTAGAGATTCTCGGCGGTTAGTGGTCGGAGAGCGACCTCTTGCCCGATACGCTCACTGAAAGCGTGATACTCGCTCATGACGTCCTGCCAAACCTCGGGCGCGCAACCGAACAGCATACACAGGCCAGAACTGTTCTGGTCCATAAGGTGGCGGATGCTATTCAAGGTGGCTTGCTCGTTCGTTGGTGAGAGGCGAGCAATACTTTCGAACTCGTCGACGAAAACAAAGACGCCGGTGTATCCAAGTTCGAGAAGGAGATTCTTTAGTGCGGTGAACGCACGAACACCCATCGTATCATCATCGAGAGCACTGTGAATCTCCATCTCTTTGCGCTGCTCGTAACGGATTCCCTCGGCAGTGAGCCATTGCCAAGCGTAGAGGTTCGTGTCCTCGTAGACCATATGGATGATTGCGCGAGCGAAATCCGCGAATTTCGTCACGTCGCTCAGACGCCGAATCGCCTCAGGAACGATCTTGGAAAGGAGGATATCACCCTCATCTATGAGTGACTCCATTGCACTTGCGCTGACTGGATTCGCGTCGGTAACGTCACGTGAGATTTCGGCGAGATACTCATAGGCAAGTTCTTGGAGACGGTTGAATCCAAAGTCGTAGATGAACTCGTGATAGATGTCGAGAAAACCCTCGCCGGGTTGGGCAACGTAACCGACGATAACATCGTCGCGGTCACGGAGAAGTGAGCGTGTGTATTTGAGAGTATGAGACTTCCCGTTCCCGTATTTGCCGGTGATAACGAGATGCTTCGACTTTCCCGTGGAGAGCATCGAAGATACGGTTGAGCTGATTTTCTTCGTGACGTGAGGCTGCCCACAGTATATCTCTGGTTCTTCAGCAGGGACGGGACTGTAGGGGAAGGGATTCGCCTCAAGGTCGTATTGCGAGTAATCCTGGTGTTCGTCGGTGATGCTGAATGTGTCGGTCATGAGGAGTTCTTCTGGGCGAATGTGATATCGCGGTCGTGAACTGCGAGGTAGTAGTATCGTTTTCCGAACTGTTCGACACCAGCCATGACTTGCTGGCTGGACTGCGAGGTGGAGACGAGGCCATCGTCGTCGGCTAGCTCGATCTGCTTGATGCCGAGTGCAGCATCCTTCGCTCCCGTATCCATTGGTGCACCCGAGAGTTCGAGTTTTCCAACATTCTGCTGGCAAAGCCTCAGTAGTGCCTCATTGAACGACTTACGGGTACAACCAAGGCGTTCACAAGTTGCCTCTCTGAGTCGGGGGATTGAGAGGTAGCGTTGGCGAAGATCGACGCCGGCGGTCTGCTCGAGCTCATCGTAAATGGTCAATAAGACGAAGTGGAAATTACTTGGAATCGGTGTCCGTGCAGCGGGATAGTAGCTCCCGGAGAATGCGTTGCGTTGGACGGCACCGAGTCGCTCCGCCCAGTCACCGACGACTTCGACACTGGTCTGATTGAACGAATATGGAGTGAACTCCTGTTCCGCCTCGAGGTGTTCGAGGAGAGCATCGAGATCACCGTGTTCGACTTCCTCGACGGCACCAAGAAACGAACCGTAGTGCGGACTATGAGTGGCGAGTATCTGACTCGCCTGCGTCCAGTACTCGTCACGGATCGTTTGCAGGAATCTGCCGCCAATTTTGGTCGTCGTGTAGGTCGGGTCGTCACCGGCGTCATTCTCAGCGAGCAAGTTGATACGGACAGCTTCGAGGATTGTCTCTCGGGCTCGACGGTGGGACACATTGAGCTCGTTTTCGAGCGTTGTGGTGTCTTTCTCCGTATTTTCACAGGCATGCGTGAGTTCGACGAGGCGGCTAAGCGTGACGGGGCGGATGGTTGCACGTTCGTTACTCACGTGAGCCTCCGTACTTGCTGTTTGGCGGTCTCGTACGCGCGCTGCGTGACGTCGTTTCCCTGATAACGCAGGTCGAGATACTCTTCAATAGCACGTTCAGACTCGGCAATATACCGGAATCGTCGGAGTTCTGTTGCTAGTGCCCAGAGGTTGTGCTGGGTGAGTGCTGTACGGTCTTCGCGTATCTCGTCGAGACTTCGTGACCCACAGACTGGACACGGACAGGGGAGGTAGTCGAGGGATTCGATATTCCGAAGTTCCTCACCGCCGAACCCCGGAATGAGATAGTTCCGATTTCCCGCGCTACGGATGAACGCAGAGGAATCGAAACTATCGACCCCGAGGTAGAGGAGGAGCGGTTGGTAGACGAGGCCACCGAGACCGTACACGTGGAGATGTTTGTCGGTCGCCTGCCGCGCAGAAAGTATCAATTTAGTAACCTTCTTATAATCCGTTCGGATAGGAACCATACTTCCAAGCGCATAGCCGTCGAAGTCGCCGTGCTTCTCAAGGTACCGGATGTTGTTCCGAACAGTCTGCGGGTCATATCCATGAACACTAGCGAGGAGGAATCCGTCGCCATCGTGCAGATCACTCGCTTCGAGGGCGTACTGCGTGCTCTGCTCGACGCGACGGTCGTTCTCGGCGTCTCGATTTTCCCTTGAGAGGGGGAGATCGACGGTGCCGTAGATGTCGGCGTCAAGTTGGCGTTGCGTGTCGAGGGTTTCTGCTGGGGTAGTGTCGATATCCCCAGTGGAGAAATCGAACCCACCGCTATCCGCGAACACGATCGTGTCGTCGGGAACATCCATCTCCTTCCGGAGAGAAACCCCGTTCGTGAGACGGTCCCACATTGGTTCTCGGTTCCGGATAGACCGGACATTAATCATCGCTGCGGAGAATTCTGGTATAGTACCCGCGTATTCGGGCGTGTTGTCGCTCGACCGTTTCCCGATATTTCTCACCGGGAAGAGGACAGGAGTCTCCAGTGATCCCCTCGGGAAATCGAGTCTTTGTCGTCTGTATAACATGCTTCCCGCTCGGATAAGCTGTACAAATACTTATATAATAGGTCGATAGAAATCATCATTCCAGGAGAGGAAGTAGGACAGATACAACACTACAGTCGATAAGTCCCGTGTTTTGGAATCTATTCTATGACTGATCTTGTGGGAGTGTCATCTGGTCAGGCCCATCTTCGACATGCCGGCAGAGTTGCTCAATCGTCTCCGGACGAATCGTCTCGTTATCCTCAACATAGCGGGCGAATTGCTTCATGTAGAGGCCTTTGAGGCCAACGACGATGGTGCCATATCGCTTCGCATCCTCGGTGCGTGCGGGTACGGACTCGATGTTATCGAACTGGTCTTCGACAAGTTCACGGTTGAATACCACGCCGATCTGGTCCGCGCGGACCTCCTGCACCATTTCGTCAATGTCGATGCTGGTGTAGTAATCCTTCCCGAGTGTGAAGAAGACGATGTCGTAGTCACGCTCTTCAAGAACGTGCTGGAGATCCTCGCGGATGTGGAGTTTGGCGGAGCGTTCACGGATCTCACCGACATTCATCGAGCTGAACGTCACTTCGTATGGGGGGAGGTGGTCATCCTCAGCGACGAGGCCGAACCCGGCGCTGATGAAATATCGATCGACGCTGTGTCCGTTCGATCGAAGTCGACGGACAGCGTCGCGGACGTAGTTCTGCTGACGACCAGTGTAGAGGTCGCGCGCGGCGACCCCGGGAACGTTGTCGCGGGCAAGGAGGTCTTGCCGTGAGAACTGGAGAGTCTCGTCGGCGTCAAAGACGGGCGCGTCATCGGGGAACTCCTTCGATCCTGAGCACTGGTCGATGATGAGTACGTCGAGGCCATCCACGGTGAGTTCCGGCGGATGAGGGAGGAAGTCCTCACCGGCAACGTAGTTATCGCCACAGGTTTCGAGCACCTGTTCGCGAAGCTTGGATGGGTCACTGTACGTCTCGACCGTACAGTCGTTCTCACGAGCCGCTTCGACGACAACATCGTCGATCGTGCCGTCCTCGGAGTGCACGAAGAGGTACTGGTAGCGTCCGGCCTGCTCGGCGACATTCGCGGCCATACGGTTTGGGCTGAACGAGACCATCGAGGGTGCATCTTCCCACCACTCGTTCACGCCACTTGCGTCGAGCACACCGAGTTCGGCGACCGGAAGGTCGTGTGTCTGCGCCCAGAACACGGGGTGGTTATCACGGAGATAGTCCTTGACAGTCTCATAGCCGCTGAGGCTCGCGGTACCGCGGGTCGCAACAAGGACCTTCGGGAGCGCCTCCTCGAATTCGTCGTAGAAGCGTCGGGTGTTGTGGAAGCCGCGACGCCGGTTCCGATCGTTCCCGCGGAAGATACAGACCTCGATACCGTGCTCCCGGCAAAGTGGGCAGTCACAACGGTCCCAGGGCCGTTCACGGAGCGTCTCCTGATACTCCTCCAGAAGATCGTCGTCACCGACCCAGGTCGCGTACGCTTTGACGATCGCCCAGACGTGGTCGTAGTCGCTCACTACGTCGGCGTCGTCGAGCAGGGCTGTCGCATATGGGAAACCCTCGAAGACCTCCGTAGCTGTGTCCAGGAGGGTATCGTACTCGACGAACGGCACCGGATCGTCGGGATCGTCGTCGCGGAGGAGTCTGACGATGTCCCGGCGGAAATCGCCACCGAAACTCGCCTGCAGTTCGCGCCCGAACTCGAAGTCCTCACGGAACGCAGACTCGACGTCCTCAAGCAGGCGTTCGTCGAATTGGTCGTCGTGCCGGTGCTCGCAGAGGTAACGTTCGGTCGCCGGGAGAACGTCCGCCGCGAGCGCATGCCAGTCCTCGATAGCGTCACAAATCGCATCACCCGCGTCGTACGCGCGGAGAGCGACGAGCGTCTCTCGACTGCGTAGTGAAGACTCGATCGACTCAGCGAGCGTGGCAGTACTCGACGGGTAGCGGACGCGGATCGCGTCGTAGCGCTCACCGTGGTCGAGGCGATAGTTCCGGCCGCCTGTCCACGCCGAGCGGAGCATGCTCGCGCTGTCGAAACTCGTCATCCCCGATCGACCGACTGTCTCGAAACCCTCGGTCTTCGCAAACCCGAAGACGTGTGAGTCCACGCGCGTCTCGTGCTCGCGCTCGAATGATGTCACGGTCTTCCCGACAGCCTTCACGATCTCGCGGACGTCGTGAATCGGGCTGCCCGCAACGCCGCCGATTCCGAGGTAATCGTAGCCGGTATCGAGGACGTTCTGGGCGGCCGCCGCGTAGGAGTCGACGTTCCACCCCTGGATGGCGACCATCAGGCGGAACGGGTAGTCGCGCCGATGGTAGAGGTCGTACATCTCCTCGGCGTTCCGCAGCGTGAGTTCGTAACGAAATTCCGCGTCGTCATCTCGGTAGACCGCACGCGAATCCTCCGCGAGACGCGCGAGCACGCTGTCGATATCACCCTGGAAGTCGGCCGCAGTGAACGGTTCGACCTCACTGTCTTCCCCCGTGCGAATTGTGGGTTCGTACTCGTCAACGTACGACGGCCACTCGGTGGGCCACTCGTCCGCCATTACGTCGACGACGTCCGTGATCGCATCGGGGATATCGCCCTTCTTCAATTCGGCCCCGAACGCGCGTTCGTCGAGGTAGAGGCGACCCTCCTCCTTCCCGGACCCGAGGACGAGATGGTCGATCGTGACACCGACTGTGACCTCAAGCGTCTCATAGAACGACAGCATCTCTTCGTTTCCGTACGGTGGGAAGGGCAGCGATTTGTAGCCCCACGCCCCGCAGTCGCTGATCGTCGGTAGCCAGTTCGGGACAGAGAGGACCGGGTCGTCGTAGATTCCGTGGTCCGCGAGGCGTTCGGCTTTCCGGTCGGTCTCCTCGACCTGCTCGCGAGATATGAGCACGCCGTCGATTGGCGTCGTTTTCGGCTCGAAGATATCCCAGATGTAGTCCAAATCCCGCTCCTGGCGGTCAAGCGTAGAGAGCTCGTCGTGCTCGAAGTCATAGTGAGCGTCGACCGCGTCGTCCCACTCAGGAACGTAGAATCTCACAGATTCGATTCACCGTCAGATGGTTATCGCGCACTCTCATATGAATATCGTCATCGGCAGGCGCCACTCGAGGAATCTTTTTTGAAGAGGATGTTCCAGTATTCCCCCGATATTATTATGAGTGTCCCTGAAGAATATCAGTTCGTGTCTCTCGAACAACAGCCCACATCGTCACTCATTGACGCGGGAGAGCGAGTTCTTCACATCGGCGATGACCGGCCGATTCGTATCAGTGCAGGCCACCGTCTCCGCCACCACGACGGGAAATGTCGCCGCCCACACGGCCACAACTACGAGATTTCCGTCGAAGTGACTGGCACGCTCTCCGAGAAGGGTTGGGTCGTCGACAAGGGCGACATCACTGACGTGATTGACGAGTGGGATCACCGCTTCCTCCTCGAAGCCGGCGACCCTCTCATCGAGGCCCTCAAGGCCAGCGGCGATGCCCACGGTGTCGTCGTTCTAGAGCACCCGCCGACGGCTGAAGTAATGGGCGTCCTCCTCGAGGAGAAACTCTACGACGCTCTCCCGAATCGTGTCTCGGATATTTCTGTCACGGTTCGCGAAACGGCAGAACTCTGTGCGGGTGAGCACTGATGCTCGCAAACCTACGTTCCGGTACGTCGAACGAAAGAACCCTGACTGGCTGGGCTTCGCCGACACTTGGTAATGGTGAGTTCGTAGTGTCGTGTAGACACAGCCGCTATATAGGAATCGAGAAGGCGGGCTGTCAGAGGCACAATCCAACACCCGCCATTTCGGTTGACTCGACCAACTTATAAATCCCCCACGTGACTAATCGAACCTCCTCGAAAAAACGACGGAAAGAAGCCAGAATTGCGGTCGACTGCAATCACGTATAGTAGGAGGGATAGAATGAGCGCGCCGGAATCTCCTGAAGGCTGGTTAGATCGACTTCGTCGGCCTCAGAGAGTTCCCAGACGTGGTCGAAGAAGTCGATCGCGGCGGCGACGAAGTTCGAATTCTCGGTGTAAACGCCGCATTCGGGGTTCCAGTTGTAGCTATTCTCCATGAAGTTCGCTGAGCCGAGGAGCGCGGCACCCTCAGTTGGGTTTCCGATCGTCTGGAGTTTTGCATGAATACCGAACTCAGCGAGTTCAGTTTCATCCGTTTCGCTCGTAATCCGCTGGTATTCCTTGTATCGGGAGTACGTCCGGATGGTGACGTTCTCACGGTTCTCCTCGAGGTCGCCGAGGAGATTATCGCGGAGTCGTTCCCACTCCCAGCGCTGTTTCGTGTGTCGGGTGAGGAGGCGGAGTTCGTAGCCGTCCCGGAGGAGACTCCGGAGTTGTGAGGTGTATTCGGAGAAGGTCTCGTCATCATACGGCGTCATGATGCGGACGATGCGTTCGTCGAGGTCTCGCTCCTGGCCGCGGTTGAAGAGGCGGTCGGTCATTTCGGTGAAGCGGCGCAGGTCGTTGTCCCGCTGGTCCTTCCAGCGCTTCAATCGCGCACGTTCACGCCGTAGTGCGGGTTGGTCGTCGACGTACTGCTCCATACGTTCCTTCCCGAGAGCGTCCGGGTCTGGGAGTGTGTAGACGAAGTGTGTCGGTTCGATTACATCATCGTTGATGCTCGTGATAATCGACTCGATGACGTCTGTTCGCACACGCGGTGCTTCCCTGAGCGTGACACTGGCGAGAGCATCGCGCCACGAGAATCGCGTGTGGAGCGCTTCAAAAAGGTCGTCGCGGAAGGCGTCGTATCGCTCGGTGCCCTCTGGGGCAACTGGAACGGCATCGAACGTAAGGAGGAGACTATCCCGGAGTGAGCACTCGACGCCTGGGAGGCCGGAGACTGTCTGGTAGAGTGGATAAGGGTCGAGTTCGAGGGCGTCAGTGAGTGAAGGGAGCGCAACCGAGTGGAGCGAGGGATGTGAGTTGACCGTTGCGATGAGGTCAAGCGTCGTCGTGACAGCCTCACTAGACGGAGTGTCGGAGAACACGTTCGCGACGACATCGCTATCGACGATTTCTGCATTGCGTTCGATAGAGTGGGCCTCGGGATCGAGAGCGGTCTCGAAGATCTTGGCGTCGTTCGTGACGGTGGTCCGAGCGTCTTCGATTGCATCGGTTAGTTCGGTGACTGGAGTTCGGACTGGCGAATCACGATCAGTGGTGGCGAGTGCGTCGAGTGAGGTCGTCCGGTCGACATCCGCCGGTGTTACGGTCGTGTTAGTGTAGGGAGTCGCGACACGGGCGATGAGTCGGGGGTCGTCGAGTGTCGTGAGTGCCGTGATGAGCGCTATCTCCGTGCTCGGGAGTGTCGTCTGATGTTTCAGTCGGTCGATCGTTTGCGTGATCGTCTCGCGGTCAAGGATGACGCCTTCCGGGTAGAGGTCGACGAAGCCGAGGGAAGCGAGGAGCGGAGCGATGAAGACCTCGTCTTCCGCATCGCGAACAAGCGTGTCGAGTTCACCTCGCGGGAGGCGATCCGTATCGACGATGGCGAACTCACGGAGGAATTGTTGAATTCGCGGAAGATGTCGCGTGGCGACAAGTCGAATCGCGTTGCCGGGCTGCTCAGATGCGAGGACGATTCGACCACAGTCGCTCAGTTCGTGAGCGTCGGTGACGAGTCCGAGTTCGGACAGCAGAAACCGGTGGGCATCGGCGACGGCCTTTGGAGTGCGTTCGTCGTTCGTTTGCAGGACGGTGGCGGTATGGTGTGGTTTGAGTGCGCCTGTGAGCGGGGTATCGGCCGCGACGGCACAGACGGCAAGATAGAGACTCTCCGCAGAGACACCCCAGAGTTCCTCCGGGGAGCGTGTCCGCAAGTCATCGATTGTCTCCGGGAGGTTATGCGTCATCACTTGCCTCGATTTCGCACTGGGTGAGTGTCAAGCCATCGTCGAGGAGAGTCATGAAGTCGTCCTTCGCGATCGTCCCCGGGTCGTTCTGGTTCTCACAGCCGTACTGGTAGATGCAGAACGGACAGCCGTTATCGCAGTCGCACTGGAACGCCTCTTCGATAAGGTCGATCGCCGTGTCGAATTTCTCGCGTGTATCACCAGATCCCATCGTGAGGAGAACGGTGACGCCGCTGCCGCCGGTTTCGTTGTCGAAGACATAGGTGCCGTCTTCACCGAGTGATTCGGGCACAGCACGGACGCCGACGCCGCCGATGTACTGCAGCGCCATGCGGATGCCATGAGAGAAAGCGTGCTCGAGGTCTTCGTCGTCGAATTGGATGCGAATGGCTTTCGTGTCGAACTCGGAGGCGAGGCGGACGATGTCGGTGTCGTCCGTGGAGTGTTCAGGATGCCGCATACAGTAAGCGGTCTCGTCGTCGCGTGCGACGACGCCATCGCAGTTCTCTTTCCCGCAGAGTTCGAAGATGTTGGGGAGCGGGTCGGATCCGCCACCGACGTAGTGGGCGCGGAACTGGCGGACGGAGGACTTGATCGTGACGTCCCCGTAATCGAACTGTCCGACGGGATCACCGTCATCTGTCGTGATGGTGAACGCTTTCTCCGGGTCGGGTTCGAACGCGGTGACGTTCGTCTCGGTGGGTGCGTAGGTGTCCTGGATCTCCGAATTCGACTGGTACAGACGGGTCGGGAGAAGGGGGTTCCCGTTGGGAAGTTGGCCGAGTACGAGGTCGGACTTGTACGCGGTGACGCGCTCGGGGACGATCGTCTTCAGGCGCTTGAGATCGGAACCGCACTCGTCGCAAGGGCCCTCGCCAAGGTCGTATTCGGCGCCGCACGTCGGACAGATAGCGGCGGTGCTCTCGAACTGCGTAGTCTGATATGAGTGGGTGCGTACGCCAGTGACGACGTAGCGCTGGTTGTCCGAGTGGAGATAGGCAGCACCGGGATGGAGTTCAGAGAGCGCGATCCGAATCGGCCGAGACTGCAAGTCGTCGGTCACGGACTCGAAGTCTTCACCGATGAGTTCGTACTCGACGGTGTCCGCGACAGAGCGGAGGCTGAACGGTGTGGTGCTGTGCTCCTCGAGGAACGTCCCGTAGTCCATCCGTGCGAGTCGGTCCAGATACTGGTTCAGGTTCGCGCTCCGACTTTGTAGTCGGTCACGCTTGTCGCGCTGCTCAACGTGGTCGTCCGTGTCCTGCCGGCGGCGGTTCCGACGGCCGCGCGACTCCAAGTTGAGATCGTTGAGTTGGAGCTGTACATCGTCCAACTCGTCGAGGATGTCGTCTTCGAAGTCGAAGTAGCCCTCGACGAACTCGTCGACGAACGCTGTCATCGCTTCCTCGATCGCGGCTTCGTGCGCGTCGAGCGCGGAGACGACGTGGCCATCACATTCCGATCGACTACACGGGCCCTCGTAGCCGGCGTCGTGCTTCCGACCGCAGTCACGACAGTAGCTGAAGCCGAGGATGTCCTCGAGCCAGGCACGGATGTCGGGCAGGTGTTCCTCGTATGCGGTCTTGAGCGTCTGGAGTGGTGCCTCATCGTCGACGAACTGGATGGCTTCGTTCTCGCTCGCGAGGAGCGCAGTGAAGGTCACGATGTCGTTTGGTTGTGGTTCACTCCGCGGGACGAGGTCCTCCTCACAGTAGAGTTGGTCGACGACGTCGCTGCTCTCGCGGCGCCACGGAATCCAGTATTCGGCGGCGAAGAAGTCGAGAATTGCCCACGTCAACGAGATTCGAAGCACCTCCTCGTTCGTCTCGTTGAGCGGGACGGGCTGAGGACTGGCCTGGATGAGCTCGTTCGGCTGTTCGTAGTAGTAGTAGTCGATCGGGTTTCGCTGGCTGATCGAGTGGACGAGCGACGAGCCGGACTGGCGACCGGCGCGACCGATTCGTTGGAGGTACGAGTTCGTGTTCGGCGGGGTGCCGTAGAGGAGGAGCGCGTCGAGGTCACCGATATCCATCCCGACCTCCATCGCCGGCCCCGACGAGAGGAAGTTCGGGTATCGTCCCTCCCGGAACTGATACTCGATGCGGCGACGTTCGTCTTTCTCCGTGAGTCCGAAGTAGGCGCGGGAGACGAGCATCAGCGGGTCCGAGAAGTTCACGCGGTAGGCTGTGAGGTCGAAGTGCGGGTGAGTGAACTCGCTGCGAGCCTCGTAGTCGGCCTCGAACGTGACGCGCTCAAGGTCGGGATCGAGGTCGGTGCACGCTTCATTGAATGTCGAATAGAAGGTGTCCGTTGAGGGGACGTACGTAATCGACGCATCGGCGTCGACGGTCGTACAGTGCACGCAGTCCTCATCGAACCCGACGAGATACCCGGAGTCAGTCTCGACTCGACGGAGGACGTCCCGATCGATGAGGTCCTCGACGATACGACCAGCGTCCTCAACCTCGTCGCTGAGCGAGTCGACGTACTGTTTACTCTGTTCGCTCAACTCCTCGAGAACGGCTCGTTCACCAGGATCCAGGCTACTCCAATCGATGTCGAGAGTGACGTCGAGTAAGCCATCGGAGGGAAGGTGATCGCGACTCCGCCAGCGGTTGTTGTAACGGCCCCGGAGGACGCGCGCTGCGACCTCCTCTTCGAGGAAGTCGTCGACGGTCTGCCGATAGCCGGTCATGGCTTCCAGGAGTCCGCCGTCACCCTCAGTGAGCATCTCTTCGTACTCTACAGCATGTTCGATGACCGTGGACTGGAGGTCCGCGAGCGAGAGCCAGTCGTCGTCCGTCTCCGCGAGTGTGTCGGCAACGAGTTGAGTAACGAAGAGCGTCTGTTCGGGCTCGGTAAAGTTCCGATTGAGTTCCTTCATGTCCGACTGGCTGTCGGCGAAGGAGAGCATCTTTGCTTCCCGGAACGAGTCCGGGTCGTCGACGTCCGCGGTCTCGCGGAGGAAATACTGTGCGGTCGTGACGGCGGTGTTCCCTGGCCCGCGGATCATCGACTCATACCGCGAGGACTTCCGGTAGGTCTTCCGCGGGTCGTAACAGGGGACGGCACCGTGGAACGACGAGGGTTTGCGAATCTGTCCGAGTTCGTCGATGAGTTTGTACTCGCGGAAACCGCGAACAGCCGACGAGATTTCGGGATCGTCGCAGCGACACTCGGCACCCGGCAAGAGGTCGGTATCGCAGTTGGAGCAATGATCGATTGCGTTGATGTCGAGGAGTCCAGTACGGGCGAACCGGCGTTTCCCACAGTCGCAGGTGTTCGGCGGACCCCCAAAGTAGACCGCATCACAGTCGGGGTCGCTGCACGACCAACCGATGTAGCGCTTCGGCCGTAATGTGCCACCGCAGTTGCACTTGTGGCCAGCCTCCTGTTCGTGGGAGTTGCCGCAGTCTTCACAATAGAGGACGGAGTCGTCACTGAGCGGTTCGAGGTCGTGTGAGTGGCAGTTCTCACAGACGACCTCGTTCCCTGCCTCTAGCGTGACGTCACAGTCCGGGTTCCGACAGACGAGTTCGTTCTGGTCGTCACTGAGGATCATGACGGTGTCACAGTCCGGACAGTTGGTGATCCGATCGATCTTCTGTCGATCGCCACACCCCGAGCACTCGTAGTAGGGACGCCAGACCGTCTGAATTGTCTCCGTTCCGCAACTACACGTGTGGTCTTGGAAGTACTCGAAGCGACCCTCGCCCGACGTGACGTTGAGCGGGGAGAGACGTTCGCAGTCCGGGCAGAACCAGGATTCGAGCGCCTCCTCACCGCAGTGGGCGCAATAGGCGAGTTTCGTGACGAAGTGATGGCTACACTGCGAACACTCTGATTGTGGCGTGTCGTAGACGGCGGCGCAGTTCACGCAGGTGTAGTAGCCGTCGAGGGGCCAACTGAACAGGTGGGCACGACTCTCGAGGACACCGGAGAGCTGACCGAGCGTGACAAAGTTATCGACGAGTCGAGCGGCCTGGTCATCAGTAATTTCGTACGTCTCTGTGAGTATCTCGCGAAGGTCGGCCGGCCGCTGTGCTTCCTCGTGGAGCGTTGTATAGAGTGCGCGGACGATGTCGAGGTCGTCGTCGCTCTCGTCGAGAAGCGTGTCGTAGAGTCGGTCACCGGCAACGTGGCGTCGCTCGTCAGTATCAGCAGCAGTCGGCAGTTTCCCGATGGCGTCGGCGACCAGAGATTCGGCGGGCGTCCACTCTGTGGAGGTGTCGGCGAGGCGAGCCGGGTCGGCGAGATGTTCGACGAGTGGGTCTGGGAGTTCGTCGGGGAGTTGGAAGTCGAGTGTCCGCGGGTCCTCCTCGACGACGGAGATGTCCGCGTCAGTGAAGGGATTGATACGCTGGAAGATCGAACGCTTGTTCTCGACGGTCGCGCTGGCGCCGACAAGTCGGAGGTTATCCTCCGCGTCGTCGAGTCCGAGGAGTGACTGACGGGAACGGAGATAGCGTCGCATGAGCGTCGCGGTGAACGAGCCGAAGAGTTCGGAGTACTCGTGTATCTCGTCGAAGACGACGTACTTCGGCCCCGTGACGAACACGGCCTGTTCGTCTTGCTCGTTGATGTTGAACAGCCGATAGTTGACTGTGTCCGGATTGGTGAGGAGGATGTCGACTTCCGCATTGACGATCTCCTCACGCGTGAGTTCGATGAAGTCGAGGTCAACGTCCATTTCGGCGGACGAATCGTGCGTGACCCGATAGCCCTCCTCAGTCCGCTCAACCGTCAGCGAGGACGAGCAATTGCTGCAGGGACACTCGAAGTATTTGAACGAGGTATCGAGATACGAGTAGGCGTCCGGATCGTTGTGGGGTGTGTCACCGTCGAAGATGCCAACGGTGATCTGGTCGGTACCGGTTCGAGTCTCGTTGAGCGTAGAAAGGTACTCGATAAGACGCTTCAGCTGGTCCTGTGCGAGCGCCTTCGTTGGGTAGGTGAGAATACACTTGACGCTCTGCGGGTCGGCGTCGTGATAGCCAGCTTTTGCCTCACAGATGTACTGGAGGATGGGGATGAGCCAACTCTCAGTCTTGCCGCGGCCCGTCCCGGCAGTGACGAGTGTGTGGTCGTCGTCGAGCATGGCGTCCACGGTGTCCTCTTGGAACGCGTAGAGGCGCTCGAAGCCGGCCTTCGAAAACGTGCGGACGATGTCGTCGTGGAGACCGTCGGGCGCGTCGTCGGCGATCGACGGTCGGTTCGCGGCGAACTCCGGCCACGGAGTCTTACTTTGCCGCGGCAGGTCGAGCGCTTGGAGGAAGGGGCCGCGCGTCCGCATGAACTCGGGAAGTCTATCGTGGAGAGACTGGTCCGTCCCCCCCTCGTAGCGCGAGATGACGTCCTTCAGCGTCGCGGTGTTCTGGCTGGCGACATAGTGGTCGCCGTATGCGCGTTTCAGGTCTTCAGCGTGCTCGAGTGTGTCGTGGCTCATGAGTTAGTGGCTGGTGAATCGGTGGTAGCTGTCTCGATCGGTTCGATTGTCGGCAGTCCGGATTCGAAGTAGTCGAGAACGGTGTCGCGTGCGAACGACCGTGGTCGATTGAATTCGTCACAGCCGTACTGGTAGAGACATAGCGGACAGCCGTCCTCGCAGTCGCAGACGAAGTGATTTCGGACCAGTTCCATGGCGTGCTGGAAGTTCCGGAAGTCGCCCTCGTCGCGCTCGATAAGGAGCTTGGCGATGTTCGCGCCGCCTTCCTGGGCGTCGAGCAGGTCGACATGCTCGTCTGCCGTCGTCTCGTTGAGCTCCCGAATATTCACTCCGCCGAGCGACTGGAGTGCGACGCGGAATCCGTGGATGAACGTATGGGACTGCTCGGCGTCGTCGAGTGAGACACGGACGCCGCTCGTCTCGTAAGAGTAGCCGAGGCGGACGAACTCCGAGTCTGCACCGCGTCGATTCGGACTGTGCTCGGGGTCGGCCGAGCACTGTGCATGCCCTTCGTCGTCGCGATAGACGATGCCAGTGCAGTTTTCCTCTCCACAGATTTCGAATGGTGTCTGGCGAGGGTCCGTCTCCCCGTTCTTGTACTTCGCTCGGTAGCTCTCAGTGTACGTCAGCACGGTGTAGTCGCCGTACTCGAGTGTTCCGATCGGTGTTCCTTCGCCATCTCGGACAGTGAACGACTCGTCCGGGTCGAACTCGAGAACTGACGTTTCGCTCTCCGCGTAGGTATTCTGGACTTCCTCTGCGGGTTTCTGATAGAGTTCGCGACCAGGGTCACCGCCTTTGCTCATACGGAGGTCGTCGCGGTGGGCTTCGACGCTGTCCATCGCGACGAGTCGGCGGCGTTTGAGCGGGGCGTCGTGGGCACAGGGACACTCGGACGCGGAGAGCGGGTGCGACGTGTGGCAGGCACTACAGACCTTCTCCTCGGCGAGGTGGTCGGCGTCGGTATCGGAATCCACGACTAGCTCACGAAGCGTCGAGGACTCGAAGTCGTCCGTTCGAAGGTGGCTGACGACGTACGTTTCGCCGTCGTCGAGGTACGCTGCTGCGGGGTGGAGTTCCTGAATGGCCATGCGGACGTTCCGTCCACCGTAGTTTCCGCCGACATCGCGACGAGTGTACGTGCCGTCCTGCTCGGTGACCAGCGTCAGTCCAACGTTGTTCGAGACGTTCCGCATAGTGAACGCGAATTTGCTGGTGCGTGCGTTCTGGAGGAAGTCGGAGTAGGACTGGCGCTCGAGCGTGTCGAGGTGGTCCTGAAGTGCGCGGACCCGTTCCGCGACCGCATTCTCGCGACGGCGAAGCCGCGCAGTCTCATCGCGTCCGGCACGCCGTTTCTCCCGACGGAGGTTCGTCCGCTCCTGGCTCAGCGCCTGTTGTTCCTCAATGAGCCGATTGCGGTACGTCCGATACTGGTCGAGGTAGCGCTCCTTGAACGACGCTACCGCCTCGTCGACGAGATCACCGAACTCCGCCTGCGCGTCGAGGACTTGGCCGTCGCATCCGTCCACACGACAGTTGTCGACCGTGTTCGATCTATCGTATTTCGCGCTACAGTTAGTGCAATACTGGTACGCGAGCAAGGCTCGCAAGTAATCCCGAATCTGCCGCTCTTTGTCACTGACGATCGTGCCCAGCGCGGCGAGTTTCGAGACGTCTGTATCGAGACCGAGCCTCGAGACGGGAAGCGTCATCAGATGCGTGAGCTTCCCGTAGTCGGAATCGTCAGTCACGGTATCGCGACGTTTGAAGTCGTCCCCACCCGAAACAGTGGCGTTCGGCCCCCAGCCGTCGATCTCCCACGGAACGACGAAGTTCGCTGCGACGTAGTCAAAGACAGCCCACGAGAGGGAGACGCGAAGGACTTCTTCATTGTGTTCGTTGAGCGGGACGGGTTTCGGGTCGGCGCTGATGAGGTCCGTCGGTTCCTCGTAGTAGTAGTAGTCGATTGGGTTGCGCTGACTGACGCTGTGGACGAGCGATGAGTGGGAACTTCGTCCGGCGCGGCCGACGCGCTGGAGGTACGCATTCATGTTCGGCGGCACCCCGTAGAGAAGGAGTGCGTCAAGGTCTCCGATGTCGACACCGAGTTCCATCGTCGGACCTGAGGAGAGGAAGTGAGGGTAGTTCCCCTCGCGGAAGAGATACTCAAGTTCGCGGCGCTCGCGTTTGTCCGTCATCCCGAGGTAGACTTTTGCGATGAGGATTCGCGCCTGCGAGTACTCGGCGCGGTACGCCCGCTGATGGAACTGCGGATTGGTTGGGTCGGCACGCTCGGCGAGCGTCGTCTCGAAGGGGACTAGGTCGTGGGATTGGACTCCGAGTTGATTGGACCAGGATGGCGAGAACTGGCCCGACTCGGGATTGTAGTGGATGCCGTCGGCGTCACCGGCGAGCGTCACCTCGAGCGCCCCAGGATTCAGGGAAAGATAGTCGTCACTTTCCTCGCCAAGGACGCCGCGCTCGATTAACGCATCGACGACGTCGCCGCGTTCTCGGTCTCCGATGCGCTCCGGGAGTGAGTCAGCTGGACAGTCGTTCCCAGTATCGACGACGCCCCGGAGGAGGTCACGCTCGGCATTGGAAAGGTCTGCGAGCAGTTCCGGATCGACGCGGATGTCGACGAGACCGTCCGAGGCAAGGGAGCCGCCCCGCTCTCGGAACCGTTGTGAGTAGGTGTGCGGGATTGCCCGGCGGCGGAGTCTGTCTCGAATCGCCACTTCAGTGTCCATGAACCGGCGAGAGCGGTCGACGAGGTGCTCTTTCAGGTCGAACGTGACGTCCTGAAGGTTACGTGGCGGACTGAGGTCGTCGTGGAGCGCATCGATGCATGCCAGCGACTCCGCGAGGACGTCGTTGAGCGACGCCCACGAACCATCGGCGGTACGAACCGCCTCGACGATCGCTTGATCGAGGAGTGTCGCGACTTCCGGTTCGTTGAAGTCGCGACCAAGTTCCTTCATGTCCCGATGAGAGTCGGCGAACGACAGCATCTTCGCCGACGAGTAGTCCTCGTCGTCAGCGACCTCGCGGAGCAAGTACTGCGAGGTCGTGACGGCGATGTTGTTCGGACTGCGGACGAGTTCGTCGTAGCGCTTGCCGATACGATAGCCGAGTCGCTGGTGGCGGCAGGGAACGATTGAGGTGAAGTCACGAATCGGAACGATGCGCCCCTCCGCGGAAACCGTCTGATAGGACTGGAAGGCATCCGCCTGCTGCTGGAGCACCGAATCTTCACACTGGCAGGACGCCCCGTGAAGGACGGCTGTATCGCATTCGGTACAGTGGTCGTTCTCGAAGACCTCGAAAAGTCCTTTCTTGACGAACGCCTGTGCATCGCATTCGCATTCCGATGGTGGCGACGGCGTGTAGTATTTACGCGTACATCCTTCCTGCCCGCACGTCCAAGGGACGAGTCGAGTGTTTGAGACCGAGTGTCCACACGTACACAGGCGCGGGGTGTCCGTAGCGTCGTACGTCTCCCCACATGACGAACATTCGACATCTACCTCACTCCGTCGGAGGACGCGTTGCTCGGAATCACATGCTGAACACCCTGTGTCCACAGATTCTGTCCGGCCACACTGTGGATTCGTACATGTCCATTCGTCGACGGCGGTGCGCGTCATCGCCGAGCCACAAGTGCAGGTCTCGATGACGCTTCGCTCTTCGACGTCGCCACAGGATTGACACACCAGTTCGGGCGCGAACGACACGCGAAGTAGGCGCACTTCATCGTCACGAGTAGCCTCACACCGTCCACAGTACTGTTCGTCTCGCGACGCGAAGCTCCCCTCTTCGGACGGCGTGTAGGACTCGAGTTGATCGCACTCGGGACAGTACCACGCAACGAGCGCTTCGTCAGCACATTCACGGCAATAGGTCGCCCGCGTGACGAAGCCGGAGTTACATTCCGTGCACGTGTCCTGGGGAGAGCGATAGACGGCAGCGCACTGTGCGCAGGTATAGAACCCGTCTAGCGGCCACGAGAAAAGATGGCTGCGATTCTCCAGTAGGCCAGAGTACTCGCCAAGTGTGCGGAAGTTCTCGAGGGTGGTCTCTGCCTGAGCGTCGGTGAGCGAGTACTCGAGCTCGAGGGTGTCGAGGAACGCCTCGCGCGTCCGCGGTTCGTCGGCGAGTTCCTCATGGAGGTGCTGTACAGCTTGTACGACCGAATCGTCCGACGTCGAGGTGAGATGCTCGAAGAGCGCGTTACCGAGTAGTTCGTTGAGACTCTCGTTGTCGATCGTACTCGGGTCATCGATATCCGGTTCGAACGAGTCGAGCGCAGCCGGGAACGGTTTCTCACCACGGACCGCGCGACGCATATGCGAGGCCGTGATCGACTCCTCATAGAGGGCGGCTGGAAACTCATCGAGCGGTGGTGGGTCGAGCGAGCGTGGGTTCTCATCGACGTGCGCGACGTCTGCCGCACCACTGATTCGGCGGAAGAGTTCGACATCGTTCTCGACCGTGGCGCTGCTCGCAATCATCTGCGGAGCGCCGACATCGCGGGTCTCACGCAGAGCCCGGATACGCTTCGAGAGCATCGCTGTGTAACTCCCGAAGAGGCCATCGTAGGTGTGCACCTCGTCGAAGACGAAGAACTGTGGCTCGTAGACGAACGCGTTGTGTTCGTCGCTCGCGTTCATGTTGACGAGTTTGAGGTTGATCGTATCCGGGTTCGTGAGGAGGATGTCGACGCCTTCCTCGAGAATCTCGTTCTTCGTCAATCGAAGGAAATCCAGGGGGACGTCGTCGACGCACTGCTTCTTCTCGGGTTCGAGTTCGTAGCGCTGGGTGGCGTTTCGGACGTGGACGCTCTTCCCGCAGTCCCGGCACTTCTCGAGCGTGTCGTTGTAACCCGGACACTCGAAGTACTTGAACGTCGCATTCAAGTAGCCCTCCGCGCGCGATGACATATTGCTCGGCGTGTCGCCGTCGTAAATCCCGACCGTGATGCGGTCGTTCGTCGGGAGTTCCGCATTGATCCGATAGAGGTACTGGATCAGGCGCTTCAACTGATCTTGAGCGAGCGCTTTCGTCGGATACGTCAGGACCGCTTTGACGTCGTCCGGGTCGCTCTCATCAACCTTCCCCTGGTTCGCGTTGAGGATGTAGTCGAGGATGGGGATGAGCCACGCCTCGGTCTTCCCGCGACCGGTTGCGGCTGTGATGACAGTATCCTGCCCGTCGAGGATCGTCTCGATACTCCGCTCCTGGAAGTCATAGAGGCGTCGGAACCCGATGTCCTCGAATGCGAGCCGGACGAGCGGATGGATTCCTGCCTGCTTGCTGAACGAGAGCCATGATTTCGTACTCCAGTTCGCGACGTCGAGCGCCTGCAGATACGGCCCTCGAAAGCCGATAACAGATTCTTCACCGTTGTCAGTAGTTTCGAAGCGATGTGCGACGTTTCGCGCCGCTCGCCCACCGGAACCGATGAAGTGGCTTCGATAGGCTTCCATCGCTGATTCCGCGCGTCTAGCAGGGTTCTTCATCGGCGTCTAGAGACTCACCTTGATCGTCGAACGGAGCTCGGGGACGTCCAGCATCTCGTTGACGCTCGTATCCGAGAGGTCGTCGAGGTCGACTTGCCCCTTACTACTGAGTTTCTTGAGGTCCTCGATCGTCTGATCGCTGAGTCCGTGTCTACTTTGGAAGCCCTCCCAGTCAGTATCGAGATTCTCGAATGCCTTCTCGAGTCCCTGCCACTGTGACCGCAGGCGGGAGACAGAGTCGCTCGGGTTGTGGATGGAGTTGAGGAACGACCGATATCGGCTGATCGTCTTCATCGCATCCGGATCCTCACCGACGATCTTCTGAATGCTCTCCGCAGTGTCAGCTTCGCCGAGTTGTCGGCGCTGAATCTCTTGTAAGTGTTCGTCGATGAAGCGGCGTGCGTCCTTCACAGCCTCTTTCGTATCTCGAACATCGTCGATATGACTCGACAACGACTTGCTACTGTCGTCGATCATGTCGAGAACGTCATCCTGCGAGACGCGAGTGATCGAGCGAGCCTTGTCACGAGCAGTCGTCACCTCCGACGGGAGGGAGCGGCCGAAGACCTCTGTGAGGATTCCCGCCTGGCGTTCGAAGTCACTGAGAGAATTCTCGAGCTTGTAAAGCGCCCGATTCAGCTCCTCCAGGTTTTCTTCGGCTTCAGCGACCCGCTTTTCAGTGTTCGTTCGCGTATCGTACTCCTCAGCCTTCTGTTCAAGGCTCTCAAGTTTTGACTCGATGGCTGTGGTCTGTATGGCCATGGTTAGTTTCCTCCAAGTGTGGTCTCGATGGCATTCCGCCGTTGCTCGTACGTCTCGAACTCTGAGAGATCTCTGACGCGGTCACGGAAGCCGACGTCATCGGGAAGTGCGACCCCCTCGGCTTCCTCGGTCATCTCTGCGATCGCTTCGTAGATCTCCCACGCCGACTCCGTCGACCGACTCTCCTCGTAGTCGTGGAGCGCTGCGATGAGTTCGTAGCCCCGCTTATCGGAGATGTCCTCGAACGTCCGCATTCGCTGGCGGAACCGACCTAGGTCGATCTCTGCGTCGCCCGCTACCGTATTGCGGGCATCCTTCCACTCATTATACTTGCTGGCGTCCAGTTTATCGAGGATGTCGTGGAGTTGCGTAAGTGTGTCATGGAGATCGTTCTGGTCGTGGTCGGGTTCATAATAGGTCGTAACCTTCTCGATGGTCTCGGTGACGTGCGCGGCGTTCTGTTCGGCCGATATATCGGCGAGCGTCGTCGCATAGTCCTTTACTCGCTCGAAGAGTTCGTCGACGTCGTAGCCGGTCGACCGAGTGGTGCTGATCTGGTAGGCGCTGGGGAGGTCCGCAGTGTCGATCTGCATGGCCTGCAGTAGGTACTGATCGAGGTTTCCAGAGACACTCTCGATCGCCTCCGAGAGACGCTCGCGGTCGACAACGTTCGACTTGAGGAGGAACAGGCCTTTCGCGAGGTGGTACGGAGCCTCTCGAGATTTGAGCAGGCTCTTCGTCGCCTCCCGGAGGGCAGACGGTTGTTCGTCTTCGGCGCCGGGAACGAATCCGCTCCGGGGCGGTTTCTCGAACATCATCTCGGACTCGACCTCGCGGCGACCGGTCGTCGCATTGAGGATGAGGAACTGCGCGAGCACGGTGAACTGCTCGAGCGTCATCGGGTCGATGCATGCCTCGAGTTCGGCGCGCATCTCTGCCCGGAAGTCAGCGACCTGCTCGTCCGTCCACGCACGGAGGAGATCGTAGTTGAGGTCGTACTTGTCTTCCTGGGGGAACTCGCCGGATTCACTGATGCCGTACCAGAACAGCGGTTCGTAGATGTCGTCGTATTTGACACCGAAATCGAGATCGAAGCTCAGCCCCTGACGCTCGTCTGCGCCAACGATCGTGACCGGGACGTCAGACCCACGCGTGTAATAGATGCCGTGGACACCGTCATTGCGCGCATTGAGGTTGCCGAGGAGCGTCGGGTCGTGCCACTCATTGAGGACGCCAGCGGCGCCCTCTCGGAGGACTGTCGAGCTGTCGTACGTGTCACCAACCGAGATCCAGTTGCGATACTGGAGGAGGTACTCCTTGACCGTCGTCGAGTCAAGGTCGGTCCCAACTGGCACGTGGATGTCCGCACTTTCGATGTCGATTGTCGTCTCATCGCGCGCGTCGCCGTAGACTGCCTCGATGGTGGCCGAATCAGCATCCGGCGCGTTGAAATGAAGCTTTCCGTCACTGCGTGTCTCGTCGAGTTCGTCCTCGTCGACTGAGACACGAACACCACTTCGCGGTTCGCCGTTCACACGTGCCGTGACGGTGACTTCGTCGCTTACAGTCGGCGTCTTCGGGTTGACCGTGACGGAGACGGACGTGTCGTCAGTCGGTTCGACGACGGTAACCGTCGTCGAATCCGTCTCGCCATCTTTCTCTGCCTGGTACGTAACGTCTCCCTTCTCGTCCGGAAGCCGAACGGAAGCCAAGCCATCAGAGTCCGTCGTGGCCACCTCGTTACCGTTGAACCGAATCGTGACCCCTTCCTCGCCACGGCTGTCGAGAGTCGCCCGGAGCGTGATATATTCGCTGGGATGGAGCGTTCCCTCACTGACTCCGAGGTCGAGTGTCGGAGACGGGACGTCCGCTTGGAAAAACGCCCAGTCGTCGTCGATATCGACATCGGTCAGCGGAACGTCGAACGTTTCCGGAATCTGGCGGTGAACGCGGAGTCGACGATCCGTCGTCGCGCTCCCGTACCACTTGCCGAGTCGCTGAAGACTCTCCGAGTACGTGAGATCGACTGGGGAGGGGAAGGGTTCCACGTATGGATTATCCTCGATTGCGTCGAACGGCGGAACGGTCGAGCTCAGGCACTCTCGAATGACCCGCATCAAGAGGAGACGGGGGGTGCGACGCTTGTTCCCGTCCTGAATGAGATGGTTGTAGGATTCCTCGATGAACTTCTCGTTGAACGGGTACAGACTGTCGTACGACTCGAGGACATCATCGGAGAGTGACTCGTCCATATCGGACTCCTCGATGATAGTCGACATGTACTTCCGGGCTAGTTTGATGGTGAGGTCGTCGTCGAGGAAGTACGCCCGTCCGTCCTCGTCCGTCGTGCTGAGGTACCCCTCTGCGCGATCCTCCATGTACGTGCTGATGCCCTGGCTCGTGCCGAGTGCACGCGAGAGGTCGTCTTTTTCCCAGCCGGAGGTCCAGCCGAGCACGACGTCGTAGTGACCGCTGTCGAGTTGGAAGATGTGATCGAGGAGTTGCTCTTTCAGGACGGTAAAGGTCGTAAGATCCTCACATATGAGGACCGGCCGGAGGCCGCGTTCTTTGTACTCTTCGGAGAGTTCCTCGAGTTTGCCCTGGAAATCCTCGACTCCGAGGTTCCGGGAGAGGATCTCGTGAACTTGGCTCTGTAGAGCGGGGAAGAGCGTCTCGGCGCCCTTTGTCGACCCGAAGGCCGCCATCGCGAGGTCCCTATAATCATTCTTCGTGATGAGATCGGACATCCGCTTTTCCCCCTCGCTCGTCGCGGACTCCTGATACTCGGCGATATTTCTCTCGAGGATTGACCAAAGGTCGGTCGAGTCCGATCGGTCCGCGGTGAGGGCCTCGATCTCGTCCTCGGTGAACTGCTCCATCCCCCCACCGAACGCTTGAAGCGTGGTGATGATTGCGTCGGCGACCTTCTCGGGGTCGAGGTCCGAGACGTTATTCACGCTGACGTCGGTGTCGATCGGTCCGGAGATGATATCGAGAATATCACCGATTCCCGTCTTACTCCGGGAGACGTGAAGTGCGATGTGCGTCTCGTCCCCTTCATCCGGGTTGGCGCCGATTTGATACTCGAGCCACTGACAAAGTTGGCTTTTCCCGCTTCCCGTCTCTCCGCGGAGGATGAATATCCGATTGTCGTCGTCGACCCTCGACTTAAGAATAGCGTCGCGGAACTCCTCCTGAGTGACGAACTCGTCGCTTCCCTCGTGCGGGAAGAGGTAGTCAGCTCGGATTTTGTCGATGTCGATGTGTGTCTTCAGGAACTGTTCGCGCGACTTCTGATGGGCTTCTGGCGTCAGGTAATCGCGGACGACGCTGTCTTCCCAGATTTTGGGCATCGTACTCATTGTGAGATCACCTGCTCGAACTGAGCGAGCGGATACTGGTAGGCGGGCGAGTCGGGGAGTGCAGCCAGGTCGTAGACGTTGACCGACCGGGAGCGCTTTGTGTGGACGGATTCGGGGAGCGTTACTACGTCCTTCGCGTCGGACATCCCCCGGAGTTCGAGGACGTCCTCAGACTCCATATTTTGGAGGACGTCGGAAATTGCAGGATGGACGCGGGGTGAGCCAGTCGTCGTCTCGAAGACATTGAAGAAGTTCTCCTCGATCCACGTGAGGGCGCTATACAGATCTGTGCTGTCCTCTTGTTGTTCGTAGAGTTCGAGGATATCGTAGAGAAGGCGACGACACGGACTCAAGATTACGCCACGCGAATCCGTCTCGGAGACCAACCCAAGTTGCGTGCTGAGCGACCTCCACATGCGGAGTTTGGTTGTGTTCCACGAGAAATCGTACTGGTCGAGTTCACCCTTCACCTGCGGGAGGAGGACGTCGAGAGTGACCGACCGATCGTCGGTTTCCAGCGCGACATTCTGAATCCGCGACAGATGGTTCTTCGGGTACCGTTGCTGGCGGAAATGATAGAGAAGTCGTGCTTCGAACGGGAGATTCGGGAAGATATCACGGTTCAACGGGGAGACGACACGGTCGTCGTGCCCCCGCTTGAGGAGGTCGACCGCGTGTAGGAAGTCGATGCAATCGCGGACGTTGTCCTCCTTCTCATGTGCAAAGTCCGAGACGATGTTCTGGACCTTCCGATCGCTCACGAGGGACTCGTAGACGGCCTTCAGTTCGGCTGCTCGGACCGTATTGTGGTTGATTAGCAGGCGATCCGGCTTGTCCACCGCGTATTGGTAGTCTGCCATGGTTAGCGAAGCTGTGGGTCGGTCTGCTGGTACTCCTGGAGCTGTTCTTTCTGGAATTCACAGACGCGGAGTGCGTCGAGCATCTGATTTGCGACGTTCCGAGTGTCACCGCGCTCGGTCCACGATCGGAGTGCGTCACTGATGCGCTCGGAGTACTCGTCGAGAACGTTCTCGAGATCGTGTTCGATGAAGTAGTAAAGCGGTTCCCAGACGGGACTCCCCGAGGGTGCACGCGTGTAGTCGTAGATGTTCTCGAGAGTGTCCGCAGGTGCGCCATGCTGTTTGTGGAACTCGGAAGCCCGGTGATAGTGGAGGTTGCGCGTCTGAGATGCCGGGAGACCAGAGTTGACGTAGTCTTCGAGGTAGCGTGCTGAGAGCGTCTTATAGTCTTTCACGGCGACGTCGTAGTCGTCGACGATTCCCCGCCCCGGTTTCTGGATGTACGTCGGGAGTCGGGGAGAGGTTGTATCGGTGACGAGGATGTACCACTCTCGTTCTTCGGTGGCACGTTGGAGTAATGCACGAACGAGTTCTTCCTCCCCATATTCCTTAATCCCCTCCTGTGTGGTGATGTGAACGAGTGGAAACTCGACGTCCTCGACGGTCTCTACGATGTCCGTTGCAGAGTGGTGAGTATAGTCAACGAGTTTGAAGTTGTTGTCGTAGACATCCCCGTGAACGACAGTATTGATGCCGAGTTCATCGAAGAATGGTATACTTCGGAGTTGTGCGCGTGCGTGTATGCCGCGCTTCTGGAGTTGCGGATCGCGCATGACGACGTTCGGTGTCGTCGTCTGTAGGATGCCCTCGACGGACGGTGGGCTAGACACGTCATCACTTGAGAAGGGTTGTGTCATAAAGCCTTGGCTAATATCATCGTTCACGCCGCCCTGGAGCGGTTCGGTCACGGTGAAATCCTCCTTTGCTGCATTTTTGTTCGTGAAATCAGACACCAGTAGGAACGTATTATAACTGTCGTAATTATTATAATTGTTCCAATAGAAAGGGAAATGCAGCACCATATAGCACATATTCCGTATACACACTTGTACAAGAATTACACATGCAGTGAGACTGTCGAATTCCGGTGGATGAGCAACCGAGTAGAACACACCATTCCACGATAGTTTCATAATCGTGCAACAATATTATATATCAGAGGGATATGGCATTGTATAATGCGAACGTATATTGCCCCTATAGGTTACGATAGCACTCGCGTTACACGCCCCATACTCAGTCAAGGCATCGGACCAAACACTCATATCGACCTCCTTATTCCGACTACGACCACGGACGATAGCCGCGGTGCTCAAGCAATCAACGACGTTCGCCGGATGGTCGAACAAATTGAGCCGAGTGTGAGCATCGATACAATCGAGACACCACACGACGATTTCGAAGCGGCAATTGAGACATGTGGGTCGCTCATCCACGATGCCGAGGGAGAAGTCATCGTCATCTTCGGTGGTGGCGCTCGCGACATCTTCTTACCTCTTACCGTCGCCACGCTCTCACGGACTGATCAGGTTCAGGCGAGTTACCAATTCAGCGATATCGATGGCGAAGTGCGGGAGTGCTCCCTCCCAGACATCACGGCGAACGCACCGGCACAAACGGAGTCGACACTCCAAACCGTGGATACACTCGACACACCTGTCTCACTAACTGAGATCACCGACGTCATGGATGTCTCGAAGAGCACGATCACCCGCCACGTGAAGCGCCTCGAACGACAGGGACTCGTAATATCTGAAACACACGGTAAAACGAAGGTCGTCGAACTGACCACGACCGGGCGCCTCCTCATATCTCGGATAAGCCCTTGATTAGATGTCATAACTCACGGCGCCACCGTAGAGTTTTGCCTCCCGCTCGAGAGGTTACTCTATGAACAGGGCCTGGGTCACGTCGATGAGTCCGAATGTCGAAGCGGTGGCGAATCCCCTCGCCGCGGCCTGTGAAACCGGATACATACCAGATGAGATCTACATCCTCGAGAATCCAGGACTCAGTGACTACCTCGACCGCGTTATATCGATGCTCGAATGCCTGGTCATCGAATACGGAGGCGAAAGGCCCAAAACTGCTGTTACAAGTCTCGACAGCGAAACGGAATTCGAACAGATAGTCGAGCATTATCGAGCACCAGTACTCGCGACACGCGACGTAGACGGGACAGTAGCGGTCGACGTCACGCCCGGTCGAAAATTTATGTCAGCAATCGCGTTTCAGGCCGGTATCAAATATGACGCGGAACATGTCTTCTATCTCTACCTCTCTGAAGGCCAGTTCTATGGTCGTATTTTCCCGGACGTTCCGAATCCGTCACTCAATCTCATCGACTTCCAGGAGGTGTTTTGATGCATCTCGAGCGAACACACATCACGCACTTACTCAACGCCCTCTACACGGAGGACGTCACCTCAATCAGCGTGAAACACCCCTGCGAGGAAATTGGGGAACTACTCCGATTCGATATCTCAGATCCAGTCGAAACGACCGTTCGTTTCACACAGGGCGCACTCACCTACCAGGATACGCGTGAGGAGATGCACACCGCCTACGGTGAGCGCGTCTATAACGACCTTCCGAATGCTGAAACGTACGTACGTGCGCTCGTCGCCGCCGGGCTTGTCGACATAGAGAACGTCGACGAAGTCGAGACGTTTTTCCACCGACACGGCTACCCAGACCTCGACGCTGGACACGAGCCGATCGCACTCGGAATCGACACGAATCTCATGGCTTGGCGAATGCCCGAGGCCCTGAAACTCGATCCAACGACCTACCAGGATTCTGCTGGTCGCAGCCCGGTCAACGGGTTCGCGCTTGCGACGGGGATTTACGACGAACTCAGCTGGCACTACACCCACTACGAGACACGGTCACTCGAAGACGCGTTCGGCTCGGAGTTCGCTCGACTCGACAACCAACCAGCTGGTGGAAACCGGGAAGGGTTCCTCGGCCTCTTCGAATACCGGCAACTGCGGGATCACCGCTATGCGGACATAGTCGAGAGCGAGAAGGGAGATGAATCGATCATCGAGGCCTACGTCGAATATGATGCAAATAATCGGAAACGCATCATCCTCCTCAGTAACGATTACGGCTTCGTCGAGCGCGCACGCGACGCGGGTATCCTCGCCCAGCACGTCAGCTTCCCAGTTGACATCCCACGGAAGGTCATTGTGTCGTGGGACGAACTCCACGACCTCCTTTACATTCTCGCCGTCCTTTTCGGTGTTCTTGAACTTCCCAAAGTGACCGTATACGGTGTCTGGAACGGGAAATCGGGTGACGACTGGCAGAAACATCGACTCAATGTTGACTGTCGAAGCGACCGTGTCAAGGAGAAGCTACGGCGAGATCGTGCTATCACCACCAATTATAAGACGAATCAATAGGCCCAACCCATTGCACCAACAGTGAACAACGCCGCAATCAGTATCGATCTCACTGCGAAGTAATCTGCTTTGGAATAGATGAGGAGTCGGTCATCACCCGTTCTCAACAGAGTCGATGTCTTCGACGTCTCAGTCGATACTCCCGTTTCCTCCCACATCCAATATCCTGCTTCACCTTCGATCGCGAAATCGAGAACACCGCTCCAGCTACCGAGTATATGCTCGACTCGTTCGCAGGATATGACTCATACTGGTTAATTTACCCTCACCGCGATAGTGGTAGCGCCGATTACGACGTTAGCAAAGATACCGAGCGACCTTTGCAAGGAGAGCGTACTGTTCAACACGATACGTCGGTGTCACGGTCTTTCTAGGTTCGTTATATTCGAGAACGTCGTGTGTATCAAGCTTCGGAAGGTGTGTCTGAATGAGCCCGTTGTAGGCGGATTCGTAATCATCAGAACCGATTTGGCGTGGTGGTTCACCGAGCTCGATTCCACGAACGATGCGGGCCAGATGACGAACCTCGATGCACGCATCCCGCCCGAACAGGGAGAGGTATTCGATGACGAGCAATCGACGTCGATTCCCGAGAAGATCGAAGAGTATCGCCGAATCGGCGACGGAGCTACTAGACATTGATCATATCTCCAGAAAGTGTGTTTTGCTGGCGATACTGTCGATTATGGATAGATTCATCCATGGTTGAATCAAGGCGAGTGAGTTCGCCTCCACCCATGCTAGGCGGCGAAAAACCAACACGTGAGTAACGAGCATCCTCACCTTCCCCGCTAACATGATATCCGCACCCCGAACGGCTAATTCAGACATTCACCTTGCCGAGTTCATCAAGTGGCCGACTAAGTTTACAGGCTGTATAGGCCAGCAAGACAGTAAATGATGAGGAGTGGGGATAGTATCGGAGTGTGACGAGACGCGCCCTTCGAATCGCGTCACGCTCTTACTCAGTTGGTCATCTTTACCCAGTTTGTCGATCATTAGGTCCAGGTCAACCGATCGACTGTACAAATTTGTCATGCCACTCGCAATCGCGTCCGTGACGGTTATCTCTTTCTCGTCGATGGCGCTCCGTAGTAGCGCACTGCATTGCATCGGTTATCACTCCAATTTCTGCACGTTACACGTTGATCAAGATTCCATCTAATGCCAGTTCAAGTAATTAAATCGCCGCACTCAACAGTTTGTGACCCATTTCCGCCACGGAACTGGTGACTCCGCAGAAATATGGTTACAAACTATGGCCTTCGCGTGGAATCAGTTAATCTGAACAGTACGTTAAGCGGCCTTCGACCGATTTTAGGTATCCGCGAGTCTCCGGACAGTTTCCGCCTCATTCGAAATCGTTAGACTATCGAGCGAAATCAAAACCGCATGCCGCAGCAGCCTTGTAAATAGCCTGCCTCAGTCTGTTTGATATGGACCGGTTGAAGAACGAATGGTACTCCAGTATACGATATCCTCATCTGCTCAATAGGGAGAAGTCAATGAGATAACTGAACCTCAACAGAATTGAGAAGACGGGCAGAACTACAGATGACATTCAGCCCACGATAAACTCCACCCCAGGTCGTGGCTGCGCGTGCAGGCGCGCAGCGCCGAACCCGGAGCGGAGGGTGGGGCGGTGGGGCGGGTCTGGCCCGGCACACAGCAAAAAGGGGGTGGCCGACTCCCTACGCGTCCCACCACCGGTCGTGGTCCGGGAACTCCACCCGACTCCACCTGGTCAGGGCGACTGAACACCGACCCTCGTACCAGTTCTTCTTGGCGTTGTAGAGT
>JARUKX010000030.1 GCA_029688825.1 Haloarculaceae archaeon H-GB1-1 | reverse complement strand
AGCGAAGGCCTCGTAGAAGTGAACGAGGAGCGAAGTGACTCGTGAACAGCAGGGGCCGAACGTAGTGAGGACATCGAGACGAGCGAGAGTGGAGAGACTATCGCGCGACGCTCCGCTCTCCACGACGAGATGGACTGTTGTCACGTTGTGGGTCCATGACCCACCGCGTGGTACTGACCCGTTCGAACAAACAGTCTGGAGAGGCGCTCGGTCGTTCAGACCTGAAAAGCTACCGTCATCGGTGGGTTTAGGTAACAGCTTCTCATACCCGAGACTAGTCACGTTTTCTTCACGGAATGCCATCACGATTCTGTGATGCATACAATATCCGTTATACTTATCCGGTGCGCGTCCGAATTCGTAGCTATGGTAGCTGCTACGGGCGTGTCGGTCGGCCACGACGAGCTGGCGACGTTGAAACACCTCGCCTTGCTCGGGGCCCTCGACGGCGAGGAGAAGTTCTCCTGTTCCAGCCTCGCCGAACGGCTCGACACGTCGACACAGACGGCGTCACGGCGACTGCAGGCGCTCGACGGCGCGGAATACGTCGACCGCGAGGTCGTCAGCGACGGGCAATGGATCTCGATCACCGACGCTGGCGAATCGGCCCTCCAGCGGGAGTACGCCGACTATCGGCGCATCTTCGAGGGCGAGTCGAGCGTCGAACTCGACGGCGCGGTCACCAGCGGCATGGGCGAGGGCCGACACTACATCTCGCTGCCGGGCTACATGGAGCAGTTCGTGGACCGGCTGGGCTACGAGCCGTTCAAGGGGACGCTGAACGTGAATCTCGACGACGAGAGCGTCCGAACGCGTGCGCGCCTCTCGTCGTTCGAGCCGATCACCATCGATGGCTGGGAGGGTGACGAACGGACCTACGGCCCGGCGTACTGTTACCCTGCGACCGTCGAGAACGACGCCGGCGACCGCTACGAGCAGGCCCACGTCATCACGCCCGAACGCACCCATCACGACGAAGACCAACTCGAAGTCATCGCGCCGGCGAAGCTCCGCGACGAACTCGACCTCGAAGACGGGTCGGAGGTGATCGTCCATGTCTCAGAGCAGTAATACACGTCCCTCGACTCGCGGTGTCGACGCTGCAATCGACGCCTTCCGCGACGGAAAGCCGGTCCTGATTCACGACGCGGCCGACAGGGAAGGCGAGACGGACCTGGTCTACCCGGCCGATGCGGTCACGCCCGACGCAGTCGCACACATGCGAAACGACGCAGGTGGGCTCATCTGTACTGCACTGAGCCACGACGTCGCAGAGGCGTTCGACCTCCCGTTCCTCCAGGAGGAACTCGACCACCCCATCGCCGAGAGTCACGACCTCGGGTACGACGAGCGCTCGTCGTTCTCCCTGACGGTGAACCACCGCGACACGTACACGGGTATCACCGACGAGGACCGCTCGCTCACCATCACCGAACTCGGTGCGGCGGCCGCTGACCCCGCGTCGACGGACTTCGCAGCGGAGTTCCGCGCGCCGGGTCACGTCCACCTGTTGCGGGCAGCACCGAACCTCCTCGACGACCGGCTGGGCCACACCGAACTCGGAATCGCGCTCGCTGACGCCGCCGACCGCCCACCAGCGGTCGTCGTCTGCGAGATGCTCGACGACGAGTCCGGCGAAGAACTGTTGCCCGCGGCCGCGCGCACGTACGCCGACCGCCACGACCTGCCCTACGTCGAGGGCCGCCAGCTCGTCGACCGTCTCGGCTGATTCCGGTCGCGTTCCGTCACGCCGTCCAGTGATTTCTGGCTACCGCCGCTGGGCTTAAAGGTCCGGAATATACAACCAAAGAGAACTCCCTGCATCCTCCGGTATCTGGAAGTGCAGCGCACTACCTTTCCCCACCTTCCCCACCTTTCCCACCTTTCCCACACGTCCTGAGAGACCTCGACGTCGAGAGTGTGCGTGCCGTCTCGATACTTGAAGATGAAGCTGAGTCTAGATTGGTGGGGCATTGTCGCGGCCACTCCGAGACACATCCGATTCCTAGTCCCTACTTAAGGATATTGTATATGCAACCGAATCTAATTCAATACCTCAACCACGTACAATCAAATGCAGCGCACTACCTTTCCCATCCTTTCCCATCGCCGAACGACCCCGAGCGATAGCCGTGCGGGTCGATGCATCTGATCTGGTCCAGACGCGTCACTCCTGTTCGAGCGCTCGCTCTTCCAGAATCGTCACGTCGTCACCGACGGTCAGCGTCTCGCCCCACTCCGTCCGAGGGACCTGTGTATTCACCATCAATCGGTAGTAGTGGTCGAACCGGTCGCTGTCGGCCCACTCCGGGAGCGTCGCCTCGCGGCGTTGGAGGAAGGTCTCGCGGAAATCCGCCGTCTCCTCGCCGGTGTCGGGGTCGCGGGAGGGGACGACGCACCGCTGGCACGGATTCACGCCGCGGAACGTCACGTCACCGATTCGGAACGCGACGCACCGCCCGTGGTCCGCGTAGAGGCGCTCCTCCCAGAACGGTTCGACCCCGCCGATTTCGAGGTTCGCACGGAACCGCCGGCGCGCGCCCGTGACGGTCATCTCAGGGAACCAGGAGGCGACGGTCTCCAGCGTCGCGGTGCTGACCACCGTCGGCCCCGAGAGCGTCTCGTCGTCCGGATAGCCGCCTTCGGGTTCCCGCCGTAGCTCGACGGACGGGTCGAAGCGGTCGTCGAGCCACGCCTCGATGGCGTCGCGATCGTCGTCGAGGTGGAACCGACGGCCGCGCGTCTGCTCGCCGTGGACTCGCAGGGTGACGTGATCGCGGTCGTCGTCGTAGTCCGCACGGATGCGGTGGACCGTGCGCGTCCGTTTCCCGTTGACGTACTCGCCGTCGTCGTCGACCATCGCGTACTCGCGGTCACCGTCGAGCGCGCCGTTCGTGACGATACTCGCCCGCTCGCGGGTTGTTGCATCGAGTGATTTGATCGGGTAGACGAAGATACCAGCGAGTGCTGCCATGTCTCCGATAGGTGGTTGGGACCCGAATCACCGTTTCGGTCACAGGATGCCGGCGATGAACCCAAGCCCGAACAGGACGAGCACCACCGCGGAGAGCTTCGGCAACGCATCGACGTGAGCCTCGATGCGCTCCTCGTAGCGCTGGTATCCGGCCACGAGCAGGAGCGTCAGGACGACGAGTGCGAGGATGACGGCCAGCGCGTAGCTGCTCATCAGTGCGACACAGGAGTCCGCGCCGAGACAGAGCCCCATGAGTTCGAACTCCTCCTCGTGTGCGAACCCGAGGACGAACGCGGCCCCGACGAGGCTCCTGAGGCTCTTGGCGTCGTCGGCTTCGAAGTGACTGTGGTCGTCGTGGCCCCCGCCGAACGGGAGCGCGCTTCGAAGGCGTTCGATAACGCCACGGCCGGAGTCGCCGTGGCTGTGGTCGTGGTCGTGGCTGTGGTCGTGGTCGTGGTCGTGGTCGTGGTCGCCGTGATGGTGGTCTGGGGTGTGACCGTCGCCGGAATCGTCGTCGCCGCCCATCCCGTGGTGGTGGCCGCCACTGCGCCACTCGTGGAGGCCGAGCGCGACGAGCAACAGTCCTGCGGGATAGCGAATCCAGCCCATCTGTTCCATTCCGAGGCCGGCCTTCGCGAGGAAGATGACGGCGACGACGGCGAGCGAACTGACGAGGTGGCCGACGCCGATGAGCGTTCCGGCGAGGAGGCCGTGCAACCACTTGCGCCGTCTGTCCAGCGCGTACGTCGCGGCGATGGGCCAGCCGTGACCGGGTTCCGCGCCGTGGACGAGTCCGAGGAGAATCGCACCGGCGAACGCCGACGTGGGTGCACCGAGGTCCATACCTCGGGTAGGGCGAGCGCTCTGTAAGGGGTTGTTATGCACGAATCACCGGTGGCGTCATAACCCGGCGCGCCGACAGGACCGCCATGCGCACGACGGTCAACATCGACGACGACGACCTCGACGCCTTCGACGCGGTCTGGCAGGCGGAGGGGATCGAGTCCCGGTCGCGCGCGGTCCGTGAAGCGATTCAGGAGTACGTCGAGCGCCACACCGCGCTCGAATCCGTCGAGGGAGACGTCATCGCGCTCGTCGGCTTCGACTACGATCACCACGAGGTCATCGAGGACCTCCACACCGTCCAGCACGACTATCAGGACGTCATCGACGCGACGGCGCACACCCACCAGGGCGAGTGGTGCATGGAAGCGGTGTTCTGCCGTGGTCCCGCCGAGCGCGTCCGGTCGCTGGTGTACGCACTTCGCGACTTCGACGGCGTTCGTCGGGTCACGGTCACCTCGCTCGCCGCCGTCTGAGGAGCGACGCGACGGCCAGACCGTGAACACTCTTAACCATGGCAATCGATGGGCACAGTATGAGCTTCGAAGAGATGGACGTCGACACCATCTGGATGGATGGCGAGTTCGTCGACTGGGAGGACGCGAACGTCCACGTCCTCACGCACGGGTTGCACTATGGCACGGGAGTCTTCGAGGGCGTCCGCTGTTACGATACCGAGAACGGTCCCGCGATCTTCCGCTGGGAGGAACACCTCGAACGGCTCTACGACTCCGCGAAGCCGTACGACATGGAGATTCCGTTCGAGCCCGAGGAGATCACGGAGGCGACCCTCGAACTCATCCGCCGGAACGACCTGGAGTCCTGTTACATCCGGCCGATCGCCTTCTACGGCTACAAGATGCTCGGGCTGAACCCCTCCGACTGCCCGGTCAAGACCGCCGTGGCGGTCTGGCCGTGGGGCGCGTACCTCGGCGAGGAAGCGCTGGAGGAGGGCGTCGACGTCGCCATCTCGTCGTGGCGCAAGCACGCCTCCAGTCAGATACCCACTACCTCGAAGACCACGGGCTCGTACGTCAACAGCGTCCTCGCGTCGCTGGAGGCGAAGGGCAACGGATACGTCGAGGCCATCGTTCTCAACAAGGAGGGCAACGTCGCCGAGGGGCCCGGCGAGAACCTGTTCATGGTTCGCGACGGCGAACTGTTCACGCCCGGCCTCGCCGAGTCCAACCTCGACGGCATCACCCGCAAGTCCGTCATCCGCGTCGCTCGCGACCTCGGCTACACGGTCCACGATCAGGCCACCATCTCCCGCGGCGAACTGTACAACGCCGACGAACTGTTCTTCACCGGAACTGCTGCGGAGGTCACGCCCATCCGAAGCGTCGACGACAACGAGATCGGCGCGGGCACGAAAGGCCCGGTCACCGACGAGATCCAAACCACGTTCTTCGACATCGTCGAGGGCCGCACCGACGAGTACGAAGAGTGGTTCACGTACGTCTAGACTGGACGTCCCACTGACGTCAGATTTCGGCTCGTTCCTGCAGTTCGACTGCGTTCTGCGGAGAGAGTACCTGCGAACATTCCCAGCGGGACGGGATTTATAGGTGCACGGTTGGTAATGACACACATGGAGGCTAGAGCCATCTCGGGAACCCTCGACGTGCTATCGAAGCCGGAACGGCGGTGTATCCTCTACTATCTCCGCGAGCACGAGTCCGCGTCCCTGGAGAAGCTGGTCGACCTGGTCACGGGTTGGCTCCACGCGATGACTGGGGACACCGCTGGGCCAGGTGACGACCAGCGAATCCGGACCTCGCTCCATCACGTCCACTTGCCCGTGCTCGTCGACCGGGGGATTCTCACCTACGACGAGGCCAACGGCAACGTCGAACTGGAGTCGCTCTCGACGTTCACCGACCGCATCTTGGACGTGACCCTCGACGCGGAAACCGAGCTCCCGACAGAGATCCGCGAACAGGTCACGTCCGCCGAGCAGGAATGACGCTCGCCGACCTCCTCGCGTCGGCGAGCCACCGTCAGAAGTCAGTGACCGTTTTCGGCCCCGACGCCTACCCGGCCCTCTCCGAGACATTGTCTGGATTCGACGTGACGGTCTCCCACGAGTACCTGCCCGTGCCGCCAGCGCGAGGCTATCTCACCCTTCGAGAGGGGGATCGATTTCTCGGATCGATCAACGCGCCGTCGTTCGCCGAACTGGCCACGCCTACCGACCGCGTCCCGTGGGACGACCGCCGCCGCGACTCTGCCTACCGGAAACTCGTCGACACGCTCGCAAACACGACGTTTCGGGCGGCCGATCGCTCGCAGTTGCTCGCCACGTCGCGGGAGTTCGAGGACCGCGCGTACCGCGTCGGAGGGGGGACGCTCCACGTCGGCTTTCAGTCGGCGCGTGCGTTCCGTCGGCAAACGGCCGTCTACGAGCACCTGGCGACCGAGACCGACCTGTCCATCCACGTCTACGTCGACGCGTCCTGGGACGTTCCCTCGCTGGATGGCGTCGCGGTCCACGCCGAAGACGCGGACGAGATCGGCCGCTTCTGGATCGTGGCGTTCGATGGTGCGGGTGACGACGACGCGAAGTGCGGGTTGCTCGCGACGGAGACTGCTCCGGGAGCGTTCGACGGCATCTGGGCCTACGACCCTGACCTGATCGACGACGTCGACGCGTACCTCCGCAAGACGTACGTCGGGTAGCCGGGGACCAGAATCGACGGTCCCGAGCGTCGAGACGTGACGCTACTTGCCGCCCGCGAAGTCGCTCGCGTACTCCGTCGGTTTCTCGTCGGGTCGCCTGACGCCGCAGATGTCGTAGACGAACGTCGCGACGAGCTGTTTACCGGCGTCCGTGAGGATGCTCTCCGGGTGGAACTGGACGCCGTAGTGGGGCCGATCGGCGTGCCGGACGCCCATGACGACGCTGCGCTCGTCGTCGGTGTGGGCCACCTCAGCCAGCACGTCGGGGAGGGTGCCCCGTTCGATAGCCAGCGAGTGATAGCGGCCGACCTCGAAGGGGTTCGGGAGGTCCCGATACAGACCCTGGCCGTCGTGCGTGACCTGCGACGACTTCCCGTGGACCACGTCGGGTGCTTTCCCGACGGGAACGCCGTGTGCCGCACAGAGGGCCTGATGGCCCAGACAGACGCCAAGCGTCGGATAGTCCAGTTCCTCGAAGATAGGGATGGAGACGCCCGCTTCCTGGGGCGTTCCGGGTCCGGGAGAGACGACGATGCCGTCGGGGTCGAGGTCGCGAATCTCCGCGAGGTCCGTTTCGTCGTTGCGTCGGACTTCGACGTCGTCGTGCTCGCCGACGTACTGCACGAGGTTGTACGCGAAGGAGTCGTAGTTGTCGATGATGAGGATCATTGGCCTGGAGTCTCCACGGCGAACTCGGCCGTCTCGCCGAGCGCCTCGTCGAAGGCGGTCACGAGCGCGCGGGCCTTGTCCAGCGTCTCGGCGTACTCGCGGTCCGGGACGGAGTCGTGGACGATGCCCGCGCCCACGCGGAGCGAGTACTGGTCGTCGGTCCGGGCGAGGGTCCGGATGACGATGTTGAGCGTCGCCGTCCCGTCGAAGCCGAACACGCCCATCGAACCCGTGTACGGGCCGCGCCGTGAGCGTTCGACCTCGTCGATTATCTCCATGGTCCGCGGCTTCGGGGCTCCGGTGATGGTGCCGCCGGGGAACACTGCGGCGACCGCATCGCCCAGCGTGGCTCCGTCGCGGAGCCGTCCCTCCACGAGCGAGACGAGGTGCATGACCTCGGAGTAGCGGTCGACGCGGCGGTACTCCGAGACGTTCACGCTCCCGTACTCGGAGACCTTGCCGAGGTCGTTCCGTTCGAGGTCGACGAGCATCGCGTGTTCCGCGCGCTCCTTCTCGTCGCTGAGGAGGTCGGCTTCGAGTTCGTCGTCCTCCTCGGGCGTCGACCCGCGCGGGCGAGTCCCCGCGATCGGTTCGGTCTCCAGGTAGTCGCCGTCCCGGTACAACAGCAGTTCCGGACTGGCGCTGACGAGGTCGATGCCGGGGAATTCGAGCAGACCCGAGTAGGGAGCGGGGTTGATGTCCCGGAGAACGGAGAATGCCTGGACGGGATGGACCACCGCAGGGGCGGTGAGCCGATGGGAGATGTTCGCCTGGAAGGTATCTCCCTCCCGGATGTAGTGTTTGACCTGGTGGACGCGTTCGGTGAACGCATCGGCTCCGCACTCGCTCTCGAACTCCGCCGTCGACGCCTCGACGGACGTGTCCGGCATCGACGCCTCGCCAGAACCGGCGGCGGTCGCCAGCGCGAGTGCGTCTTCGCGAGCGCGTTCGTAGGCTGCCTCGACGTCGTCGTCCACGGTCGGACAGGCGGTGACGTGCAGGGTCACTTCGTCGTCGTCCGCACAGGGTTCCTCCCAGGCGGCCACGGTCTCGAACACGCCGAGCTGCAGCCGCGGGAGTTCTCGCTCGTTCACTGTGGTGTCGGGGAGAGCTTCGAGTTCGCGGGCGACGTCGTACGAGAGCCACCCGAAGGCTCCACAGGGGTATGGTACCTCGCAGTCTCCGCGCGCGAGTTCCTCCGTTTCGAGGAGCGAATCGACTTCGCCGAGCGAATGGCTCCCGTCTTCGAGCGGCGTCGCGTCGGGACCGACCTGCACCCGTGAGACCGGTTCGACGCCGAAGTAGCCCCAGCCGTCCTGACCGCCGGTCGTTTCGAGATAGAAACCGCCGGGACCGTCACGCGCTCGTCGGTATGCGACGAACGGGTCCGCGACGGTGGTCGTCACTTCCACCGGGACGCGCGCTCCCGCTGGCGCGTCGGTGGCAGTCGCTTCGAACTCCTCGAACTCGGTAACCACGTGCGGCGTGCCCATAGTACAGTGTGCTCCGGACGGTAGCGTTACCGCGTTCGAAGTGATGCGCGGCATTAAATCCATCTCTCGCGCCCCTCGTGCTCGATCGGTCGTGGCGCGCCCGCGAAAGTGCTGGAGCATATAAATACCTTTGATATTCCCCACTCATATTTAGGGGGGAACACATCGTATAAAACTTTGAGAGCGTATACCATGGGGGCTAGTGCCTCTTTACAGGAGCTATCACGAATACTGGAGCAGTGTGAGTCCGGCGGCGGCGTCGTCCGGAGCGTCCGGGCCGACGACGGGCCGGGTTTGTTCGTCGACGACGTCCTCCGGGCCGTCGTAGAGCTTGCGGTTCCGTTGGAACGCTTCATCGGCAGCGCAGACGACGTTTCACTCACACCAGCATCGTCCGGCGATGGATCACTCGAAGTCGAATTCACGGGTCGACTCCCGCTCGTTCCGGAGAGCGAACTCGACGCCGACGTGAGCGTCACGAGAGAGGGGACGGACGTCGACGGCGACACCGTCATCACGACGCTCGTGGTGTCGATTCCGACCGACCTGACCGACCAAGAGCGCCGCGAGCGCATCGTCGAACCAACCGACGCAGACGCCACGGACACCGAGGATCTGGCAGGTGAGTCGACGTCCGTGGATGCAGGCGAGGAGTCGTCCGAACCCGACCAGGCCGCGGACGACGACCCGGAGATAGAGTTCCCGAGAAACGAGGACGTGCCGCCGTACGAGGACACGGAGTACCTCCAGGCGGTGTACGACCACTGTGGCACCTTCGAGGCGATGACGGACATCATCGATCTCGACGTCACCGCGGAGACCGTCCGTCGCTACATGATCGATGCGGGCGTTCACGAGCCGACGTCCTATCAGACCTCCTCGGGTAATGCGGACGAGACCGGGTTGCCCGAGGAGTCCGACGCTTCGGAGACCGATTCGAACGACGACGAGGACGCTATGTCGGACCTCGAGGCGTCCGCCGACGGGACCATCCTCTCCGTCGACGAGGAGGCGACCGTCTCGATGCTCGACGCTGACGAGCAGGGTCCCGGCCATACCGACGAGTTCGACGACATGCGGGGCGAAGACGGCCGAATCGTCCTCGCCGATGGCGTCGGCCTTCCGGAGGGCGTGACGGTCGAGCAGGTCATCGATTCCATCCAGCAGTCACGCACGCTGTTCGAGGTTCAGCAAGGGATGGGAATCGAGCGCGACAAGGCGCGGAGCCTGCTGCAAGAACTGAACCTCCTCGACATCGTCGTCGGGCGGTTGGCCGTCGAGTCCGAGCGACAGGTCACCCGCGAGGAGATCGTCGACCGCATCAGGGACAGCGTCTCTCACTGAGCGGTCGTCTCTCACTGTCCCCGGATCGTTATTCGACCGACCAGGCGTCGCCGAGCGCCTCGCTCGGCGGGAGGTTCGACTCGTCGTATTCGTCGAGCGAGAACATCTCCGTCGTGTGGTCGCACATGAGGATGAGCTGTCCCGGCGGGTCTTTCACTTGCACGTTCACGGTATCTTCGCACACGTCACAGTGGATGCTTCCTGCCATGGTCGACGACTGCCGTCGCGGGGGTTTAGGCGTTCTCCCTCGGCCGGCGTGAAACACGACACGTTGGCAGAACACGAGGTCTGGTTACGCCAGGAAGACGTGTCGCGGGCGGTCGGCAAGGACCTCCCGGCCGAACGCCACCGTCTCGGAGAAGGCGTCCGAGCGGAAGAACGTCATGGCGTCGTCCTTGCTGGCCCACTGGCTGGCGATGAACATGTCGTTCTCGTCGTCGCCGTTCACGAGAAGCTCCGTGTCGAGGTGGCCGTCCATGTCCGCCAGCATCTCGCCGACTTCTTCGAACGTGCCGACGAAGTCCTCGCGGCGGTCGGGCTGGACCGTGTAGAACATCCCCATCGTGCCGAAGCCGGACTCCTCGCCCGCGCGGGCGACGATACCCGGGAGTTCCGAGAGGAAGTCGCCGGCCTTGTCGGCGGCCGAGCGGGTCTCCCACAGCGAGACGACGGCCGAGCGACCGCCGCCACGGCCGACGTAGGTAGCCGTCTTGACGTGCGTGTCGTAGCGGTCGAAGCCGTCGCGGAGGTCGTCGACCTCGGTGGAGAGTTCCTCGGGGTCGGCCTCGGAGTAGAGGACCATCGCGTAGACGTCCTCGCCGTGGGGTTTGCCGGCGTAGATGTCGAGGTCTTCCAGCTCTCCGCGGATGTCGTCGTCCTCGTCGGTGCCGGAGGGAGCGGCCTCCGAATCGCCGAGCGGACCGCGAGCGATCTCGCCCACGCCGGGAAGGTCGGCGAGGAACCCGGACGCGGTGTCGGCGGCGCGCTCGTTGGCCCACACGCTCACGACGGCTGCCTGCCCGTCCTGGGCGCGGACGGTGGTCAGGACGTGCGTGTCGTAGTGCTCGAAGTTCTCCCGGAGGCCATCCACCTCGTCGGCGAGGTCCTGGGCGTCCGCGCTGGAGTAGCAGACGAGGCCGTAGTCGCCGTCGTCGTAGTCAGTCCCGGCTTCGACGCCGAACGTCGCGAGTCGCTGTTCGATGTCGTCGACTTCTTCTGGTTCGTCGTCGCCGTGGGGGTGGTCGCCCTCGGCGGCACTACCGGGGTGCGCGCCGCCGTGGCTGCCCCCGTCCCCGTGGGAGTGGGCGGCCGTCTCCGTTCCGTGACCGGAAGCGTGTGGGTGCGCGTCCACGTCGTCCGCCGCGTCGTCAGGATGGACCGGCGTCTCGTCGAGCGACCCACCCGAATCGGCACCGTGGCCGACCGGCTCGCCGGCCAGCAGCGGGCGGAGGTCGGTCGGTTCGATGCGGCGCCCGAAGTAGAACGGCCCGAACTCGGCGTACTGTGAGGTCGAGGGGTCGAACCGCATCTCGTAGAGCAGTTCTTTGATGTCGGTCGGGTCGTCGCCGTAGAGCGTGACGCCCCACTCGTAGTCGTCGAAGCCGACCGACCCGGAGATCATCTGCACGACCCTTCCGGCGTAGTCACGGCCGATGTCGCCGTGGGCCTTCATGTGCTCGGTGCGCTCGTCGAACGGCAGGTCGTACCAGTTCTGCTCGGGGTCCCGGCGCTTGCTCATCGGGTAGAAACAGACGTGCTCGGCGTCCGGGGGCGTCGGCTTCAGTCGTGTCTGGATGTAGTTGGCGATGCCGGAGTTCTCGTCGCCGTCGCCCTCGAAGTACTCGCGGGCCTTCTCGGTGTAGCCCGACGCCTCCGTCACCGAGACGTACGACGTGGTCTGCTCGGTGAAGCGCGCGAGTTCGGTGTTCTCGAAGCGACGCTCGGCCGTGTCGAGGTGGCTCGTCGTCGGCCGCAGGTGCATGACGAGCAGGTCGGCCTTGTGGCCGAGAATCGAGAAGACGGCCGTCGCGCCCTCCTCGGCGTCCGCGAGGGCGACGTGGGTGCGGAGGTAGTCGATGCCGTCGTCGAGCGCGCGTTCGCGGACGCGCTGGGGCGCGTCGTTCCAGGCGTCCCAGTCTATCGTCCGAAAGTCGTGGAGAGCGTACCAGCCCTCTTCGGTGTGCGGCGGCGTCCGTCGTTCCATGGCCGTGGCTTAGCAAGCCGGCGTAACAAGGGTTGCTGTTCCGATATGCGCGGCCGCCTCAGTCGTCGGTTTCGAGGGTGAACTGCTCGTGCTCGCTCGCGGCGTTGAGGACGACGCTGGTGTTGGTCTCCTTGACCTCGGGGTCGGTCAGGAGCTCTTTGATCTGGGCGTTCATGTCGTCGGTATCCTCGAACTTTCCGATAGCTATCACGTCGTGGTCTCCGGTGACCTCGTAGACGCTGATCATCTGCTCGTGCTCGCGCAGGCGCTCGGTGACCTGGGGGAGGGAGGTCCCTTCGGCCTTCAACTGCACGACCGCGGTGACGTCGTACCCCAGCTTGTCGTAGTCTACTTTCGGGGTATAGCCCGTGATGATGCCGTCTTCCTCCAGATCGCTGAGGTGGTTCGAGACCGTCGTCACGGAGACGTCGAGTTGCTCGGCGAGACTTCTGAGACTCGCTCGGCCATCGCCGAGAAGCGCATTCACTAGTTTTCGGTCGAGATTTTCGTACGTCATGTGAGCCACTGAGGTTCCGTGGGGTTTAGAATTTTACGAATATACAATTATCCACTGAGAAGGCTGTATTTGCGCAGAACAGCAGGCTTTTTGTAGTAGCAATGTAGGTATTCGACTGTCGAAAATGACAACCGGAAACGTCACCCCCGATGGGGGTCTCACCGACGAAGCACAGGCAGTAGTAGACGAGATAGAGGAAAAGAACGTCGACTTCCTCCGTCTCCAGTTCACCGACATCCTCGGCACCGTCAAGAACGTCTCCGTCCCGGCTGACCAGGCCGAGAAGGCGTTCACCGAGGGAATCTATTTCGACGGGTCGTCCATCGACGGCTTCGTCCGCATCCAGGAGTCCGACATGCGTCTGGACCCCGACCCCTCGACGTTCGCCGTTCTCCCGTGGCGCAACACCGAGGAGAGTGCCGCCGGTCGTCTCATCTGTGACGTCGTCAACACCTCCACCGGCGAACCGTTCGTCGGCGACCCGCGTGGCGTGCTGAAACGCGCCATCGAGCGCGCCGAGGACATGGGCTACACCGTCAACGCCGCGCCCGAGCCGGAGTTCTTCCTGTTCCAGGAGGACGAAGAGGGTCGTGCGACGACGAAGACCAACGACGCCGGTGGCTACTTCGACCTCGCACCGAAGGACCTCGCCCAGGACGTCCGCCGTGACATCATCTACGGCCTCGAAGACATGGGCTTCGACATCGAAGCCTCTCACCACGAGGTCGCCGCGGGCCAGCACGAGATCAACTTCACCTACGACGACGCGCTCTCGACGGCCGACAACGTCGCCACCTTCCGCGCAGTCGTTCGTGCCATCGCCGCCGAGCACGATCTCCACGCGACGTTCATGCCGAAACCCATCGCTCGCGTCAACGGTTCTGGCATGCACACGCACTTCTCGCTGTTCACCGAGGACGGCGAGAACGCGTTCCACGACGGCGACGACGAGTTCGACCTGAGCGAGACGGCCAAGCAGTTCACCGCCGGCATCCTGGAGCACGCGCCCGCCATCACGGCGATCACGAACCCGACCGTGAACTCCTACAAGCGTCTCGTGCCCGGCTACGAAGCGCCGGTCTACGTCGCCTGGTCCGACCGCAACCGCTCCGCGCTCATCCGCAAGCCCGCTGCCCGCGTCCCGGCAGCGTCCCGCATCGAGGCTCGCTTCCCCGACCCGTCGTGTAACCCGTACCTCGCGTTCGCCGCGCTCATCCACGCCGGTCTCGACGGTATCGAGCAGGAACTCGACTGCGAAGAGCCCGTTCGCGAGAACATCTACGAGTTCGACGAGGAGAAGCGCGAGGAGTACGGCATCACCACGCTCCCGTCCAACCTCGGCGAAGCCATCGACGCACTCGATGACGACCCGGTCGTGCAGAACGCCATCGGCGAGCACGTCTACGAGAAGTTCGTCGAAGCGAAGACCGCGGAGTTCGAGGAGTACATCGTCGAGGTCTCCGACTGGGAACTCGACAAGTACCTCGAAACGTTCTAACGTCGGTTGTCACCGTTCGTTCTATTTTTTCGCCGCCGGTCGCAGACCGAGGCATCCGCTATACTGCTTTCGAACATCACGCCGAAAATATCGTGGCTTCCCCTTCGCTCAGTCGAACAGCCCGAGCGCGCCGCCGACGCCGTTGATGACGGTCCACTTGATCTTGTTGACCGTCGAGACGCCGTTGATACTGATGTCGCGGCTCTTGATTGCGTTCCGGAACACGAAACCGGGGCTGTTGGCCTCGTTGATCTTCTGGACCGTCTGGCGGTTGGTCGCCATCTCCAGCGTGGCGTCGTCACGCGCCCCCTTCTTCAGTTCCGTGATCCTGAGTTCGTTGTCCATCCTGAACGAGAAGGTCGCCACCTCTGCGGTCTGCCCGTCGCTGATGACGAGGTTGATCTTCTCGCCCTTCAACTGGCCGGCTGCGGTGCCGAGGTCCTTGCCCTCGACCTGCTCGTTGTACGTGCTCACCATCGTCTCGGCGTCGGTGTACAGGTCGTCAGCCCATCCTGGCTGGTTCGTCTGTGCGGCGACGCCTGCCGTCACGACGCTGCCGAGCACGAGTATTGACAGCGTCACTGCGATGAATCCCCTGACCGCTGGAGTAAACGTCATGCACGAACAATCGTTCGCATAGGAGATAAATCAGATGGTAGTTCTCACTAAGCAGGGACTACTCTCGTGATTTGCGTACGGAAAGCTCTGCTTACCGATGGTACGATACTGGCGGGCAGCAGTCGCGGGTGTCGGTCGTGAGCAACGGGAACGCTCGGGGTCGAGCGACCGACTACCGAAGGTCTCGTAAAGATCCGGCTACGCCTGCGGCCCGCGCACCCGTCTGCAGCAGGAAGCCCACCATCAGCATGAAGACGAACAGTCCCAGGGTGGACAGCCAGACGACGATCATCGCGAGGATGGCCCAGCCGCCGGAGAGGAAGTAGAACGCGCCGAGGGTCATCCCCGTTCCGTACAGGAGGACGAGATACGGTCCCCAGCCGCGCGCGTGACCACGGCGGAGCCGCCGCCTGACGTACTTGCGGAGGTCGGCTTCGACGTCGTCGCGGTGGAGCGTCCGCTCGTCGATGCGGTCCTGCAGGTCCGACAACTCTTCCCGGAGTTCGGCCACCTCCCGGTCGCTGGGAGCGGTCGGGTCGTCGCCTCCTGCCGGCTCGTCGGTCGGTGCTTCGTCGTCCCCGTAGCTCATACGCTCGTGCGATTACTGTCGACTGGGTGGGTGTTGTAAGTGCCGGTCCCGGTGTTCTGCGAGGACGACGTTGAGCGTCGCCCCGAACAGGAGGACGATTGCGCCGAGGTAGAGCCAGGTCACGAGCAGGAGCACGCCACCGACGACCCCGTAGAGCTGGAAGCTGCCGGCCGAGTCCGCGTAGAACCCGAATCCGGCGGCGAGCAGCGCCCACGAAACGGCCGCGAAGAGCGTCCCGGGAACGGCCTCGCCGACGCCAACCTGGTGGTCCGGGAGGAAGTAGTACAGCGGAAGGAACATGGCCCCGAGGACGACGACCAGACCCGCGTTTCCGACGACGCCCGCTGTCTCCCCGACGAGGGCGGAGAGCGCGACCAGCGTACTGACGGCGACGGTCGTCCCGACGGCGACTGCGACCCCGACGAGCACCACGAGGGCGTCACGAACCGTGCTGAGGAACGGCTTCGACTCGTCCGTCTGGTAGAGGTGGCCGAACGCGACGTCGAGTCCGCGGAACACCTTGAGACCGCTCCACAGGAGCACGAGCAGGCCGAAGACGGTCGCGCCACCGCGACCGCTGGCTCCGACGAGCGTGTTCCGTATCAGGTCGGTCTCGACCGGCGACAGCGCAGTGCCCGCCGTCTCGACGATCTCGGCGGCGAGCGCTTCCCCACCGAACACCGACGCCGCCGAGAGGACGAGCAACAGGAGCGGGAATATCGACACGAGCGCGTAGTAGGCGATGGCCGCCGCGAGGAAGGTCAGCTCCTCCGCGCGTGCGACTGCGACTATCTCTTTCCCGAGCGCGACGACGCGTCGCACCGAACCGATCACGTCCACGGCTTCGTCTCCGAGGCGCGAGAACTAATAGCCGGGGGCGGACACGAAAGACCTTCCTACGCCGTCGGCGAAGCCGGGGCTATGCTCGACCGGGTGCTCGTGAACGTGACGGTGACGGTGCTGGTCGCGGGACTGCTGCTCGCCGGTATCGGCGCTCTCGGACTCTCCGGCTCGCTCCTCGTCGTCCTCGCGCTGGCCGCCCTCTCGGGCGGGTCGTTCGTGCTCGCCCGGCGACTCGACGGCTCGCTCCCGTGGCTCGCGGGCGACGAGCACCTCCTCTGGGCGGTCCCGACGCTGGCGACCGTCGTCGTCCTCGTCTGGTTCGAGGCCACGTCGGGCGAACTCAAGACGCTCGGCGGCGTCATGGGGCTGCTCGCGATGGCGAACTACTTCCTCCGGCCGGTGTACCACGTCGTCGTGGACGGCACTCGCTGGGTCCAGACCAGGTAACGTCCCCTACGCCTGGGTCGCGTCGCGGATCTCGACCACGTCGGCGTCCGTCTTGAACGTCGTCCCGCCGTAGTGGGTCCGTGACGCGTCGTAGCCGGCGTCTCGGAGCGCGTCGAGGAACCCGTCCATACTGCCGGCACCGGTCGACCAGCGCTTGCACAGTCGGTGCTGGTCGTAGTGGGTCGGCTCGTCGAGTTCGCCCGCCAGCGTCGCCAGTAGTTCGCGAGCGTTCTCGGCGGTCCCCATCTCGTCGGTCACGTGCTCGGCGACCGACTCGACGAACGCCGGGTCGCAGGTCCGGCCGAGCCAGACTGGACCTGCGGTCTGGAGGTGTTCGCCGCAGTTCGGACACGCTTCGGGCGCGTCTGCGATGAGACCGTCGTTCGTCTCGCGCCAGAGGCACTGCTGGCAGTGGTGGATATAGCCGAGTTCGTCGATGGCCGCGTCGGCAGCCTGCGCTCCGGATTCGAGGTCGAGGTACGTCCGGGCGTAGTGCTTCGTGGCGTGGGTCAACACCGGACGCGCCGCCACGTCGTACCGCGCGGCGGTCCGAACGAGCGCGGAGAGGAGGATGCGGACCCCCATCTCGGCGTGGTACTCCGTGTTTCGCGGAACCGCGCTGTAACTGCGGACGCCGGAGTTGAAGTGCGCGCCACACAGCGGTGCGGTGTCCGTGGCGGTGATGCAGGCCAACCCGTCTGTGTTCGCGAACGTGGCGTCCGCGAATGGGATGGGCGTCCCGAACGGGTCGACGTCAACCACGTCGAACCGCCGGTCGTGCATGAGCGCGTTTGCGTTCCGGTGAACCACTTCGCCGTCGCAGTCGTTGGCGGCGAGGTTCCGCTCGCACAGTGCCACGGCGTCGGGGTCGACGTCGCAGCAGGTCACGTCCCAGCCGTCGGCCGCGGCCCGGACGCCGCGGACGCCGCTCGCCGCCGTCGCGTCGAGGTACGTCGACGACGCCTTCGGCTCCCGCTCGCGGAACGCCCGCAGCGTCGCTATCGTCACGTCCCGGTTTAGCTCCTGGACTGGATTGAAGAACACGTCGTCGCCGACGCCATCGTCCGGCTGCTCGGGCACCTCCACCTCGACGGCTCCCTCCTGAACGCGCATACCGGCGATTCGTCGCTCGGGGTCGAAAGCCGTTGCGCTCTCAGGCGTCCGTCGAGCGCCAGGCCGCGCCCAGGAGGATTGCCGAGACCACGAGCGAACAGCCCATCACCGTCCAGGCGGTCGCGTAGCCCACGCCGTCGGCGAGCAGCCCGAACAGCGGCGGCGCGAGGAGTCCGCCGACGTTGATGGTCGCCTGTCCACCCGCCGTGGCCGCGCCCGAGGCGTCGTCGTCGACGAGGACGACGAGGGTCCCGTGATACAGTCCGGTGCCGCCGAGCATCGCGACGCCGAGGACGACGGCAGCCGCGATGGCCGCCGTGACTCCGAGTCCCGGCAACGCGAGCAGGACCGCGGCACCGGCGAGCGTCTGGACCGCCATGACGCCGAGGGCAGACCGCTCGTCGGACCCCGGAAGTCTGTCCGCGACGGAGCCGACGACGATGCGGCCCGCGCTGCCCGTGAGTTGCATCCCAGCGAGGACGAACCCTGCGGTCCGCAGCGACGCGCCGAGGCTCCCCTCGAAGTACGGGACGACGTAGCCGGTGGTGGCGAAGATCGATGCCCCGAGGAACAGCCCGCTCCCCGCCAGCAGGAGGTACGTCCGGTCGCCCCGGAGTGCCCCGAGGTCGGGGAGACCCGGGTCACCGAAGCCGTCCGCGCCCTCGTAGGTCAGCGCGAACCCCACGGCGACGAGGATTGCGAGGCCGCCGAGGCCGTAGAACGCCGACTGCCACCCGAGTCCGGCCGCGTCGGCGTTGGTGACGAGGACCGCCGCAATCGCGCTCCCGCCCGTGACGCCGACCTGCTTGACGCCGATGGCGAGGTTGTACTGTCCCGGCGGCGCGCGGACCGTGATAGCCCGGTTCGTCGCCGGCATGGCGCTGGCGTACGCCCCGCCGTAGAGCAGCGTCACGGCCACCAGCACCGGGAACGTGCCGACGCTTCCGAACGCCACCGCACCGCCACCCAGTCCGAGTAGGCCGGCGACCATCGGCAGTCGGTCGCCGAACGCGTCGACGGCCGCCCCCGCGGGAAAGAGAAACAGCGTGTACCCCAACGTCAGCGCGGCCAGCAGGACGCCGATCTCGAACCCGGACAGCCCGACAGTGCGGCGGATCGACGCCGTGGCAGCGAAGACCGCATAGTAGCAGGCGCTGGCGACGACCTGCCAGGCCAGGACCGCGAGGACCCCCCGCCACCGTCGAAACGCCGTGCGACCCGGAACGCTGGTGGCGGCGGTCATCGGCCGCTCCCGACCGGCCCAGTCGTGTGGGTTCCATACACGCGCGCACCTGTGACCAGCGCCGACAAAAGCGTCGCGTTTCGACGGTGGCGGCGTCGAAGAAACTCCGCTCGACGGCAGCGTGACCGAACCAATTTTCCCCGGTGCGTCCCAATCTGCAGTGGTGACAGCGGTCGAGGAGTGGGAGTCGGCGCTCGAAGGGGCTGGCGAACTCACGCCGGAGGTCGTCGAGCAGATCATCGACGCCCACGGCTCCCGGGGAACGCGGGCCATCGAAGCCGTCGCCGAGCGGCGCGTCAAGGAGTACCGCGATTTCACCGTGGTCGTCGGCCACGCCGACGAGTACGTCGTGGAGGCCGACGGCTGTACCTGCAAGGACGCCGAGTACAACCTCGACCAGTCGGACCCGGACCAGCTCTGCTGGCACACCATCGCTGCGAAGATCGCCCACGCCATCGACGCCGTGGACCACCACGACATGTGGTACTCCGAGGTCCGTGAGTTCCTCTAGCACGACCGATTCGGTTTTCAACCCCCATTTGCTACCGCTCCCATGCGCCGACGTCGCTACCTCGCCGCCCTCGGCGTGACGGCCTCCCTCGGACTCGCGGGCTGTCGCGTCGCCGAGCAACCCACGCCGACCGAGACGCCCACCGAAACCGAACGCCCTCCCACGACGACGCCACAACCCATGCGACTGCAAAACGGCAGCTTCGAGGATGGACTCGACGGGTGGACCGTCGGGAAGGACCTCCCGGAAGACCCGAACAGCGACGGCCTCGTGGAGACCGAGGCCCGCCCCGTGAACGCCGACGACCCCGACGCGCCCGCGGCCGCTGACGGCGACCACGCCCTCTCGCTCTATATCGACGGGCGGCAGGACGACGGGACGCTCTGGGTCCAACAGGACGTCGACCTGAGCGAGTACGACTCGCTCGCCCTCGACGTCCACAGCGACTCGGAGTCGTTCACCGTCGTCACCAGAGTCGCCGCGTACGCCGGCCCCCGGACCGACCTGGTCGAGGGGACGTTCGACACCACCCAGGCCGTCGAGAACCACGAGGGCTGGGCCACCTACGAGTATCCCGTCGACCACGACGGCCCCGGCATCGTCGCCGTCGGCATCAGCGTCGTCTGGGAGTCCGAGGTGACGCGGTACCTCGACGCCGTGCGGTTGTCGTAAGGCTGACGCCTCGGGGTCGTGACCGCCCGCTATGCGACGCGCCAGTTTCATCGCCCTCGGGTTCGCCGTCGTCGGCGTCGTCCACGCCGGACTGGGCGTGAGCGACCTGCTCGTCGGCGATTCGACGGGCTACGCCTTCCTCGGCGTCTCGCTGGCAGATCTCCTCATCGCCGGGTTCGCGTACCGTCACCCCGAGCAGTATCGGTCCGGCAGCGAACCCGTGCCGCGTCGGTGGTACGAACTCGCGGCGTTTCTGGCGATTCTGCTGGCGCTCGCGCTCGCGGTGTGGCTGATCGTGGGCTGAAAACAGGACGGCGGTCTACTCCTCAGCGCAGATATCGACGAAGTTCCGCAGGATACGTAGCCCGGTCTCGCCGGACTTCTCGGGGTGGAACTGCGTCCCGAAGACGTTGCCGGCCTCGTTGGCGATGACGGCCGGGAAGTCGACGCCGTAGTCGGTCGTCGCGACCACCGCGTCCGCGTCGTCGGGGTCGGCGTAGTAGGAGTGGACGAAGTAGGCGTGCTCGCCGTCGACGCCCTCGACGAGCGGGTGCTCGCGCTGGACGTCGAGTTCGTTCCAGCCCATGTGGGGGACCTTCTGGTCGCCGCGGAAGCGGACGTTCGTCCCCGGAATCAGGTCGAGACCTTCGACGTCGCCCTGGCCCTCGTGGTGGGCTTCTTCGCTCGTGGTCAACAGCATCTGCATGCCGAGGCAGATGCCGAACACGGGCGTTCCGGACTCGGCCTGTTCCAGCAGGGCGTCGCGGAACGGGCCGGCGTTCTCCATCCCCTCGCTGAACGCGCCGACACCGGGCAGGACGATGCCGTCGGCGTCCTCGAAGTCGGCTACGTCGTCGGTGACCTCGACGCCAGCGCCGGCCCGCTCCAGCCCGCGGGTAACGCTGCGGAGGTTCCCCAGTCCGTAGTCCACGACGACGACGTCGGCGACGATCTGGCGGCTGCTGCTCATGTGCGAGCGTTCGCGACCCCCGCTCAAGTCGCTTCCCCTTCGATCAATAGTCGCCCAACCGGGACTGCCCGCCATCGTCGGCGAACTCGGCGGCCTTCTGGAGCGCGCTGGCGAAGGTGTCCCGCTGGGAGCGGTCGTAGAGGGTTGCGGCGGGGTGGACGCAGACGAGGACGCGGTAGTTCGTGCCGTCGATGGCGATCTCCTCGACGGTGCCCGCTTCCTGTGTCACGGCGAGCGAGCGGTCGAGCAGGTGTTCGCCGGGGACCTTCCCCAGCGTCACGATGACCTCCGGGTCGACGGCCGCGATTTCGGCGTCCAGATAGCCGCGGCAGTTGGCGAGTTCCTCGCTCGTCGGGTCGCGGTTGTCCGGCGGGCGACAGCGAACGCAGTTGGTGATGCGCACGTCCGCGCGCGCCAGCCCGACGTCGCGGAGGCCGTCGTCGAGGACGTCGCCGCTGCGACCGACGAACGGCTCGCCCTGCTCGTCCTCGTTCGCGCCCGGTGCTTCGCCCACGAACAGCAGGTCCGCTTCGGCAGGACCCACCCCACTGACGATGCGACTCCGCGACTCGACGAGGTCCGGACAGCGCGTGCACGACGCGACGGTCAGGTCGTCGTCCAGGTCGTCCATACCTGGGGCTGGACCCGCCCCGACATAGACGCAGCGGTCAGTCTTCGGTGGCCGGCTCGCTCGGCGGGTCCGCGTCCGCGCCGAACGCCGACTCGACGCCGCGGGCGGCGAGCCGCGCGACCCGAAGCGGTTCGGGCCGCCCGCCCTCCGGCGTGAACGCCCGCACGACGTCGGCGGCCTCCGACTCCGTGCAGCCGACGTTCCGGACGAACAGCGTCTCGTCGTCCACGTCCAGCTTCCAGCGATCCGGCTGGGCGTGATAGCGCGCCAGTCGTCGCGTCAGTTCCTGTCCGTCGAACGCCGATTCGATGGCGGACTCCAGCCCGGGGCTCTCCTCGAAGGTTATCGAGATGACCGGTCGCTCCACGGCGTCGTACAGCGCTCGCAAGTCGAGAATGTTGAACCACGCTGGAGCGATGCCCGCCACCAGCACGTACCGGACGTCCGGGCGGTCCAACCGGGTGATTACGTCGCATACGGCGTCCGTTGCGTCGTGGCCACCGACGGTACAGCGGCCGAACGCGAAGCCGTCCACCACGCGGTCGGCACGGACCACAGCCCCCGCGAGGGTGCTCCGGTCGTCGGTGAAGGATTCGGCGATTCCGAGGGCGCGAACCCCGGCTTTCACGTGTTGTCCTGGCCCTTGATGTCTTTCAGTCGGTCGAGAAGTTCGTCGTTCGACGCCGTGAATTCGTACTCCACGTCGCCGTCGTGTGTGTTTTCCGCAGCGGTGACCCCATCATCATCATCGAAATCCGTCTCGTAGTCCTGATTCTCTTGCTCTGACTCGTCGTAGCTCCCGAACCCCATGTGTACATGTATCACTTAGGGGTTCTTACTAAAAAATCACTCGGCGGGTTCGAGCCCACCAGTCTCAAGCCGCTGCCGGCCACAGAATCCCGTATGGACGTTCACAACGTCACGGAAGACGCCGAGTCGTTCACCTGCAACGCCTACCTCGCGCTGGGCGAGCGGACGACGCTCGTCGACGCGGGTGCGATGGCTGGCGTCGTCGACGTCGTCCGGGAGTACACCGACGATCTCGACGCGGTCGTTCTGACACACCAGCACGGCGACCACGTCCAACAGCTCGACGCCGTCTGCGAGGCGTTCGATCCCGAGGTCTACGCGTATGGCCCGCATCCGCGACGCACGAGCGAACTGAACGACGGTGATACCGTACTGATCGGTGACGAACGGTGTGACGTGGTGTACACGCCGGGCCACGCCGACGACCACGTCTCGCTGGTCTCGGAGCACTCGCTGTTCAGCGGCGACGTGGTCGTCCACGACGACGGCGCGTTCGACTACGGGAGCTTCGGGCGCACGGACCTGGAGGGGCAGTCCCGCGAGCGACTCATCGAGAGCATCCGCGACCTCCTCGACCGACTGCCCGACGGCGTCGAGCACATGTACGCTGGTCACGGCGGCGTCTTCCACGGCGACGTTCGGGACGTGGTGGAGACGGCACTCGACCGGGCGGAGAAACGAGAACCGAAATATCCGGAATAGCGGCCCCTGAAGGGCCAGTGCAGCGTTATGCGTTACGCGGCTCTTTGCTCTTCGGGCGGAGATTGCCGTAGCCGCACTTGCGGCACTGCTTGGTCCGCTTGGGGTTGCGCGCGTTACAGCGCATGCAGATCTGTTTGTCGAGCACGCGTTTCTCTGCTGCCTCGAAGCTTGCCATACCGGCCCGTTACCAGTCACGGCGTTTAAGCGTTTCCGACTGGCTCGACGAGGGCTGCGCCGGGTGCTGGTGTCCCGAAGCCGGCTCGGTCTCTCTCGCTGGCCAACAGTATAAGCCGCTGGCGGCCGCCGTGTGTGGTATGTACGACCGGCTCGCCGACCTTCCGCTGACGGTCGAAGACGTCTCGTTCGAACGCCACGAAGCGGCCACCTCCGGCGACTTCACGCGCGTGAGTACCGTCTTCGCCCTCGCCGGCGACGGCGAGACTGGCCGTGGCGAGGACGTCACCTACGATGCCGAGGACCACGACTCCCTTCACGCAGACCCGCCGTCGCTGCCGACAGGCGAGTACACGCTGGAGACGTACTCGGCGGCGCTCGACGACGTGGAGCTGTTTCCGGAGGGTCCGAAACGGCCGACTTCGCGGCACTACCGCCGCTGGGCCGCCGAGAGCGCGATGCTGGACCTCGCGCTGAGGCAGGCCGAAACCTCGCTGGCGGACGCGCTCGGACGCAGCTACGACCCGGTTCGGTTCGTCGTCAGCATGGGGCTGGGCGAGACGCCGACCGCAGACCCCGTCCGGAGGTGGCTCGACGTCGACCCCGAACTGGAGTTCAAGCTCGACCCAACGTCAGCGTGGGACGAGCCACTCGTGTCCGAACTCGCCGCGCTGGACCGAGTCCGAACGCTCGACTTCAAGGCCCACTACGAGGACGCCGACGTCCGACAGGAACCGGACCCCGACCTCTACCGGATGATCGCCGAGGGCTTCCCCGACGCGGTTCTGGAGGACCCCGCGTGGACCGACGAGACGCGGCCCGCACTCGCGGGTGCCGAGGAACGACTCTCGTGGGACAAACCCATCGAGAGTCTGGCCGACGTGCACGACCTGCCGTTCGAGCCGACGTGGCTCAACGTCAAGCCGTCCCGGTTCGGCACGGTCGCGTCCCTGCTGGAGACCGTCGACTACTGTCTGGACGAGGGAATTCGCCTGTACGGTGGCGGCCAGTTCGAACTCGCTGTCGGGCGCCAGCACGTGCAGGCGCTCGCGTCGCTGTTCTATCCCGATGCGCCGAACGACGTGGCCCCGAGCGGGTACAACGTGGCCGAACCGGAGCCCGACCTGCCGAGCAGTCCACTCGACCCGCCGAGCGACCCGCGCGGGCTGGCGTGGGAGTGATCGGGAGCGAATCGAGCGCGACTACTCGTCTGCGAGGTAGTCGTCCTGCACGGCGACGACCTCCGAGGAATCGGTGCACTCGGCGTAGCGGCGCAGCGGCTCCTCGTTCAGTTCGAGGAAGGTGTGGCCCCAGGTGAACTTCGAGAGGATCTCTTCGGCCTGCTCGCGCTCGCCGAGGATGCACAGCGCACCCGCGAACGCTTCGACCGTGTTCAGCTCGAACGGCGTGCCGTAGTTGACCGGATTCGCGGCGACGAGGAACGGAAGCGAGCGGTGGATGCCCTCCAGGTCGAACGCCTCGCGTTCGGCGGTCTCCCAGGAGCAGTCCAGCGCGACGAGCCGCGTCCAGCGCGCGCCACTGCCCAGGTCGGGCGTGTCCGCTGGTGACAGCGCCTGCTCGGCGAACGGATTGAGGACGATTCCCGGCGGCGTCGACCGCGTCGCCCGATGAAGCTCCGCGAGGTCGAAGCGCGCGAGCTTGCGGGCGCTGCACTTGTCCGGGTCGTCGTCGCCTTCGTAACGGACGTGAAGCTGCACTACCGAAACGGTGGCCGTCACCGCGGAAAAACGGCTCGATGTCCCCGAACAATTAAGTTTCCAAAGGGAAATAGGTTGATATGATTTCGGTAGGGGAGAAACCAACGGGGGACGTAGTGCCAGCCTTCGTCGACGGGGAGATCACCACTGTGGATCTGGGGCGGTTCTTCGGGGAGGAGATCGTCGTCCTCGCGTTCGTCCCGTCGGACTTCAGTCCGGCGTGTACGCCGACCGCGAGCGACCTGCGGGAGTTCGAACTGTTCACGATGCAGAAGGACGTCGAGGTGGTCGCCGTCTCGCCGGACAGCGTCTACAGCCACCGTGCGTTCGCCGAGGAGTACGATCTGACGCTGCCGCTCGTGGCCGACACGCGTCGAGCAGTCGCCGAGGAGTTCGGACTCCGGACGGCGGACGAGCGCGGACAGGCACTCGTTCGGCGCGCCGTCGTCGTCCTCGACCACCACGGGGAGGTGGCCTACACCTGGTCGGCCGACGACCTGACGACGGTCCCCGACGTGGACGACGTTCGCGACGCCGTCGCCGACATCGGCGGCGACGCGACCGCATTCGGACGCTATCGGGTCGGCCACGCCCACTACACCGAGGGTCGCCGCGCGTTCACCAACGCGATGGGTCACTACGAGTCGAGCGACTGGATGCTCGCACAGGGGACGTTCGAGTCGGCGCTCGCGGAGTTCGAGGACGCCGCCGACCACTTCGACTCCGCCAATCGGTTCGCCGAATCTCCGGCTCTCGAAACGCTCGGCGAGCGCAGCAACGAGAAGGCGACCGTACTCGGTCGAGCCGCCGACTGGCTCTCCGACTCGGCGAGCGAGTTCGCCAACGGTGAGGGTGAACTCGCCCAGCGGTACCGGGAGGACGCCGAGCGACCCCTGGAGACCGCCCGGACCTTCGGCGAGCCGGTGGACCCCGACGACGTCACCATCGCCGACGACGGGGAGGCCATCGTCGACGGTGAGATGGAACACGAGGAACCCGACCCGATGGACGACGAGGGGTACGACTGGCGACTGCCGAACGAGGACGACGGAACGGAGGAGACGGACGCGGAACTGGAGGCAGCCGTCACGGCCGCAGAGGAGGAACTGGCGGACGAGGCGGACGCAGACGCGGAGGCCGCGGAGCCGGAGTCGGCTGGGACTGCCGACCAGCCGGCAGCCGACGACGTCGCCACGGGGTTCGAGGGTATCGATCCCGAAGTGGTCGAACAGTCGATTCGGCGAGCAGAACTCGACGTCTCTGACCGTGAGTCTGCTGCGACGACCGAAGACTGGTCATCTCCGCCGAGCGAGGACGCCGCGAGCGAATCGAATCCCGACGGACGTAGCGACGACGCTGACGACGAGGAAGTGGTCGAACTCGACCTCACCGACCCGACCGCCGGTGAGGACCCCGACGACGCCGAGACCGGTTGGTGACGGTGACCGGGACGCTCTTCCGACGCCGCGTCGATACGCAGCTATGGACGCTGCAGCGACGGCGCGGGCGTATTACCGCGCGCTCGACGACGCGGCCTACGGTGACCTCGCGGACCTCCTCGCCCCGACGTTCGTCCACGACCGGCCGGACAGAACGCTCGAGGGCCGCGAGCGGTTCGTCCGATTCATGCGCGAGGAGCGCCCGCAGAGCGACACGAGCCATCCCATCGACGAGGTCTACCGAGCCGACTCAGGGGTCGCCGTCCGGGGTCGACTGCTCGACGCCGAGGGATCCCGGATCACGAGCTTCGTCGACGTGTTCGTCGTCGGCCCGTCGGGTATCGAGCGCATCACGACGTACACGAACTGAGCGGGAAAATCCGTACGGGAAGCGAGAACCGGGACGTTACTCGCGGTCGCCGGCACCGACGGCGCTCTCGCCGACCGGTTCGTGACCCTCGATGTGCTCCTGTCCGTTCATGTACGGCTGGAGCGGTTCGGGGATGGTGACGGTGCCGTCGTCGTTCTGGTAGTACTCCATGATGGCGACGAGGACGCGCGGGACCGCGAGGCCGGACGCGTTCAGGGTGTGGATGTACTCGGCGGACTCGTGGCGCTCCGGCCGGTAGCGAAGGCCGGCGCGGCGGGCCTGGAAGTCCTGGAAGTTCGACGCCGAGGAGACCTCGAGCCAGCGGCCGCCGACCTCGGGGCCGTCCTCCATGTCGTCGCCGGGTGCCCACACTTCGATGTCGTACTTCTTCGCCTGCGCGAAGCCCATGTCGCCGGTACACATGTGCAGACGGCGGTAGGGAAGCCCCAGCCGTTCGAGCACTTCCTCGGCCTCCCGGACCAGTTCCTGTAGTCGGTCGTCGCTCTCGTCCGGGCGGACGAAGTTGACGAGTTCGACCTTGTTGAACTGGTGGACGCGGACGTACCCGCGGGTCTCGGTGCCGTGCTCGCCGGCCTCGCGGCGGAAGTTCGGCGTGTACGCCTGGTGTTTGATGGGGAGGTCGTCGTCCAGCAGGATCTCGTCGCGGTACATGTTCGTGACCGGTACCTCCGCGGTCGGGCACAGCCAGAGGTCGTCGTCCTCGTAGTCGCTGTCCTGGTCCTTGCCGATGCGGTAGGCGTCCTCGGCGAACTTCGGCAGCTGTCCGGTCCCCTCCATGGACGTGGAGTTGACGGGAATCGGCGGGAAGACGTCCACGTAGTCCTGCTCGCGGTGGACGTCGAGCATGAACTGGATCAGGGCGTGTTCGAGTCGGGCTCCCTCGCCTTTGACGAACTGGAACCCGCCGCCGGTGACCTTCGCGCCGCGCTCGAAGTCGAGGATGTCCAGTTCCTCGCCCAGGTCGTAGTGGGGGATCACGTCGTCGGGGAGGTCTCGCAGGTCGTCGAAGCCCCAGCGGTGGTCCTCGACGTTGTCGGACTCGTCCTCGCCGAGCGGGACGCTCTCGTCTGGGACGTTGGGGACCTCCAGCATGGCGGCGTCGAGTTCGGCCTTCAGTTCGTCGGCGCGGTCCTCGACGTCCTGGAGCTCGTCTTTGAGTTCCTGGGAACGCTCGATCGCTTCCTCGGCTTCCTCGTCCTTGCCCTCCTGTTTGAGTTCGCCGATGCGGTCGCTGACCTCGTTGCGCTCGTGGCGAAGCTCGTCGCCCTTCGCCTTGAGCTCCCGCCACTCCTCGTCCATGTCGAGGATGGCGTCCAGGTCGACGCCATCGACGCCCTTGTTCTCGATGGCCGCCCGTACGGTGTCGGGGTTTTCCCGGACAAACTGCCTGCTGAGCATACTTGTCCGACCGTTCTCCCCGCCGGCGGATAATCGTATCGCATCGGTGAGCGTTTGCCGACTTCGGTCGCCTGACCGCATCTCCGAGCCTTCCGGCGGTTTTTCATCAAATCTGACACGCGGGGGAACCCTTTTTTCGTCTGGACTTGGGCTATGAGTATGGCAATCGGCGACGTCTACGAGGCGACCCTGTGTGGGTGTACTGACCTGTACTACGTCGACACGGGGACGTACGACGTCGAGGAATACGGTTCGGTCTGGATCCTCGATAGCGAGACGCCGGCGCTGGTCGACACCGGTCTCGGGACAAACTACCAGCTGATCCTCGACGCGCTCGACGACGTTGGAATCGCGCCGGAAGACCTCGAGGTCATCGCACCGACCCACGTCCACCTCGACCACGCCGGGGGCGCGGGCTATCTCGTCGAGGAGTGCCCGAACGCCGACGTGTTCGTCCACGAACGCGGTGCACCCCATCTGGCCGATCCGGAACGGCTCTGGGAGGGAACCAAACGCGCCGTCGGCGACCAGATCAAGTACTACGTCGAGCCGAAGCCGGTCCCCGAAGAGCGGATTCAGACGCTCCAGGACGGCGATATCGTCGATCTGGGCGACCACGCCCTGCGTGCCCATCACGCGCCGGGTCACGCGCCGCATCAGGTCGTCTACTTCGACCCCGCGAACGACGTCGTGTTCACCGCCGACGCGACGGGCATCTACACCCCGTCGACCGACGTGGTGCATCCGACGAGCCCGCCGCCGAACTTCGACGCCGACCGCTGTCTCGACGACGTCGAGATGATACGCGACCTCGATCCGTCCGTCCTGGCGTACGGTCACTTCGGGCCGGCCGAAACGGCCGACCGCCTCGGGGAGTACGAACGCGTCCTGGCCAGTTGGGTGCAGGCCGTCGCCGAGAAGCGAGAGGCGTTCGAGGACCAAGACGACGTCGTGGAGTACTTCGTCGAGGACGCGGACGGTGCCGACGTGTGGGGTCGGGAGAAGGCCGAAGCGGAAGCTCGGCTGAACGTCCGGGGTGTCCTTCGCTACCTCGACCAAAAAACGAAGTGACACGTCCGGCGCGCACGAGTTCTCCGCGCCGGTGCGAGTGAGTGCGTTTAAGCAGGGGGCACTCCTGCCCCCGAGTACATGGAGGTATCACCGTGGCTGGAGCCGTGAACGCGTTGCCGCTCGTGGCCGCGATCATCGGGCTGGGCGTCGGCGCGCAAGTACTCGCGGCCCGCTTCCAGGTCCCCAGTATCATCTTCCTCCTGCTCGCCGGCGTCATGCTGGGTCCCGAAGGTATCGGTTTCATCACGCGCAACTCGTTCGGGACGGCGTTGCCGGCCATCGTGGGGTTCTCGGTCGCAATCATCGTGTTCGAAGGTGCGTTCCACCTCCGTATCGACCGGCTCCGCGAAGCGCCACAGGCGACGCTCCGGCTGATAACCGTCGGTGCGCTCGTCGCCTTCGTCGGCACGTCTGCCGCGGTCTGGTTCTTCCTCGGAACGACCTGGGAGGTCGCCGCGCTCATCGGGGCGCTGCTCGTCGCCACCGGGCCGACGGTCATCTCGCCCATCCTCGAAGTCGTCCCGGTGAGAGACCGCGTCGCGACCGCGCTGGAGACCGAGGGCATCGTCAACGACGTGACGGCCGCCATCATGGCCGTCGTCGTCTTCGAGGCCGTTCTGCTGGACGAAGCGACCGTCGCGGGCTTCCTGACGGCCTTCGCTCAGCGGATGGGGATCGGCCTGTTCGTCGGACTCGTCGTCGCGGGCGTCCTCTGGTACCTCCTCTGGCACGTCGACCTCTCGCCGGACAACGCCCCACAGAACGCCCGATTGCTCGTCCTCGCGGGCGCAGTCGTCGCGTTCAGCATCGCGAACGAGTTCGCCAGCGAGGCCGGCGTCGCTGCCGTCGCGACGGCGGGCATCGTCCTCGGGAATATCGGTGTCCCCTACGAGGAGAACATCACGGAGTTCAAGGGCGACATCACGCTACTCGTCCTCTCCATCGTCTTCATCACCCTCGCCGCGCTGCTGGAGTTCGAGGACCTCATCACGCTCGGCATCCCCGGTCTCCTGGTCGTGGTGGTCGTGGCACTGGTCATCCGACCCCTCCTCGTGTTCGTCTCGACCACCGGCGGCGACCGATTCACGATGGGCGAGCGGTGGTTCATGAGCCTCGTCGGACCCCGCGGCATCATTCCGGCCTCGGTCGCGACCCTCTTCGCCGTCGAACTCCAGTCCGGTCCCCACGCCAATCCGGAAGCCGCGGCTACGCTCGTCGGGACCGTCTTCCTGGTCATCTTCGCCACCGTCGTCTTCGAGGGTGGCTTCGCACGCTACATCGCCGAATACCTGGACGTGATACCAATGCGCGTACTCATCATCGGAGGCGGCAAGGTGGGCCGTTCGCTCGCCGACCGCCTCGAAGACCGTGGCGAGAACGTCGTCATCATCGAGCGCGACGGCGACGTCGTCGAGAAGAATCGTTCAGCCGGCCACAAAGCAGTCCGCGGAGACGGGACCGACACGGACGTGCTCCGAGAGGCCGGCGCAGCAAACGCGAAGATAGTGGTCGCCGCGACCGGCGACGACGACGCGAACCTCCTCGTCGCCCAGCTGGCCGACTCGAAGTTCTCCGTCCCGAAGGTGATCGCACGGGCGAACAACCCCGACAACGTCGAGGCGTTCGAGGACCTCGGCGTCAGCACGATCTCCTCCGCCATGGCGACCGCGTGGGCGATCGACAACCAGATCGAACGCCCGACGCTGGCCAACTGGATGACGGACTTCGGCGACAACGGCGACGTCCAGGAGATCGAGGTGACGAGCGACAGGTTCGCCGGGCGGACCGTCCGCGAGGTCGGTCCGGAACTGCCCGAAGGATGTCTCATCGCGCTCGTCAGCAAGGACGGTGACACGAAAGTCCCGACCGCGGACTACGTCATCGAACTGGGCGACAAGCTCACGCTCCTCGGCCAGCGCGACTCGGTCCGAAGCGGCATGGAGATGTGCAATTCGGACTAGAGGAACCCCGAAACGGCTCCCCCGAGCCCGACCGCCAGCAACGCCCCCGCGAGGTTCACCGTCGCGTTCACGAGCGCCTGCTTTCTCCGTCCGGTCTCGAACTGCCGAACCGTCTCGAACGCGAACGACGAGAACGTCGTGAACGCGCCGCAGAACCCGGTCCCGAAGACGAGGGCGAGTCCACCATCGACCGGCGTGGCGACGAGGAGGCCGAGCAGGAAGCTCCCAGCGACGTTCACCGTCAGCGTGTCCACCGCCTCGCCCTCGACGCGCTCGCCGACGAGGTGCCGCGAGAGCGCCCCGAGGACGCCGCCAGCGCCCACGAGTACGGCGGGATTCACTCGACCCACCTCGCGACCGCCCTGCCGAGTACGACCGCGGCGAAGCCGAGCGCGTAGTTCAGCCCGACGTTGGCGACGGCCAACTGGGGAGCCAGTCGGCTCGTCTCCACGGCGAACGTGCTGTAGGTCGTGAACGACGACAGGAAGCCCGTTCCGACGACGAGGCGCGTTTCCGCGCTGAGCGCACCCACGAGACGCGCCTCGTACAGCAGGATGCCCAGTGCGAAGCTCCCGAGGACGTTCACCGCCAGCGTCCCCAGCGGGAAGCTCGAGGGAAGCGCCTGTGCCACGCTGTAGCGCAGGATGGCCCCGACGAACCCACCGACGCCGATGAGGACGAGCGGCTCGGCCCGTTCGAGGGCGTGGGACTCGGTCGACATACTGTTCGTCCGTGGCGACGCGAGCGGTCTACTCACCGCTTTCGAATGTCTCCGAGACCCGCGGACTCTCGCCACCGTGCGGCGTCCGCCGTTCGCGAACCTGGACCGCGTGGACGGACTCGGTCACGTCGTCGACGACGAGCGCTTCTCCAGGTGCCGTGGGCATCCGGTCGGTGTACGACCCGGCGAAGTACGAGGGCCGGGCCTTCGAGAGCGCCTTCCTGTCGGCTCGACTGGTCAGCCGATGGACGACGAGGAGGTCCGCCTGCGAGATGGCGACCGCCGGGAGCGCGCTGGGTCGCTGGGTCGCCGCGACCAGACTCACCCCCGGCTGTCGCCCCCGAGTCGCGAGCTGTCGAAGCCCCGACGCCGCGACGCCGTCGAACGCGACGTGGGCCTCGTCGACGAGGACCCACGGCAACCGGTCCGTCTGGCCCGTGACGCGAGCGCGGTAGAGGGCCTGTGAAACGCCGGCGACGACAGCGTTCGTCGGCGCGCGCGGCTGTGTTTCGAGGTCGAGCACGGTCGCGTCACCGTCGGTCAGGGTCGTCTCCTCGCCGTCGAAGACGCCCCACGAGCGCGCCACTCCGAGGTGGTTTCGAACGGCCCGACGTGTCTCGTCCGGGACCGAGGCGGCCTCCACGGCGGTCGTCATTCCCGCCAGGCTCTCGCTCTCCTCGGCGACCTGCCAGAGAAGCGCTCCGGGGCCGCTCGCGGGGTCCAGGCCGAGCAATCGACACCACGATCTCGGGGCCAGCGCAGCCGTCGAGACCGTCGGCTGGGCGACCGTCGCGTCCGACGACGCCTCCGCTAGCGGCCGGAAGGCACCCATCGGGTCCGCGACGACCGGTGCGATACCTCGCGTCTCGGCCAACGCCTCGGCGAGGACGCCGAGCGTGTACGACTTCCCGGACCCACGTTTGCCGACGACCAGGACGACGTGCGGCCCGTCGAGGTCCACGTCGACTGGCGCACCGAGACTTCCGTCACGCGCACGATAGCGGCCGAGACGACACGTCGGCCCTGCGTCCTCGCTTCGTCCGATGGTCGGCATGGCTCGGGATGGCCGCCTCTTCTGGGATAAACGCTCGGGCGAGGGTTTATGAGTGAATCCGCGGCCAGGAGGGCGTATGTCTCAGTCACTCTGGTCTGACGAGCGGGCCATCGAGGGCCTGCCGATTCGGCTGGTCATCGCCCTCGTCGTCGGCGTCGCCAGCTTGAGCGTCATGATGAACACGCTCGCGGGCATCGACACGCTCGGGGTCACCGAACTCGACGTTCAGCCCGAACCGGAGGTCGTCGAGCCGACGCCGCAGAACGTCACCGTCACCGTGGTCGACCCCGAGGGTGCACCCGTCGCGGACGCGACCGTCGTCGCCAAAGGGGGGACGGCGCGACTCGCCGCCATCGTGACGGCGACGACCAACGAGAACGGGACCGCCACGTTACGTCTCGACCCGTCGCTCGGACCGAATCAGGAAGAAGGGACTGTGGAACTGGACGTCAAACCGCCCGCGAGCGGGCAGTACACGGACCGCCGGGAGAACACGAAGGTGCTCGTCGTCACCGACTAACCGTCCCAGTCGATCCACTCCTGCTCCCACCCGGTGCGGGAGGAGGCCTGTCGCCGGGCGAACTCCTGGTCCTCTCGGCGGGTGCGATTGCGCTCGATGGTGTCGGCCTGCTCGCCCTCGACCAGCATCGGCTGGAAGGCGACGCTCCCGAGTTCCTCGACCACGTCGCCGTCCTCGACGATGGTCAACGTCTGCTGACTGGCCCCTTGCGGGAACACCAGTCGGCCGCCGTCTGCCAGCTGCTCCACCAGTGCTCGGGGCGGGTTGACGGCGGCTGCCTCGAGGAGGATCCGGTCGTACGGCGCGTATTCCGGCAATCCATCGGCTCCGTTGCGACGGTCGACGAGCACGCCACCGTAGCCGGCGCGTTCGAGGTTGTGACGCGCGTCGAGCACGACCTGACGGTTGATGTCTATCGCCTGCACGTTCCGCTCGCCGACGATCTCGGCGATGACCGCAGCCGTGTAGCCGACGCCAGCCCCGACGACGAGGACCGACTCGTCCGGTTCGGGGGCCAGCGGTTCGAGCAGTCGTGCGGCCGTGCTCGGCGCGAGCACGCGCGTTCCGAGTCGCTCGAACCCGCGGTCGGCGTAGGCTGCCTGCTCGTCTTCGACGAACGTCTCGCGGGGGACTTCCCGCATCGCGACCGAAATCGCGTCGCTCCTGACGAGCCCTTTGCTCTCGTGTTCCAGGCTGTCGACCATGTCGTCCCGCAAGACCGCGAGGTCCATGCTCGAACCTGCGGCTGCACGAATATGAATCACGCGCACCGACCGTTATATTCCCCGCCGCCGTAGTCGACTGGGACCGTTACTGCAGGTCGACGAAGCGAACGCCGCCGTGATCCTCTCGCTGGAGCGACCCGTCCCCGTCCGTCTGCGCCCGGACGAGCGTCTGGCGGTGTCCTTGCTTCAGCGGCCCGAGCAGGATGCCGCCGTTTCTGACCTGCTCGACGACGGCCGCAGGGAACTCGGGGGCCGCACAGGTCAGGTACGCCCGGTCGAACGGTGCGTGGTCGGGCCAGCCTTCCTTGCCGTCGCCCGCTCGAATCGAGATGCCGCCGTAGCCGAGTCTGTCGAGTCGCTCCCGCGTTCGGCGCGCGAGCTGGTCGTGGTACTCGACGGAGGAGACGTGTTCGGCCCCGACGAGTTCGGCCGTGACGGCGGCGTGATAGCCACAGCCGGTACCGATCTCCAGCACGTCGGCCCCGGGCGTGAGCTCCAGCAGGTCGCACATGACCGCGACCATGTGCGGCGCGGAGATGGTCTGGCCCGCCCCGATGGGCAGCGGGGTATCCTGATAGGCTTCGTCTCGATGGGTGTCCGGAACGAATTCGTGGCGCGGGACTGCTCGGAGTGCGTCGAGGACGCGCTCGTCGTCGACGCGCCCCTGTCGGGCGAGTCGGTCACAGAGGGCGTTTCGCTCGGCCTCCCAGTCGACCATGCTACCAGGCGGACCAGGCAGTCGTGTTCTCGTCGCGGACGTACAGCCGCTTGACGTCCTTGGCGACTGCCGAGTCGTTGTCGTGGTCGAGTTTCTCGAAGTCGTACCCGTGTGCGTCGTCGCGAATGTAGATGCCCTCGACGGTGAACTCCTCGTCGCCGAAGGAATCGGTCGCGCCGACGGTGAACTCGTAGTCCCCGGGGACGTGGAGTTCGATGGCGCGCGTCTCGTCGTGACGGCCGCTCTTCGGGTGGACCGTCGCGTTGACGCTCACGTTCCCGACTGCGCGCGACCAGATGGTCCGCACGTCTTCCGCGGGTGCCTCGTCGACGCGGCCGCCGTCGAGTTCCAGACTCGTGATGCGGACGCTCATGATGGCCTGCTCGGTGTCGAGCAGGAACTCCTCTCCGACCGCGAGCGTCTCGTCGACCGGGACGTCCGCCTGTTCGGTGAACGACTCGCCGTCCTGTGAGACGACGACCTTCTTCTGCTCCGTCTCCTCCTCGGGAAGCTGCTCTTTGTGGACGTGATCGCACTCCGTACAGCGAACCGTCGCCTGCCCACCGCCCGGTTTGAGTACTTCGTGGACCGTTTCCAGGTCCGGCGAGCACGCCGGGCACGGAAGTGCCACGCGCTCTGTCGTATCGCTCATATAGCCGTCATAACGGGTCCGAGCGTAAAAGCAGGCTGATTACGGACTGCTCACACTGCGTGTGGACGGTTCACTTCCTCGCCGCCTCACGGGCTCACGCCCGTTCGGCCATCGGGAGGTCTACGACCTCCCCGCGTTCGCGGCTGTCGCCGCTCACTCACTTCGAGGAAGTTTCACTTCCTCGCCGCCTCACGGGCTCATGCCCGTTCGGCCATCGGGAGGTCTACGACCTCCCCGTCCGCGTAGACGGTCGGCTCTCTGATGATGCCGTCGAGGTGTATGGGTGCTTCGACGTCGCCGCCGATGCCGTGGTCGTCGCCGATCGCGATGTGGACCGTCCCGCCGGCCTTCTCGTCCAGCAGGACGGACCCGACGAGGTCCTGCACGGCGACGTTCGTGCCGATGCCGAGTTCTGCGAGGTTGTAGGCGGCGTCGCCCACTTCGTCTGCGGCGGCCTCGATCTGCTCTCTGACGGCGTCGTCGGAGACGTCCGTGACGTAGCCGTCTTGGACCTCGAACTCGAGCGTCTGGCCGTCGTCGAGCTGGCCGTGGGGCATCATCGTTCCGTCGACGACGAACCGACCGTTCGCAGTCTCGGGACTGACGAACACCTCTCCGGCGGGAAGGTTCGACATCTGGCCCGGCTCGTGGACGATGCCGGTGTCGGAGAGCCACTCGCGGTCGCCCGGCTCGAACGTGATGTCGGTCCCCTGCGGGGTGGTGACGCGGACCTCCTCGGCGTCGCCGACCTGCTCCAGAACGCGCTCGCACTCGGCGGCGATGGCCTCGTAGTCCGCGTCCAGACCCATGAGGAAGACGCCGTCCGTGATGCCGGGCAGCGTGGCGACGCGCGCACCGGCGTCGTTCGCAGCGGTCCGTGCGCGCGTGTGACTCAGGCTCTTCGTCGTCGGCGCGAGGACGACGTCAGCGCCGGCCATCGCGGCTGCGACCGGCTCGGGCGGTTCCTCTCCATGCTGTTCTCCCGGAGGGTAGCGGACGAAGACCGTGTCGTCGCTCACCTCGGCGGCGACCATGTACAGTGCCTCACCGATGGCCTTTCGTTTGTCGTCTGTGATTATGGCACACGATTCATCAGATTTCAGACCCATACACTGATTTACGGCCGTCTGGGCAGGTGATCGAAGGGAGTTGTTCACGCCGCTCGCTTCGTGATGCGGCGGATTAGGTCTTGCCCTGGACGATTACTCGGGACCGAGTTAATTTATTTCAGAAGGATGAGAACAGTTATTTGCTGCAACCTTGGACTAGGTAGTGTATGCTCCAGGTCGGCGTGAATGGTTACGGTACGATTGGAAAACGCGTTGCCGACGCCATCGTCACACAGCCGGATATGGAATTGACCGGTGTCGCAAAGACCAGTCCCAATTACGAAGCGCAGATCGCTGTCGAACGCAACTATCCTCTGTACGCTGCAATTCCGGAGAAGAAGGACCAGTTCGCAGCGGCGGGCATCGAGATCGCCGGCGAGGTCGAGGAACTCGTCGAGCAGAGCGACATCATGGTCGACACGACGCCGTCCGGTATCGGTGCGCAGAACAAGGAACTCTACGAAGCGCACGACACGCCGGCACTCTACCAGGGTGGCGAGGACGCCGACGTCGCCGAAACCAGCTTCGTGGCTCGCGCGAACTACGAGGAGGTCGCCGAGAGCGGTGCCGAACACGTCCGCGTCGTCTCCTGTAACACGACCGGCCTGTCGCGGCTGACCGCACCGATTCGCGAGGAATACGGCATCGAGAAGGTCCGCGCGACGCTCGTCCGCCGCGGCGGTGACCCCGGACAGACCGGCCGCGGGCCGATCAACGACACGATTCCGGACCCCGTGACGATTCCGTCCCACCACGGCCCGGACGTCAACACGATCTTCCCGGACCTCGACATCGACACGCTGGGCATGAAGGTGCCCGCGACGCTGATGCACACCCACAGCATCAACATGACCCTCGAAAGCGAGGCCGACGCCGAAGAGGTCCGAGAACTCCTCGAAGACGAATCTCGACTGTTCGTCCTCTCCGAGTATCTGGAGATCGACGGTGCCGGCAAGCTCAAGGAGTTCGCGATGGACGCCGGCCGCCCGCGCGGCGACTGGTGGGAGAACTGCATCTGGGGTGAGTCCATCACCGTGGAGGGACGCGACCTCTACCTGTTCCAGGCCATCCACCAGGAGTCCGACGTCGTCCCCGAGAACATCGACGCCATCCGTGCCGTCACCGGTCTCGCCGACTACGAGGAGAGCGTCGCCACCACCAACGAGACGCTCGGCATCGACGGCCGACTGGGCCACACCGACCGTCCCGACCGCGAACCGCAGCCGATCAGTCGCTGAGCGACTCGACGTGGACTGCGCCGGAGTCCGTCTCCACGACGACGGCGTTCGGCGGCGCTGGCGCGTCTGGGATCGGAATCCCACCCGGATTGATTCGCACCGTCCCGTTCCGTTCTTCCGTCGCTTTCTCGTGCGTGTGCCCGTGGACGACGTAGTCGTAGCGCCCGCAATCGACGAGCGCGTCCACTATCGGTCGACTCGTCCCGTGATAGACGGCGAAGTCGGTGCCATCGAAGGTGAGTTCCCCCATCTCGCCGAGGTAGGTACCGAACTCCCCGACGACGTTCTGGAGCGCCCACTCGCCGTCGTTGTTGCCGCGGACAGCATAGAAATCGAAGTCGGCGTCGAACGGCGTCGCCGAGAAGGGCGCGACGAAGTCCCCACAGTGGACGACCGCATCGACACCCTGTTGTTCGAAGTACGAGACGGCGCGCTCGACGTACCGTGCATTGTCGTGCGTATCGGAGACGATGCCGACCTGCATACGCGAACGGTACGCAGGGCCGCTATGTAGTGCTTAGTCCCGTCGAAGCGCGTCGACGCCGACGAGTTCCGCGCCGGTGAGCGCGCGGATGTACGCGCCGCCGGCGATGGAGACGTGCGAGAAGTCATCCTCGTCGAGCCCGTACATCTCGATGGCACGTGAGGTGTCGCCGCCGCCGACCACGGAGAAGCAATCGGTCTCGGCGATGGCCTCCAGGACGCCGACGGTCCCCTCGGCGAACCGTTCATCCTCGAACAGCCCCAGCGCACCCTTCACGAAGACGGCCTCGGAGTCGCGAATCACGGGGTCGTAGGTCTCGACGGTGTCGCTCCCGACGTCGAGGAACGCGCGGTCTTTCTCTGCTATCTCCTCGACGTCGATCTCGGCCCGTTCGTCGGCTTCGCCTTCGTAGGCGAGATCCGTGGCGAGCGTGATCTGGTCGCGGCGGGATTCGAGCATCTCGGTGACAGTCTCGCTGTTAGCTTCCCACTGCTCGTCGAACAGGTCCATGTCGCCGACGTCCTCACCCACCGGATAGCCCGCGGCACGGAGGAACAGTTCGCCGGCGATACCGCCCAGCAGGAAGTCGTCGACCCTGTCACCGATCGCGCTCATCACGTCGATGACGTCGGTCGCCTTCGTCCCGCCGACGACCATCGTGACGTTGCCGTCGAACTCGCGTGACGCGATGGCGGAGTTCGCCTCGTACTCCGTCTCCATGACCCGTCCCGCGTAGGCCGGGAGGACCTCCGGGAAGCCGACCAGCGAGGCGTGTGCTCGGTGAGCCGCGGAGTACGCGTCGTTGACGTACGCGTCGAACTCGGGCGCGAGCGTCTGGACGAACTCGCTCTCGGCGTGTTCGGTGGGGTCTTTCTCCGGCAGCTCGTCGTCGACCATCCGGACGTTCTCCAGCAGCAGCGCCTCGCCGGCCGCCAGCCCGTGAATGGCGTCGAGCGCCGCCTCGCCGTACGTGTCGGCGACGAACCCGATGTCGTGTCCCACGTGGTCGGCGAGAATGTCGGCGTGCTGTTCCAGGGAGACGAACGTGTCCCGGCCGGGACGTCCCTGATGTGCCATGAGCACGACCCGGTGGCCAGCGTCGACGAGTTCCCGGACCGTCTCCGCGTGGCGGTCGAACCGGCGGTTGTCCTGTACGACCCCGTCTTCGACGGGGGAGTTCAGATCGAGACGGACCAGCACCCGCTGGCCCCCTTCGAGGTCGTCGAGCGTCTGGAATATCGACATCTGTTGTTGGAACGGCCACCGCCCGAGGGCTTAGTCGTTGCCCAATTGACACGGTGTGGGGGTGTTTGTCGAACGTGGGGATCCTCCTGTTCGATTGACGTGCCGAAGGTTTTTGATGGGGTTGGCCCTACACACGTCCATGAGACGCGACGACCGAGACGACCCGTTCGACGAGTTCTTCGACGAGATCGAGCGGATGATGAACGACATGATGAGCGACGCGAACGTCCACATCGAGCGGGGGCCGAACCAGGGGGAACCGACGGGTTCGGAAGGACCGGGCGTCCACCTCGACGTCTTCGAGGAAGGTGACGAACTCCGCGTCGTCGCCGACCTCCCGGGCGTCGACAAGGACGACATCGGGCTCAAATGTGACGGGGAGACGCTCACCATCGACGCGAAGAGCGAGGTCCGTGAGTACCACGAACGGGTCCCGCTCCCGGTTCGCGTCGACGAGCACTCCGCGGACGCGTCGTACAACAACGGTATTCTCGAAGTCTCGTTCGACACCGCCGGCGACACCGCCGATATCGACCTCGAATAACGCTCCGCCGGTCGGCGCTCTCGATTCTCACGTTCTGTCTCGTCTCAGGGCGTTCGTATCACTGACGCTCCGTCGTGAGACGCCGCTCTCACCGCTGATGGTTGCATCCTCGACAGTCGGGTGGCGCGTTCAGCTCGTCGATCCGCGATTTATGTCCTGATAGGTGCTCACGAGCTCCCCGAAGTCGTTCACCGAGTCGTCGAGTTCCGACCCCAGTTCTTCGGCACGGTGCTTCAACGACTGGTATTCGTCGCTCCGTTCGAGTTCAGAGGCCGATAGTTTCGATTCGAGAACGTCGAGTTTCGAGACGATCCGGAAGAACTCTTCGAGCTGTGGGTCGGCGACGTTACGGGACTCGATGTGCTGTTCCAGCGTCGTCGCCAGCGTGTCCGAGAGAATGGGTTTGCAGAGGTAGTCGTCGAAGTCCATCTCGAGAATGTTGAGGTCCGGGTCGACGGCCGTCGTCATGATGACCGGCCCGTCGAATCCTCGGTCGCGAATTCGCTCGAGGACCTCGTCGCCGTGGAGACCGGGCATGCGTCTGTCGAGCAAGACTGCGTCGATGTCGTCGCCGAACTGCTCGAGGGCCTCTTTGCCACCGTACGCGACTCTCGTCTCGTAGCGGTCTCGAAGCTTGAGTGCGTGTGCATCCGCGACGTCGGGTTCGTCCTCGACGATGAGGACGGTCGGTCGCGTATCGACGTTCGGTGACAAATTCTAGCCGACCCTCAGTGAGCCTCGAATTTATACTTTGTTCCCCACGCGGGTCACGACTCGACGCAGTAGCTGCAAAAGAGCGCTGTGTCTGCCGTCTCCGGTCTCCCAGATTCGCGTCGGTCAGCCGGGTTGACGACCGATGTCGCGGAACGCCGCCTCGATGTCTTCGAACTCATCGAGTACGTCGTCCATCTCCTCTTTCAGCGACGCTGCACGCTCGCGGAGTCGCTGGATGTCGTCGTTCTCCTCGAGTTCGCGCGCGGTCTTTTCGTTCTCCAGAAGCGCGATCTTCGAGGTCACTTCGAGGTACTCGGTCAGTCGCTCGTCGTACCGACTGGCGGCCATCTGCTGTTCGATCGCCGAGACGAGGTCGTCCTTCTCGACGGGTTTGCAGAGGTAGTCGTCGAACTCCATGTCGATGATGTCGAAGTCCGGATCGACTGCAGTCAACATGATGACTCGACAGTCCAACCCGCGCGCTCGAATCTCCTCCAACACTTCGTCCCCCGAACGGTCAGGCATGCGCCGGTCGAGCAGTACGACGTCGGTCGCCGCGTCGACCGTTTCGAGGGCCTCCTCGCCCCCGTAGGCGACGTCGATATCGTACTCGCTCCGCAGTCGCAAAGCGTAGACGTCCGCGACCTCCTGCTCGTCGTCGACGACCAGGACCGTAGGGGTATCAGTCGGCTCGGACACGATACGCAATTTCGGAGCGGCAAGTATTTGTACTTGATGGGTGCCACAACTCTTCCTGACCGTTTCTCGCGATTCCAGGCGGGGAATTTCCGGCCGATACCGGTCGTTCCTCCCGGTCTCGACGACCACTGTACCGTGACCGGGGCCGATCGGACGAACGCAGCATTGGTGCGTTCGTCCGGAGCGGAACGGAAGTTTAAAGGCTCAAACAGAGCCAACTCGGACTAGGAATGTTCGCGTTACCGCTGCAAGTCATCGACGGGTTCCTACTCAAGGTCAACGCCGGGGACGCGCTCCTCGTGATTTACCTTCTCGGTCTGGTCGCGACGCTGGCGCAGCGGTCCCGAAAGCTGTTCACGATCCACACCATCACGTTCGGGCTGATTCTCCTCATCACCCCGTCGTCGCTGTTCGCCCCGAAGGAACTCAGCCTCCTCGGAAGCATCATGCAGTACAAGTTCTTCGGGCTCGTGTTGCTCGTCGTCGCTCCCGTCCTGCTGGCGACGGCAGACCGGTAACTCACTCTAGCTTTCCGAGCGCGGTGAAGAAATCGAGCGGCGGACCGGCGATTCGGACCGGGTCCGCTGCTCGTTCGATAGTTATCTGCGTCGGTGGTGCTACTTCTTCGACCACACGTCCGTCGCTGACGACGACGCCGGATTCCGCGTCATCGATTCGGACGGTCACCGTGCTGTCGTATCCGACGACCAGCGGTGGCATCGTATCGTCCCCGCACATCTCGGTCACGACGAAGCCCTCGACGACGGGGTGGACGAGCGGGCCACCCTCGCTGAGGTTGTAGGCGGTGCTGCCGGTGGGCGTCGATACCAGAACCCCGTCCGCGTGCCCGCTCTCGTAGAGCGAGCCGTTGACTCGAACTTCGAGGTCGAGGCCCTGTCCGTGGCCGCGCTGTGCTCCCTGCACCACGACCTCGTTCAGTGCCGGCGTCAACGACCAGTCGTCGCCGCGCGCTTGTAGCCGGGGCACCTCCCTCGTGGGTATCTCCCCGTTCTGGAAGTACTCCTCCACCACGTCGCCGACCGCCTCGACGGCGTCCCCGGGAGCCACCGCGTTCAGGAACCCGACCTCCCCGAGGTTGATGCCCATCAGCGGCGCCTCTCCCGCGCCCCGTACGGCGAAGAGGAAGGTTCCGTCGCCGCCGATACTGACCACGAGGTCTCGGTCGTCCATCTCCTCGATGTCCACGCTGGCGTAACTCGCGCGTGTCTCTGGCTCGTCCCAGTGGGCGGCAGCCTGCAGCGCCCCTGCGGTCGTCTCGTCGACCGCGATGTCGACGCCCTCCTCTCGGAGACTCTCACAGAGCGTCGCCGCCAGTGACGCGGCCCGGCTGTTCCCCTTCTGGCCGACGATCCCGACCTTCATCGATCCTGGATTTGCTTTCCGTCCTGATAAACCCGTTCTCTATGTCCGCGGTCATCTGCGGTCACCTGGCTCGGTTCGTCGCCGTAACGCGCGAACTCGGCGGTAGGAGTCCGTCCCTGCCGAGTTTGCGAGACGGGACATCCCTGTACAGCCGACAGTATAATTTACGTCGGCACCAACGACTTCGTATGCTCGCGGGAGTGGGTGGAGAGACCATTACATGAGCGAGGACGAACCGACCGACGACGAGGACGATTGGTTCGAGAGCGCGCTCAAAGACGCGAAACAGGACACCCAATCCGACACCGCGGATGCAGCGAGTGACGACGAGGGCGAACCCGACGACGCTGCGGGGGCGAGCCCGTTCGACGACGCTGACGATGCTAGCTCGTTCGGTGAGGACACCGAATCGAGCCCGTTCGGCGACGCTGACGAATCGAACCCGTTCGACGATAGCAGCGACATCGACACCTCGGACAAGGGGGACGACGGATCCCTCTTCGAAGACGACTTTGCCGCCGAGATGGAGTCGGTGGGCGGCCCCAACCTCGGCGGTGGTGGTGACGGTGGCGGCTTCGGCGGCGGTGGTGGCGGCTTCGGCGGTGGCAGCTCCGAGAGCTTCGACGACGAGGACTTCGAGTCGGATATCCCTCGCCTCGACGTTGGAATCGAGGGGCTCGACAACATGATCCACGGTGGAATTCCGAAACGCCACCTCATCGTCACGATCGGCGGGGCGGGGACGGGGAAGACGACGTTCGGACTTCAGTTTCTCCATCACGGTCTCACCGAAGCCGGCGATAACGCGGTGTTCATCACTCTCGAACAGACCTACGAGGACATCATGGCGACGGCCGCCGAACGTGACTGGGAGTTCGACCGATTCGAGGAAGAGGGGCGACTCGCCGTCATCGATCTCGACCCCGTCGAGATGGCCAACAGTCTGGACAACATCCGCGGCGAACTGCCGCGTCTCATCGAGGACTTCGGTGCCGACCGGTTCGTTCTCGACTCCGTCTCGCTGCTGGAGATGATGTACGACGACCAATCCCGCCGCCGCACCGAGGTGTTCGATTTCACCCAGAGCCTGAAAGACGCCGGCGTCACCACCCTGTTCACCAGCGAGGCGAAAGAGGACAATCCCCACGCGTCTCGCCACGGCATCATCGAGTACCTCACCGACGCCGTGTTCCTCCTGAAGTACGTCCGCGCGGACTCTGGGGACACACAGCTCGCCGTCGAGATCCAGAAGATCCGCAACGCGAACCACTCGCGAGGGACGGTCCCGTACGAGATCGAGGACGACGGCCTCGCAGTCTACGAGAGCGCGCAGATATTCTGACACTCCCCCGCGTTTCAATAGCTATACAACGCTCGCCCGACCACTCGGAACCAATGAGTCACGGTCTCGAATCGTCGTCGGCTCCGTTCGGGACAGTCACGGGCTTCCTCTCGCGGACGTCCGTGGTCCCACTCTCGGTCCGGTCGGTCTTTCGCTTCTACACGCGCTCGGGTGAACTCGACCTGACGGCACTCCGCATTCGTGGGTGGGTCGAAGACACGCTCGATGCGTTCCTCGAGGACGCGTACGCTGCTATCGAAGCGCGCGTCGAACAGGAACTGGACTACGAGTCGGTCACGTTCTCCTACGAGACGAAGCTGACCATGCCCGTCGAACTGACGCTGGGCCACCTCTACCGACGCGCGATGGCTGACGTCCACGGGGACGTCAACCCCGTGACCGGCGAGGTAAGCACGCCGATCAGCGCGTACTTTCCCGTGGAAACGGACGACGCCGCGCGGGAAGAACGCCTCCGCGAACGGGCCAGCGAGCAACTCGAATTCGTCGCGCACGCGGAGCGGGTCGCTCGACTCTGCACGGAAGCCCTCCTCGACGGCGACATGCGCGACGCGATCAACGACGACGAGTACGAGGATTTCCAGCTCGACGTCGACGTAACCGACGCCGAACGTCGGCGCGTCGCCGAAATCGCACAGGAATGCCTGCGGACCCGCGTCGAGGAGCAGTTCTCGGCGTTCCCGGCCGCGGTCCGCGAGCGGTACACGACGGCAGTCGACGACTCCGAGGCACACCAGGACGACGATCAGCACTTCCGGGAGCTGATGGTCCGTGCCACCGAGGGCGACGACGACGCGACCGAGCAGATCCGTGACGAGTACAAGTTCGCGCCGTTCGAATCCAATCCGGACGTCCTGACCGCCCAGGAGCGTGACTGGCCCTACTGCAAGACCCAGTACGAACGCGTCGGCGTCATCTACGACGGGATGATCGAGATGTTTCGCGCGGCCGGCATCGACATCGACGAATCGTTCAAGCACGCCATCGTCCTCGCCATCATCGGCGCGCAGATATGGCTCGACGACGTCGACGACCTCGAGGCGGACCTGGCGGAACAGCAACTGACTCCGGTGACAGCGGAGTACCTCATCTGCGACACCGACGACGAAGCCTACCAGAACGTCGTCGACATCGCCACGCAGTATCTCGACCAGGCGATTCGGTACGCCGTCGACTCGGACTCGATACTCACGGGCATCGCGACCGAGTACATCTACCTGTCGGGAACGCCGGAGAACCTGGACGGATACGACGCCTGAACCTCGGGCCCTCTCCTCCGCAGCCGTCTACTCGAAGACACTCACGTGTGTCAGTGGCACCGATACCTGCCCGTCGTCTCGCTGCGGCGTGATGGCGCTCAGGTACTGCGAGACGTCGACGTTTGCTGCCAGTGCGTCGTCCAGTTCGGTGCGCGTCTGCGCACCCAGGACGTTCGCTAGCGTCTGCGAGTCCGACCTCTGCAGTGCGAGATAGCACTGTACCGTGTCTGCGAGGTGACGCTCGGCCGTCGCCACCGGTGCGTCGACGGCCGGAATCGTCCGGAGATATCGGGCTGCCGCCGACGTTTCGACGTCGACTTCCTCGCCGATCCACTCCCGGATGGCTCTCCTGGGTGCGCCTTCGTCGAACTCTTCGCGCGCACGCACGCAGACGGTCGCCTCTTCGTCCGCCACTTCGTGGAAGACGTCTCCCACGACGACGGTGTCCGCGCCCGCCTGCAGCATCCGCTCGGCCTTCTCGCGACTGTCGATCCCACCACCGTACCAGAGCCGCGACTGGGTCATCCGATCTGCTATCTGGTCGAGTATCGCTTCCGCCTCCTCACCGCCGTACGTTCCCGAGTACTCCAGGTAGACCAGTTCGCTGCCGAGGTGTCGGTCCGCCGCCATCGCTCGCTGTCTGGCCTGCTCCGGCGAGAGGAGGTCGTCTTCGGTCACACCCCCGCGCCTCGCCGCCGCGCTATCGGGGTTCTGAATGATGTAGGCCTCGAAGACCGCCTGGCTGAGCAGCATCGTCGTCAGGAAATCGGTCATCGGGTCGACGAGTCGTCCGCGGAGCGGCCACGGGAGCTTCTCCCGAAGCAACTCCGGGATCATCTCGTCCCGGAGGTACTCCACCGCTTCGCCGAGGGTTCCGACGAGTGCGTCCGAGTCGCCGTTGAGAACCTCCGGAACCGCGAGAAACGCCGCGGATTTCCTGGTCTGGTCCGTCACGTGGCGGGCCTCGCTCGGCTCGTGGAACGCCGGCGTCGCGACCACGTCCAGCAGCTCGAACGTCTCCTCGGAGTTCGCTGCCGTCACGTCGCTCGATCCACCGACGGACACGGCGTCCGTGAACTGAAGATACAGTGGGTACAGGAGCGGAAGCCGTTTACTTCCCTCCGGGTCGACCTTCGTCACGTGCGTCCACGCCTTCGGGACCGGATTGCCGCTCCAGGGACCGAGCGTGGTTCGCCCCGCGTGGAGGCCCGCGACGAACGTCTGAAGCCAGCGTTTTCGATCCGTTCGCCGAGTCATGTCGAGGAAATCGACACACGGTATCCTTAATCTCCCGATGTCCCCTCCAGTCGACGTGCGCCCTGCCGAGCACCCCCTCCATCCTCCGGGCACCGATTCAGCTACAGCGACGACGCCACGTACCGGTCGATCCGGTCGACCAGCGCCGGGCGATGCGTCCACATCCCCTTCCACACGTTCGGCTCCGTCTCGTAGGCGACGAGTGCTGCGTGTGGCGCCGACTCTCTGCCAGGATCGTGGACGACGAACCACGTGTGCCGGTACTCGTCTTCCTCCCCCGTATGAATCGCGTACGGTGCGTCGGACGGCGTCCAATCGCCGATTCCGTACACGTGCACGTCGACCGACGACCCTCCGAGCCGTTCGTATATCTCCCTCGTCCCTGCCTCGTCGTTCAAGCGCGACAGTTTCTGAAACGACGAGCGTAACGTCCCTGTGTCGGCATCCAGCGCCTGCTTCTCGATATATCTGGAGATGAGGATCAACAGCAGCTTCTCTTTCGTCGAGGCCGGAAATCCACGAAGCGAGAAGACCGTGTCGTCGAGTTCCGTCAGTACTGCTGGTGCGTCGAACTCGTCTAGCGTCCGCGTGCCCGTCCGGTACAGGTCGGAGTTGACCATCAGGAACGCGTCACTCAGGGCCTGCAACGGTGACGTCGCTACGACGCTGTCTCCTTCGACCAGCGCGACGAGGTCCGTCTCCTCGTCGTCTTCCTCTCGTTCCGCCACGTCCACGTCCTGACCGTCGAAGGCTTCGCTCAACAGATTCACGAGCGGTCGTGGTTCGGTCCGGTTCAGAACGACGAGGGCCCGATCCGACGCTCGCCCCTCGTCGAAGAACTCCCGAATATGCGAGGTGGTCTCGCCTGCCATGTCGGTTGCATGGACGAGTATTCACCTAAGCATTCTGTGTACTGGAACTCGAGAGGTGTCTCCTGTTCTTCCTTTCGTCTCCTCGTCCCTCTCGCCTGGGTGAGGCCACGACCGTTATGAGGTTCGGCCGTTTCATCGCCTGCTATGGTCTCCCACCATCCGGGCTGGAACGACGTCGAGGACGGCTATCGTCGCCGAACTACCGGCGTCTTCGTCGGCCCCGCTACGTGCCGCGACTCCACGGCACACTCAGTCACCGTTCGGACGAATGTCGGCGAACCCGAGGAGACGGTCGACGAGGTCGCTCGCTTCGCCGACCTCCGCGACGCGTGGACGTTCGCGAACCTCCTCACCCACTTCTTCGAGGCCCGCACCGTCCCGACTTTCGCACGACACGATCTCATCGCTGACCGCGGGCCGCTCGCTCCACCGACCGTCATCGCCGATCGAGCGCCCACGGAGGCTTTCCTGGCGCTCCTCTCCCCCGCTCCTGTTCCCGTCTCGGTTCGTCACGCTCTCTCAACCACTGCCTGACGCCCGCAACCAACTCCTCACTTCTCGACAGTCGCCGGGATAGGCGCTCGTTAGTCTCCTGCTCTCTCCACGTCGGCTCGACGCCAGCGGTGTTCGGCTAGCCCACGACGCGTGCTGTCGTGGTCCTTTGTCTCAATATGTCACGGCAGGTCTCAGTCGTGGGGCTTATATACTCCCCTCCCATCGGAAAGAATGTGAACGCCGGGCCGGGGGCGACCCCGGCAGGGTCGGTCGATTTCAGCCATCTTCGATGGCGCTCGACTGTCCCAGTGAGAGTATGTCGCGCTTGGGGGACCAAGCAGCGAGAGCGTTCCATCCCATGAGGATTCCAACCCTGCGGTCCGCCGTACAGGAGGGATCTGATGTGAGCCCTGACGAACCATAGCTTCCGATTGGTAAACCGATCGTGGATATTGACATCCCGCCGCTGACTTACGTCAGC
>JARUKX010000003.1 GCA_029688825.1 Haloarculaceae archaeon H-GB1-1 | reverse complement strand
GTGCTCGGGACCTCCGGTCGGCACTCCCGCACGCCGACCTGAGCGTCTTCGACGACGCCGACCACCTGACGTCGCTCCTCCGCAGTCGGGACGCCGTCCTCGATGCCGTCTCGGCATCCACCAAATAGACCTCCAAAACGAGTTCGCGCAATGCCGTCACCGGCTCGGCGCTCACCTATCGTTTCATCGTCTCTGTTCGGCCCGGTGCCCTCAGTGTGTCGCCGCTCACTATCGCTTCCAGCCAACGGTTCGGACCGGAGTCCTCACTGGGTCGCCGCTCACTATCGCATCCAGCCAACGGTTCGGACCGGAGTCCTCACTGGGTCGGCTGGAAGCGATAGCCGTCCCAGTCCTGACTCTCCGGCTCCTTGATGCCCTCGCCGGGCTCTCGGAGTTCCTCGGCGTAGACCGGTTCGACGTCGTCGCCGGTTTCGACGTCGTCGGTCGTGACCTGCCCGATGGCGCGCACGGACTGGCCGTCGACGTCGAACTCGACGATGGCGAGCGTGTTCGGTTCGCGGACGCCCGGCGGCGTGGCCATGCTCGTCGTCCACGTCACGACCTCGGCGGTTCGGTCGGCGAGGTCGATGGTCTCGGTCTGTTTCTCGCCACACTCCGGACAGAGCGTGTGGCCGGGGTACGTTACGTGACCGTTCGGACAGCGGTGTGCGTCGAAGCTCATTGGCCTGCCTCCATGATGGTGGTGATGACACAGTTCCCGAAGCCGCCGACGTTGCAGGCGAGTCCGGTCTCGGCGTCGACCTGGCGGTCGCCCGCCTCGCCGACGACCTGTTTGTATATCTCGTAGCCCTGTGCGACGCCGCTCGCGCCGAGCGGGTGGCCCTTCGATTTGAGGCCGCCGGAGGTGTTGACCGGCAGACGACCGTCCATCTCCGTCTCGCCGTTCTGGACGACCTGCCAGGCCTCGCCCTGCTCGGCGAAGTCCAGCCCCTCCATCTGGAGGAATTCGAGGATGGTGAACATGTCGTGCAGTTCGGCGACGTCGACGTCGTCCGGCCCGACGTCGGCCATCTCGTAGGCTTGCTTGCCGGACTCGACCACGCCGCCCATGACGGTGGGGTCGTCGCGCTCGTGGACGACGTGGGTGTCGGTCGCACCGGCGATGCCAGTGATGATCGCGTAATCGTCGGTCAGTTCCTGGGCCTTCTCCTCGGTGGTGAACATGAGCGCCGCGGAGCCGTCCGTGATGGGACAGAAGTCGTAGAGGCGGAGCGGGTCTGCGACGATGGGGCTCTCCAGCACGGTCTCCATGTCCACTTCCTTCTGGAACTGTGCGTGCGGGTTGTTGACGCCGTTCTTGTGGTTCTTCACGGCGACGCGAGCGAGGCTCTCACGCGGCGCGTCGTAGCGCTCCAGGTAGTGTCGCGCGGTCAGTCCGGCGAAGGACGGGAGGGTGACGCCGTGTTTGTACTCCGCGGGGTGGGTGATGGAAGCGATGACGTCGGTCGCCTCCGCGGTGGTCTTGTGGGTCATCTTCTCGCCGCCGACGAGCAGCGTCATCTCGCTCGCGCCCGAGGCGATCGACTGCCAGGCCTCGTAGATTCCGGCCCCGCCTGAGGAGGAGGTCTGGTCGACGCGCTCGCTGTAGGCCGGCATCACGCCGAGGTCGTGGGCCAGCGCGTTCATGATTCCCGTCTGGCCCTCGAACTCGCCGCTGGCCATGTTCGAGACGTACAGGTGGTCGACGTCGTCGGGCGCGACGTCAGCGTCCTCCAGACAGCGTTCGCCCGCCTGCGAGAGAAGTTCCTGTATCCACACGTCGCGTTGCCCGAACTGGGTCATCGACGCACCGATTACTGCGACAGTCATAGGCGAGTCTCCTCACGGGGGCCTTGTGACGTTAACGGAGTGGGCAAGATGTCAACTGTTCAATCAACTTTCGGGAAGGATAGCGGGGGAGTTTCGGGCCTGAAAGCGGCAGTCAGTCGTCTTCCGGTCCCGTCCCGGTTACGCCAGCGTACAGTCCGGCCCAGGCTGACGCCCGCTTGCGTCTGGGAATCCGCTTGAGTAGTCTATCGACCATCAGTACCTGTCGCTACCGTTCGAGAGGTCTTCAATCTTTAGGTGAGCCTAAGATTCGAAAGCACTTTATTTATTTAGGGTAGCCTAAACCGTATGACGCACGACAACCGCGATACCGTGGAGCCCACGCGAAGACAGTACCTGAAGTACGGTGGCGCCGTCGTCGGCGGCGGACTGCTCGCCGGCTGTTCCGGTGACGCGGACGCTGGATCGAAGACGGCGACTGACTCGGAGCCGGCGACGGCCACCAAAACGACGACCGGAGACACCACCTACACTGTCGAGATGGCACCAGCCGGGGAGGTCGAGTTCGAGGAGCCACCGGAGTCGGTGACCCACTACTTCCCGGACTATGCGGACATGGCCGTCGCGCTCGGACACGGCGACTCCATCCTCTCGATGGGGCTTCCGTCGCGGTTCCACACCGACCACTACGACGAACTCGACGGCGTGAGCGTCGACGAGAAGTCGATCACGAAACTGAACGGGGACAGCGGCATCGACAAGGAGATCTTCTACGAACTCGACGGCGACCTCCACCTCATCGATCCGCAGTGGCTCGTCAACAACAGCTTCTTCGGACTCGAAGCGAGCGACGTCGAGGAACTCTCCGAGAACGTCGCGCCGTTCGTCGGCAACACCATCTTCCGCCGAACCGACGGCTGGCACGACTACCGCTACTACACGCTGTACGAGGCCTTCGAGAAGGTGGCGGCGGTCCACCAGGAACGGGACCGATTCACGAAGCTCAAGGAATTGCACGATTCCGTCATCGCCGACGTCCAGGCGTCGCTCCCCGCCGCGGACGCGCGGCCGAACGCCCTCCTCACGTTCGCGGCTGGCGACGAACCCGAGAAGTTCTATCCGTACCGGGTCAGCGATCAGGGAACGAACAAGAAGCAGTTCCGCGACCTCGGTATCACCGACGCGCTCGCCGGGACCGGTATCGACGGCCTGTCGACGACCGAACGAGGGCAGATCGATTACGAGACCATGCTGGAGATCGACCCCGATTCCATCCTCGTCCGCGGCCACGAGAGCAAGAGCCGCCAGGAGTTCGTCGATACCGTCCTCGCCTTCATGAAAGACCACGAGACGGCCTCCGAACTGACCGCAGTGAAAAACGACATGGTGTTCCGCGGCGGCCCCATCTACTCGGGTCCGCTCCATCACCTGTTCCTCCTGGAGCGGTACGCCACGGGCTACTTCCCGGACACGTACTCCGGAGAACTGTTCGACCGCGACGAACTCGCAGCCATCATCACCGAGTAGAGCGGCCGCCTGACGCGTCGGTCGAACCCACAGTGGGCGTCAGTAGAACGAACGGGCCGCGGCCTTCCACTCCTCGCCGCGCTCGACCGACCGGGGGAGCCGTCGCTTCCCGGTCGAGCGAAGTCGACCTTTCAACTTCCAGCGGTCGGCCGCTGGCGGTTCGGAGCTCGACTGTGCGGCCGCGGCCGCTCGCTGTCTGTCGGTCAGGTGCGCACCGACGGCGGCGACGATGGCGGCGGCCTCGGCGTCGGAAGCGTCGTCCGGCACCGTCAGCGAGACGTCGTCGGTGACCTGCACGACGGACTCCGACTCGTCATCTCGAGCTGCCGAATCGACGGGCTCCTCCTCCTCTTGTTTCATTGCCGACATCGTCAGAGTGGGATGTTGCCGTGGTCTTTCGGTGGCTTGTCCTTGCGCTTGCGTTCGAGGAGGTCCAGGTCGTCGATGAGGCGGCTACGTGTTTCCTTCGGCTCGATGACGTCGTCGAGATAGCCGCGTTGGGCCGGCCCGTACGGATGCGCGAACTCGTCGCGGAACTGGTCCATCAGTTCCTGCCGCTTCGCGTCAGGGTCGTCGGCGTCGGCGATCTCGTTGCGATAGAGGATGTTGACCGCGCCGCGGGGGCCGAGGACCGCCATCTCGGAGCCCGGCCAGGCGTAGTTCACGTCCGCGCCGAGACATTTCGAACCCATGACGATGTACGCGCCGCCGTACGCTTTCCGAACGACGACGGTGAGCAGCGGCACCGTCGCCTCGGCGTAGGCGTAGATGAGCTTCGCGCCGCGACGGATGATGCCGTTGTGCTCCTGGTCGGTGCCGGGCATGAATCCGGGCACGTCGACGAGCGTGACGATGGGGATGTTGTACGCGTCGCAGAAGCGGACGAACCGCGCGGCCTTCTCGGAGGCGTCGATGTCGAGCGTGCCCGCGCTGACGCGGGGCTGGTTCGCGACGATGCCGACCGAGCGGCCGTCGAGTCGCGCGAACCCGATGACGACGTTGCGTGCCCAGTTCGACTGCACCTCGAAGAACGACTCCTCGTCGACGATGCGTTCGATGACCGTCGACATGTCGTAGGGCTTCTTGGGGGCCTCGGGAACGACGTTCGTGATTTCGTCGAGCTGTCGGTCCGGGTCGTCCCACGGCGCGAGCCGAGGCGGGTCCTCCATGTTGTTCTGCGGGAGATAGGAGAGCAGTCGCCGGATCCGGTCGAGGGCCTCCTCCTCGGAGCGACACGAGAAGTGAGCCACGCCGGACTTCGAGGAGTGGCTGCCCGCACCGCCGAGTTCCTCCTTCGAGACCTGTTCACCGGTGACCGTCTCGATGACGTCGGGCCCGGTGATGAACATGTGGCTGGTGTCCTGCACCATGAACGTGAAGTCCGTGAGCGCGGGCGAGTAGGTCGCGCCACCGGCACAGGGACCCATGATGGCCGAGATCTGCGGGACGAGGCCGCTCGCTTCGGTGTTGCGCCGGAAGATCTTCGCGAAGCCGACCAGCGAGTCGACGCCCTCCTGGATGCGGGCCCCGCCCGAGTCGTTCAGCCCGATGACCGGCACCCCGTTCTCGATGGCGCGGTCCATCACCTTGCAGATCTTCTCGGCGACGACCTCGCCGACGGACCCGCCGAGAACGGTGAAATCGTGCGCGAAGACGAATATCTTCCGCCCGTCGACCTCGCCGTAGCCGGTGACGACGGCGTCGCCGGGATACTCCTTTTCCTCCATCCCGAAGTTCGTACTCCGGTGCTCGACGAACGGGTCGACTTCGCGGAAGGTGTCGTCGTCGAGGAGGTACTCGATGCGTTCTCGCGCGGTCATCTTGCCCTTCTCGTGCTGGCGCTCGATCCGGGCTTCGCCGCCGCCTAACCGGGCGTCTTCGCGTCGGTCGCGAAGTTCCGAGATCGGGGACTGCTCGGAGTTCTCTGTAGACTCACCCTGTTCGTGACTCATAGACGTTCACCTGGAGACATCGGTTTCCTACGTCGGTAAGAGACTGCGCCGACCGACGGCGGCGTTGTCCTGACGCCCGCAGTCGAGCGAGTCGGACGCTGGAGGTGGGCAGTCGAGACGCAGACGTCGACCCGACTCGCCAGTGGGCTGCGTGCGTTCATTCCTACACAAGTGAGTGGCCACACACAAGCAAATAATAGTTCGCCTTGTGTCATACCTTTCAGACTATTGGGGATTTACCACACGGACAACGACAGCTTTTAGGCCCTCCTAAAGTACTTTTAGGTAAGCCAAAATGAGTCAGGAGATCTGCGTCGTCGTCCCGACGATACGGGAGTACGAGTGTATGCGGGCGTATTTCGACAACGCACGGGAGCACGGGTTCGACCTCGACCGACTGCACGTCGTCCTCGTGACGGAGGACTTCTGTGACACGGACGAGATGGCAGCGATGCTCGACGACGAGGGAGTTTCGGGGGAGGTCTTCGACGGCGAGCGCCGCGCCGAGTGGTTCGACGCCAACGGCGTCGACGAGTACAGCCACCTGATTCCCGAAGCGAGCCACGCCCAGACGAGCTTCGGCCTGCTGTACATGTGGGCCGGCGACTACGAGTACGGCTTCTTCATCGACGACGACACGCTTCCGCACGACGATCACGACTTCTTCGGTCGGCACATGGACAACCTCGCGTTCGGGGGCGAGGTCGAGACCGTCGGCTCCGACGAGCAGTGGGTGAACGTCCTCTACCAGAACGCCGACGAACACGGGCTGTACCCACGCGGCTATCCGTACGCTGCGATGGACGAAGCCGTGGAGACGACGACGAGTACCGTCGAGAACGTCGTCGCCTCCCAGGGACTGTGGACGAACGTGCCGGACCTCGACGCCGTCCGCATCCTGATGGACGGCGACCTGCAGGGGCAGGCACAGACGCGGACGACGGCCGGGGACTTCGACGGAGACTTCGTCGCCGCTGCGGGGCAGTACCTCACAGTGTGCTCGATGAACCTCGCGTTCCGTCGAGAGGTCATCCCGGCGTTCTACCAGCTTCCGATGGACGACAACCCGTGGAACGTCGGCCGCTTCGACGACATCTGGTCGGGCGTGTTCCTCAAACGCGCCTGTGACGTCGTCGGGACGCAGATCTACAACGGCGCGCCCCTCTGTGAGCACAACAAGGCACCGCGCTCGACGTTCGACGACCTCGACAACGAGGTCGCGGGGCTCGAACTGAACGAACACGTCTGGGAGATCGCCGACGGCGTTGGTGAGGGTGCGGAGTCGTACGCCGGCGTCTTCGAGGCCATCGCCCGCGAACTCGTCGACGGGGAGTTCGAGTACAACAACGGCGAGTTCCTGAACTACGTCGGCGAGTACATGCTCGACTGGCTCGCCTGTCTCGATGCGCTCGAACCGGGGACGCTCGACGCGAACGTCCCGGTCGCCGCGGACGATTAGGAACCGGCAGTTACAAGTAAATTAGGCCAACCTAATACCAATGAAGGACGATATTTACATGGACGGCACGGAACGCTTCTCGAAGAGTTCTCGACGACGATTCCTCTCGGCGCTCGGCGTCGCCGGCGTGACCGGGCTCGCCGGATGCAACACCAGCGGCGAGGCCGGCACCGGAACGAACGGTTCCGGCGAGGGGACGGCGACGACGACCGACGGAAACCCGCCGTGGTACGGGTCCGGACCGGGTGCCTTCGAGGAACGCCCCACTCCTGGTGGGACGTCGATGGACGACATGCCCGACCTCAGCGGCACGCTCAACGTCTACTCCGGTCGCGGCGAGGCGCTCGTCGGCGACCTCCTGGGGTTCATCGAGTCGAAGTACCCGGATTTCGAGGTGCGGACGACCTACGACTCCGCCGCCTCGCTGGCCAACCGCATCGTCACCGAGGGCCAGAACACGCCCGCGGACGTCTTCTATTCGGTCAACGCGGGCGCGCTCGGGTTCCTCGCCGACGAGGGTGCTACTGAATCGCTGAACGAGGGGACGTATTCGCTCGTCCCGTCGGAGTTCCGCGCCAGCGACAATTCGTGGATCGGAACCTCTGGCCGCGCACGGACCGTTCCGTACAACACGAACGCCCTCTCCGCCGACGGCGTTCCGAGCGACATCATGTCGTTCCCCGACCACGACGAGTTCGCGGGGAAGATCGGCTGGGCACCGACGTACTCGTCGTTCCAGGGCTTCGTCACTGCGATGCGTGTCCTGGAGGGCGACGCTGACACCCGCGAGTGGCTCAACGGCATCCAGAACCTGAACGTCGAGGAGTACTCCGACGAATTCCAGGTCGTCCAGGCCGTCGCGGACGGTGAGATTCAACTCGGGTTCGCGAACCATTACTACACCCTCCGCGTGCTCGCCGGCCGCCCGAACGCACCCATCGACATCGCGTTCACCAACGGCGACGCGGGTGCCGTGTTCAACGTCGCCGGCGCGGCACCCATCGCTGCGTCGAGCAAGGGAGAGATGGCGGACACGTTCGTCCGACACCTGCTGTCGTCGGAAGCACAGGAGTACTTCGCCGTGAAGACCTTCGAGTACCCGCTCGTCGACGGCGTCGACCCGGTCGGTCGACTTCCGCCGGTGTCGGAGCTGAACGTTCCGAACATCGACCTCTCGAAGCTCTCCAACCTCGACGAGACGGTCACACTCATGCGAGAGGAGGGCGTCTTATAGCGTGGCTGGCAACGCCGACACCTCGACGGCCGCCGACCGCCCCGCGTCGAGCGGGTGGTCCGGCGGTTCGGTCCTGGTCGTGCTGGCCGGACTCGTCGCGGTGGCGGTGTTGCTCCCCCTCTCGTGGATCGTCATCGCGGGCTTTCGCGTCGGCTTCGCCGGCGCGCTGGACCTGCTGCTCCGCGAGCAGACGCTCTCCATCGTCGTCAACAGCTTCCTCCTCGTCGGTGCCGTGACTGGCCTTTCGGTACTGCTCGCGGTCCCACTGGCGTTCCTGACCACGCGGACGAACCTCCCGTTCCGCCGCTTTTTCACCGTCGCACTGGCGATGCCGCTCGTCGTCCCGAGCTACATCGGGGCGTTCGCGTTCGTCTCGGCGTTCGGCCCGCAGGGGCAGTTACAGGACGCCCTCGCTCCGTTCGGCGTCGAGACGCTGCCGACCATCTACGGGTTGGTCGGGTCGACGCTCGTGCTGACCTTGTACACCTACCCGTACGTCTACATCACGACGCGAGCGTCGCTCAAGTCGCTGGACACGACGCTGGTCGAGGCCGCGCGGACGCTCAGACACACGCGCTGGCAGGCGTTCAAGCGGGTGACGCTCCCGCAGATTCGGCCGGCCATCACCGCAGGGTCGCTGCTGGTCGCGCTCTACGCCCTCTCGGACTTCGGGACGCCGGCCATCATGCGCTACGACGTGTTCACGCGCGTCATCTACGTCGAGTTCAACGCCTTCGGCCGGAACATGGCTGCGTTGCTCTCGCTGGTGCTCGTGCTCATCACGGTCGCCATCCTCGCGTTCGAACGACGGGCGGGCGGCGAGGACCGCGTCCAGACCGACCGGGGACACGGCAACACGCAGTCGCTCGTCCGACTGGGGCGGTGGCGCTGGCCCGCAGCGGCCTTCTGTGGCGGCGTGACGGCGCTGGCGCTCGTCGTCCCGCTTGGCATCCTCGGGCTCTGGTTGGTCCGCGGCACCGACGGGGTCGCGGGCGGACTGGCGTTCGAACTCCAGTACGTGGGCAACTCGGTGGGCATCGCGGTGGCCGCGGCCCTGGTCGCCGCGATCGTCGGACTCCCGATCGCCCATCTCTCCGCTCGTGGCTCGTCGCGCTTCGGTGACGTGTTCGAACGCGCGTCGTACGTCGGATACGCCGTCCCGGGCGTCGTCATCGGGCTCGCACTCGTGTTCCTCGGCGCTCGCTACGGTGGCGGCCTCTATCGGACCGGGGTCATCGCGTTCCCGCTGCTGGTGTTCGGCTACGTCGTGCGCTTTCTCCCGCAGGCGGTCGGATCGACGCGCGCGTCGCTGCTCCGCGTCAGCCCGGCGCTGCCCGAGGCCGCCCGCACACTGGGCCGCTCGCCGTTCGGCGCGTTCCGGAGCGTGACGCTCCCGCTCATCGCGCCCGGTCAAGTCGGTGGGGCCGCGCTCGTCTTCCTGACGACGATGAAGGAACTACCGGTCACGCTGCTGTTGAAGCCGCCGGGGTTCGACACGCTGGTGACACAGGTGTGGCAGGCGACGGCGTCGGGTCACTACGGCCACGCGGCCGTCCCGTCGCTCATCCTCCTGTTCGTCTCCGCGCTGTCGATGCTGGTGATACTCTCCATGGAGGGATACGATGTCAAATGAGAACGCCGTGAGAACCGAGACCGCACAGCAATCCGACGACGCGAACACGGTGCTGGAACTCGTCGGTATCCACAAGCAGTTCGGCGGCGAGACGGTCATCGAGAACCTCGACCTCTCGGTCCGCGAGGGCGAACTCCTGACCCTGCTCGGGCCGTCGGGCTGTGGAAAGACGACGACGCTCCGGCTCATCGCCGGACTGGAAGAACCCGACGGCGGCGAGATTCGCCTCCGCGGAGACCCGGTCGCCGGCAGCGGGTCGTTCGTCGCGCCCGAGCAGCGCGACGTGGGCATCGTCTTTCAGGAGTTCGCGCTGTTCCCGCACAAGACTGCCGAGGAGAACGTCGCCTTCGGACTGCACGACCTCCCGGAGGCCGAACAGAAGCAACGCGTCGACGACCTGCTCGATCTCGTCGGTCTGGAGGCACACCGCGAGAGCTACCCGGACGAACTCTCCGGCGGGCAGCAACAGCGGGTGGCGCTCGCCAGGTCGCTCGCACCGGAGCCGCAGTTGCTCCTGCTCGACGAACCGTTCTCGAACCTCGATGTCGACCTCCGCGTCGAGATGCGAGAGGAAGTGCGGCGCATCCTCAAGGAGGCCGGCGTCACGGCCGTCTCGGTCACCCACGACCAGGAGGAGGCCATGTCCATCAGCGACCGCGTCGCGGTGATGCACGACGGGAACCTCGAACAGGTGGGCACGCCCGAACAGGTGTTCCAGCACCCCGAATCTCGCTTCGTCGCGAGCTTCCTGGGTCACGCCAGTTTCCTCTCGGGACGGGTCCAGGAGGACGGCATCCTGACCCCGGTCGGAAGCATCGAGCGCGACCGCGTCTACGGGCTGTCCCACGAGTACGACGGCGCGGACATCGACCTGCTCGTCCGCCCCGACGACGTCCGCGCCGAACCAGTCCCGAAGTCCGAGGCCAACGGTCAGGTCATGCACCGCCGGTTCCTCGGTCCGAGCATCCTCTACCGCGTCGAACTCGGCAACGGCGACGTGGTCGGCTGTATGCACAACCACGACGAAGAGGTCCCGCTGAACGAACCGGTGGCGGTCGAACTCGCCGCCGATCACGAACTGTCGTGGTTCCCTGAGGGCGTGCGCCGGGTCGCGCGGGACTGCACCCCCGGCGACGACTAGGCGATGCGCGACGCCGTTCGACGACGGTTCGGCTTTCGACCGTCGGTTGTGGGGCTGGCACTCGCGACCGGCCTCCTCGTGTTCGTCGTTGCGAGCCTTCTCTTTCCGCATCACTCGGCCAATCACGACGAGGGCGTCTACCTCCAGCAGGCGGCCATGCTGTTGGAGGGGAAACTCTGGCTGACGAGTTCGATTCCGGACGCCGTGCAGCCGTGGTTCTTCGTCCAGGACGGCGCGCGACTGTACGCGAAGTACACGCCGGTCGCGGCTGGCGTGTTCGGACTCGGGGTCGCCGTGGGCGTGCCGCGACTCTCGCTCGCGCTCGTCGCCGCCGGAAACGCGGCCCTGCTCGCGCTGCTCGTCCGCGAGGCGTTCGACGAGCGGACCGGCCTGCTCTCGGTCGCCTTCCTCGTCGGCTCGCCGCTGTTCCTCCTCACGTCGTCGGTGTTCCTCTCGTACGCGCCGACGACCCTGTTCAACCTCGCGTTCGCACTGGGGTACGTCCGAGCGCAGCGGTCCGGGTCGCGCGCTGCCGCAGCGCTGGCCGGCCTCGCCGTCGGCCTGGCGTTCTTCTCGCGCCCGTACACGGCCGTACTGTTCGCGCTCCCGTTCGTCGGGCACGCGCTCGTGTCCCTCTGGCGGTCGTACGGCACCGACCGCTGGCGTGCGACAGTGGAGCGAGTGGGTCTCGTCGGCGCGCTCGGCGCTGCCTTCGTCGGCGTGACGCTGGCGTACAACGCGGTCGTGACGGGGTCGGCGTTCGTGTTCCCGTATCAGGCGTTCGCGCCGGCCGACGGGCTCGGATTCGGGCGGCGTCAGATTCTCGGCTACGAACGCGTCTACACCCCGTCGCTCGCGCTGGAGGCGAACGCACGCGTCCTCTGGCAGTTCGCGACGAACTGGTCGACCGTCCCGCCGCTGGGGGTGCTCGCCGCCCTGGTCGGCATCGCTGGACTCGCACGCGATGCCGTCACTGGCCGAGAACAGAGCGCCGGAGGACGAACCGCGAACGACGCCGACCTCTCTGACCGTACAGTTCGGACGCTCCTGGCGGGCGTCGCGCTCTCCGTGGTGGTCGGCAACGTCTACTTCTGGGGGAACCTGAACGTCCTCGCGGCGCTCGAGGACCCGACGGACGGACTCGTCTCGTTGCTGGGACCGTTCTATCACTTCGACCTGCTGGTGCCGTTCGCGGCGTTCGCTGCGGCCGGTGCGATCTCGACCGTCGAGGGCGTTCGGGAGGTCCTGCGACGCCGATACTCCGCGTCCGTCGCTCGACGTATCGTGCTCGTCTTGCTCGTGGTCACCGTGCCGATAGTCGGCGCTGTAGAGGCCGGAGCTCTCGGCCCACCAGTCGAACGCAACGAGGCATACACCGAGCGGTACGAGCGCGCGTACGCGCCGTTCGAGGATCGAACGTTCGCCAACGCCCTCGTGTTCGTCCCGACGCCGTACGGCGACTGGCTGAACCACCCGTTCCAGTCGCTCCGAAACGAGCCGTCGCTGGCCGGCGAGCGGATGTTCGTCCTCGATAGAGACGCGGCCGGCGACGTCGCGGCCCTGACGGCCTACCCCGACCGCCAGCCCTACCGGTACACGTACCGTGGCGAATGGTCACCGACGCCGGCGGACGACGAGCCCATCGTCCCGGTTCTCGAACCCCTGTCGGTTCGGGAGGGCGACAGCCACCGTATCCAGACGCGGGTCGGTCGCGTCGTCGGAGCCGAGACCGCGTCCGTACGACTCGCAGCCGATGGGCGCGCCATCCAGTACGGGGTAGAGCGGCTGCCCGACGAGACGCTCGCGGTGACCTGGGTCGTTACCGGACGCAACGTTTCGGTGGTCGAAGACGGCCTCCGACGCAACGACGACGCCGACTCGCTCACGCTCGACGGGCCGACCGAGGTCGTGCTCTCGATCACGTTCACGCAGTTCGGCGGGGCGACGGTCACGTACCGCCAGGAACTCACGGTCGAGCCGACCGACGATGGAGCGCGAATCGTCTGGCCGCCGGAGACGCGCGTCTGTCGGCTGACGCCGGACTGTGGCTACGAGGGAACGTACGTGGCGGGGACTGGCGACTACGTCGGCGGCGTCGCAGTGAACGCGTCCGTACAAACGGACTAACCGCCACGAGTCGACGAGCGTCCCGTCGTCGAGCGTTCTTCGGCTAGACGTGTGCCACGTCCGGTAGCGAGCCGTCGTCGAGCGTTCGCCGGGCGACGCCGCTGAGTTCCCGATCCAATCGGCTGTCGCCCTCGACGCGGAGTCGGACGACGTGCCCGTTGGAGAGGTGGATGCTCACCTCGAGCTCGTCGTGGCGGTCGATTCCCCGTCGCTTCAGGGCGCGACCGCGTCGAATCCCGACGATCGACACGCCGACGCCGCCGAGCAGAACTATCGAGAGGGGCAGGACGAGGAGGCTCTCGGTGAGCGCGATCAGCCCTGCGAGTGCGACGAGTGCGACCACGACCAGCGCGACCACGAGGAGGTCGTCGTTGTCCGCGTGCTTTGCGATCGTCCTGTGAAGACGGTCCGTCTCGAATACGCGGTGGTCGGTATCGCTACGTCCGCCAGCGGACGCGCCGCCGACCCAGTGGAGGTCCACGCCGTAGCGCCGGACGTATTCAGCACCGAGCACTCCTGCGACGTACAGTGCCAGGAAGACGGGGACGAGAGCGCTCGGCCGCAACAAGAACACGCCCAGCAGAGCCACCAGCGCGAGCAGGGAACCGCCACCAACGACCGCGAGGGACGAGAGTCCCCGCTGCGTGAGCGGCGACTGGGGCGTACTCCGAATCGAGTGGATCGAGTCGTGCGAGACGTCGAGGAACTCGTCGCCGTCGGCGACGAACAGAATCCGGCGGTCGGTGACGCCGATGGTCCCCTCAGACCTGCTGGCACTGTCCAGCAGTGACCCGGGAACCCCTTCGACGACCGTTTCGCCGGGAGCGAGGTACGCCTCGAACGTGGTCGCTGAGACACTCATGCGCAAGCCCGTACACTTGATTCTGGTATTGTTATCCACAGCTTATCGGCCGTTACCGGACCGAACAGCCCGAATCGGCGCGACGAAACCGGTCCCGGTGTCGGCAGTTCGCCGGAGCCGAACAATACTGCCTGGCGGAGAAAACAGGAGCGACCCAGTTCCGACCAGGTGGTCCAGACGAGGTGGGCCTGCCGCTGCTCGAACGACCTGCTGACGCGAACCGCCTACCGGGCTCGCTCTTCGAGACAGACCGTGACGATGGACTTCGCGATGGCTGCCCCGCCTGCGAACGGGTCGAGCTTCGTCTCGCCGAGTCGCTCGTCGTACTCGATGGGGACCTCGCAGACGTCGTACCCACGCATCAGCGGACGGATGAGCAGTTCGGCGGAGAGCCCGGTGTTCTCGGTCCAGGTGATGTCTTCGATGACGTGCTGACGGTACGCACGCATCCCGGTGGTCGTATCGGCGACCCGCGTTCCCATGAGGAGGCTCGCGAGGAGGGCGAACGTGCGGTTGCCCTGCCGATTGAGCCACGGCATCGTCTTCGCGCCGCGACTGATGCGGTCACCGCTCACCACGTCGTAGCCCTCGTTGATGCGGTCCAGGAAGTCCGGGATGCGCTCCATGGGGTACGTGTCGTCGCAATCCGTGGTGACGACGACGGGGCGATCGGCGGAAAGCACCGCTTCGCGGACCGCAACGCCGTAGCCCTGTGGTTCCTGCTCGATGACCCGGGCCCCGTGGTCCCGAGCGATCTCCGGGGTTCGGTCGCTGGAGCCGTCGACGCAGACCACTTCGGCCTGACCGTCGGTCACTCGATCGACGTCCTCCAGCACGGTCGCAATCGCTTCTTCCTCGTTGTACGTTCCCATGACGACGCTGACGTCACCGACGCTGTAGTCCTCGCCGGCAGATGCTCCCCTCGGCATTATCTGGACCTCTCTGGCGAGCGGGCTTGAATGTTTAGGTTCGCCAAAAACTACGCGTGGTCGTCGAGGAACTCCGTCTTCGTCGTCGCCTGCTCCCAGCAGTGGTCGAACAGCTGCTGGCCCCAGGCCTGCGCCGTCTCTGATTCGTCGATGACCTCGGTTCGAGCGTCGTAGCGACCGTCCAGCGTCGGGAGCGAGAGCAGGAGGCAGTCGTCGCAGACGGCGAGCGCGAAAGAGACGTCTAGGACGCGAAACTCGGTCCGATCGTACTGGTCGAACTCGTCGAGCGTGGGTGCGCGTTCGAGTGCCTGCTCTGCGACCGCCCAGTCGACGATCAGTCTGGCGTCGTCCTCGTCTGGCATGCTCGAATCGTAGTCTTTGACGAAGATGGGCGAAATCACGTCGACGCCCGTGGAACGCCCGACGCGGCGTGCAACCTCCTCCACGACGCCGTGCGGACTCGTCTCCGGAGCCTCGAAGATCTCTGCGTCGGCGAGTTCGACGAGACGCGTCCGGAACCGTCGCGGCAGCACCGAGGTATCGTGGGTCTCCCAGTAGTCCGTTCCAGAGAGCAGAACATCGGCCTGCTCACGCTGTTGCAGGAGGTCCGCGACCAGCCAGCCACTGCCGGTCGCCTGCCAACCGTTCTTCGTCGACCGGACCAGTCCACGGCGTTCGAGCGTTTTGAGAGCGTTGTAGACGGCCGAATCGCTGGCAGTCACCTTGGCGAGAACGTCCTCGGTAGAGGCATCGCTCCGAGCGACTGCTCGCAACGTCTCCGAGCGTACGGCCGAATCGAGGACGAACTGGACGTGTGGCCGACCACTCCCCATATATTTCCAAGCGTGGACCGACGGTTTATTTCGTTCGTTCTTGGCCATTTGGGCCGCCACTTCGAAATGTACGATTCCATATAGTACGGAATAGTGTCCATCCGGGCGAGTATTTCTGATTCGATAGACTAGTGAACTGTGAGAATGTTGAAACTTTAAGGGGGAGGACCGCCTCGACACGGACGCTGCTGGACTCTCTCGTCGGGTCCCCGCTGACAGCCCCAACTCGACGATACCAACGCCTCCCCATCTGTTGGTCCGGCAGAGATAGCCCCTGAAATTGGGTGCCCAACTTCGGGTGGCGCCAAGGTGCGAACACGCCGAGGTATCGGACAGCGATACCTCGTTCGTCCACTTTGCTCCGGAAAAAGGGGGGCCGCTGGGACATCGCCTCTGACATGCCGCTCCAGCGGCTCACCGTTCTACCGGAGAACGTCCTCCAAAGCGTCCCGATTCGGGAGCGCCGTCATCGCACCGGGAGACGTCGTCGTCTCGGCAGCGACCGCGTTCGCAAACCTGAGGACCTCCACTGGTGGTCGACCATCGACGAGTGCAGCGACGACGCCGGCCGTGAACGCGTCGCCGGCTCCCGTGGTATCGACGGGCTCGACGTCGAAACCTGGATGGGACCACTCACCAGCGCCCCACGGTGCCGCCGCCGTCGATTCGGCCGTCGATCCCGCCGATCCGTGCGTGAGAAAGACAGTGTGAGGGCCGAACGCCAGAAGGCTTTCCGCGATGTCGTCGTCCTCCACGTCGAGACTCGCGACGTCGTCGGCAGTCGCCTTCACCACGTCGACGCGCTCCAGCATCCGCTCCAGCGTCGCGCTCGGGTCGACGGCGTCGTCCCACAACTCGGGGCGGTCGTTCGGGTCGAAAACGACCGTGCAATCGTGCGTTCGGGCACGGTCGACCAGGTCGAAGGTCGCGGTCCGCGACGGCTCGACGGTCAGGGAGACGCCACCGACCACGACGTACTCCACGTCGGCGAGTGTTTCGTCGGGGATCGAAGCCGTATCCAGCTGGACGTCGGCCGTCTCGTCGCGGTAGAAGGTGAATCCACGGTCGGCGTCGGCGTCGTGTGAGACGAACGCGAGCGCCGTCGTGCATTCATCGTGGGTGGTCACGAATCTGTCGGGCAGTCCCTCCCCGGCGAGCACCGACGAAAGGTACTCGCCGAACGGGTCCGTCGCGAGGGCCGTGCAGAACCACGGCGTCTCGTCGAGTCGTGATAGTCCGACCGCGACGTTCGCCGGGGCCCCACCAGCGCGTCGCGTGAACGACTCCACGTCGGTCAATGGGCCGGCGCGATCCGGGATGAAATCGACCAGCGTTTCACCGGCTACCAGTACGTTTCGTGACATACGTATGGACATCGAATGGCGGGAACGACGGTGTCGGCGTCGTCAGTACAACTGTTCTTCGCGCTCGGTTCGTTCGCGCTCTCGCTCCTCTGCTCGCTTCCGCTCGCGACGGCCACGGAGATACTGCCGGGCCAGCGGGAGGAACTTGTGTCGCAGGTCCCGGGCGAACGCGTAGATCCCGTACGCCCAGAAGAAGAACAGGATCGTCCCCGCGCCGAAGTACGCGAGGACTCCCGTCGCGACCATCAGTCGTCACCCTCCGCTTCGGCGGTCGACGCTGACTCCACGCCCGCGAGGTCCTCGATACCGTGGGCGATGGCCTCGCCGGACTTGGCGTCGAAGAAGTGTATCTTCGAGCGGTCGAGGACGACGTCGACCCGCTGGTCCTCCTCGATCGTGCTGTCCGGTGAGACGCTCATCAGCAGTTGGTTCTCCTGCTCGGCCTCGCTGAGCGCCATCTTCTCCGCGCCGATGTCGTCGGTGAGCAGGTAGACGAAGATCTCGTCGCCCATGGGTTCGAGCACGTCCGTCGTCGCCGGCAGCGACTGAGTCGGGTGGGTGACGGTATCTGCCTTCTCCGACGTGTAGACGTCTTCCGGACGGACGCCCATCGTCGGCCTGTCACCGGGTGACAGGCCGAGTTCCGCCGGGTCGAAATCGATCTGGATGTTGCCGTTCTGGGACACCCAGCCGGTATCCGTCACTTCGCCGGCCAGCGTGTTCATCGACGGCGAGCCGATGAAGCCCGCGACGAACAGGTTCGCGGGTTCGTTGTAGCAGGTCAGCGGCGGCGCGATCTGCTGGAGTTCGCCGGCGTCGATGACCGCGATGCGGTCGGACATCGTCATCGCCTCCGCCTGGTCGTGGGTGACGTAGATGATGGTGGTGTCCATCTCCTTGTGGAGTCGCTGGAGCACCGTCCGCATGTGGACGCGGAGCTTCGCGTCGAGGTTCGCGAGTGGCTCGTCCATCAGGAACACGTCGGGTTCGCGGACGATGGCGCGGGCGATGGCGACGCGCTGGCGCTGACCGCCCGACATCTCGTCGGGCATCCGGTCGAGCATCCCCACCAGTTGTACCTTGTCGGCGGCGTCCTCGACGCGACGGTCGATCTCCTCCTTCGAGTAGTTGCGCAGCCGCAGGCCGAAGCTGATGTTGTCGTAGACGTCCATGTGTGGGAACAGCGCGATGTTCTGGAACACCATCGCGATGCCCCGGTCCTTCGGCGGGAGGGTGGTGACGTCGAGGTCGCCGATGGTCACCGTCCCGCCGGTGGGTTTCGTGAGCCCAGCGATGGTCTCCATCGTCGTCGATTTCCCACACCCCGACGGCCCGACGAGCGTGATGAACTCGCCGTGTTCGATGTCGAGGTTCATGTCGTCGACTGCCGTTACGTCGCCGTAGCGTTTCGTGACGCCTTCGAGATTGACTCGTGCCATGGGTTACTCCTTGAGTGCTCCTGCTGTGAGTCCGCTGACGATTTTCTCCTGTGCGATGACAACGAGGATGGCGACGGGCAACACCGCGATGATGCTCCCGGCGGCCATCACGCTGTAGGTGATCTGGAACTGGCCGGCACGCTGCAGTTGCAGGATACCCGCAACGATCGGAGCCCAGTTGCTCGGTTCGCCGTTGTTCATCAGGTACGAGAAGAAGAACTCGTTGTAGACGGCGATGAACGTCAACACGCCGGCGGTCGCCACGCCCGGTGCCGAGAGGGGCATGATGACCCGGAACAGCGCGCCCAGCCGCGTCGTCCCCTCGACCCTGGCGGCGTCTTCGAGCCCGTCGGGAATCTGCCCGAAGAACGTCGTCAGGATGAAGATGGACAGCGGCATGAACAGCGAGCTGAACGGCAGGATCATCGCACCCGGCGTGTTGTACAGCTCGAGGCCAGTGATGACGTTCCCGTTGAACAGCTGCCAGAGCGGCAGGAAGAACGCCGCCGGCGGGAAGTACGAGATGGCCAGGATGGCGAGCATCAGCACGCTCTTGCCGGGGAAGTCCAGCCGACCGAAGACGTAGCCGGCGAGACTCGCCAGGACCAGCACGATGGCCGTCGTCGTGACTGCCAGCACGATGCTGTTGAACATGTAGACGTGGAACGGGATCTTCGTGAAGACGTCGACGAAGACCGTGGGGTCGAAGCCAGCGGGGAGGAGGCCGACCTCGTAGAGGGCGTCCTCCGGTGTGACTGCGAGGGCCAGCAGCCAGTAGAACGGGAAGAGCGTGGTGAACAGGAAGAAGATGGTCACCACGTAGAACATCGCGCGGTACGCGCGTTCAGGATTCTTGATGCTCTTCGCGACCCAGCGCTCGAACGGGCCGCGTGTGAGTTCGCCTGTGTCGTCGGGTCGTCCGGATTCAGGTTCGCCTGCCATAGTGGATCACCCCATCTCCTCGCGGGCGTACTTGAAGATGTACACCGACACGACGAGTGCGATTATGCCGGCGGTGATGAACGCGATGGTCGCCGACGTACCGACGAGCGTGTTGTTGAAGCTGGAGATGACCAGACACGACAGCGACGGTACCGTCGTACAGCCGGCGACGGTCTCGATGACGCCGTAGATGCGCATCGCCTGGATGGTACGGAACAACATCGCGACCAGCACTGACGGCAGCACCAGGGGAAACGTGATGCGTTTGAACGTCTGCCACTTCGACGCGCCGGCGACGCGTGCCACGTCGTACAGCGTCCGGTCGATACTCTGCAGGCCCGCGAGGATGAGCAGGGCCATGAACGCGGTCGTCTTCCAGATGTCGGCGACGATGATGATGAGCGTCGCGTCGACCGTGTTCGCGAGCGGGGTCGCCGAGAAGGGACCGAGCGTCTGGAGAATCGTCGGGTTGCCCTCCCGCCCGATGAACAGCCCGATTCCGGGCTGGAACAGCAGGTAGAACAGCATCCCCTGAATGACGATGGGGACCGCCCACGGGATGATGATGGCGACGCGGACCCAGCGACGACCGCGGAAGTCCTGGTTCAGAACGAGCGCCTGACCGAAACCGATGATCGTCTCGAAGAAGACGCTCACGACGGTGAAGATGAGCGTCACGGTCAGTGCACTGCCGAAGAGGGCATCGACTGTCAGCGACGATGGGAGGAACGGAGCGGGCAACAGGGCGTTTCGCTGACCCGTCAGCACCGCGACGTAGTTCTGGATACCGGCGAAGTTGCCGAGGCCACCCGTGAGACTGTCCGCGAACAGGGACAGTCTGAACGTACTCAGCAGTGGCCACAATGCGATGGTACCCAGCAACAAGAGCGCGGGCGTCAACAGGAGGTACGCGAAGCCCGTCTCGCTGAGGTTCTCCATCCAGCGAGTGACGCCGCTCAGGGTGCCGCCCCCGGTTCGAGGGCCACCCCCCGTCCTCTGTGATTGTTCGGTTGCCATGTGTTGGTGTATGTTACCGTGTGTCTTGAAATCGGTGCAGCGCGGAATACACCCGCCTGCAAGTTATATCTACACGCTCGATTCGATCTGCTCGAGCGACTTCTCGAGATCGCTCATCGCCTTCTTCGCGCCCTTGTTGCCCTGTAGCGAGCCGTTGACCTCTTTGGAAATCTGGGACGACTGCTGGGGCCAGACGACGGTGACGGGCCGCGGGACCGCGTTCTCACCGGCCACTTTCAGCGAGTCGACGTACGGGCCGATGGTGTCGAGGTTCTTCGCCTCGTCGGAGGCCACCATGTCCGGGACCGGCGGAATCCAGCCGCCGAGTTCGAACAGCGAGAGCTGGGCCTCTTCCGTCGTGATGGCCTGGAAGATCTGTTTTGCGGCGTCGAGCTTCTTGTCCGACGCGTTCGGGTTCAGCGTCAGGTGCCAGCCACCGAGCGCCGAGGAGATGCCGCCGATGTTGTCGTACTTCGACTCGCTTTCCGAGACGGCGTACGGGAGCGGCATGACGCCGAGGTCGTCGCCGTACTTCGGCGCGGCCGCGTTGATGGCGTACGGCCAGTTCCGGTGGAACATGACGTTGCCGCTCTGGAACGGCTTCCGCGAGGACTCCTCCTTGTACTGGACGACCGCGTTCGGGGAGATGTTGCCCGCGTAGTCGCCGAACTTCCCACCGGGGTTGCCCCCGTTGATGAAGTGTTTGACCATGTTGATGGAGTCGACGACGGGCTGTTCGGTAACCGTGATCTCGCGGTCGCCGATGGGACCGAACAGATTGTCGAAGCCACCGAAGTACGCGCCGCCCCACGAGGACATCCACTCGACGAAGTCACAGCAGGAGAGGCCGCCGTAGGCCGCGGCCTGGAAGTTGTACCCCTGATAATCCTTGTCGGAGTTCGCTTCGAGCGACTCCTTGACGACGTTCGAGAACTTCTGCCAGGTCATCGAGTCCGTCTGCCAGGACTTGAAGTCCGAGTCGGAGTAGCCCGCCTCGCGGACGAGGTCCTTCCGGTAGAGCATCGTCGGGAAGTCGGCAAAGAGGGGAATCCCGTAGAGGTCGCCGTCCATCGTCGCCGTGGAGACGCTGGCCTGGAAGTAGTCGTTCATCACCTTGTCGACGAGCGACCCCGGCATCTCCTTGCTCAGGTTCGCGATCTGGTTCCGTGCGATGAACGGAATCGTCCACCCGTTGTCCATCATCAGGATGGTCGGGGAGGACTGCTTGGCGTTCAGAATCTGCTTGTACTTCGTCTGCCGGTCGCCGGTCGTGAACGACCCGGCCAGCACTTCGAGCTTGATGTTCTCCGCGAGTCCGTTGTCGTGGAGGATCTGGTTGATCTCGGGTTGGACCTTCTTGAAGTTGCTGTCAGCGCCGAACTGGACGGTGATTCCGGCGTTCGAGCCACCGCCCTCGCCGGTGGTCGTCGTGGTGTCGCCGCCGTCCCCGCCATTACCCGTACAGCCGGCGACCGAAAGAGCGACCCCAGACGCTCCAGTCGCTTTGACGAATTGTCGGCGGGATACCCCGCGCGATCTACTATGCCCTGTATTGTCATCCGGTGCCATATCCGACGTAACATGAGTCTGGAGTTACAAAAAGGATACCGGATTTACAACTGCTGTTGTAAAAATTTACCTGCCTGTTACTCACCACTAACGAGCGTCGCAGGTTCCTCGCCGTCTTGCGATTCGATGCCCACCACAGTAAGGCGGGTCGCTTCGACTTCCTCGACCATCGCACCCCAGCCACCGACAGAGACGTGGCCGTCTTCCGTTTCGAGAACCACCGTGACCTGACCGGCGAGGCGATGGGGCGTGGTGGAACTCTCCGGAGGGTTCCCCTGCACGGCCTCCGCCACGGCTCCCTCGTGGCGAACCGTATTTCCCGTGTCGATGTCACGACCCTGGATGCGAACCTGGACGGTGGCATCGGCCTCGAGGACCGGCGAGACGTCGCGGACGAATTGTCGGATGTCCACGTACTCGATGGGGAACTCGTCACCACGAGCGGAGTAGACGCGCGGCCAGCAGTCCCAGAGACAGGTGAGGAAGTACCAGTGGAAGACGTACGTGTGGGTCCGGTCGTTGACGAGGACGCCGTACTCGTCGTAGGAGTCGCGGTGGTGGGCGAAACAGGTCTTCTCGCGGTCGATGAGCGCCACGAACGGGGCGGGGAATTCGCGGTGGCGCGCTTCGAGGCAGACGCCGTCGAACAGGTCCGAGTCGGGCGGCGAGTTCCCTTCGGTGGTGTGAACCGAGAGCCTGATGGACACCCCGCGGTCGTGGGCAGCCTCCAGTTTCGGCGCGAGTTTCTCCAGGTCCTCCGGCGTGACCGACAGTTGAATCTGGTACGCCGCCTCGTCGATGAACGTCGCGGCCCGCTCGACGACGGTCTTGAACCGCTGGACGATGCTGGCGCGGTTGCTCTCCAGTTCGGGCTGAGACCACCGCTGTTCGACCTCCTCGGCAGCGGTCTGGAACCGTTCGGCCCGTTCCTGTAGGTCTTCGAGGACCTCCTTGGGGCTGTGCGCCCGCGCTCGGAGCGAGTCAGTCTCGTATGTCTCGACGTAGCCCCGGTCTTTCAGGCTGGCGAGGACGTCGTAGATTCGAGGTTGGGGGACCCCGCTGGCCTCGGCGATGTCGCTCGCAGAAGCCGCACCGAGTTCGAGAAGCGTGACGTACGCGTCCGCCTGATACGGTGACAGTCCGGCTTCCTTCAGCGTCGCGACGAGCCCCTCGGTATCCATCACAGTAGGAATGGGGAACGAGTGACATTTAACTTTTCTCACGCGTCGCGTACACGCCCGATGGGAAGACAGCTGTCAGTCCTTTCCGGGCGCAGGCCATCGCGGCGTGATCGGATCCTCGATGCGTTCGATCTCAGAGGGGTCGAGGGAGACGTCCAGTGCAGCGACGTTCTCTTCGAGATGGTCGATGCGGCGCGGACCGACGATCGGTGCGTCCACGACGTCCTTGTGCAACAACCACGCGAGACTGACCTGTGCGGGCGTCGCGTCCCTCGCGTCCGCGATGGCCCGGATCTCGTCGAGGACGGCCCAGTTCTCTTCGGTGAACCGTGCTGCGGTGTACTCGTCCGTCGCCGCGCGGCCGGACTCGGGGTCGGCGTCGCGGTCGTACTTCCCCGTGAGGAAGCCCCCGGCGAGCGGGGACCAGGGGAGGACGCCGATACCTTCGCTCTCGCAGACCGGGAGGACGTTCGCCTCCTCGTGACGGTCGACGGCGTTGTATTCGGGTTGCATCGAGACGAACCGGTCGACGTTCTCGACGTCGGCCGTGTACAGTGCCTTCGTGAACTTCCAGGCGGGCATCGTACTCGCGCCGACGTATCGAACGAGCCCCTCGTCGACGAGGTGGTCGAGAGCGGAGAGCGTCTCCTCGATGGGGGTCTCGTCGTCCCAGCGGTGAATCTGGTAGAGGTCGACGTAGTCCGTCCCCAGCCTGTCCAGCGAGGCCCGCGCCTGGTCGAGGACGTGTTTGCGGGACAGCCCACCGGCGTTCGGCCCGTCGCGCATCGGGAAGTAGACCTTCGTGGCGACGACGAGTTCCGACCGGTCGCGCTCGGCGATGGCTCGCCCCACGATCTCCTCGCTCTCTCCGCGCGAGTAGACGTTCGCCGTATCGAGGAAATTGATGCCCAACTCCAGCGCGCGGTCGATCAGTTCCTGACTCGCCGCCTCGTCGTTCAGCATCCACGGTTCACCGGACCCGAAGTTCATACAGCCCAGGCAGAGCCGCGATATCTCCATGCCGGTGTCGCCGAGAGTCGTGTACGCCATCTCGGAGGCCATACAAAACCCAACTCACGTCCGAAGTAAAATTCTACTGCAGAGCGCAAGCTTGATACTACGCTAGTCGGTACCACGCGGCTATGAGTTCCGCGTCACCGCTCTCCACGCTCCGCCGAGCGGAGTATACGGGAGAGCGACGCTGCTGGCCGTGTACCGTCGTGAACGTCGCACTCGTGGGGGTCGCGGTCGTCATCGCGTCGGTCGCACTCACGCCGCTGGGTGGCGCGCTCGTCGGTCTCGTCGGAGCGGTGACGATCTGGCTCCGGGGATACGTCGTGCCCTACACGCCACGGTTCGCGCCGCGCCTCGTCGAGGCGATTCCCGGTGGAACGGCGCTGTTCGACGAGGGTGGGTCCGTCCCGGACGCCCCGGACTCGCTCGGTGACGACGCGGACGCACCCGAGGGCGACGAACTGCTCGGCGTCCTCGTCGAGTCGGGTGTCCTCGAACTCGACCACGAGACGGTCGTTCCGACGCCGAGATTCGAGAGCGCGTGGCACGACGAGATGGCGGCGCTGGCGTCCGGGACGACCGAGCGACTCGCCGAGGCGGTTCTGGAGGTGTCGAACGCTGCGGAAGCCCGCGCCGTCGCCGACGAGGAGCGCGGTGGCGAATGGGTCGCGCTTTCGAACGGCGGCGGCGTCCTCGAAGAGACGTGGCTCACCCGGCCGGTCGCTATCGCCGAACTGGCGGCCGTCCGCGCACTCGCAGACTACCTCCCCGAGCGTGCGACCCAGCGCGCGGCGGCCGAGCCACTCCGGATGTTCCTCCACGACTGTCCGGACTGCGGGGCCGAACTGGCGGAGTCGACGGAAGCCGCCTGCTGTGGCGGGTACGACGGCCCTGCCGACGTCCCGCGGGAGACGCTGGTCTGTCCGGACTGCGACGTTCGGCTGTACACCTTCGAGTAAACGGGGGTCGCGGTCCCGAGGAAGCGACCCGCTCACGCAGTCGCTGCCGTTAGCTCGGCGTACCCGAACGGCGTCGCGAACCGCTCGCACCAGATACCCACTCCGGACACGTCACCGGGTTCGACGTCCGCGGGGAGTCGCTGGGTGAAGGTGCCCTCTTTGGTGCTTTCACCACCGTCGGCCCCGCCATCGACGAGGACCTTGGTTCCCGCACGTATCTCCGCCCGGGTGTCGGGCGTCGCCGAGGGCGTGACGTAGACGAACACGTCCGGGCCCTGGGTCTGGCTGTAGTTCTCGAACCGCAGTGCGAGTCCATCGTCGTCGCGGAGCAAGCGCACGGTCCCCTCGACGTCGTGGCCCGCAGTGCCTTCGAAGGTACCGCGTTTCAGTACCTCGTCACCCTCGACGTCAGGGCCCTCGTCGACCTGCGTGGAGCGTTCGGGCAGGAAGAAATCCGACGGTCCCACGACGACGAGCGCAGTGAGGACTGCGACCACCGCGAACGTTCCAGCACCGACCAGTAGCGTCCGCCTGTCAGTCATGGTGATAGAGAGGTCTCGTCGGGGGATACCCGTTTCTCAAAGTCCGTCTAGAATCCGTTTCGAATCGGTTCGGAAACGGTGCAGGCAGGGCTGCGACGCGACTTGCGTCGGCCACTCCCTACCGCAAGTGCTCGTCGAGGAATCGAAGCGTCTTCTCCCACGCGTCTCTCGTCGCCTCGGGATCGAACTGTTCGCCGCTGGGATTAGCGAACGCGTGGTCGGCCCCGTCGTAGACGTAGATCTCCCGCTCGACGCCGAGATCGCCGAGCGTTCGGTCGAACTCCCGAACGGTCTCGACGTCGACCACGCGGTCCTCGGACCCGAAGATACCCAGCACGGGACCGTCGATGGACCGGAGCGTGGACTCGTTCGTCGTCAGCGTGCCGTAGTAGATGACCGTCGCGTTCAGGTCGGCGTCGCTCAGGCTGAGCTGGAGGCTCTGACCGCCGCCGAAGCACCAGCCGAGGCTGGCGACCTGTTCGGTCGTCGACGGGAGCTCCCGGAGACCGGCGGTCGCACGCTGCATCTTCGCCACGGCTTCGTCGGGGTTGGCTCGGACCTCGCCGGACAGGTCGGCTGCGTCCGAGGAGTTCGTCGCCACGCGACCGTCGTAGAGGTCGACGGCGAAGACGACGTAGCCGTGGCCGGCGAGGATCTCGGCCATGTGCCTGACGTTCTCGTTGAGTCCCCACCACTCGTGAATGACGACGACGGCGGGGTACTCACCGTCGTCGGCTGGCCGTACCAGATAGCCCGGCGTCCCGTTGATGGTCGTGTTCCTCGCGGTGACTGCGCTGAGGTTCTCGGCGCTGAAGATGTCGGCGTTCGAGCCCGAGGTGACCGCCTGGCACGTTCCGTTCTTCGAGATGGTACCCGGCTGACAGCCCGTGTGCGGAGTCTGTTCGTACGCCGCCGTTCCGGCGGCCGACGTCTCGGTCATGGTCTCGGTGTCGGTCGCCGTCTCCGTTCCCTGGAACACGCCCGAGCAACCGCTCAGGAGCAGTAGGGCAGACACCAGGACAGCGAGGGCGGTGCGCCGCATAGTGACAGTGACGGTGAGCGACGGAATAATCGTAGTGTCAACATATGTCACACATACGTGCCCCCTGGTCGAGGACACCGTCAGCGTGCAGCCGAGGCCGTCTCGCGAGTGGCGGTCGCGTACCCTTTTGGACCCCCGGTCCGGTAAGTGAGCCATGGAGACGTTCACCTGCACGGTTCCCGTCCGATTCTCGGACCTCGACGCGGCCGGCGTCGTGAACAACGCCGTCTACGCCACGTATCTCGAAGAGGCCCGCGTCGCGTTTGCACGCGAGGTCGTCGGTATCGACGGCCACGATGAGTTCCCGTTCTTCGTCGTCTCACTCGATCTGGAGTATCACGCCCCCATCAGAGAGCTTGCCGACGTGACGGTCGCGGTCACGGTCCAGCACGTCGGCGAGACGAGTTTCACGCTGGCGTACGAACTCACCGTCGACGACCACCTCGTCGCCGAAGCCGAGACAGTCCAGGTCGCGGTCGATTTCGAGACCGGAGAGAAGCGGCCGGTTCCCGAGGAGTGGCGCGCGCGGCTCGGGTAGACGGAGCCGACCCGGCGGAGGGCATGCACGACCGTTCCCGTCCAACAGCTCGACCGCCGCGACCCCAGTTTTCGAGATCTCGGAGACTCCCGACAGACGAATCAACGGGTCGCTCCGACCGTAACGGGCCGTTTCGTACACTCGAACGAGTATGAAACTCGGTTGTGAGTAAATATATGCAATTAAGTAGCCGCCGGCCCCTGTCTCACCTAATGGCGTATGCCGGCATCGACCTGGGCGCGACGAACATCCGCGCCGTGGTCGCCGACAACGACGGGACCGTCGTCGGGTCCTCCATCGAAGCCACACCGCAGGGACCGAACGGAATCGCCGTGACCGAGGCCGTCCTCACGGTGCTCCGGTCGGCCTGCGAGAAGGGTGGCGTCGATCCGACGGACGTCCGAGCGGCCGGAATCGGCACCTTCGGGCCGCTCGACCTCGCCGAAGGCATCATCGAGAATCCCGCGAACCTCCCCGACACCATCGACCAGATCCCGCTGACCGGCCCCGTCGAACACCTCGTCGACTCCGAGCACGTGTACCTCCACAACGACGCCAACGCCGGCGTCATCGGCGAGCGGTTCTACAGCGACCGGAACCCGGACGACATGGTCTATCTGACCATCTCGTCGGGTATCGGTGCCGGCGTCTGCGTCGACGGCAACGTCCTGTCGGGCTGGGACGGCAACGCCGGCGAGGTCGGTCACATGACCCTCGACCCGAACGGCTTCATGACCTGTGGCTGTGGCCACGACGGTCACTGGGAGGCGTACTGCTCGGGGAACAACATCCCGCGGTACGCCCGTCGCCTCCACGACGACGACCCCATCGAGACCTCCCTTCCGCTGGGGGACCCCGAGTTCGACGCCGCGTCGGTCTTCGAACACGCGGCCCGCGGCGACGGCTTCGCCTCGCACGTCCTCAGACAGATCGGCCACTGGAACGCGCTCGGCATCGCGAACGTGGTTCAGGCCTACGCACCGCTCGTCGTCTTCGTCGGCGGTGCCGTCGCGCTCAACAACCCCGACCGCGTGCTCGACCCGATCCGGGACCACCTGGACGACATGGTGATGGTGAACGTCCCCGAGGTCCAGTTGACGAGCCTCGGCGACGACGTGGTCGTCCGCGGCGCGCTCGCGAGCGCGATGACCGAGGGGACGGGAGATCGGGCGAAGTTCCGTCGGTAGCGACTACGAGTCCCAGTCTCGCGCCTGTTCGACCGCCTTCGACCAGCGGTCGTACCGGTCGTCCGCCACGGTCGCGTCCATCGACGGCGTGAACCGCTTGTCCGCGCGCCAGTGCGAGCGGAGTTCGTCGAGGTCGTCCCAGAACCCGACCGCGAGGCCAGCCGCGTACGCCGCCCCGAGCGCGGTGGTCTCGTCGACCTCCGGCCGGACGACGTCGGTCTGTAGCACGTCCGCCTGGAGCTGACAGAGGAAGTCGTTCTTGACCGTCGCGCCGTCGACCTTGAGCGTCTCCAGTTCTGGCCCGCTATCGGCGTCGACTGCCTCGACGACGTCCCGCGTGCGGTAGGTGATCGCTTCGACCGCCGCCCTGACGATGTGCTCGCGTTTCGTATCGCGGGTCAGGCCGACGAGGTTCCCTCGCGCCGACCGGTTCCAGAAGGGGGCTCCGAGCCCGGTGAACGCGGGGACCATGTAGACGCCCTCGGTGGAGTCGACGCTCCGCGCGAGCTGTTCGGTCGTCGTCGGGTCGTCGATGACGCCGACCTCTTCGAGCCACTCGATGCCCGCGCCGGTTGTGAAGACGGCCCCTTCGAGCGCGTACTGGACCGGCTCGCCCGAGCGCTGGAACGCGACGGTGGTGAGGAGGCCGTGGTCGCTCTCGACCGGTTCCTCGCCCGTGTTCAACAGGAAGAACGACCCCGTTCCCGTGGTGTTCTTCGCCTGTCCGGCGTCGAAGCACGCCTGCCCGAACAGCGCGGCCTGCTGGTCGCCGAGCGCGCCGGCGACGGGAACCTCCGCGCCGAGGAAACCGTCGGAGTCGGTGGTGCCGTAGTAGTCGTCGTCGCTCGACGGCCGAACCTCCGGAAGCGATTCCCGGGGAACCCCGAATTCGTCGAGCAAGTCGTCGTCCCAATCCAGCTCGTGGACGTTGAACAGCATCGTCCGGGAGGCGTTCGTCACCTCCGTGACGTGCCGCCCGGTGAGATTGAAGAGGAGCCAGGCGTCCATCGTTCCACAGCAGACCTCGCCGTCACGGGCAGCGGCTCTGAGGTCACCGTCGCCCGCGTGGTCCAGCAGCCACTCGAACTTCGAGGCCGAGAAGTAGGGGTCGAGTTCGAGGCCGGTCTTCGACCGAATCTCGGCCGCTTTGCCCTCCTCGTGAAGCTCCTCGATGCGGTCGATGGTCCGGCGGTCGCGCCAGACGATTGCGTTGTGCAGCGGTTCGCCGGTCTCGGCGTCCCACACGACCGCCGTCTCGCGCTGGTTCGTGACCCCGAGGCCGGTGAGGTCGGCAGCGTCGATGTCCGCGACGTCGAGAGCGCGATGGATGGCGACTGTGGTGTTCTCCCAGATCTCCTGTGGGTCGTGCTCGACCCAGTTCTGTCGTGGGTAGTGTTGGCGATGGTTCGCGTAGGCGCTGGTGACGACGTGCCCGTCGCCGTCGAACACCATGAAACGGGTTCCGGTCGTGCCCTGGTCGATCGCGCCGATGAACCGGCCACCAGTCATGGCCGCTCCTACTCTCCGGGGGTACGTATATGTACGGTGCGTCTACAAGGTAGCAAACGTCGATAGATGGACCTCACGGAGCGCATCGAGCGACGTCGAAACCATCGCTACGAGAACAGACTGGTCGTCGACTGGGACGCGCTGAATCCGGCGGTCCATCTCTCAGAGCCAGTCGGTCGGGAGTTCGTCTTCGAGGCGATACTGGACGCTGCGGACCCGATCTTCGACGGTCAACTGCCGCCGAACGTGTACGTGTGGGGTCCTGCTGGGTCCGGGAAGTCCGCCATCGTCACGTCACTGTACTCCGCCCTCCAGCAGACGGTGTCACGCGGACAGCGGACCTTCCATACCGCGACGCGCGCCGACAGCCTGCTCGGCGGCTTCCACTTCGTCTACGTCGACACCCGACGGACGGCGAGTCGGTTCAAGCTCTATCAGCAGTTGCTGAACGCCCTCGTGGACGACAAGGTTCCCGAACGAGGCATCGGCACGGGCGAACTGGAAGACCGATTGCAGGCCGAACTGGCGAGCGCGGACGGGTTGCTCGTCGGCGTCGACCACGTCGACATGGACGAGACGCTGGACATCGCCGAACTCCGTGAGTTCCTTGCTCCCTTCCCGAAGGTCAGGTGGACGGCCGTTGGCCGGACGCCACCGGACGACCTCGACAGTCACCCTCCCGAGGTCGAGATACAGGTCCCCTCGTACAACTACGAGATCGTCGACATCCTGACGACGCGGGGGACGAGCGGTCTCTCGAAGGGGCTGGACCACACCCAGGCGAAGGCGCTGGCGGAGTGGTCGGATGGAAACGCCCACGACGCGCTCGCGGCGCTGTTCGGCGCGGCGAGCGTGGCGGAGGCCGACGACGCGAAGACGCTCAGAGACGAAGACCTCGAAGCCGGGAAGGAGGCCGTCCCGAAGGGCGGCGTCCCCATCGGTCGCGTGCTGACCCTTCCGGAGAACAAACAGCTCGTGTTGCGGACGCTGCTGGACGTGTCGGACAGCGAGCAGTCCATCGACACGGCCGCGGACGCCATCGCAGCCGAGACAGACCTCTCGCCGGGGACCGTCCGACGGTACATCTACGAACTCGCCCAACACGACGTGCTCGAACGGCGGGAGGTCGCCGTCGAGACCGGAACCGCGGGCCGACGACCGAGCGGTGCGGTCCCACGCTTCCCGACGCTCGTCTTCGAGCGACTGCACTCCGGGACGTAGACCGGACCTCCGACGAAGCTCTTTACTACCACTCCCCTAGTCCAAAGTCTTCAACTCGAATTGTTACTCCCTTTCTTGCGCCGGCAATAATTTATATAGTTGTATGTAGCAATACGTACTCATGACGAGATACGCGCCGAGACGGTGCGAAACCGACGTACGGAACGCCGAACGACTCTCTGGAGGAACGGGGGTGACCCATCGTGTTCGGAACCGTCCCGTGGGGTGAGCTGGCGCTCGCGGGCGTAGACGTCAGTCCGGACTACGTGCTGGAGCACTACCCCAACGTCACGCGACTCGTGTTCGCCGCGGCGCTCGGGATGCTGCTCGGCACCGAACGTGAGTGGTCACAGAAGCCGGCCGGGACCCGGACGTTCACGATCATCACCACGCTGGCTGCGGTGATGGTCGTCGCCGAGGAGCCGGCGCTGCTGCTCCTGGGCGGCGCGCTCGTCGTCATTCAGGGGAGCGTGTTCGCGTTTCGCGGACTGATCACTGGCGACGAGAGCTACCTGCTGACGACGTCGGTGTCGATGATTCTGGCGTACGGCGTCGGCGTCCTCGTCGGGAAAGGGTACTTCCTGGAGGGCGTCATCATCGCGGTCATCACGACGTTCCTGCTGGTCCTTCGCCGCGAACTACACGGGTTCGCCCGAAAGCTCTCGAAGGACGAGATACGGAGCGCCATCGAGTTCGCCATCCTCGCGTTCGTCATCTACCCGCTGTTGCCGAATCAACCACTCGACCCGTGGGGAGCGGTCAACCCCCGGACGGTGTGGCTGCTGGTCGTCGCCGTCAGCGGCATCGGGTTCGCGAACTACCTCATCGTCAAGCGCTACGGGGCCCGCGGTATCGCCATCACGAGCTTCTTCGGCGGCCTGGTGAACTCCACAGCCGTCATCGGCGAGATCGTCTCGCGGACGCGTCAGAACGCCGGTCTCTCGAAGATCGCGGTCGGGTCGATACTGCTGGCGAACGCCGCCATGGCCTTTCGCGACCTGCTCATCGCGGTCACGTTCATCCCCGGCATCTCGGTTCGGCTGGCCGCGCCGCTCGGTGCGATCACGCTGTCGGGGATCGCCCTCTCGTACGTCCTCAGCGACTGGGACGTGAACATCGAACTGGATTTCGACTCGCCGTTCGAACTCTGGCCGGCGCTGAAGTTCGGAGTCCTGTTCCTGCTGGTGCTCGTCGTCTCCGCGGGTGCCCAAAGCGCCTACGGCGCGTCGGGGTTCCTCGTATCGAGTTTCTTCAGCGGACTCGTCTCGTCGGGGGCAGTGACGACGTCCGTCGTTTTGCTCGTCCAGTCCGGAAAGATAAGCCACGGGCTGGCGACGGCGGGCATCATCACCGGCGTCTCGGCGAGCATCCTCGTGAAACTCGGTCTCGTGGTCTCGATGAATCGGTCGCTGACCCGTCCCGTGGCAACTGCAACGGGCGTACTCATCGTCTCCGCCGCTGGTACAGCCATGGTAGTCACCACGCTGCTGTGAGAACCACCCGCGGGCGTACATTTTTTACCTCCTGCTCCACTGAGAAACAGTGACGTATTACCAGTAACGTACCCCTTAGTATCAAAATATACCAAAGAATTATATACAATTACTACCACTATGGCAGGTAGAGATGAAGAATACGACCCCATCTCGTCGTACGTTCATCAAGGGTGCAAGTGTGGCGACCGTGGCTGGCCTCGCTGGCTGTTCGAACCAGAGCGGCGACGGCGGCAGCGAAACGTCGAGCGAAGACGGGAGCGGAGGTACCGCGACCGACACGGCGAGCAGTAGCAGCGACGTGACCATCAAGTTCTGGCACGCGATGGGCGGCGACATCGCGAAGCTGCTCGAAGACATGGGCTCCGACTTCGAGAGCCAGGCGGACGGCGTCACCCTCGACATCACCTCGAAGGGGAGCTACCGTGATACGCTGAACGCGACGACCTCCGCGGTGCAGGCGGGCAATCCGCCGGCCGTCGCCCAGATCTTCGAGATCGGAACGCAGCTGGCACTCGATAGCGGCGCGTTCACCCCCGTCGAGGACATCATCCCGAAGGACAAGATCGACTACGACAACTTCCTCGAGTCGGTGCTGAGCTACTACCGCATCGACGGCAAGCTGAACTCGATGCCGTTCAACTCCAGCAACGCCATCTTCTTCTACAACAAGGACGCGTTCGCGGAGGCCGGACTGGACCCGGAGAACCCCCCGGAGACGTTCCAGGGAGTGACCGACGCCGCGAACAAACTCACCGACGCGGGCGTCGTCGACAAGGGAACGACGTGGCCGAATCACTCGTGGCTCGTCGAGCAGTGGTTCGCCGAGCAGGACCAGACCCTCGTGAACAAGGAGAACGGTCGCACCGGCCGTGCCACGGAGAGCAACTTCGAGAGCGACGCCGCGAAGAACATCTTCGAGTGGTGGACCGACCTCTACGAGCAGGGACAGTACCTCAATCCCGGTATCGAGGCGTGGGGCGAGGCCCAGCAGGCCTTCCTCACCCAGAAGGTCGGTATCCTGGGCTACTCGACTTCGAGCATCGCGCCGATGAAGGAGGGCGCGAAGAAGAACGGCTTCGAACTGGGAACCATGCGGCTCCCCGTTCCCGAGGGGCAGCGCAACGGCGTCGTCATCGGCGGCGCGTCGCTGTGGGTCCCGTCGGGACTCTCGGAAGCCAAGCAGAAGGCCGCCGGCGAGTTCCTCCTGTGGATGGCCCAGCCCGAACAGCAGATTCGGTGGCACAAGAACACGGGCTACTTCCCGGTGCGCAACGAGGCCGTCAGCCAGCTCGAAAGCGACGGCTGGTTCGACGAGAACCCCAACTTCCGCACGGCGTTCGACCAACTGCAGGCCACCGAGGACTCGCCCGCGACGCGCGGAGCGCTCATGGGGCCGTTCACGAAGGCCCGCACCATCGTCGAGGAAGGGTACGTGAGCATGATTCAGAACTCCAGCACGTCCGTCGACGACGGGCTGTCGAAGATCGACTCGCAGGTCGAGGACGCGCTGGATAGCTACAACCAGAAGGTCAACTGAGCGAGTCCGCCTTCTCCGAACACATGACCGAATTCACAAAACCGTTCGACTCCTCCTGGCAGGCGTATCTGCTGCTGGTGCCGACGTTCGCGGTGCTGATCGCGTTTCTGTACTACCCGGCCGTAGAGACATTCCGGCTGAGCCTCTATCAGACGCTGCTGCTGGGAACGCAGAAGGCGTTCGTCGGGCTGGAGAACTTCAAGATCCTCGCTACCTCGCCGGAGTACCAGCGGAGCTTCGTCATCTCGTTCGCGTTCGCGGCGTTCGTCGTCGTGGGCACGCTCGTGGTGTCGCTGTTCGTGTCGTACCTCCTGTTCGAGGTCAGCCGCGGCACGTCGAGCTACCTCGTGGCGGCAATCTGGCCGTACGCGCTGCCGACGGCCGTCGCGGCGACGGTGCTGATGTTCCTGATGCACCCCACGCTCGGCGTCATCACGCACTACCTCGAAGCCCTCACCGGAATCGAGCTCGATTGGTTCACGAGCGGTCCGCTGGCGTTCGTCGTCGTCGGCCTCGTCGCCATCTGGAAGCAACTCGGCTACAACATCATCTTCCTCGTGGCGGCGCTGAACAACATCCCCGAGACGCTGACCGAGTCGGCGAAGCTCGACGGCGTGGGCCGGCTGAAGATGCTCTACAAGGTGTACGTCCCGCTCATCTCGCCGACGATGGTCTTCCTCGTCGTCATGGACACCATCTACGCGTTCTTCCAGACGTTCCCGATGGTTGACCTGATGACCAGCGGCGGGCCGAGCGGAGCGACGAACCTGCTCATCTACAAGCTCTACCGCGACGCCTTCGAGTTCAACAGCCTCGGCAAGGCATCCGCCGAGTCCATCATCCTGTTCGTCATCGTGGCGATACTGATGTACGTCCAGCTCCGCGTCTCGGAGAGCTACACACACTACGGAGCCTGACCATGGCGACGAACACCGAATCCACGGCCGCGACCGCACGCCCCGAGCTGAGCGACTACCTGTCGGACGACCTGGTCATCCACGGGCTTCTCGTGTTCTCCATCGTCCTGATGGGGCTGCCGCTCATCCTCGCGGTGGTGATGAGTACCCAGACGCCCTCGGAGGTCTACGAGGTGACGAACGTCGGGATCGGCAGTCAGGGGCTGGCCAACTACCAGACCGCGCTGGGCGAGTACAACCTCGGGCAGTACATGTGGAACTCGTTCGTGATGGCGTCCATCATCGTCGTCGGGAAGGTCGCGCTGTCCTTGCTCGCCGCGCTGGCGCTGGTGTACTACCGCTTCCCCTACGAGCGCGCGGTCTTCATGTTCATCCTGCTGACGCTGCTGTTGCCCGTCCCGGTCCGCATCGTCCCGCTGTTCCAGCTGATGGCGGACCTCGGATGGGCCAACTCGATGCTCTCCATCACCGGGCCGTACATCGCGAGTGCGACGGCGGTGTTCCTGTTCCGCCAGCACTTCATGTCGATTCCGGCCTCGCTCGTCGACAACGCGCGTCTCGACGGCGTCGGGCCGTTCACATTCCTCGTGAAGGTGCTCATCCCGATGTCGAAGGGGATGATCGCCGGCGTGTCCGTCATCACCTTCATCTACGCGTGGAATCAGTACCTGTGGCCCCTGGTGGTCATCAGCGCCCAGGAGAAACAGGTGGTCCAGGTCGGTATCCGCTACCTGCAGGGTGCGAGCCAGTCCGGGCTGACCCAGTGGGGACTCATCATGGCGGGCGCGGTGCTGGCGCTGATCCCGCCCCTGCTCGTGCTCGTCGTCCTGCACAGACCACTGCTGAAGACGTTCGCGATTCAACAGAAGTGATAGCACATGTCTCATATCCAACTCGACGACCTTCGGAAGCGGTTCGGAGACGTCGAAGCGGTCCGCGGAATCGACCTCGAAATAGAGAAGGGTGAGTTCCTCGTGCTGGTGGGGCCGTCAGGCTGTGGCAAATCCACGACGCTCCGGATGCTCGCCGGACTGGAGGACATCTCGGAGGGCGAACTCCGCATCGCAGACGAGCGGGTCAACGGCGTCGCGCCGAAGAACCGCAACGTCGCGATGGTGTTCCAGAACTACGCGCTGTACCCGCACATGACGGCGGCCGAGAACATGAAGTTCGGCATGAAGTCCGCGGGCGACTACGGCGACGACGAGATCGAGCGCCGGCTCGACCGCGCGGCCGACATCCTCGACATCCCCGAACTGATGGAGCGCAAACCCGGCGAACTCTCCGGCGGCGAGCGCCAACGCGTCGCCATCGGACGGGCGCTGGTCCGCGAGCCGGAGGTGTTCCTGCTCGACGAGCCGCTGTCGAACCTCGACGCGAAGCTCCGCGTGCAGATGCGCGCGGAACTGTTGAAGCTCCACCAGGAACTCCAGACGACGACGGTGTACGTCACCCACGACCAGACGGAGGCGATGACCCTGGGCGACCGGGTCGCGGTCCTCGACGCCGGCCAGCTCCAGCAGGTCGCGGAACCACAGGAGCTGTACGACTTCCCCGCGAACCGCTTCGTGGCGGAGTTCATCGGCAATCCCGCGATGAACCTCGTTCCGGTCGACGTCGTCGAGGACGGTGGCGAGGTCCGCGCCGAACACGAGGGCTTCAGCGTCGGGCTCCCCGACCAGGCGGGGCTGGACGACGCCGTTGGCCAGTCGGCGCACTTCGGCATCCGTCCCGAAGACGTCTCGCTGGCGGGGAATCTCCCCGCCGACGCGCCGACCCACGAGATTACGGTGTCGGTCACCGAGCCGCTCGGGGAGTCGCTGCTCATGCACTGCGACGTCGGCGGCGACGAGATACAGGTGAAGGCAGAGCCGCGCGCCGAGATCCGCCCCGGTGACGACATCGAGGTCGGCTTCGACGAGGAGCGACTCCACCTGTTCGACCAGTCCGGCGATGCGGTGTACCACTCAACGTCCGCGACGCCGAAGACGTCCGAAGCGCCGCTGACGGAGTGACTGCCGTGGACGTCTTCGCCCACCGCGGGTTCGCTGCGGACTACCCCGAGAACACCCTGGCGGCGCTACGTGCCGCCGGAGCGACGGCGGACGGCATCGAACTCGACGCCCAGCAGTGTCGCTCCGGCGAGGTCGTCGTGATCCACGACGAGTCGCTCGACCGACTGACCGGCACGTCCGGTACCGTCGCGGACACGGACTGGGAGACGCTCCGGGAACTGGACGTGCTGGATTCCGGCGAGCGGATTCCCCTGCTGTCCGAGGCGTTCGAAGTCGTGCCCGATGACGTAACGATGAACGTCGAACTGAAGGCCGACGGCATCGCAGACGCCGTCTCCGAGGTCTGCGAGCGATTCGACCACGAGGTCGTCGTCTCGTCGTTCAGCACGACGGCGCTCGAAGAAGCGAGCGTCGCAGGTGACGACACGCTCGGGTTCCTGTTCACGGAGGAACCCGAAGCGGCGGTCAGAACCGCGGTCGAACTCGGGTGTGAGTGGGTCCATCCCGAGTACCGGCTGTGTCTGGAGACCGACGTCCTCGAGCGCGCACACGACCGCGGACTCGGCGTCAGGGCGTGGACGGTGAACGACCAATCCACTATCGAAGAACTCGACGCGAACGGCGTCGACGCCGTCATCACCGACCGCGAGGCGCTCGCGGACGCGAACTGACGCCGTCGCTGTGCACGAGCTGTTTCTGGACGCGAACTGACGAACGGAGAGAGTTGGATGCCGCTCAGGGGAGCGGAATCCACGCGGCCTGCGGGAGGACGCCGACCATTGCGAGGACGGAAAGGAGCATCGACGGCGTGAGGAGGGTGGGGACGAGGGAACCAATGTCGACCATACTCAGTCCTCGGCGTCTCGTGCCCAGTCGAGCGAGCGGTCGACGGCGTCGAGCCAGCGGTCGTAGCGAGCGTCGACGTCGGCGGGGTTCGCATCGGGTTCGAACTCCCGGTCGACCGTCCAGTTCTCGCGCAGTTCGTCGACGGTGTCCCAGTAGCCCACGGCGAGTCCGGCAGCGTAGGCGGCTCCGAGCGCGGTCGTCTCGTCCACGTCCGGCCGGACGACGTCGGACTTGATGATGTCCGCCTGGAGCTGACAGAGGAAGCTGTTCTTGACCGCGCCGCCGTCGACTTTGATGTCCTCGACGTCGATTCCGGCGTCGGCCTCCATGGCCTCGACGACGTCGCGAGTCTGGTAGGCGATGGACTCGAGCGTCGCGCGGACGATGTGCTCTTTCCGCGTCCCACGGGTCATCCCGACGATAGTCCCGCGTGCGCGGCCGTCCCAGTGGGGTGCGCCGAGACCGGCGAAGGCCGGCACCACGTAGACGTCGTCGGTCGAATCGACGGCCTGTGCGAGACGCTCGGTCTCGGCGGCGTCGTCGATGAGGTCGACGTCTTCGAGCCACTCGATGGCCGCGCCGGTCACGAAGATGGAGCCTTCCAGCGCGTACTGGACGGGGTCGCCCGAACGCTGGAACGCGACGGTGGTGAGGAGACCGTGGTCGCTCTCGACGGCCTCCTCGCCGGTGTTGAGGAGGAAGAACGACCCCGTGCCGTAGGTGTTCTTCGCGTCGCCCGCATCGAAGCAGGTCTGGCCGAAGAGCGCGGCCTGCTGGTCGCCCAGCGCACCGGCGACGGGAATCTCCGCACCGAGGAATCCCTCTGCGTCGGTCGTGCCGTAGTAGGCCTCGTCGCTCGACGGGCGGACCTCGGGGAGCATGGCCTCGGGCACGTCGAACTCCTCCAGGAGTTCCGCGTCCCACGCCGTGTCGTGGACGTTGTAGAGCATCGTCCGCGAGGCGTTGGTCACGTCGGTCACGTGATTCCCGGTGAGCTTGTAGATCAGCCACGTGTCGATGGTGCCGAAGCAGAGGTCGCCGGCGGCGGCCTGCTCCCGAACCGAGGCCGACGGAGAGCGGTCGGTCCGGATGGGGTCGGAGTTGTCGAGCAGCCACTCCACCTTCGTCGCGGAGAAGTACGCGTCCGCTTCGAGCCCGGTCTTCTCGCGGATCCACTCGACGCCACCTTCGGCTTCCAACTCTTCGATGCGGTCGGTCGTGCGTCGGTCCTGCCAGACGATGGCGTCGTGAATCGGCTCGCCGGTCTCCCGGTCCCAGACGAGCGTCGTCTCGCGCTGGTTCGTGATGCCGAGGCCGGCGAGCTGCGCCGCGTCGAGGTCGGCGCTCGACAGCGCCCGCTCGACGACGGTCTTCGTGTTCTCCCAGATCTCGAGGGGGTCGTGCTCCACCCAGCCGGATTCGGGGTAGTACTGTTCGTGTTTCTCGTAGGCACTGGAGACGACGTCGCCGTTCCGGTCGAAGACCATGAAACGGGTTCCGGTCGTCCCCTGGTCGATTGCGCCGATGAATGTGTCAGAACTCATCTTGTATCACCTCTTGTCGGAGATAGTCTGCAGACCACCCATTTTTTACTCCCGGTTGCATCTTATCCGTAATTAACAGAGGTCACCGTATTAAACCTTGGGAAGAATTGACACGAAATCTATCCTGTTCTGGGGCCGATTACGCCGGTGTCGTGGCACGTTCATCTCTCCACTACGGGTTAGTTTACTCGCGATGCGAGGTTGCTAGTAACTTTTATGGTTCTACCGGCCCCGAGTTGCAGGTAACTCCATGGCATCCTCGACGTCCGTCGTCGTCATCGGAGGGGGCTCGACGGGGACGGGCATCGCCCGCGATTTGACGATGCGCGGACTGGACGTGACGCTCGTCGAACGCGGCACCCTCACCGACGGGACGACCGGCCGGATGCACGGGCTGTTACACAGCGGGGGTCGCTACGCGGTGTCGGACCAGAAGAGCGCCCGCGAGTGTATCGAGGAGAATCGCGTCCTCCGAGACATCGCGAGCCACTGCGTCGAGGAGACGGGCGGCCTCTTCGCGAAGCTTCCCGACGACGGCGAGGACTACTTCGAGGAGAAGCTCCAGGGGTGTCGAGACTGCGACATCCCCGCGGAGGTGCTCTCCGGCGACGAAGCCCGAAAGCTCGAACCGTTCCTCTCCGAGGACGTCGAGAAGGCCATCTACGTCCCGGACGGTGCCGTCGACCCGTTCCGGCTCTGCGTCGCGAACGCCGCAGACGCACAGGAGCGCGGTGCCCGCATCGAGACGCACGCCGAGGTGACCGACCTGCTCGTCGAAGACGACGAGGTCGTCGGCGTCGAGGTCCGCCACGAGAGCGGGCCGGGTACACACACCCACGGAACGTCGGGCACGACCGAGGAGCTACGCGCCGACTACGTCGTCAACGCCGCGGGCGCGTGGACGGGGGAGATCGGCGCGATGGCCGGCCTCGACGTCGAGGTCCGCCCCTCGAAGGGCGTCATGACCATCATGAACGTCCGACAGGTCGACACCGTCGTCAATCGATGCCGACCGAAAGGCGACGCCGACATCGTGGTCCCGCACGAGACGACCGCCATCCTCGGCACCACGGACGAGGAGGTATCGGACCCCGACGACTACCCCGAGGAGCAGTGGGAGGTCGACCTCGTCATCGACGAACTGGCGAAACTGCTCCCGATTCTCCGAGAGGCACGGACCATCCGTTCATTCTGGGGCGTCCGACCGCTGTACGAGCCGCCGGACGTGGCCAGCGAGGACCCGACGGACATCACGCGGGACTTCTTCCTGCTCGACCACGCCGAACGCGACGGTCTCGACGGTCTGACCACCATCGTCGGCGGGAAGTTCACCACCTACCGGATGATGGCCGAGACGGTCGCCGACCACGTCTGCGAGAAGTTCGGCGTCCGGGCGTCCTGTGCGACCGCCGACGTCCCGTTGCCCGGCAGCGACGACTTCGACGTCCTCCGGGACTACATGGACGAGTTCGGCCTTCGTTCGCCGATCGGCAGACGGAGCGTGCAGCGACTCGGGAGTCGGGCTGACGAGGTCCTGACGACCGACGAGCCAAATCCCGTCGTCTGCGAGTGCGAAGCGGTCACCCGCGCGGAGCTACGGGACGCCATCGACGACTCCGGCTCCGACCTCAACGCCGTGCGGCTCCGGACGCGCGCGTCGATGGGCAACTGCCAGGGCGGCTTCTGCTGTCACCGGATGGCCAACGAACTCGCGCCCGACTACGACGAACCCGTCGCGCGCGAAGCCCTCGACGACCTCTACCAGGAGCGCTGGAAGGGCCAGCGCCACGCCCTGTGGGGACAGCAGCTCTCACAGGCCATGCTGAACCACGCGCTGCACGCGACCACGATGAACCGCGACGGCGACCCGGCGCGGACCGGGGAGGCGGTGGCGTTCGACGCCTTCGACGGAGGGTCACCCGATGGCGATTGAGGACGACGTACTGGTCGTCGGCGGCGGACTCGCCGGCATCACGGCCGCGATCGCCGGGGCTCGCGAGGGAGCGACCGTCCGGCTGGTCTCCGCGACGAAGAGCACGCTCCGACAGGCGAGCGGGCTGATCGACGTGCTGGGCTATCTCCCGGACGGGACCGGCCCCGTGGTCGACCCATTCGACGCAGTGGCCGACCTCCCCGAGGGCCATCCGTACGAGCGGGCTGGACCGGATGCCCTCGCTGACGGCCTCGCCCTGTTCGACGACCTCGCCGGCGACCACTACCGCGGGTCGCACACCGACCGGAACGCGCTCGTCCCGACCACCGGCGGAACGGTCAAACCGACCGCCCGCTATCCGGCGACCGTCGAGCCCGGCCTGGCGAGTCGCGAGGAAGCGACGCTGCTCGTGGGCTTCGAGGGGACGACTGACTTCGAGCCGTCGTTGGCCGCGACGCACCTCGACGCCGCGGGCGTCCCGTTCGAGGTACGCGCGGCGACCGTCTCCTTCCCGGACGTCACAGCTGAAGACGCGACTGCGACTCGGTTCGCGCACCTGCTCGACGAGGACCCGGGCGTCCGCGACCGACTTGCCGAGCGCGTGAAGCCCCATCTCGCGGGGGAATCACGAGTCGGCTTCCCCGCCGTGCTCGGACAGGAGGGGCCCGAATCGGTCCGTACGTCCCTCGCGGAGGCGCTCGGCGCGTCGGTGTTCGAGATTCCGACAGGACCGCCCAGCGTGCCCGGTCTCCGACTGGAGAATCTGCTCCACGACGCGCTCGCCGACGAGGGCGTCCGCGTGGAGCAGGGCAATCCCGTGGTCGATTTCGACGCCACCGAGGACCGCGTGGAGACGGTCACCGTCGACCGCGTGGGCAATCGCGTCCCGTACGCGGCCGACCAATACGTCCTCGCGACGGGCGGACTCGTCGGCGGTGGCGTCGAGGCCGACCGCGAGCAGGTGTCCGAACCGGTGTTCGACTGCCACGTCCCGCATCCGGCCGACCGCTACGAGTGGTTCGAGGACGACGCGTTCGGCGAACACGCATTCGCCCGCTTTGGCGTGGACGTGGACGCGCAACTCCGACCACTGGCCGCCGACGGAACGACGGAATACGAGAACCTTCGCGCCGCGGGGGCCGTCCTCGGCGGTGCGGACTTCGCGGCCGAGAAGTCCGGCAGCGGCGTCTCGCTCGCCACGGGCTTCGCGGCCGGCCGCCGCGCCGCAACAGAACTTATCCACACCGAACTCAGACAATGAGCGACGCGACAGACGACTTCGAGACGATAGACGTGTTCGACGAGGAGCCGCTGGGCGACGACTTCGACCCGGTCGACGTGTTCGACGGCGAGGACATGGACCTCCGTCCCGGTGCCGATAGCTGTTACAAGTGCTCCACGTGTGACTCCTCGTGCCCGGTCGCCGAAGTCGACGAGGACTTCCCCGGCCCGAAGTTCCAGGGCCCCGAGCAGTGGCGGCTCAAGCGCAAGGACGACGTCGAGGTCGATTCCTCCGTGATGAAGTGCTCGAACTGCATGCGGTGTGACGGTGCGTGCCCGGCGGACGTGCCCCTGAGCCAGATGCACAACACAGCGCGCGCCGAGTACGTCGAGGAGAACCTCCCGCCGTTCTCTCGTGAGTACCTGCGCAACCGCATCCTCGCGAACTACGGCCGGCTGGCGAAGCTCGGGAGCGCGTTCCCACGGCTGACCAACGCGCTGATGGGGTCGTCGGCGGTCCAGTGGCTCAACGAGAAACTGCTCGGTATCACGAGCGAGCGGGAGTTCCCCGCGTTCGCCGAGCAGACGTTCCGGTCGTGGTGGGACGAGCGCGGCGGGGCCAACGTCCAGAGCGAAGACAGGCGCATCGCCTACTTCCACGGCGACTACGCGAATCACAACACGCCCGAGGTGGCGAAATCCCTCGTTCGCGTGTTCGAACACTACGGCTACGAGGTCGCGGTGCCCGAGCAGCGCTGCTCGGGGACGCCCATGTTCGCGAACGGCATGCTCGACGACGCCCGCCGCGCCGCGAAGTTCAACGTCGAGACGTTCCGCGAGCTGGTCGCGGACGGCTACGACGTGGTGTGTTCGTGTACCTCCTGCTCGATGGCGCTCCGCCAGGAGTACCCCGAACTGTTCTCGTTCGACGGAACCGCAACGGTGGCTGCGAGCACCTACGAGGCACTGGAGTACCTCCGCATCCACGAGGACGTGGCAGACGACCTCGCCGAGGCCGACGCCGAATATCCCGACCTCGCGTATCACGCGCCGTGTCACGCGCGTAATCAGGGACTGGACACGCAGGCTATCGAACTGCTCGACGGCGTCGACGGCGTCGACGTCGAGGACGTGGGCGACTCCTGTTCCGGCATCTCGGGCACCTACGGCTGGAAGGCGGAGAACTACGACACCGCGATGCAGATCGGTGCGGAGATGTTCGAGCACATGGAGGCGGTCGAGGGCGACACCGGGCTGACGGAGTGTCCCACGTGCGCGATGCAGATGGAGCACGGGACGGGCTACGAGGTCCAGCATCCGCTCCAGGTCGTCGAAGCAGCGTTGTGTGAGTAAGTCGAACGGAGAGGACGTGGCCGGTCAGGGCGTCGGAATCGGGTCCTGCGGGCTGGTCGGCGGTTCCGTCTGCCCGTTTTCCAGTTGTTCGAGTCGTTCCACGACAGTGTGGACCGTATCGCCGTCAGTACACGGCGCGACGTGGGTCAGCTCTCCCCCGTGGTACTCGGCGAGGCCCATGACGGGGAGCGTGATGGCGGTGTGGGCCTCCGCGGTCACGGGGGCGTCGACGCGGCGCTCCTGGTAGAACGATTCCAGCGAGACGGTGTTGCCCAGTGCCCACTGCTTGAACTCGGCGATGCGGTTCAGGATGTACTCGCCTTCGCGAGTTCGGGCAGCGGCCGTCTCGGGTGCGACCTGTTTTCCCCACACGACGACGGAGTACTCGGACACGTCGTCGTTCTCGTCGAGTCGGTCGAGCCGTTCGATGGCGGCTTCCTGTCGTTCGTGCGCACCGTCGGGGAGGAGAGACCGGACGTAGAGTTCAAGGCGGGGTCGGTCGGTGGTCATGGTCGGGAAGTCGTGTTATCGTATGGACGTGATAGCTAATTAACGTGACGTGTGGGTGCAGCACATACGCCACGAAGACAGAGGGAGCTTCAGGCCCGAAGTTCGGGCGTCTCGGAGGGCGCGATCTCGACGTCGCTCGCCTTGACGAAGGTGACGGGACACGGGGAGTTCAGCATGACGCGCTGTGCCACCGAGCCGAAGACGGCCTTGCCGGTCGGCGAGCGCTTGCGACCGCCGACGACGACCATGTCCGCGCCGACGGTGCCCGCGACGCGAACGATGGAATCGCCTTCGTCGCCGAGTGCCCCGCGGATCTCGACTTCGATACCGCGAGCTTCGAGCGCGTCGGCGACGGTTTTGACCGTCTCGTAGCGCTTGGCGACGTCGCTCGGCGTGGTCTCCGAGGACGGGTCGATACCGAGCCGGTGCTGAAGCGATTCGTACTCGTCGCGGTCGAACACGTGGAGCAGGACGACGGTGGCGTCGGCGGGACCAGCGACGTTCGCCGCGGTATCGACGAGTTCGTAGAGCCGCTCGTCGTCGGTCGAGTCGAGTGCCAGAAGCACGGTTTCCATGTTCATATTACTGTATTGGACCAGGAGCTCCTTAAATCCTTCGAGTCTTTATTCAGATTCGAGTAAAGGATTTACACAATCGTTCACATGGCACTGTCTCTCTATGGAGAAACCCCGAGACAACCGGCGTGAGATTTTACCAAGGTATTATTTGGGACCCATACCACCGTTCCGGGTAGCGACTCAGGGAGACCAACAAATGACGAACATCCAACGACGGAAGTTTCTGAAGTACACTGGCGGTTCAGTTGCACTCACCGGACTCGCGGGCTGTTCCGGTGGCGGTGGGAGTGAGGAGACGACCGAAGCGGGGGAAACGACGGCCTCGGAGGGCGAGACCACCGCGAGCGGGGGCTCCGGCGGTGACACCATCAACGTCGGGATGGTCTACGCACTCGGCGGCCTCGGCGACAAGTCGTTCAACGACATGGCCCACCGAGGGGTCAAACAGGCGGCCGAGAAGTACGACGTCGAGTTCCAGAACGCCGAGCCCAGCGGTCCGAGCGACTTCAAGACGCTCCAGCAGCGCTTCGCTCAGTCGACGAGCCCCGACTACGACCTCATCTGCTGTATCGGATTCGCACAGACGAGCGCCCTGAAGGAGACGGCCAAGCAGTTCCCCGACCAGAACTTCATGCTGGTCGACAGCACGGTCGACAGCGACAACGTCGCCAGCTACGTCTTCAAAGAGCACGAGGGTTCGTTCCAGATCGGTCACCTCGCGGGGCAGATCACGAAGATGGGCTTCGAAGCCGGTGCCGGGAAGACGAACGACGCCGGCAAGATCGGCTTCGTCGGCGGCCTGGAGATCCCGCTCATCAAGAAGTTCCAGGCGGGCTACATGGCCGGCAACAAGTACGCCCACGAGGACAACGAAGTGACGGCGGCGTACGTCGGTAGCTGGACTGATCCGGCGAAGGGCAAGGAGATCGCCCTCTCGATGTACGACGACGGTGCCGACATCGTCTATCACGGTGCCGGTGCGAGCGGTATCGGCGCGTTCAAGGCCGCCCAGGAGCGCGGCCGCTTCGCCGTCGGCGTCGACGCCGACCAGTCGAAGAGCGCGTCCGAGTACAAAGACGTCATCCTCGCGAGCATGGTCAAACGCGTCGACCAGGCCGTGGCCACTGCAGTCGAGAACGTCGTGAACGGCTCGTTCAAAGGCGGGCAGATAAACGCCCTGGGCCTGGAGAAGAACGGCGTCCAGCCAGTCCTCGGCCAGCAGCTCGGGTCGTCCGTCCCCGACGACGTGACGGCCGCCCTCGAGGAATCACGGAAGGCCATCATCGACGGCGACATCACGGTCCCGACCAAACCCGGGGACGTCTAACCGCGTTCAGACGAGGGGGGACCGATGGAATAGCGACAGCTTTTCGGCGTGAGGAGTACCAGGTGGTGGAAATGAACGAGCCAGTCGTGGAACTCGACGGCATCACGAAGCGGTTCGGCGACGTCGTCGCCAACGACCGGGTGGAACTCACGGTCGACCGGGGGTCGGTTCACGTTCTTCTGGGTGAGAACGGGGCGGGGAAGACGACCCTGATGAACGTTCTCTACGGGCTGTACGAGCCGAACGAGGGGGAGATTCGCATCGACGGGACGCCACGGGAGTTCGATTCGCCGCGAGACGCCATCGACGCGGGCATCGGCATGATCCACCAGCACTTCATGCTGGTCGACCCGATGACCGTCGCCGACAACGTCGTCCTGGGCAACGAACCCCGCTCCCGGCTCGGGTTCACCGTCGACCGCGAGGCCGCCCGCGAGGCGGTCACAGACCTGACAGCCCGGTACGGATTCGACGTCGAACCCGACGCGGTCGTCGAGGACCTGAGCGTCGGCGTCCAGCAGCGCGTCGAGATCCTGAAGGCGCTCTACCGTGGCGCGGACATCCTCATCCTCGACGAGCCGACGGCAGTGTTGACGCCCCAGGAGGTCGAGGAGCTGTTCGACATCTTCGACGAGCTGACCGACCAGGGGAAGACGATCATCTTCATCACGCACAAGCTGGGCGAAGCGCTCGGCGTGGCCGACGCCATCACCGTCCTCCGCGACGGCGAAACGGTCGGCACCGTCGACACGTCGACGACGTCGAAGCGGGAACTGGCGGAACTGATGGTCGGCCGCGAGGTGCTGCTCGACGTCGAGAAACCCCCGAGTTCTCCCGGCGACGTCGGACTCGAAGTATCCGACCTGACGGTGACCGACGACCGCGGGGTCGACCAGGTTTCGAGCCTCGATTTCCAGATTCGCGAGGGCGAGGTGTTCGGCATCGCCGGGGTCGACGGCAACGGCCAGTCGGAACTCGTCGAGGCGATCACCGGGCTCGACGTCCCCGACGAGGGAAGGGTGTACTTCGACGGCGCGGACGTCACGACCGATTCGCGGCGCGACCGCATCGAGCAGGGGATGGCCTACATCCCCGAGGACCGCCAGCATCGCGGCCTCGTGATGGACTTCGAGCTGCTCCAGAACGGCCTGCTCGGGAGCCAGCACGACCCCGACTTCGCTCCGGGCGGACGCATCGACTGGGCGACGCTCCGCCAGCACGTCGAGGACATCATCGCGGACTACGACGTCCGGCCACCCAATCCCGACGCGACCGCGAAATCCCTCTCGGGCGGCAATCAGCAGAAGCTGGTCGCCGGTCGGGAGTTCGAGCGCGACCCGCGGGTCGTCGTCGCCTCGCACCCGACGCGCGGACTGGACGTGGGCAGCGTCGAGTTCGTCCAGGAGAAGCTCGTCGAACTCCGGAACGAGGGGAAAGCCGTGTTGCTCGTCTCCTCGAAGCTCGACGAGGTCCAACAGCTCTCGGACAGACTGGGCGTCATGTACGAGGGAGCGTTCACCGACGTCGTGGACCCCGACGACGTGACCGAGGAACAGCTCGGCCTGCTGATGGCGGGCCAGGACGCCGACGGCGTCACGAGCGTTCCCGCGGGTGACTTCGAAGCCGAAGCGGAGGTCGGTCGATGAACGCGAGCGACCTTCCGTCGAGCGTCCGGCGACTGCTCGGGAGCCTCGTCGACGCGTCCGTCCGCGAGCGCATCGCGATCAGCGTCGCGGCGCTGTTCGCCTCGCTTCTGGTCGGTGCCGTCGTCATCATGGCTGCCGGACTGGTCGCCACCTGCAAGGAGCCGTTCCTCGCGCTCGGTGGCTCGTCGTTCTGCTACGACCCCTGGGAAGTGTACTACCAGCTGTTCGTCTCGCCGTTCCTGAACGACTTCAACACGGCGCTGATGCTCAAAGAGACGACGCTGCTACTGTTCACCGGCCTCGCCGTCGCCGTCGCGTTCCGCGCGGGCCTGTTCAACATCGGCGCACAGGGACAGCTCGTCTTCGGCGCGCTGGGGTCGGCGCTGGCGGTGCTGTGGGGCGCGGCGTTCGTCCCCACCGGCGTCGTCGGCTCGCTCGTCCTGATTCCGTTCGGGCTCGTCGTCGGCGCGGTCGTCGGCGGTCTCTACGGGGCGGTCCCAGGGCTACTGAAAGCCTACGCGGACGCGAACGAGGTCATCACGACGATCATGCTCAACTTCGTCGCCACGAACGTCGCGTTCTACCTGGTATCGACGTACTTCAAGGACCCGGCCAGCCAGAGCGTCGAGACGAAGAGCGTCCCCGCGGTCGCCCAGCTGAAGCCGGTCCTCGGCCGCTTCGAGAGCACGTCGTTCTCGGTGTGGGCGCTGCTGACCGGGCTGGCGCTCGTCGTCGTCATCTACTACCTGCTCTTTCACACGTCGTTCGGCTACGACATGCGGATCAGCGGCATCCAACCCGCCGCCGCGGCCTACGGTGGCGTCGACGCCGAGCGGCTCGTGGTCGGCAGCATGGTCCTCTCGGGGGCGCTCAGCGGGCTCGCGGGCGCGGTGTACGTGCTGATGGTCCTCGGTCGCTGGCGCACGGGCATTCCCGCCGTCGGCTTCGACGGCATCACTGTCTCTATCCTCGCCAGCAACAATCCGCTCGGAGTCGTCCCGGCAGCGTTCCTGTTCGGCATCCTCAAGAGCGGTAGCCTCTCCATCAGCTTCGCGCTGGGGGTCCCGAAACAGCTCGTGGGCGTCCTGCGCGGGCTCATCATCCTCTTCGTCGCCATGCCGGAGTTCTTCCGCATGGTCGGCCTGAAACTCGGCGTCGGGGACCGCCAGCCCGTCGCGACGGATGGCGGTCGCCCGGTCGAGGGAGGTGACGACGATGAATAGGAAAGCGATCGCGCTCGTCGTCGTCGCCGGAGTTGCGCTCGCGGGGCTCGTCTCGGTCGCGTTCTTCCCGGCCGGTTCGATTGCGGCGGTCGTCGCGGTCGTCGACGCGAACTACCTCGGTGCCGCGCTCAGACTGACGGTCCCGATCGCCTTCGCCGCGCTCGGGGGTATCTTCGCCGAGAAGAGCGGCGTCATCAACATCGGGCTGGAGGGCCTGCTCATCATCGCCGCCTTCGTGGGTATCGCGACGACCTACACGGTCGGCGGGGGTCAGGCGGCCGTCTGGATCGGCTTCGCCGCCGCCGTCCTCGCGAGCACGCTGTTCGCGTTACTGTTCGCCGTCGTCACCATCGAGTTCAAAGCGGACCAGATCATCGCGGGACTGGCCGTCTGGCTCATCGCCCTCGGCCTCGGGCCGTTCACGGCGCGAGTCATCTGGGGAACGGTCAACAGCCCGAGCGTCCCGACGCTGAACGACTGGACGGTGCCCGTGCTCTCGGAGATTCCGTGGGTCGGGCCGGTCCTGTTCGACGCGAACCCGACCGTGTACATGCTGCTCGTCGCCGTCCCGCTCTCGTGGTACGCGCTGAACCGGACCGCGTTCGGCTATCGGGTCCGGGCCAGCGGCGAGAATCCACGTGCGCTCGACACCGCCGGCGTGAACGTCTCGCTGGTGCGCTACAAGAGCGTCCTCATCTCCGGCGTCTTCTCGGGCATCGGCGGCGCGGGTCTGGCGTTGGGCCAGGTCGGCCAGTTCATCGGCAGCGGCCAGACGATGGTCGGCGGCCGCGGCTGGATCGGTATCACCGCGTACCTGTTCGGGAACTACAACCCCATCGCGACGTTCGGCGCGTCGTTCCTCTTCGCCGCGCTGGACGCCCTGCAGATCCGCATCCAGCAGATTCCGGGCCTCGACCTCCCCGGCTCGCTGGTGCGTATCGTCCCGTTCGTCATCGTCATCGTCGTCCTCGCGCTCATCGGAAAGACGCGCCTGCCGTCGGCCGCCGGTGAGCACTACGACTCCGACGAGGACTGAGCGGTCGGTCTCGATACCGCTCTTCCGGCGGTCGGGCGTCAGAACTTCGGGAGTTCTACGACGAACACGGCACCGCGGGGGTCGCCATCTTCCTCGACCGCTTCGAACGAGTCCGTTCTGTCCTCGACGTGGACCGACCCACCGAACAGGTCGACGAGCTGATTGACGAGATACAGTCCGAGTCCCACGCCCTCGCTATCGAGTCCCTTCTCGCCCTTCCCGAAGATGGACTCCTTCGCGTCGTCGGGAACGCCCGGCCCGTCGTCGGCGACGCGAACGGCTGCTGTGTCGACACGTTCCTCGGCGGAGACGGCGACCGTCGGATCGTCGGTATCGTTGTGCTGGACGGCGTTCTCGACGAGGTTCCGGACCACTGAATCGAGCATCTCGTTGGCCCGGACGGTGACGTTCGGAAGGTCGCCCTCGACGATGACAGTGGCGTGTTCGTAGCTGTCCTCGACGTCCTCGACGATCTCTCGGAGGTACGGGGGGAGCCGCTCCGCGTGAAGGTCCGGTTCGCCCTCCGAGAGCATCAACGTCATCAGGTCACCGACCACGCGGGTGAGCTCGACCACGTGTTCGCCCTTCGAGAGCAATCGGTCGAGATACTGCGCCCCCTCGTCGTCGACGTGCTCTTCGGCGAACTCGGCGTTGGCCAGCACGAGCTGCATGTCGTTGCGGATGTCGTGCCGCACGATGCGGTTCAGCAGTTGCAACTGCTCGCTCTGTTGTTCGAGGGTCGCCTCGTACTCCTTGCGCTCGGTGATGTCGTTGGCGACGACGAGCAGCGCGTCGTCCTGGTGGTGCTTGAGCGGTGCGGCAGCGAACAGGGCGTGCTTGAGCTGCCCGTCGACGTCGCGGATGCGACCTTCGAGCGCAGAAGCGGGCGTACGTTCGGTGAGGACCTCCTCGGTTCGATTCTGCGCCCGTTCCTTCTCTTCCTCGACGACGAAATCCATCGACGAGCACCCGATCAGATCGGTCGGCTCGTCGACGCCGAAGAAGTCGGCCGTCGCCCAATTGCAGTACTGGAACTCGTCGTCGCGCTGGACCCAGATCGGAACTGGCGCGGCTGTGATGAGGTTGTGGGAAAACGAGAAGTCGTCGATGGAATCGGAACGGTACTGCGAGCGTGTGTGAACGGTGACGACGACCCGGCCGTCGCCGGTTCCCACCGCGGTAGCGTCGACGGGATGGACGTCACCGTCGGCGTGCTGCAGCGGCCACGCGAACTGAACGCGGTCCGCTGTGGTCGTCGCTACTTCGACGCTCTTCCGGACGCTATCGGTTCGGTCACTCGCAGTGAGCCGAGCGAGTTCGGCACCGACGATGCCACCGTCGTACCCAGTCAGGTCTCGAAACGCGTCGTTGGCCTCGATGACGCCTGTTTCATCGTCGTAGACGACGACGCCGACGTCGACGTGCTGGATGACCTCGTGAGCGTCCGGTGTGTGATTCCCCACTGGTTAGCCACCCGATGATTCGATCGGAAAAATGACTTCCGGCCGTAAATACGTTGCTCAGCCCCGTTTACAACTCTGGCGGCGCGTCGCGTCCGATGTGGATCTCGTGGGCCTCGATGTCTTCGAGGGCGGCCGTCTGGCCACCGACGTCGATGAGGCCGGAGTCCGTTTCGATGGTCAGCGCGGCGCGCTCCTTGCTGGCCTCTGCGGTGATGTCCGCCACCGTCCCGGCGACCGTCTTGTGCTTGCCCGTCAGGACGTCGCGGCCGCGAATCGAGGCGTAGAACTGGCCGTCGTAGCGCTGGAGGTCCTCGACGCAGCGGCGGATTGTCGCGTACCGACGTGGGAACGCGGGCTGGGACTCGGCGGTCTCGATGGTCCGACCGGAGGTCCAGACGACGGTGTTGAGGAACGCGGAGACGAGGAAGCCGAGCTCCGAGCGGTTGAAGATGACGCCGTAGCGGTCCACGTCGTTGCGGAGGGCTTCCCGCGTCGCATAGACGGAGTAGGTACCGTCGGCGACGGCGACGATCGGCGTCGTGACGCCGCGGCGGACGCGGGTCGTCGTGGCGATCTCCCCGTAGTCGTACTCGTCGGTCGTGGGGACCTCCTCCTCGGGAGAGACGAGCAGTTCGACGGTGACCCCAGCGTCCCGGCGCTCTTTCAGTTCCTCCTCGAAGCGGCCGACGAGGTCCGCCGACAGCGAGATCATCAGCTCGTACTCGGCGGATTCGATGACGTCGCCGAGATAGCGGAGGATGGTCGAGCGAGACTTGATGAGGGTGATCGCTTCGGAATCACGGGCCGGGGCCGTGAACTGGCGTTCGAGCTGGTCGATGAGATCGTCCAGCGAGGACTGGATCTCCGAGAAGGCCTCCTCCGGGTCGATGGGGAGAACCTGCATCGGTCGCGATTCGTGCAGTTCCACCAGGCCGTTGTCGGCGAGGCTACGAACGGTGTCGTACACCCGTGGATGCGGAATGTCCGTCCGTTCTGCGATCTCAGAGGCGGTCATCCGCCCGTGTTCGAGTACCGTCAGGTAGGCTTCGACCTCGTACTCCCCGAAGTCGAATCGCTCCCCGAGGCGTTCGAGCGACGAACGAAGGTCGTCGTCGGTCATTGGAGGATTATCTCCACACTGGGTAAAAAAGTTCGTCCTTTAGTCGCCGTTGCCGACGCGGAGGACCTGCAACAGCGAGTAGACGGGGACGTCTTCCAGTTCCTCGATGCCCTGCTTGTCGACGAGGACGACGCAGGCGACCGGGTCGCCGCCGCGTTCGCGGATGGCCTCGATGGTCTCGGTCATCGTCGTCCCGCTCGTGATGGTGTCGTCGACGACGTAGCACTCGCGCTCGCGGATGTCGGCGAAGTTCCGCGAGAACGTCCCGCCGAGGTCGTCCATGTCGCCCTCGTCCCACTGGTGTTTGGCGGGGGCGTAGGTCCCGAGGTCCGTGTCGAGTTCGCGGGCGACCGTGGTGGCGAGGGGTGCGCCGGCCTTCTCGATGCCGATGGTGAGGTCGACGTCCTCGCCCTGCTTCGAGAGGAGGTCGGCCATCGCGAGTCCGGCGTAGTTCAGCCGAGAGCTGTCGCGGCCGAGCGCGCTCCAGTCCACGTGGATGTCGTGGGGGCCGCCGGGTGCCTCTGTCGGCTGCTCGGTCGGTTGCGTCGCGGTACCACTTCGCTCGACGAGCCAGCTCGCCGTCTCGCGCGAGACGTTCAGCTCGTCGGCGATTTCGCCTTTCGAGAGCCCTCGTTCCGCCAGGTCGGCGGCGCTCTCCATGAGATCGTCGACGTTCTTCATCTGTTGTCGAATTGTATTGCGGTCTTTATTGTCGTTTCGTCGTCCTGGAACGCCCGCTCGAACTCCGAGAGCGAGTAGATCCCGGTGACGAGGTCGTCGAAGAGCCACTCCGGCAGCGACGACAGCGTGTCGACGGCGGCCTCGAAGTGCCGGCGGTTGGAGTTGACGCTCCCCACGAGGGCCTTGTTGTTCATCACGAGGTCCTTGTGGAGCGTGCCGCCGTCGATCTCGAACTCCCACGGTTCGGGGACGCCGAGCAGCGCGGCGACGCCGTTCGGCGCGAGGGCCTCGATGGCCTGGCAGGCGTGCCTGGCGTAGCCAGTCGCCTCGTAGACGAAGTCCATCGGTTCGTGAACGTCCGGGATCTCGTCGACGGGCGTCTCCCGGGAATCGACGTACGTCGCGCCGAGTTCCTCGATGACGTCTATCGTGGGATCCGGTCGGTCGCGACGCCCGAGACAGAACGTCCGCTCGAAGTTCGCGCACATCGCGAGCGTGAGGAGTCCGAGCGACCCGTTCCCGAGGACCAGCGCCGTCTCGGGGTCCCAGTCGAACGCCGAGCGGGCGGCGAAGGCGTGCTCGAACGCCTTCTCGGAGATGCTGATGGGTTCGACGAGAAAGCCGAGGTCGGCCAGTTCCGGCGGGATCTTCACCAGGAACTCGGCGGGGCTGGTGAAGTACTCCGCCATGAACCCGTGGGCACCGGTGATGCCGCGCTCGTGGACGAGGTTCGGGGGAGCCATGTCGGGTTCGCCGCGCTCGAAGTACCCCTTCGCGTCGCCGTTCGGCGGCCGTCGGACCGTCGGAACGACGACGTCGCCCTCGCTGAAGGAGGTTCCGTTCGGGTCCTCGACGACCCCCACGGCTTCGTGACCGAGGACGAGATGGTCGTCGTCCTCGGGAAAGCCCCCGTGGCCACCGGCGATGACCTCGTGGTCGGTCCCGTCCACGCCCACGCGAAGGGTCCGGACGAGCACCTCCCCCGCGTCCGGTTCCGGTCGCGGTGTTTCGATGACCGCGGGGCTGGAACTCCCGCGGCGGATCGCCACAGCTTGCATGGGAGGTAGTTGGGTACCCCTCGACAAAAGATTTATCTTTTTCGTAGTAAATATTCTAACCACCTCGTTACCCCGCTCTAACGCGGGTATCACGGAATATTTGCGTATGAAACGACTGAAATCACGAGGGAGCGTCATGGAACGATACGACCAACTCTACAAGCTGTACGACGACTTCGACACCGAGACGCTTCGGGCCCATCAGGACTTCGTCGACGTGTTTCCGCCCGTCGACTCGCGGGTCGCACTGGAGTACTGGCAGGACGCGAGCGACGAACTCTCGGTCCGGAAGAACGAGATCCGCGAGGCGTTCCCGGCGGTCGGCGAGACGTTCGCCGACGTCGCCGCACACGCGACGCGCGAAGAGGCGTTCACGGCGCTCGACCTGCTAACGAAGCACGAACGCGGCGTGAACGTTCTCGTGCTCGACGTCGACGAGACGCTGCGGTCGGCCGGCAACACGGACAACGAGATTCCCCGCGAGACGCTACACCTGCTCACGGAGTTCCACGAGCGTGGCATGCCCATCGTCATCTGCACCGGGCAGACCCTGGAGAACGTGAAGGGCTTTCTCATCCAGGGGCTCGGGAACGAACTCGTCCACTCCGGCGACGTGAGCATCGTCTACGAGGCGGGCACCGGCGTATTCACGCCGGGCCACGGTGCCGACACGAAGCAGTTGCTCTACGAGGACCTCGACGACGACATCCGCGCCATGTTCGATTACGTCCGCTCGCACGTCCTGCCCGACGCCCCCGAGAGCCTGCGAGCCGGCTGTCACCTCCAGGGCAACGAGTTCAACGTCACCATCAAGCCCAACTTCGAAACCGGCTCGCGCGAAGCACGCGCGGTCATCGACGAGGCGCTGGTCTACCAGATCGACCTCCTCGCGTCGGCGGTCGGCGACGTTCTTTCCGTCGACGGCGACGTGACCGAATGGGCGCGTGCCTACTACGCTGACGCGGACCCCGAGATTCGCTCCGTGCTGGAGTCCGAATCGGCCAGCCCGACCGTCGGCGTCGACGCCGTTCCCGACGACGTACGGGCCGTCTTCGAGCGCATCGACGTCGCTTACTACGAGGCCGACGCCGCCGAGATCGGGAGCCTCGAACTGAACAAGGTCGTCGGCGTCCAGTCCGCGCTCGACGTGCTGGGCATCGACGACCCCTTCGCCCTCGTCATGGGCGACTCCAAGAGCGACCTCCGCGTGATGCGCTGGGTCGACGAAGAGGACGCCGGAATCGGCGCGGCCCCGGAACACGCATCGCGCGACGTCCTCGACCACGTCCTCGACACGGACGGTCTCGTCTTCGACCGCGGCAAGGCCGCCGTGCCGCTCCGGATGACCTACGCGCTCAACCGCCTGGCGAGCCTGCAGTGAGCGAAATTCGCTCCGGTCGTTGCCCCGCCACGGCTCCGTTCACCTCTGGACCCACGAACGACGTGGATTCTGGCTGGGAGCCGGGACTCGGTGAGCCCGTCGCTCGCCAACGTTGATGCCAGTCTATTTCCGGTCGCTCTCCTTACGACGAGGGGAATCCGGAAATGAATATCGTCTCCCTCGGGTCCGTGACGGTGATTCTCTGGCTGGGAGCCGTGCTGTGGCTCGCCGCTGCTGGGTCACTCACCAAGGGTCGCCTCCTCTTCGTCACTCTCGTAGTCCCGTTCTGGCCGGTTCCGTACGGCATCGTCAGCGCCATCGCGGGCTTCGTGATAGACGTTTTGCTCGGGATTGCCGCCCTCGCCGTCTCCGCGGTGGTAGTTGCGATAGGAATCCCCCTGGGCCTGATTCTCGCCGCCGCGATGCTTCTCGGTGGCGGGTACCTGCTCGTGATGTTCGTCACGATGATGCTGAAGTCGTCGTACTGGGACTAGCCGCGTCGTGCCCATCTCTGAGCGAGATTCGGAAGCGGCGACCACCACACCAGAAGCGTTTACTCGAATCTGAAGAAGTAACGTCGCAACGATTAAGGGAACGCCTAGACAATTCGTGGGCAATGACTGCCAAGGCTCCGCAGGCAGGGGCGAACGACCCGCTCTCGATTCACGGGGTCGTCCCGCCGACGGTCACGGCGTTTCACGACGACGAATCGGTGAATCTCGAAGCGACTGCTGCGCACGCGCGATTCGTCGTCGACGGCGGGGCACACGGTGTCTTCCCACTGGGAACGAACGGCGAGTTCCCGCTGCTGTCCGGCGCGGAGCGGGACGCGGTCGTCGAAGCTGTCGTCGACGAGGTGGGCGAGGCGGTGTCGGTCATCGCTGGCGTCGGCGCACCGAGCACCCATCAGACCATCGCACGGGCGGAGGCAGCGGCCGACGCGGGGGCCGACGGACTCGTCGTCGTCACGCCGTTCTACTACCCGCTGGACCACGACGCCGCGGTCACGCACTACGAGCGCGTCGCGCGTGCGACTGACCTCCCCGTCTACTGCTATCACATCCCGAGCAAGACGGGGAACGCGCTGTCGCTGGACACGCTCGACGACCTCGCGGAGATACCGAACTTCGCGGGGGTCAAAGACTCCAGCAAGGACGTCCCGTGGCTCGGACAGGCCATCGACGCCCATCCCGAGCTGACGTTCCTCTCTGGGTCTGACTCGCTGCTCTACCCCGGCCTCTCCATCGGTTGTTCGGGAATGGTGAGCGCCGTCGCGAACGTCTTCCCCGGACTCGTCGTCGACCTCTACGATGCCTTCGTGGCGGGCGACGTCGACCGAGCGCGGGAGCGACAGAGCGAGGTGTACGAGGTTCGCGATGCGCTCAAACGCGGGCCGTACATGGCCGGCGTCAAGACCGCGCTCTCGCTTCGCGACGTCGAGTTCGACGTCGGCCCGCTCCGCGACCCGCTCTCGCTGATGGACGACGCGGACGCGGCGGAACTCGAAGCGGATTTGACCGCGCTGGGCTTGCTGTAGCCAAGGCCGCGGCGGCGGCACCGACGAGCGAACGACGGAACTCCTGGACGTGACATAATGACAGACGAAAACGCATGGTGGAAGGAAGCGGTCGTATATCAGATCTATCCGAAGAGCTTCAACGACACCGACGGTGACGGCGTCGGTGACATCCAGGGCATCGTCGAGAAGCTGGACTACCTCGACGACCTCGGCGTCGACGTCGTCTGGCTCAATCCCGTCTACGAGTCACCCCAGGAAGACGACGGATACGACGTCTCCGATTATCGGGCCATCGACGACCGATTCGGGTCGATGGAGGACTGGGAGCGGCTCCGCGACGGGCTTCACGAGCGCGACATCAGGCTCATCATGGATCTCGTGGTCAACCACACGTCCGACCAACACGCGTGGTTCACGGCCTCCCGCGAGGACCCCGACGGCGAGTACGGCGACTACTACATGTGGATGCCCGGCGAGCCCGACGACCTCCCGAACAACTGGGGGTCGTGCTTCGGCGGCCCCGCCTGGCGCTACGACCGCGAGCGCGAGGAGTGGTACCTCCACCTGTTCGACCCGACCCAACCCGACCTGAACTGGCGGAACCCGGACGTCCGCGACGAGGTCGCGGAACTGGTCGACTGGTGGCTCCAGCAGGGCATCGATGGCTTCCGGATGGACGTCATCAACTTCATCTCGAAGCCAGAGGGCCTCCCCGACGGCGACCCCGACCAGGACTGGGTCGGTCTCGACCACTTCGCGAACGGCCCCCACGTCACCGAGTATCTGCAGGAACTCTCCGAGCGGACGTTCGACCAGTACGACGCCATGGCCGTCGGGGAGACCCCGAACGTCTCGGTCGAAGACGCCCGCGAGTACACCGGCGACGACGGCCCGCTCGACATGCTGTTCCACTTCGAGCACGTCCGACTGGACTTCGTCGAGAAGGACTGGTGGGACGTCGGGGACTGGCACGTCCGGGAGCTGAAGGAGGTCTTCTCTCGCTGGCAGGAGGGGCTGGCCGACGAGGGGTGGAACGCGCTGTATCTGGACAACCACGACCAGCCCCGGAGCGTCTCCCGGTTCGGCGACGACGAGCAGTACCGATACGAGTCGGCGACCGCACTCGGGACGATGCTGCTGACCCTCCGCGGGACGCCCTTCCTCTACCAGGGCCAGGAGCTCGGGATGACGAACTACCCGTTCGACTCGCTGGACGAGATCCGCGACGCCGACGCCCGGAACCGCGTCCTAGGCGCGCTCGACGCGGGCAAGATAGACAGCTTCGAGTCGGTGAAAGACGTCGTACGGTACCGCTGCCGTGACAACGCCCGCACCCCGATGCAGTGGGACGACTCGGAGAACGCGGGGTTCACCGACGGCTCGCCGTGGCTCCCCGTCAACCCCAACTACGAGACGGTCAACGCCGCGGCCGAGCGGGCGCGGGACCGCTCCATCTGGACGTACCACCGCGACTGCATCGCGCTGCGGGACGACCACGACGTGCTCGTCTACGGCGACTTCGACCACCTCGTTCCCGACCACGAGCAGGTGTTCGCCTACGTACGGGCGGACGACTCCGAGCGCGTTCTCGTGACGCTAAACCTCACGGCCCAGGACGCACTGGTCGAACTGCCGGTGTCGGGCGCGGTCGAACAGCTACTCGGGAACTACGACCGCGACGAGACGGACCTCGCATCGCTGACGCTACGGCCCTACGAAGCCCAGATTTATCGGCTCTCCTGAACTATGAACCGAACAGGACAAACGGGTAGACGACGGAACACAGATATGGACAGCCCATCGGACGCCGGCGACGACGAGGTGGCAGCGAGCGACGCCCAGGACGCTGCCGACGTCGACCCGGCAGGGAGCGACGCCGGCGAGGAAGTCGCCGTCGAAGGTGGGACGAGCGAAGCAGTCGCGGCCACCGCGAGTGACGGTGTCCAAGGCAACGTCAGCGACGAGGCCCCAGCCAGCGACGCACTCGCCGACCAGCGCGCGTGGTGGAAGGAGTCGGTCGTCTACCAGATCTACCCCAAGAGCTTCAACGACTCCGACGACGACGGCATCGGGGACATCGAGGGCATCATCGAGAAGCTGGACTACCTCGAGTACCTCGGCGTCGACGTCGTCTGGCTCAATCCCGTCTACGAGTCGCCCCAGCACGATAACGGCTACGACGTCTCCGACTATGAAGCCATCTGGGAGGTCTACGGGGACATGGACGACTGGGAGCGCCTCCTCGACGGCCTCCACGAGCGCGGCATCCGGCTCATCATGGACATGGTCGTCAATCACACGTCCGAGGAGCACGCGTGGTTCACAGCCTCCCGCGAGGACCCCGACGGCGAATACGGCGACTACTACATCTGGGCGAAGGGCGACCCCGACGAGCCGCCGAACAACTGGGAGAGCCACTTCGGTGGCTCCGCCTGGGAGTACGACGAGGACCGCGGTGAGTGGTACCTCCATCTCTACGACGTCACCCAGCCCGACCTGAACTGGGATAATCCCGAGGTCCGCGAGGACGTCTACGAGATGATGCGCTGGTGGCTCGACAAGGGCATCGACGGATTCCGACTCGACGTCATCAATCTGCTCTCGAAGCCCGCCGATCTTCCGGACGGTGACCCGACGTCGGGCTGGGTCGGCAGCGAGCACTTCGTCGACGGCCCGCGCATCGAGGAGTACCTGAACGAACTCCGCGAGGAGGTCTTCGAAGGAACGGACACCGTTACCGTCGGCGAGATGCCGTATCTCGACCTCGAACACGCGAAGGCGTACACCGGCGAGGACGGCCCGATGGACCTCGCGTTCCAGTTCGACCACATGCAACTGGACTTCGGCGAGCGGGGGCGCTGGGACATCGGCGACTGGGACCTCGTCGACCTCAAACAGATACTCACACACTGGCAGAACGGACTGTCGGGGAAAGGGTGGAACAGCCTCTTCTTCGAGAATCACGACCAGCCCCGCAGCGTCTCCCGGTTCGCCGACGATGCGTCCTACCGCTACGAATCTGCGACCATGCTCGCGACCCTGCTGTTGACCCTTCAGGGCACGCCGTTCATCTATCAGGGCCAGGAGATCGGCATGACCAACGACACCTTCGAGGGGTTGGACGTCATCCGCGACGTTGACACCATCAGGAACGTCCGACAGATGATGGCCGAACACGGCATCGAGGAGTACGAGAAGGTCCGCGACGTCGTCGAGCATCGGACCCGCGACAACGCCCGCACGCCGATGCAGTGGGACGATTCCGAGGGCGCGGGCTTCACGGAAGGCGAACCGTGGATTCCGCTCGGCGACGACTTCCAGTCCATCAACGTCGCCAACGAGATGGTCGCCGAGAAGTCAGTCCTGAACTACTATCGCGACCTCATCAAACTCCGGCACGACCACGACGTCCTCGTCTACGGCGAGTACGAACTCCTCATCCCCGAAGACGAGCAGATCTTCGCCTACACCCGCACCCTCGACGACGAGCAGGTCCTCGTCATCCTCAACTACACCGACGTCTGCACGATGGTGAACCTCCACCTCGCCGACCGGACCAAGCACCTCCTGATGGGGAACTACCCTGATACACCGGAGGCCGTCGCCGACTTCTCGCTGCGTCCCTACGAAGCCCGCGTGTACGAGCTCTGAGAATTGTCGTCGTTCTGAAGCGGTTTTGAAGACCCGGTCCGACTGTTTGTGTGCGGTCTGCGACAACAAACCATCAGTGGTCGCTTCGGCCACGGTAGCTGCTGAGCCTGCAGCTACGCAGCGAAGAACGTCCCGTACACGATCAGCGTCAGCAGGGAGATGCCGACCAGCAGGAGGACCACCCCACCGAACTGGAAGACACCCTTTCGATGGGCGGCCGTTTTCCCGTAGTACTCGGGGTGCTCAGAGGGTGGGGCCCAGCTCACCGTCTCTGCGTACCGTCGCTGGAGCGCCATCGCCGTCTCGACGTGAAACACGAGCACGCACCCGAGACTCGCCACGATCAGCGCCAGGGCAGCAGGCAGTATCATTTCGGAGGGCATTATCTGACCCTCGGCCCTACTCAGGATTATACTTTGAATCCTCTGCATCTGTGCGTCTGTGAATTGCAGCGGGGAGTGAGCCACTGACTCTCCGGTCGCAAATTATTTACTGTAGTCCGAGTAAAATATGTATATGAGTCGAGACTACGCCGGGCTTCACGACCCGAATGCAGAGTACACGATGCGGGAGCTCTCCGCGGAGGCGATGGGCACGACGGCGAAGCGCGGCGGCGGCCGCGACGTCGAGATTACGGACGTCCAGACGACGATGGTCGACGGGAACTTCCCGTGGACGCTCGTGCGCGTCTACACCGACGCGGGCATCGTCGGCACGGGCGAGGCCTACTGGGGCGCGGGCGTCCCGGAACTCATCGAGCGGATGAAGCCGTTCGTCGTCGGCGAGAACCCGCTGGACATCGACCGCCTGTTCGAGCACCTCGTGCAGAAGATGTCCGGCGAGGGATCCGTCGAGGGCGTCACCGTGACGGCCATCTCGGGCATCGAGATCGCGCTGCACGATCTCGCCGGCAAGATTCTGGAGGTCCCGGCCTACCAGTTGCTCGGCGGGAAGTACCGCGACCACGTCCGCGTCTACTGTGACTGCCACACGGAGGACGAGGCCGACCCCGACGCATGTGCGGACGAGGCCGAGCGCGTCGTCGAGGACCTCGGCTACGACGCCCTGAAGTTCGACCTCGACGTGCCGAGCGGTCACGAGAAGGACCGCGCCAACCGCCACCTCCGGCCGGGCGAGATCCGGCACAAGGCCGAGATCGTCGAGAAGGTCACAGAGCGCGTGAAAGACCGCGCGGACGTGGCGTTCGACTGCCACTGGACCTTCTCCCGTAACTCTGCAGAGCGACTGGCCAAGGCCATCGAGGACTACGACGTCTGGTGGCTGGAAGACCCGGTCCCGCCGGAGAACCTCGAGGTGCAGGAGGAGGTCACGAAGTCCACCGTCACGCCCATCACCGTGGGCGAGAACCGCTATCGCGTGACCGAGGAGCGGCGGCTCATCGAGAACCAGGCCGTCGACATCATCGCACCAGACATGCCGAAGGTCGGCGGCATGCGCGAGACCCGGAAGATTGCCGACGTGGCGAACCAGTACTACGTCCCGGTCGCGATGCACAACGTCTCTTCGCCCGTCGCGACGATGGCCTCCGCGCACGTCGGCACGGCCATCCCGAACGCGCTCGCCGTCGAGTACCACTCATACCAGCTCGGCTGGTGGGAGGACCTCGTCGAGGAGACCGTCATCGAGGACGGATACATCGAGATCCCCGAGAAACCGGGTCTCGGCGTCACGCTCGACGTCGACACCGTCGCCGAGAACATGGTCGACGGCGAGACCCTGTTCGACGAGGAATAGACCGCACAGCCGCGGGACCGAACGTTCCGCGGAGTCTGCTCGTCGGCGATACGACCGACCCCGTCTCGACGACATATGTCTCAGCAACTTCGACAGCCCAGCCACCGATCGCGTCGCCGTTCGACCACCGCCGCCTCAAGGGATTTCGGGGGGTGTTTATGACCGTGCCCAACACAGAGCAAGCCATGCAACGGCTGGTCACGTTCGGCGAGACGATGCTCCGACTCTCGACGCCGGAGGGGACGCGACTGTCGCGGACCGACACCCTCGACGTCCACCCCGGCGGTGCCGAGAGCAACGTCGCCGTCGCCTGCTCGCATCTCGGTATCGACGCGACGTGGGTCTCGAAGCTCCCGGACACGGACCTCGCAGCGCGTATCACGTCGGAACTCCGTGGCGAGGGCGTCGACACCGACGTCGTGTGGAGTGACGAGGGCCGAGTGGGCACGTACTACCTCGACGTCGGCGGCGACCCGCGCGGCACGAACGTCATCTACGACCGCGCCGACGCGGCCATCCGAAGGCTCACCATCGACGAAGTACCCCTCGACCGGATCCGAGAGGCAGACGCCTTCTACACGTCGGGCATCACGCCGGCCCTGTCGGGGTCGCTCGCGAAGACGACGGCCGCGGCGCTCGCGGACGCACAGAACGCGGACACGAAGACGTACTTCGACGTGAACTACCGCTCGAAGCTCTGGGACCCGGCGAACGCCCGACAGACGCTCACGGATCTCTTTCCGGACGTCGACGTGCTGTTCGTCGCCGAGCGCGACGCGCGCAACGTCCTCGATATCGACGGCGAACCCGAGGCGATCGCGACCGAACTCACAGACCACTGGGACTTCGAGACCGTCGTCGTGACGCGTTCGGACACCGGGTCGCTGGCGCTCCACGACGGCGAGGTCTTCGAACAGGGAATCTACGAGGCCGACACCGTCGACGCGATCGGCACCGGAGACGCGTTCGTCGGCGGCTACGTCGCTCGGCGGTTGCAGGACGGGACGGTCCCCGACGCACTCGCATACGGTGCCGCGACGGCGTCGCTCAAGCGGACGATTGCGGGTGACCTCGCCGTCGTCTCACCTGAAGAAGTTCGGGCGGTCCTCGACGAGGACGCGAGCGGAATCTCCCGGTAGCTACCGCAAGAGGACGTCGGGCCGCGAGAGCGTCACGTCGCCGTTGTCGGCCTCGGCGGTCAGCGTGGGCCACTCGCCCGTGTCTGTCAGGATCTCGAAGCCGTTCTCGGTGACGAGGACGGTGTCTTCGCTTTTCGCACCGCGGATGGTGGGGTTGTACGCGAACGCCATCGGCAGTTCGACGGTCGCCTCGTGGGTCGGCGTGGCGATCCACTCCCGACCGGAGAAGCCCGCCGCGCCCCCCTGGTGGTGACTCTGCCACTCATCATCCCAGCCAACTGTCCCGTAGGCTTCCTGTATCTTCTCGAAGACGTCCCCGGCAGTCCCCTCGTCGAGTCCGACTTCGCGCGTCGCGGCGATAGCGGACGCTTCGACGGTCGCGGCGGCGTGGTGGCGACGGGAGAGCCAGCCCGGCGGGTCGAACGCCACGGTTCGGGTACAGCTGGCGAACAGTCCGTCACGCTCTGCGGTGACGGACACCAGCGCGTAGTCGTCTATCGAGGTGTCCGTCGGCGTGAGATGTCGATACCGCTGGGCGCGGTCACCGCCGCCGACCAGGGCGACTGGTGCTTCGATTCCCTTCGTTGCGAGCCGACCGCGCAGGCGGGCCGCGATCTCCCGCTCGGTGTCGGTCGGCGAGACGGTGCGACAGATCGCCTCCACGGCGGCCGCGGTGTCGCGACCGAGCGCTCGGTACGCCTCCATCTGGGGCGACGTCAACGGCTGGCGGAGCGTGGACACGTCGAGCGTCGCCAGTCCGGGAGCGTCGAAGTCGGCAGCCGCAGGCCGGTCGCTTACCTCGGCCACGGTTTCGGCCAGCGACCCGTCGTACCACTCGAAGGTCTCGACTGTCGCGGCGTCCGGGAGTTCCTCGTCACGGAGCCGGGGTGCTTCGATGGTATCCGTGACGACCGTGAGTCCGTCACCGTCGTAGCCCGCGGCAGCGACGCCCACCTCGCTGGCGCGGTCGACCACGTTGTCCCCGCCGGTGAGCCAGGCGAAGTTGTTCGGGCGAGCGAACCATATCGCTTCGAGTCCGCGCTGGTCGAGGAGGTCGTCGAGACGCACCTGGATTGCCGGGTCTCGGACGACCGCTGTGCTTGCCATGAATGTAATTATTCGGTTTCGAGTAAAAATCTTGTCGGTAACCGGAGGGCGACGCGGGCCGGTGAGTCGGTCGCCTACCGCTCGACGGTCGCACCGAGATCGTACAGCAGGTCGAAGAAGCCGGGGAAGGAGACGTTCGCGTGTTCGATCTCCGTAACGGTCGTCGTCCCGTCGGCGACGAGGGCGGCGACGGCGAGCGACATCACGACGCGGTGGTCGTCGTAGGTCTCGACGGTCGTCCCTTCGAGGGTCGACTCGCTGCCGTGAATCGTGAGCGCGTCCTGCTCCTCGTCGACGCTCGCACCCATGCGCGTCAGTTCGTCAGCCATGGCGCTGAGTCGGTCGGTCTCCTTGTACCGGACGTGTTCGGCGTTGGTGATGCGGGTCGTCCCGTCCGCTGCCGCGCCGAGTACGGCGATGGTCGGCACGAGGTCCGGTGTGTCTCCGACGTCGACCTCGACGCCGGAGAGGTCCGACTGCCGGACGGTGATGATCCCATTGTCGCGGTCCCAGTCGACGTCGCCGCCCATCCGCTGGACGATGTCGACGATGGCCGAGTCCCCCTGCGCGCTCGGGTACGCGCCCTCGACGACGAGTTCGTCATCGGCGGCAAGCACGCCCGCCGCGAGCAGGTACGACATCGAGGAGAAGTCGCCGGGGACGTGGTACTCGCCGTCCTCGGGTTCGTAGGACTGCCCGCCGGGGACGGAGAAGCCCTGCTCGGTCGCTTCGGCTTCGACGCCGAAGTCGTCCAGCACCTCGATGGTGATGTCCACGTACGGCGAGGACTTCAGTTCGGTCTCCAGCACTACGTCGATACCGTCCTCCGAGACGGCCCCCGCCATCAGCAGCGCGGTGATGAACTGCGAGGAGACGTCGCCCGGAATCGAGACGGAGCCGCCCGACACGTCGCCGCCGACGACGAGCGGTGCCTGTCCGTTCCCGCGCGTGCTCTCGGCGCGCCCGTCGAGTTGCGCGATGGCGTCCAGCAGCGGACCCTGCGGCCGCGAGCGAAGCGACGAATCCCCCGTCAGGACGGTCAGCCCGTCACCGAGCGCGGCGGTCCCCGTGACCAGTCGCATCGTCGTCCCGCTGTTGCCGCAGTCGACGACGTCAGCGGGCGTGTCCGGACGGCCGTGGAAACCGTCGACGTCGAGGACGTCGTCGTCCTGGTGGTACTCGACGCTGCCGCCGTAGGCCTCGACGGCGCGGATCGTCGCCTTCGGGTCGGCACTCATCAGCGGGTCGTGGACCAGCGCCCCCTGCGCGTAGCCGGCGGCGAGAATCGCCCGATGCGTGTAGCTCTTCGACGGCGGCGCGCGTGCTGTGCCGTGAATCCGCGAGTTGGAGATGTCCGCGTCCATGTCGAATACTGCACACGCGGCGCGTATGAGGATACCGGACGCGGCGAGGAAGTGTATGGGCGGTGGTGGCCCGCGAGGAGGGCCCAACCGCAAGCCCCCGCTGGAAGCCATAGCCTCTTCCGAAAGCGAGTAGAACACAGCGTGTGGAAGATTCAAACCGCGAGTGGGTGCTTGCAGAGCGTCCAGACGGTGAGCCGGAGATGCGTAGCTTCGACCTCCGCGAGCGCGACGTTCCGGAGCCGCGGTATGGCGAACTCCTCGTGAAGGTCCGATACCTGTCCGTCGACCCGTACATGCGAGGGCGAATGGACGACGCGGACTCGTACGCGGAGCCCTGGGAGGTCGGTGCCGCGATGGAAGGGGCAATCGTCGGTGAGGTCGTCGAAAGCCGGAGCGATGCATACGACGCTGGTGACCTCGTGACCGGGAACGGAACGTGGGCAAACTACAGCCTCCTCGACGCCGACAGCGTCTCGCCCGTCGATCCGTCCATCGCGGACCTCCCGGCGTATCTCGGCGTGCTCGGGATGCCCGGTCGGACGGCGTACTTCGGGCTCCTGGAGGTCGGTGAGCCGGACCCCGGCGAGACGGTCGTGGTGTCGGGGGCCGCTGGCGCGGTCGGTTCCGTCGTCGGCCAGATTGCGAAGATGAACGGCTGCCGCGTCGTGGGCTTCGCTGGCTCCGACGAGAAAGTCGAGTGGCTCACCGACGACCTCGGGTTCGACGCCGGAATCAACTACAAGCGAGTGGACGACTATCGAGGAGCGCTCGACGAGGCCGCGCCCGACGGGGTCGACGTCTACTTCGACAACGTCGGCGGGCCGATTACCGACGCGGTCTTCACGAAACTGAACGTCGATGCACGAGTCGCCGTGTGCGGCCAGATCGCCCACTACAACGACGAGGAGGTCCCAACTGGCCCGAGAAAGCTGCCACAGCTCATCGCACCCCGTGCGAAGGTGCAGGGACTGCTCGTCAGTGATTTCGCGACGCGGTTCGGGAAAGCCAGCGAACAACTCGGCACGTGGGTCGCGTCGGGCGACCTCGCGCATCGGGAGTCCGTCGTCGACGGACTGGAGAACGCACCCGACGCGTTCCTCGGGTTATTCTCCGGGGACAACATCGGCAAACAGGTCGTCAGGGTCTCCGGACGGTAACGCGCTGCGGATTCGCCGCTCGAGCGACACTGATAGTCTCGCGACCACAGCGCGCCCCGATGGCGTTTTCTCCCCGGCGTTCGCAGGGAACGTATGGACCCCGATCTCTCCGGTCTCGACGCGTATCTCGACGAGCAGGGCGTGGACGGCTACCTCATCGACGCCGACTCCACAAACTCAGACCAGTACTACCTCTCAGGGTTCGACGCGCCGGACCCGTTCGTCACGCTCTACGACGGCGAGGTCCACCTGCTGTTCTCGCGCTCGCTCGAATACGGGCGGGCGAAACGGGAGGCCCGTGCCGCAACGGTCGAGCGAGACGTTGACTTCGACCGCGCCGCGAAGGTCGACGAGTACGGCCAGCGCGAGGCCGTCTGGCACGTCCTCGCGGAGTTCCTGGAGAGCTACGGCGTGGAGAGCGTCGCCGTTCCCCCGCGGTTCCCGCTCGCCACCGCCGACGGCATCCGCGAGCGCGGCGTCGAGGTCACGCCGGATTCTGACGGCATCGTCACCGAGATTCGCGCGACGAAGACGGCCGAGGAGATCGAACACGTCCGCGAGTCCCAGAAAGCGAACGAGGCCGCCATGCAGGCCGCGGAGGACCTCATCGCCGCGGCGTCGGTCGTAGACGGCACCCTCCACTACGAGGGCGACCCACTGACCAGCGAGCGGGTCAAAGAGGAGATCGAGGTAACGCTCCTGCGTCACGGCTGCGCGCTGGACGAGACCATCGTCGCCTGCGGCAGCGACGCCGCCGACCCCCACGACCGGGGCAGCGGGCCGCTCACTGCGAGCGACCTCATCATCGTCGACATCTTCCCGCAGAACAAGGCCAGCAAGTACCACGCGGACATGACCCGGACCTTCTGCAAGGGCGAGCCGACGGACACCCAGCAGGAGTGGTACGACCTGACCCACGAGGCGTTCGACGCCGCGATGGACGCCGTCGAACCTGGTGCGACCGGCGCGGACGTCCACGAAGCGGTACTCGACGTGTACGAGGCCGCCGGACAGCCGACCCTTCGCACGGACGAGCGGGCCGAAACGGGCTTCATCCACTCGACGGGTCACGGCGTCGGGCTGGACGTGCACGAACTCCCCCGTATCTCGCCCGCGGGTGGCGAACTGAAACCCGGCCACGTCATCACCATCGAGCCCGGTCTGTACGACCCCGAGGTCGGCGGCGTCCGCATCGAGGACCTCGTCGTCGTCACCGAAGACGGCTACGAGAACCTCACCGACTACCCGAAACAGCTCGTCGTGGAGTGAGCGGCTGGTCGGCGCTCGTTCCCACGACCGAAAGCTGTTTTTCCGTACCGAAGCGAAGGACAGGATATGCACGTGGTCGTCAACGCAGCGATGAGCGCCGACGGCAAGCTCTCTTCGCGCCGTCGCGAGCAGGTCGAGATCAGCGGTCCCGACGACTTCCGGCGGGTGGACGAACTCCGCGCCGACGTCGACGCCGTCGTGGTCGGGGTGGGAACCGTCGTCGCGGACGACCCCTCGCTGACCGTCGACGACGCCGAACTCAGGGAGCGCCGTCGCGAGAACGACCAGCCAGAGAATCCCGCCCGCGTCGTCGCCGATTCGCGCATCCGGACGCCGCCGGACGCTCGCATCCTCGACGGCGAGGCGGCGAGCTACCTGCTGACCAGCGAGGCCGCGCCGAACGACTTCGTCGCGCAGATGGAGGAGGCCGGAGCGACGGTCATCGTGGCCGGCGAGAACAAGGTCGATCTCTCGGCGGCGTTCGAGGAACTGGCCGCCGACGGCATCGACCGCCTCATGGTCGAAGGCGGCGGCGAACTCATCTTCTCGCTGTTCGAGGAAGGTCTCGTCGACGAGCTGTCCGTCTTCGTCGGCCCGAAAGTAATCGGCGGTCGGGACGCGCCGACACTCGCCGACGGCGACGGGTTCGTCGAGGACTTCGGCCAGCTGGAACTGACCGAGGTCGAACGAATCGACGACGGCGCCCTCCTGCGCTGGGACGTCCGATCGTAGGACTCGGAGCGGCTGTTCGAACGCGACGAGCGAAGGGGCGACCCAGTCGGCCGAACGCATTTCCGTTCCGGCCCGGTGGTGGCCAGCATGGAAGTGACGACGATCACCCTCCAGGGGGACGACGTCGACCAGTTCGCGGCCGAACTCCTCCAGCGAAAGGCGAGTCAGGCCGACTCGCTGAACAAGCGGGGCGTCAGAAATCTCCACAAATACGAGGGCGATGGCTTCACGCAGTTCTCCTACGAGCGAGGGTCGGCCTACGAGAACTCCTGGCTGATGGTGACCGTACTCGTCGAACTCGTCGACGACCGACGCTGCACCGTCGCCGTCTTCGTCGGCGGTGGCGGAGAGGGACCGTTCAAGCTGGAGGAGTTCACCCTCCGTCGGTTTCGAGACTCGGAGACCTTCGGTGAACGGGGTCGGTTCGGGACGGTCCTGAAAGACGTCGAGGCGGTCCGTGAGTCGCTCGGGCTCCAGGTCGAAGCCACTACGTGAAGAGATCGAAATGCCACTTCAATCGCTCGGCGCTCGACCCGATCGGAGCCGGGAACGAAGCCAGGACGTCCAGCAGTTCGACGACGCCGAGCGCGCGGGTGATGAACGCTGCAACCAGGTAGAGCGTTCCACCGACCACAGGGACGACGACCAGCGTCACGAGGTCGTTACCGATCACCGAGGGAAGATAGAAGATCGGACCGGCGGCGAGCAGTGCGGTCAGGACCGTCCGGCCGATGCGGGCGTCCGTAAGCGGGTCGAAGCCGATTCGGCGCGCACTCCAGAGGTGGAAACCGAACATCGAACTGTACCCGATACTGGTCGCGACCGCTGCGCCGTGCATCCCGTAGCGAGGAATCAACAACAGATTCAGCGCGAAGTTGATGCTCGCCGCGCCGGCGGTCGCGAGCGTCGGAAACTTCAGGTCTCCCTTCCCCTGTCCAATCGCGAGGATCGGCCGAGCGAGCGCGAGCCCCAGCGAGCCAGGGAGCAACAGTAACAGCGGCGTGATCGCGGGCACAGCTTCGGGGCCGAAGTACATCGGCACGGCGATATCGGCCAGCGATGCGATACCCACGACCATCACCATCGTGATCAGGAACGTGTATCGCGTGGCACGGGTGGCGAGTTCCGAGATCTGATCGTGGCGTTCGTTCGACCAGAGTTCGGACGTCGAGTGGACGAACACCGTCTGAATGGCGATGGGAACGAACCAGAGGAACTCCGCCAGTTTCAGCGCCGCTTTGTAATTGCCGGTCTTCGTACTTCCGACGAGGAGTTTGAGCATCAACACGTCGGCGTGATACAGCGACATCAGCAGGAAGATCAGCAGGATGCTTCCGGTGTTGAACGAGAGCAGTTCGCGGTGGGGGAACGACGACGGCGTTCGCTTGCGCACGGACGAGAGCGATAGTCGGCGGAAGACGAGTCCAAACCCGACGAGGGCGACGAGGAGACTGGACACCACGAGGCCGCCCAGTATCCCAGCAACGCCGTGGCCGACGTAGACCAACGGGATTCCGATGGCGAAGTTCGCCACCTTGTTCAACACTCGGAGCGGCTCCGAGTATCGTTCGAGACCGAATCCCATGAGCGTCCGACGAGCGAACGTGCGAAATTGCGCGGCGACGACGAGTCCGGCAAGTAGGTATACGTATAGGGTGAAATCCGGACCGAGATACCTCGCGGCGAGGCCGGCCCTGGCTGCGAGGACCAGCGTCCCCGCCCCGAACAGTGAGAGAACCACTGCGAGTCGGAAGTAGAAGCCGAAGACGTGCTCCTCCCAGTTCTCGCAGGGGCGGTCCTCGGCGATGAACTTCCGAATGCCGTCGGACACGCCCGAACTGACGACGATCATGTACACGGCGAACAGCGACAGGGCGAACGAATAGTCCCCGAACTTCGACGGCCCCAGCAGCCGGTAGAGGATCGGTGTCGAGATCGTCGTCACCACCAGCACGAGAACCTTTCCGGTAACGATCGAGAGGAACCCGTCTACGATACTCCGTTGCATGTGTGATTATATCCGACATTCTCCCGGTTGGGGCTCGACCGTCTGATTCGACGAGAACTGCCGCCCCGTTGGTACCACGTTGTACAGCCGACGACCACGTTATTATACAGTTATTAACGCCCGACTGAGGCCGATTCACACCAGCAACTGCACACCCGAGCGATGCCCATCGCGGAGGCAAGGAGGTCACGTCGCGTTGAGTCTGGGTGCCCAGGATGACCGGATTTGGCGTCGGAGAGAGGCGTCCTGTTCGTAGGTTCGGACGCGTTCGTCCGCTAGTTCGTCACACTGCGCGACTGTCCAGTGATCCGGTTCGTCGAGCGAGTGACCGGGGACTGTCCACGCGTTACCACACTGAGTTGCGCATCGAGAACGTGGCGAGCGTGGCTACGCGAGCGACGAAACGGGGCGTGGCACTCCCTGTGCGTGGCGAGACGGCAGCAAAATAGAATGTCGGCGGATAGCGGTCCGCTATCGCTCAGTGGTCGTGACCGGTCATCTCACCGAAGGTCTGGCCGAAGCGGTCCTCGAAGACCTCCATCGTCGCCTGCTCGACGGCCTGGAGCTGTTCGCTCGGCTCGCCGTGACCGTGGTGGACTGCGCCGTGAATCTGCTGTGCGAAGCCGATCATGGCGATGTCGCCGACGACTTCGGGCGTGGTGTCGCCGTCCTCTGCGAACATGTCGACGAGCGTTCGCGGAAGGGTGAGTTCGTCCTCGTGATCGTCGCCTTCGAGCGTGATCGTGACAGTATCGTCAGCCATACGGCTCCTTCGGCGCTCCGTCATAAGGGTCTGTTGGGTACGTGCCGTCGCGTCGCCACGCCGGCCCACGAACGGGCGATGAGGAAACTGGACTGTGCCGAGAAGCGAACAGGGTTAGTCGTCGGATTCGGGTGCTGGTGCTTCCGCGGACGCCTCGGGAAGCGACTCCAGATACTCGTCGGCGTCCAGTGCCGCCTTGCTCCCCATCCCGGCCGCTGTGACGGCCTGCTGGTAGTGGTGGTCGACCACGTCGCCAGCCCCGAAGATCCCCTCGACGCCGGTCTTCGTCTGGCCGCCGCCCTCCCCGCCCAGCGTCTTCAGATAGCCCGAGTCGTCGAGTTCGACGCCGGTCCCCTGCAGATAGGACGTGTTCGGGGTATGGCCGATGGCCATGAAGACGGCCCCCACGTCGAAGTCGAAGGTCTCGGTGTCGGGGTCGTCGAGATTTTCGCTGGGATAGCCCGTCTCGTTCTGCGCGAGGGTCACGTGGTCGACGCCCTCCTCCGGAGAGCCGTGTATCTCCAGCAGTTCCGTGTTGCGCATGATCTCTATCTCGCCGGCCTCCTGTTTGTCCATGACCCGGTCGATCCAGTAGTCCTCCGCACGGAACTCCTCGCGGCGGTGGGCGACGTACACCGTGTCGGCGAACTTCGTGAGGAAGGTCGCTTCCTCCATCGCGGCGTCGCCGCCGCCGACGACGAGCATGTCCTCGTCACGGAAGAACGCGCCGTCACAGGTCGCACACGTCGAGACGCCGTAGCCCATGAGTTCGTCTTCGCCGGGGACGCCGAGCGTGCGCGCACTCGCACCCGAGGCTGCGATGAAAGCGTCGGTGGTGTACACGTCGCCGTTCTTCAGTTCGACGCGGAACGGGCGGTCGCTCGCGTCCACGTCGGTGACGATACCGTGATCGATCTCGGCACCGAACTGGGTGGCCTGCTCTTTCATGTTGTTGACGAGGTCGGGCCCGGAGATCCCCTCGGGGAAGCCCGGATAGTTGGCCACGTCAGTCGTCAGTGTGAGCTGACCACCCGGCTCGTCGCCCTCCAGCACGAGCGGGTCGTTGTTCGAGCGGGCGGCGTAGATAGCCGCCGTCAACCCTGCAATACCGGAGCCAGCGATGATGAGTCGTCTGTGTTCGACCGAATCGGTTGTCATTACCGCATGCTATTGTGGGCCGCCGTATTACCTTTGCGCCGTCGTGTCGGCGACGTGCACACGCGATTGTGTGTGATTGTGAATTCTATACAATAGTGATGGTTATCCGGTTGGCTCCGTTCCGTCCGCACATGGCCGCTGACCTGGAAGAGAAGACGAACCGCTACGAACGCCTGCTGTCGGAGGCCCTCGACGCCGCGGAGATCGCGGTGCGAGCCGAGTCACCGCTCGCCGAGGCGGCGCTCGACTGCGAGGAGATGGCCCGCTCGTACCTGGAGGACGGTCGGCACTTCCGCGACCAGGGCGACCTCGTGAACGCGCTGGCGTCGTTCTCCTACGGCCACGCCTGGCTCGACGCCGGAGCGCGAATCGGCATCTTCGACGTCCCCGAGGAAGGCCACCTCTTCACCGACTGAGGACGCCGAACTCCGTCAGCACCGCGTAGATCTCGTACGCGAACACCGCCAGGACGAGCGCGACCGCGCCCCAGGTGAGCGCGCCGAACGCGACTGGACCGAGGCTCATTCGTCGCTCACCTCGCCACCGTCGGCCATCGGCTCGTCGAGTTTCCGCACGTCCGTGCGGAGCCTGTCGAGGTCGAAGCGGCTGGGACTCAGCTGTGCGAACACGACCGTACAGACCGTCGAGACGACGAACGCGCTGACGAACGTCATGAAGAACGTCGGCGTGGGTAAGAGGTCCGCGAGACCCGGTATCCCCGCGAGGATTCCACGCAACGTCGGGAAGTACGCCGTCCCGACGGCGAGGCCGAGCAGACTCGCCGCGAACACGTCCCTCCCCGTCGGCTCGGGCGAGTAGAGTCCGTAGAGCAACGGAACGAAGGTCGCGGTCGCGAGCAGGTCCGCGACGAAGAACAGTTGGAGAACGCTGTATCCCTGTGCGCCGACCACCGTCGCAGCGACGGCCACGACGACGGTCAGACTCCGAGCGGCGAACGACAGCGTTCCGTCGTCCGGATCGTCGAGCAAGCGCGGCAGGTCCGCCGTGACCACGCTCGCGATGGCGTTGAACAGCGTGTCGGCCGTCGACATGACCAGCAGCACGGCGATCAGGGTGACGGCGAAGGTCACCCACTCGGGGAAGGCGGCATCCAGCACGAGGAAGAACGCGATGCTGGCGTTGCCGTCGACGATGCCGAGCCCCGTCGCGGCCAGACCGAACAGTCCGGCGACGACGATCATCGGGACGACCGCGACGGCGGCCACGAGGAACCCTCGCTTGACCGTCGCGTCGTCGCGGCCAGCGTAGATGCGCTGCCACCAGGCCTGGTTCAGCATCTCAGCCCCGAGGACGGCGATGATGATGTACGCGCCGAACTTCAGCCCGGGGACGAAACCGGGGTCGAGAAGCTGGGGATCGGTCTGGACCACAGTCCGATGAATCTCGCCGGTCCCGCCCAGTGCGAGCAACGCTCCGCCGAACCCGAGCGCCAGGAGCGGCAACAGGACGAGCGTCTGGAGCGTGTCGGTGAAGATGCTGGCCTGGAGGCCGCCGTAGACCGTGTACGCGAGGACGAATCCGCCGATGAGGACGGCGGTCTGCCACGCCGGCACGTCCGCCACGAGCGAGAGCGCGCCGGTGATACCCGTCATCTCGGCGGCGAGGAAGACGAACATGTAGACGATGGAGATGAGCAACACGTAGGCGTACATCGCGTTCCCGTAGCGTGCGTACGCGTACTCGGTCAGCGTGTGTCCGTCGGGGATGTATTGCCTGATTCGTGGCCCCAGGAACGCGAACGCGACCAGCGGGACCGCGCTTCCGAGCGCGTAGCCGACGACGGAGGTGATGCCGCCGAACGCGGCACCTGCCTCCGCCGGGCTGAACAGTATCCACGCCCCCATACTGGAGGCGATGAGCGTCGCCGTGAGCGTCCCGGCCCCGGCCGTGTCGCGCGCGGTGATGAAGTCCTCGACGGAACCGACGCGACCTCGGGAGTACCAGGCACCGAGCGCCGCGAACACCGCGAGGGTAGTCGCTGTGAGCGCGAGCGCGAGTGTCGTCGTGACCATACTCGAATCGGAACTTCTGCGCCGACCAATAACCTTGTGATATTACTGGCTGGTCGCCTCTATCCACGCCGAATCAGTGAGTAATCTCTAGCAAACAGTTAAATGTCTAAAGAGATAACGCGTAGTTAAGGAAGGTCTATAAAGTTAGTATCGATTTCTTTCTGCGGGCCAGTCCAAACCATGAGCGAGAAAACGAAGACCCACGCTGACGAAACGCAACGGACCGGCTCCGAGCATGAGACGGGAACCCGCGGGGAGGGCACCGTGTGCCCCGAATGCAGCGGTGACCTCGTGAAAGACGGCGAACGGGGAGAGACCGTCTGTGAGGACTGTGGGCTGGTCGTGGAGACCGACGAGATAGACCGGGGACCGGAGTGGCGAGCCTTCGACGCACACGAGAAGGACGAGAAGAGTCGCGTCGGTGCGCCGACGACGAACATGATGCACGACCGAGGCCTATCCACGAACATCGACTGGCGAGACAAGGACGCCTACGGCCGGACGCTGGCCTCGAATCAGCGCCAGAAGATGAATCGGCTTCGAAAGTGGAACGAGCGCTTCCGCACGCAGGACTCCAAAGAGCGCAACCTCAAGCAGGCGCTCGGCGAGATCGACCGGATGGCGAGCGCACTCGGGCTCCCCGACAGCGTCAGGGAGACGACGTCGGTCATCTACAGGCGGGCGCTGTCAGAAGACCTCCTCCCAGGACGGTCCATCGAGGGGGTCGCGACGGCCTCGCTGTACGCCGCGGCCCGGCAAGCGGGGATTCCTCGAAGCCTCGACGAGCTGACGAATGTCTCCCGCGTCGAGAAAGACGAGATAGCCCGAACGTATCGGTACGTGATTCGAGAACTGGAACTGGAGATCCAGCCCGCTGACCCCGAGAGCTACGTCCCCCGGTTCGCCTCGTCACTGGCCTTGTCCGAGGAGACGAACCGACAAGCGCGCGAGCTGCTCGCCGACGCGAAACGGCGCGGCATCCACTCCGGAAAGAGCCCGGTCGGACTCGCTGCGGCGGCTATCTACGCTGCGGCCCGTCTCTCGAACGAGCGCGTCACACAGCGGGAGGTCAGCGACGTCGCCGAGATATCCGAAGTGACGATACGGAACCGCTATCAGGAGTTGCTCGACGAAGACGGTCAATAACGTTCCGGCGACAAGCTTTTTCTTCTCCCCGATTGTGAGAGACAACCACACATGGAGGAAGCGTACGTCCGGTTGCTCTGTCCCGAATGCAAGAAAGACTGGGAGTCCACGCCGCGCGATCTACCTGCGCCGACCGAGAACTATCACTGTCCGAAGTGTCACGCGAGTCGTCGACTCTCGGAATTTATGCGGACCGAACACGACCTCCGAACCCTGAAGAACCTCAGTTAATCTTTCGTCGCCGAGCGGGCCCCACAGGCTTCACAGCGAAGTAAGAGGACGCCCGACTCGCGCTCGAATCTCGTATCGGGAAGGCCACACTCCGAACACAGCACGTACTCCTCGGTGTACTCGTCGATAGCCTCGCGGATGCGGCGTTCCCCGAAGTCCCCGGTGAGTCGAGCACGGCCGCTCTCGTCGATGTGGCCGCTGGTCCCCAGTTCGTTCTGGAGGAACTTCATGACGTGATCGGGGTCACGGTCGAGTCGTTTCGCCGTCGCCTGGAAGTTCTCGTAGACTGTGACGTTGCCCTCCTGTCGGACGTCCGGATCGGGCACGTCGAACCGGTCGGATGTACCCTCGATGTCCGGCGCATCTTCGATGGCCCGGTCGAGCATATCGTCGTAGTCCATACCCGGAACTAGCCATCCGGGAGTAAAAAACTTTCAACGAGACCGGCCCTAGAGACCCCTAAGCGTCGGGAATCTAGAGAAGTATGTTAACGGTACTCAGAGTACTACTATAACCCTTCAGCTATTAGCACCGGGTGACCATGAAGAAGCAGGAGCTTATTCACCTTCACGGCCTGCTCGCACAGGTAGAGAACCACTACGAGGGAGAGATGGGAACGACGGTTACCCACGAAGAATACGATTCGCTCGGCGTACAGCCAACATCGATTCACAAATCGAAGACGGATCACAAAGCTGCAGTCTTTGCACTCGCGAAGGGCATCACGTCCGAGATGTCGAGCCAGGACACCGAACGCGTGTCCCCGACGGCTGATTGATTCTGCGCATTCCTCAGTACTCATAACAGTCGCCGTCGATGGCAGGCCTCTCAGGGGGGAGGCTCTCGCGACTGTTTGACTTCTGGACAACGACGCTCGTGACCGGCGGGTCGGCGTCACGGGAGTCCACAGAATTCCGGACGGCGTCACTGCTCGCGGCAGAGACACAGAGAACACAGCTTCGCTTCGAACGCGTCGTCGAGACTACTCGTCGATGAGCTCCTCGAACTCCGGGAGGACGTCGTCGTCACCAGTCGTCTCGTCGGTCGCCGACGAGTCGTCGTCGGAACTCTCCGTGGTGTCGTCGGACTCGTCGTCGCCCTCGTCTTCCTCCTCTATCTCCTCGATTTCGAGGACTTCGAGCGGGATGTTCTCCAGGCGCTGGCCGATCTCCTTCCGGGCGATTCTGGCCGCGTGCTCGTCCCGCTCGACGTTGAACACCGTCATCTCCAGTTCGAGCGCGACGAGGCTCTCGTCGGCCGCGATGAACGCAGGTTCGAGATCGTCGCCACAGTGCGGGCAGACCCGTTCGCCCATGTTGATCTCGACGTAGTTGAGGTCCGGGTTCAACATCTCTCCCGTCTTCGAGATGGCGATCCGAACGGCTTCGTCCGCCGTCGAGACGTCGTACACGGGCACAGCGGCTTCGACAACGACTCTGCAGTTCATGGTCTGTCCTTGTATGGCAACCGATAAGAAGGTTAGCCAAGAGTACCGTTCCAGTGACCATTACCGACTCCTGGGCGACGGGTCGGACTCGCAAATCGTAAACGCGCTGATCGCATCGGGGAGAGCGAATGCAAACCGGGAGCATCGACCTCGGTCCGTACGAGCCGTTCGACCTCCAGTCGACCGTCGAGAGTGGCCAGTCGTACCTCTGGGACCGCGAAGACGGTCGGATGTACGACGAACCCGGCGCGTACGGTGGGTCGGCCTGGTACACGACCGTCTCGCGAGCGTTCGAGGACCCAGCGGTCATCCGCGTTCGACAGGTCGACGCCGGACTGGAGTGGGAATCGAACGCCGACGCCGAATCCGTGCTTCGCTCACGACTCCGCCTGACCGACGACCTGCACGCGATCCGCGACACGGCTCCGGACGACGACGTCGTTCAGAACTCCTTCGACGCGTACTGGGGGATGCGACTGGTCGACGACCCGGCGTTCGAGACGCTGATCTCGTTCATCTGCTCTGCACAGATGCGCGTCGGTCGCATCCACGGGATGCAGCAGGCACTCTGCCGGACCTACGGCGAGTCCGTCGAGTTCGACGGCCGAACCTACGATGCCTATCCGAGGGCGGAGACGCTGGCCGCGACGACGGAAGCCGAGCTTCGGGACCTCGGGCTGGGCTACAGGGCACCGTACGTCCAGCAGACTGCGGAGATGGTCGCGGACGGCCAGGGCCACCCCGAGGAAGCGCGTGACCTCCCCTACGAGGAGGCCCGTGAGTATCTGACGCGCTTCGTCGGCGTCGGCGAGAAGGTCGCCGACTGCATCCTCCTGTTCGCGCTGGACTTCACGGAGGCCATCCCGCTCGACACGTGGATTCGCACGGCAATCGAGGAGTACTACCCGTCTTGCGACCGGGGGAACTACGCCGAGACGTCCCGAGCGCTGCGAGAGACGTTCGGCGGGACCTACGCGGGCTACGTACAGACGTACGTCTTCCACTACCTCCGCTAGCGTCGGTCCCCAGTTTCGTCGACGGCCGCTGCCGTCCGATTTTTCTGCCAGACCGTCGAACCGTCATCTATGTCTGATCGCACGCGAGCACACGTGTTCGTCTCCGGGAAGGTACAGGGCGTCTTCTACCGCGCCAACACCCGCGACACGGCGCGGGAGAAGGGCGTGGACGGATGGGTCCGAAACCTCGACGACGGCCGCGTCGAAGCCATCTTCGAGGGCGAGGAGTCCGCCGTCGAGTCCATGGTCGAGTGGTGCCACGAGGGGAGTCCTGCCGCTCGGGTCGAAGACGTCGAGGTGGACTACGAGGACCCCGAGGGCGAGGACGGATTCCGAGTTCGGCGGTAGGCGGCCCTCGGCAGCGACACTTTTGTCTCATGCCACCGTATCGCAGGCATGCTTCACGTCCACGGTGACCTGCTCACCATCGACCTCGAAGCGCGGGAATGGTCCACGGAAAATGTCGACGACGTGCTCGAAGCGTACGTCGGCGGTCGCGGCGTCGGAACGCGATTGGTACACGACCGCGTGCCGTTCGACGCCGACCCGCTCGGTCCGGAGAACAGCCTCGTGTTCGCGACGGGGCCGATGCAGACCTCCAGGATGAGCTTCACGGGACGGACCAGCCTGACCGGCGTCTCGCCGTTGACGGACGGTCTCCTGTCGAGCAACGCCGGTGGCTTCCTCTCCCGGAATCTCGCGGGGACCGGCCACGCTGCCGTCGAGATCACCGGCGCGAGCGACGAGTTGCTCGCCGTTCACGTGACCGACGACGGTGTGACGTTCGAGGAGATTCCCGAGCTCGAGGGCGCGGTCGTCTCCGAGACCTGCGACACTATCGAGGAGCGTCACGGCCTCGGGCCCGACCACGTCGCCTGCATCGGTCCGGCCGGCGAGAACGAGGTCCGGTTCGCGAGCGTGATGACGACGGAGAAGCGGGCGTTCGGCCGCGGCGGGCTCGGGGCCGTCCTCGGCGCGAAGAACTGCAAGGCGGTCACCTTCGCGGGCGAGTCTACTCACGACGTCTCGATTCCCGACGTGCAGATGGACGTCCACCGCGAGGCTGCCCAGTCCGATCACGTCATGAAGCGCCAGGGGACGACGAGCATGACCGACTTCGCGAATCAGGTGGGGGCGTTACCGACGCGGTACTTCTCAGAACGTTCGTTCGAGGGTGCCGAGGGCATCAACGGCGACCGCGTCGAGGAGAAGAAGTACGAGACGGCGACCTGCTCGGCCTGTGCGTTCGCCTGCAAGCTCCCCACGCGAGACGAGGCGTCGGGCATCGAGACGGAAGGCCCGGAGTACGAGACGGTGATGGCGTTCGGGAGCAACTGCGGCGTCGACGACGTCGTCGACGTGATGCGTTCGAACGAGCAGTGCGACGAGTACGGGATGGACACCATCAGTTGCGGCGACGTCGTCGCCGCCTATCTCGACTCCGAGGACGCCTTCGGCCACGTCGACCTGATCGAGGACGTCGTCGAGGACATCGCCCGGCGCGAGGAGGTCGGTGACCTGCTCGCCGAGGGTATCGACCGGTGTCACGAGGACCTGGGCGTCGAGAACTGGTCGGTGAAGGGGATGGAGTTCCCCGCCCACGACGGACGGCACCTCAACGGCCAGGGCCTCGGCTTCGCAACGTCCAATCGCGGCGCCGACCACATGTACGCGACCTTCTACTCGCGAGAGTATCCCCTGGTCGGGAAGGACGACGCGCTCCCGCCGGAGGGGCTGGACGAGACGAAGGCCAACCTGCTCGTCGAGCACGAGAACGCACGCGCGTTCGAAGATTGTGGCGTCGTCTGTCGCTTCTCGCGGGACTTCCTGACCCGTGAACGGTACGAACAGCTGTTCGACGCGGACTACGATGACCTGCTCGCGGTCGGTGACCGCGTCGTCACGCTCGAACGCCACTTCAACAATCGGCGTGGCTTCGACCGTGACGACGACGTCCTGCCGTACGAACTCCCAAACTTCGAAACTGCGAGAGGAGACTACTACGAGACGCGGGGATGGTCTCAGGACGGGACCGTACCCGCAGAGAGAATCTCCATCTTACCCTGAACGTGCCAGACCAGTGAGCAGTGTCGCCCAACGCCGTGGACATACCTCGCCGGAGCCCTCTTCCGAGAGGTGAACCGTCCACGGCTCCCACTGACACCTCAGCCCTGGACGATGTCGATGACCTGTCCGGCGTCTGCTTCGACGGCGGCGTCGAAGACCTGCCGTGCGGTCACGATGTCCTGGATGGCCAGCCCGGTCGAGTCGAAGACCGTGATGCCGCTCTGGTCGACGTCCGTCTCGCCGGTGACCACGTCGCCGAGCGTCGCGGTCACGTCGTCCTCGGTGAACGACCCCTCGGAGACGGCGACGTTGATCTCGCCGCTGTGACTGCACTGCTCCCAGTCGTCGATGACGACGGATTCGTCCAGCAGCGCGTGGTCGAGTTCCTGCTTGCCCTCGGCGTCCGCGCCCATGGCGTTGATGTGGGTGCCTTCGTCGACCCACTCCGCTTTGATTATCGGTTCGCTGGCGGGCGTCGTCGTCGAGATGACGTCACAGCCGGCGACGTCCTTCGGGCTGCCGCCGACGATGTCCACGTCGCGGTCGGACTCGCGGTCGATGAAGCGCTCGACGGCGTCCTCGTCGAGGTCGGAGACCACGACTTCCTCGAGATCGACGACGCTCGCGATGGCCGCGAGCTGGGTGTGCGCCTGCTCGCCAGCGCCGAGGATGCCCAGCGAGTCCGCGTCGTCGGGCGCGAGATACTGGGTTGCGACACCGGCCGCTGCGCCGGTGCGGAACCGGGTCAGCTCGGTCCCGTCGATGACCGCGAGCGGATAGCCGGACTCGGGGTCGCTGTAGACGACGAGTCCCATGACCGTCGGCAGACCGAAGCGGCCGGGGTTGTCGGGGTGGACGTTGACCCACTTCACGCCGGCGTCGTCGCCGACCTGTGCGGGCATCGCGCGGAAGTCTCCGTCGACGCCCGGCAGATCCACGTACGTCTTCGGGGGCATGTTCGACTCGCCGCGCTGGTAGGCGGCGAAGGCGTCCTCGATGGCGTCGACGACGCTCTCGATGTCGACGTGCTCGCGGACGCCAGCGGCGGTGATGACGCGCGTTCCGGTCGGGGTAGCTTCCTCGCTCGAACTCATACCGTGTACGTTTTCCGTAATCGTGTTAAATCTGTCTGTAGGGTTAGGTTGAAAATTTGTATCCAACTACAAAGCCGTAGCCCAGTTGACTATTGTTCTGATGACACTGTTGGAGAGGAATACAAGAACACCCAATACAGTCGAGCCCATCTCCGCTGCCATGCAGGTGGACGCGCGCGACGTCGACATCCTCAAAGCCATCGCGGACGCGGAGACGAAGAGCCCCGACACCATCCACGAACGGACGGGCATTCCGCTGTCGACCATCCACTACCGGCTGGACAAGCTGAAGGACGCCGGCATCATCGTCAACGAACTCTACGATATGGACCTGGAGAAGTTGGGCCTCGACACGACGTTCGTCATCGAGGTCATCGCCGAGTACGGCGAGGACTTCCACGCCGAGGTCGGCGAGGATATCCTCGACATCGAGGGCGTCACGCAGGTGCTGTTCACCGCCGGCGAGATGGACTTCATCGTCGTCACGCAGGTCGCCGACCGCGAGATGGTCGAGGACGTCATCAGCGAGTTCGAGCAGATCGACGGGGTCGACCGCACGAAGTCGATGTACACCATCAAGACGCTCCGCGATGGGAACACGCCGCTGCAACACTACGACCGCGACACGCTCGTCGAGAAGCTGACCGATTCCAGCGTCGAGTGAGCCGGTTTCGTCCACAACCTTAACCGCACCACACCTCGAACGCCCGTGTATGATTACCGGTGCCGAGATGGGCGTCGTCGACGAGAACGCCGAGGCGCTCGGCGTGCCGCGCAAGCAGTTGATGGAGTCGAGCGGGAACGCCGTCGCCGACGTGGTGCGGGAGGTCGCCGACCCCGGCGCGTCCGTGACCGTCGTCGCGGGCCGGGGGAACAACGGCGGGGACGCGTTCGTGGCGGCGCGCTTCCTCGACGACTACGAGGTGGGGGTCAGACTGCTCGGGCGGGCGGAGACCATCACGACCGACATCGCCCGGGCGAACTGGGACGCGCTGCTGGCGGCGGAGTACGACGCGACCGAAGTGCGGGATTCTGCCGCCCTCGACCTGGGCGACCCCGACGTCGTGGTCGACGCGATGCTCGGGACTGGCGTAACGGGGGCGCTCAGGGAACCCGAGGCGACGGCCGCCCGGCGCATCAACGAGAGCGAGGCGGCCGTCGTGGCCGTGGACGTGCCGTCGGGCGTGAACGCGGACACCGGCGATGCCGCTGGCGTAGCGGTCGACGCCGACCACGTCGTCACGTTCCACGACGAGAAGCCGGGCCTCGACTCGCTCGACGCGACGGTGACGGTCGCGAACATCGGCATCCCCGAGGCTGCGGAGCTGTTCGTCGAGCGCGGCGACCTCCGTCGGCTCTCCCGGGACCCGCAGAGCCACAAGGGTGACCACGGCGAGGTGCTGGTCGTCGGCGGTGGCCCGTACACCGGCGCGCCCGCGCTCGCCGCCCAGTCCGCGCTCCGGGCGGGGGCCGACCTGGTTCGCGTGGCGTGCCCGGCCGCGGTCTCGCGAGAACTTCAGGGCTACAGCGAGAACCTCATCGTCCGCCCGTACGACGGCGACCACCTCGGGCCGGCACACGTCGACGCACTGCTCGACCAGGGGCGAGCGCACGACGTGGTCGTCCTCGGACCGGGGTTGGGCGACCACGAGGAGACGCTCGACGCCGTGGCGGACTTCCTCTCGGAGTTCGACGGGACCGCGGTAGTCGACGCGGACGCGCTCCAGGTCGTGCCCGACGTGGAGACGAACGCGACGCTCGTCTGCACGCCTCATCAGGGCGAACTCCGGAAGATGGGCGGCGAGACCGACGACGACTGGCGAACGCGGGCGGACCTCGTCGAGTCCTTCGCGGCCGACCTCGGCCACGTCCTCCTCGTGAAGGGGGCCTACGACGTGATTACCGACGGCGAGCGGACGCGCGTCAATCGGACCGGCAATCCGGGGATGACCGTCGGCGGCACCGGTGACGTCCTCGCGGGCGCGGTGGGCGCGCTCGCGTCGACCCAAGACCCCATCGACGCCGCAGCCATCGGGGCGTACGCCAACGGTCGTGCTGGCGACCTCGTCGTGGATGACAACGGCTTTGGACTCGTCGCCACCGACCTTCTGGATATGCTACCGCGAGCACTGTGGGGTGGCCACAATGAGTGAGGACGAACTAACGCACACCGACGAGGAGGGTAACGTCCAGATGGTCGACGTGGGAGACAAGCCCGACACGGCACGCCGCGCACTCGCCGAGGGAGAGATTCACCTACAGGAATCGACGGTCGAGGCCGTGCGGGACGACGAAATCGGAAAGGGCGACGTCCTCGCGACGGCTCGCGTCGGGGCCGTCCAGGCCGTCAAGCACACGTGGGAGACGATTCCGATGTGCCACCAGATACCGATCACCAACGTCGAGACGTCGTTCGATGTGGATGACGACCGGATCACGCTCACCGTCGCCGTCGAGACGACCGGCAAGACGGGCTGCGAGATGGAGGCGCTGGAGGGCGTCACGACCGGCCTCAACGTCGTCTGGGACATGGTGAAGGCCGCCGAGAAGGACGACGAGGGACAGTATCCCGACACGGCCATCCGGAACGTTCACGTCGCTTCGAAGACGAAACGCTCGCTGTAAGATGCCCGGAGACGACCCGCGGACGATTTCGCTGCCGGACGGTCGAACCCTCGCGTTCGCGGAGTACGGTGACCCCGACGGCTATCCCATCCTGTTCTTCCACGGGACGCCAGGCAGTCGCCTCGGAGCGCGCATGCTCGCCGACGCCGCTTCGGAACTCGATCTCCGAATCGTCGCCCCCGACCGCCCCGGAATCGGCGAGTCGGACGGCGATTCGCGTCGGTCCCTGCTCGACTGGCCGGCGGACGTCTCGGCACTACTCGATGCGCTCTCCATCCCGGATGTCGGTATCGTCGGCTTCTCCGCGGGCGGACCGTACGCGCTCGCCTGTGCCCACGAACTTCCGGACCGAGTCGCCGGGGTGAGCCTCGTCAGCACCGTCGGACCCTCCGAATCGCTCGACCCGGCGGACATCCGCTCGCAGTTCGTCTACGCGACGCTCTCGCACGCACCGTGGCTGGTCCGGGGACCGTACCGAGCCATCTCGTATCTCGCACGCAGCGACCGCGGCAGGCTTCGCCGCGTCATGACCGCGAACGCCTCGCCGGCCGATACCGAACTGCTGGAGACCGGAACCGGCGACATCGTGTTCGATGACTTCGCCGAGGCGTTCGCCCAGGGCACGAGCGGTGCCGCCCACGATACGAGCCTGCTGGCCCGCTCGTGGGACTTCGACCTCGAAGACGTCACCGTCCCGGTGTCGCTGTGGCACGGGCGCAACGACCAGACGATTCCGGCGTCGGTCGCGAGTCGGACCGCCGAAGCGCTCCCCGCCAGCAAGTGCTCGCTGCTCGACGCCGAAGGTCACTTCTCGACGCTTCGGACGGCCGACGAAGCCATCTGCTGGCAGGCGACCCGACGGGGACGCGCGGTCGCGCCGCTGGACGACTGAGCGACGGGAAAATCGATGGGCGTCTACGCCGATTCGGCAGGAACGAGTTCGCCGGCCTTCGAGCGGGACCGCTCGACGACGGCGGGTCTCGCTTCGAACTCGATGACCACCTGGTCGCCGTAGTCGACCGACTCGACGGTCGCGTTGTCGTGAATCCACGAGACGACGCTCATCGTGTCGTCGGTCATCGGGAGGACGAGCCGTTCGCGCTCGAAGTCCGGAAGTTCGGCGTGGATGCGCTCGCGAAGCGCGTCCACGTTCGTCCCTTCACGGGCGCTGATGGTGATGGGGTTCGGAGCGAGCGCAGAGAGCGCCTCGCATTTGCGCTGGACCTCCTCCTCGGAGACCGCGTCGGTCTTGTTCAGGACGGTGACGATGGGCGCTTCGTTGCGCTCGTAGAGGGTCTCGTGGGAGGTGACCAGCTTCTCCCGGATCTCCTGAACCGATTCGGAGACGTCGACGACGAGCAACACCAGGTCCGCGCGGTAGACCGAATCCAGCGTGGACTTGAACGACTCGACGAGCCAGTGGGGCAGGTCGCTGATGAACCCGACGGTGTCGGTCACCAGCACGTCCCGCTGGTCCATGTCGGCCCGGCGAGTCGTCGTCCCGAGCGTCGTGAACAGACGGTCCTCGGACTCGGCAGTGGTGTCGAGGTCGGGATGGACGTCCTCGTTCTCGTCGACGTCGACGTCGGCCGCGAGGCGTCGCAACAGCGTGGATTTCCCGGCGTTGGTGTAGCCGGCCAGCGCGACGAGGTCGAACCCGGACTCGCGGCGCTGTTCGCGCCGGTGTTCCTCGGTCTCCTCGATGTGGTCCAGTTCGTCCCTGATGCGGGCGATCTGTGACTTGATGTCCTGCTCGCGGCTCTCGTCGTACTCGCCGAGGCCCATGAAGCCGGGCCGCTCGTCACGCTTCGCGAGGCTGGCCTTCGCCTCCGCTCTCGGCAGTTCGTAGCGGAGTTCGGCGAGCTCGACCTGGAGCTGCGCCTTCCGGGTCTGGGCCCGCTGGCCGAAAATCTCGAGGATGAGCCGGAACCGGTCGAGGAGCTCGGTTCCGTCGGGGAGCTTGTTCCCGAGGTTGTACGTCTGGTACGGCCCGAGCTGGTTGTCGAAGATGACGACCGAGGCGTCCTCGGCGGCGACGACCGATGCGACCGTCTCGGCCTTCCCCTCCCCGATGTGCAATGCCGGGTCCTCACGGCGCGTCTGCGTGACGGTCCCGACGACCTCGTACCCGGCAGCCCGGGCGAGGTCGGCAATCTCGTCCGTATCAGGTTCGCCCTCGTCGACTCGCTTGACGACGACAGTACGCTCGGAGTTCGTGTGTGTCTCCGTCACTTACCGGTGGGTATGTGATGGTCGTATTTAAATTTGTGAGTGGGCGACGGCTCAGTCGACGATCCGCCGAGAGACGGGCTCTGTGGGGGGTCTGTCGGTTCCGGCGAGCGGAAGCGTGAGTTCGAAGACGGCTCCCGACGGGTCGTTGTCCCGAACGGTGATCGATCCGGCGTACGACGAGACCATGACGTCGACGAAGAACAGCCCGAATCCGGACCCAGTGTGTTTGACGAGACCCGTCTCGCCACGGCGAAAGATGGCCTCTTTCCGGTCGTCGGGAACGCCCATCCCGTCGTCGGCGACTTCGACGTGCGCACGTCCCGTGTCAGGGTCGCTCCAGACCGAGACCTCGACGGTGAGGTCCGCCGTGTCGTTGTGTTCGACCGCGTTCCCGACGAGGTTTCCGAGGACGTCGTCGAGCAGGTCGTTCGCCGTCACCACCACGTTCGCCTCGGCGTCGACCTCGAAGGTGGCCGCAGGATAGGTCGTTCGCAACCGACCGACTTCTGCGCGCAGCGACGCCGAAACGTTCTTCGGTTCGAGGTCGGGCCCATCCTCGTCGGTGAACGTGCTGAGGATGTCCCGGACGTGCCGGACGACCTCGGCTGCGTCGTCCGTCCACTCAGCGATCGTGAGGGCGTGTCGTCGCTGCTCGCCGTCGAGGGTCGCCGAGAGAATCTCCGCACGCGACCCGATGACCATCATCGCGTTCATGACGTCGTGGCGGATGAGGCCGTTGAAGAACTCCATCTGGCTGGTCCGGCGAGTGAGCTGGTTGATGTACGCGGTCCGGTCGATGGCGACCTGCGCGTTCGCCGCGAGCAACTGCGCCAGCGAGAGGTCGGTTTCCGTGAACTCTGCGGTCGTCGTCGACCCGGCGATGAGCAGGCCGTTCCGACCACAAGGGACCAGCATCTCGCTCCGGACCGGGGTCGTCTCGTTGTAGACGCCATCGACGGTCGATACGTCGTCGTAGAGGGCGGGCTTCTGTGACTGGAAGACGTCCCACGCGAGCCCGTCCCCGCGTTCGTACGTCGGGTGGGTCCCGAGCAGTTCGTCTGCCTGGCTCGACGCCGCAGTCGGTTCGAGAACGCGCTCCGTCTCGTCGAGACACCAGACGCCCACGAGCGGCAGTTCGAGGATCGACTCCGCCGCCTCGACCGTGATGCATGCGACCTCTGTCTTGTCGCTCGCGCGAACCATCTCTCGGGTCGCATCGTGGAGTTCCTGGATGGCCTCCTCGCGCTGCTTGCGCTCGGAGACGTCCCGGACGAGCGCCATGACGTACTCCTCCTCGCCGAACGTCGTCAGATTCGCACTGACGTTCGCCCAGACCGTTGTCCCGTCCGCGCGTTCGAGCAACCAATCGAACTGCCGTGGTTCGCCGGCCAGGAGACCCGCCATGTAGCCCTCGATCTCCTGGTCGAGGTCTGGGAGCGTCGCGCTCAGCTCGGCGGCAGTCTTGCCGAGGATCGCCTCGGAATCGTATCCCCAGACGTCCTCGACGACGTCGTTGGCCTGCACCACTTCGAGCGTCTCCGTATCGTAGAGCAAGAGCGCGTCTTCGATCTTCCCGAACAGTTCCGTCACGTTCGGGTCGGAGACGGCGGGCGTTCGCTCGCGACGCGATTCGTCTGCCGCGGAACCGGCCGCTGGAGACTCACGGAATCCATGGACGACGCTCGCGAGTCGCCCATAGGTCTGAGAGAGTTTCCCGCCCATGTGAGTGGGGACCAAGGACTAGAGGACAATATAGCTACCGGCGCTGTAAGCGCAGCATACTCCCGTTACGAACGCACTGCTGGTGGTGGAGCGGGTTCAGAACTGCCGGTGTTCCGCAGGTGGCGGTTCGTCCGTACCGACCCACAAAGGCCTTATTTCCGGCCCGCCGCTGTCAACGTAATGGTAGACTTCTCACTCCAGCAGATGGGGCTCGAAGCAGGTGGGGGTGCCGTCGTCGGCGGCATCATCGGCTTCGCCGCGAAGAAAATCGCGAAGGTGATTGCCGTCCTCGTCGGTCTCCAGCTCGCGCTGTTCAAGTTCCTGGAGGCTCAGGAGATCCTGACCGTGGACTGGGAGAAACTGACCGCCGGAATGGTGAACGCGACGTCAGCCGCGTCGAGCAGTCAACCGCCGAGCGTCGTGATGAGCCTGCTCGCCGCGCTTCCCGTCAGCGCCGGCTTCACTGGCGGCTTCCTCGTCGGCTTCAAGCGCGGATAGCTCACCGCGTGTTCAGGTCGTCCTCGTCCTTGATGATCTGCGTCTCTGCCGTCCCGCTGGAGACCTCGTTCACGAGGTCGTAGAACTCGTTTTGCATGCCGGCCGGGAACTCCAGTACACCGACCCACGAGCCGTCGTTCTGCCACTCCTCGCGCTGGAGGTCGCCGAACGAGCGTACTTTCGCCTGTCCACTACCCGCGTAGTCCGGCGGGAGCTGGACGGCGACCGTCACCTCGTCGAACCGAATCGGGATGACCGGCCGTAAGGCATCGAGCGCGTCGTCGATCTGCGTATCGACGGGCTCCATCGGGTCGACGCGGAAGCCGGCCTGCTCCAGCGCCGACTCGATGCGTTCCGGCGGGTGGGGAGCGTTGTCCATCTGCGGATTGACGGCGTTGCGCGTGATCTTGTTGATGAGCTGTTTGCGCTTTTGCTCCTGCATCTCGCGGCGCTGCTCGGCGGTGATCTGTATCTCGCCGCGGTCGACGACCTCGGGGATGATCTCCATCGGGTCCGTCGTCCCGAAGACCTCCTCCAGGGAATCCTCCGGTGGGCGATCACCGCGCGAGGCGTTCTCGAAGACGTCCTGCGCGGCGATGACGTCCTCCAGTTCCCCGTCGAACTCGCCGCGCTTGATGGCCAGCGCGGCGTCCGGGTCGATGAGTACTTCGAATCGCTGCCCGTGTGATTCCAGCCGCGCGGTGACAGCCTCGTCAAGAGATATCATGGACGAGGGTTGTGCGGCCCGAATTAAATGTGTTTCCGCTCGACGGCTGGCGGCCGGACGCGAGTCACACTGCCAGGAAACCGAGACGGGGCCAAGTCCGTAGTGGGCTGGCCTCGCCGGGCGGACACGAAAGTCCTCCGCGCGGTAGCGAGCGCGCCGCAGGGGAACGTGCATGACAGCGGAAACGAGAAGTCCGGAAGCGTTACTCTTCGACGTCTTCCTCGTCGTCCTCGGTCTCGTCGGCGAGAATATCGAGTTCTTCGAGGTGGGCCTCTTTCTCGTCGTCGGTGAGTTCGTGGAACGTCTCGGTCTCGACGTCGATGGTCGCGATGCCGATGCCCTCGGGTGCGAGTTGGTCGTCGTTGACGGACGCGAGCGCCTGGAGCGCCAGCCCGACCCCGCCGTCGAGGTCGAGGCTCTCGCTGTAGTTCTCCTCGAGGTACTCGCGGATGTCACCGCGGTCGGCACCGACGGCGAGCGCCTTCCACTCGTAGGGCGTGCCCGACGGGTCGGTCTCGTAGAGACGGGGTTTGCCGTCCTTGTCGATGCCGGCGATGATGAGCGCGACGCCGAACGGCCGCGCGCCGCCGACCTGCGTGTACTGCTGGATGTGGTCGGTGACGGCCTTCGTCAGCGTCTCGACGTCGATGCGCTCGCCATAGCGGAGCTGATTGACCTGCGACTCGCGGCGAGCGAAGTCGATGAGCTGTCGGGCGTCGGCGACGTGCCCGGCGCTCGCGATGCCGATGTGGTCGTCGGCCTTGTGGATCTTCTCGACGCTCGATCGCTCCATCAGAGGGGAGCGGATGCGCTTGTCGACGGCGAGGACGACGCCGTCTTCGGTCCGGACACCGATGCTCGCGGTCCCTCGTTTGACTGCTTCTCGCGCGTACTCGACCTGATAGAGGCGACCGTCCGGGGAGAAGATGGTAATCCCTCGGTCGTACGCCTGTTGTTGTGATTGGCCCTGCATAGTTACTCCAAATCGAGTTCAGTCGTGCCCGCGAACGCGTCGTCACAGCGTACGTCCACGCGTCGGCCACCGCGAGGCGCGTCGGATGCGCCTCGGTCGTAGACGACGCCACTGCGTTCTGCGTTCTCGAACACGACGTTTCTCTGGTCCGATGCTATCGGTCGGCGTCGTATATACTTTTCCTCACAGGCACGTACCGTCCCGCTCACGCCCTGCACTCGCAGGCCGATCTCGTCTCCGTTCACCTCGTCGATACAGGCGAGAACGGCTCGTGCGCGGTCGGTCTCGCCGCGCCGGACTCGAATTACCGATTGGCCCCAGCCGTCGTCGTGATCGAACCGGAACACGGAGAGGTCGAGGTCGGCGCTGCCGACGTCGCCGAGGAGGTTCTGGGCAGCGAACCAGCACTGGCGCTGGAAGTCACCCCGGTCGAAGTCGGCGTCGGGCCACGTCTCGAACTCGACGGCGAGGTATCGCCAGCGCGGCTGGAGGTGCTTCGGGAGGTGTTTCACGCCCCATTCCCTCCGATGGCGCGTTCGCCGACGAGCACGCCGACCTGGTCGTGGACGCACTCGACGGCCGTGAGCGCGAATCCGGCGTCGGTGAACGCGTCGGCGAGCATCCCCACGGTCGCGGGGTCGTCGACCTCCGGTGAGTAGAACGGCTCGTCCGGGTCGGGTTCCCCGAAGAACATCACGTCACCGAGGACGAACCTGTCGGGTTCGAGGTCGGCGATGGTCTGGATGGCCGCGCGCTTCGCCTCGTCGTCGAGGTGGTGCATCGCGAAGTTCGAGACGACGACGTCGACGTCCACGTCTTCGGGGACGTTCGGGTCGCGGAAGCTCCCTACGTCGAACTCGACGTTGTCGGACCCGCCCTCGTCGGCTTTGGCGCGCGCCTGCTCCAGCATGCCCTCGCTGATGTCCCGACCGAGCACGCGAGCGGCAGTCGGGGCGAGCGCGAGTGCGATAGCTCCCGTTCCAGTTCCCAGGTCGAGGACGACCGCACCGTCCTCCTCGGCGTGCGTGACGACGAGGTCGGCACACGCGCGGTACTCGGTCGAGTGATCGCCGTCGTACTCGGCGGCCAGCTCGTCGAATCGAGCGGCGTGTTCGTCGAGGGACTTCTTCATGTGACCGCGTTCGGTCCCCACGGGTATCAACGGTGCGAACGAGGACCGGAAAGAATCTACTCCGCCCGACTCTCCTCGTCGAGCGGGACCGCCGGCACGCCGGCGACCGTCGTGTCGGGTGGCACGTCCTCGACGACGAGCGAGTTCGCCGCGACCTGCGCACCCGCACCGATCTCGACGCCGGGGAGGACGACCGCGCCAGCGCCGATCATGGCCCGTTCGCCCACGACGACCTCGCCGGTCCGGTACTCCTCTTGCAGGAACTCGTGACAGAGGATCGTCGCGTCGTACCCGATGATGGCGTGGTCCTCGACCGTGACGAGGTTCGGCCAGAACACGTCGGGCGTCGCCTCCAGCCCCCAGGAGACGCCGGTGCCGACGGTCATCCCGACGCGACGATAGAGCCAGTTCTTCAGCGCGAGGCTGGGCGAGAGCCGGCAGATCCAGACGACGACGTAGTTGAGGGCGACCCGAAGCGGATGGCGAGCATCGGGCCAGTGCTGCAGGGAGTTCAGCGGTCCCTGCGTCGGGTGGCGCGTCATACGGTCGTAGCGCGTCGGCGCGGCCGCCGTCTCGTCGGCGTCGCCCGAATCCTCCGATTCCGTCACGGAGAGGCGTTCGACGGGGGCGCTAATCAAACTCGTGGGTCGACGGCCGGAGACCGGTCGTGCGGTTACGAAACACCACCGACCCAAGGTTTAGGGACCCGCCGTCGACTGTCCCCGTAGATGCTTCCTCGCGTCGTTCGCTCGAAGTGGCACGCGCTCGTGCTCGTCGGCGTCGCCGAACTGTTCGCGATGACTCTCTGGTTCAGCGCCTCGGCCGTGGGGCCCGAACTCGCGGACGCGTGGGGGCTGTCCGCCGCCGAGACGGCCTGGCTGACCATGGCCGTGCAGGTCGGATTCGTCGTCGGTGCGCTCCTCTCGGCGACGTTCACGCTCGCCGATACGCTCCAGCCCCGCTACTTCTTCGCAGGGTCGGCACTGCTCGGCGCGGGCGTCACCGCCGTCATCGCTGGGGCCGTCGACTCCGCACTCCCAGCAATCGCGCTGCGGTTCGCGACCGGCATGGCCCTCGCCGGCGTGTACCCGACGGGGATGAAGATGATGGCCGGCTGGTTCGAGCGGGGGCGCGGACTGGCCATCGGCGTCCTCGTCGGCGCGCTCACCGTCGGCTCGGCGACCCCGCATCTGATCCGCGTGGTCGGCGGCATCGGCAATCCACGGACGGTCCTCTACGGCGCGGCGGCCATCGCCGCGGTCGGTGGCCTGCTCGCTCTGTTCTACGAGGAAGGGCCACACCAGGCCGAAGCGGCACCGTTCGACCCGCGAGCCGTGGGCCGCATCCTGCGGGACCGGCCGACGATGCTCGCGAACGGCGGATACTTCGGCCACATGTGGGAACTGTACGCCGTCTGGACGTGGATTCCCGTCTACCTCGTGGCGAGCCTCACCGAGCGGGGCGTCCCGAACCCGACGGAGATCGCATCGCTGCTCGCGTTCGGAACCATCGCCATCGGCGGCGTCGGCGCGTGGCTCGCCGGCTCGGCCGCAGACCGATGGGGACGAACCACCGTCACGAGCGCGAGCATGGTCGTCAGCGGGACGGCGTGCTTGCTCGCTGGCGTCGTCTATGGCTCTGCACTCGTCGTGGTCGCCCCGTTCGTCCTGCTGTGGGGCTTCGTCGTCGTCGCCGATTCCGCGCAGTTCTCCGCCGCCGTCTCCGAACTCGCAGAGGACAGCTACGTCGGCTCTGCGCTCACCCTCCAGACCGCGGTCGGATTCCTCGTCACGCTCGGGTCGATACAGCTCGTTCCCGTCCTGCAGGGCCTCGTCGGCTGGCAATGGGCGTTCGCGCCGCTCGCGCTCGGCCCCGCGCTCGGGACCCTCTCGATGGTCAGACTGCGCTCGCGGCCGGAAGCGAGCCGCATGGCTGACGGCCGTGGCTAGAGCGTCCGCAGAAGAGCCGCACGATAGCGCTATCGAAGCTCTGCCACGTGGTCGATACGCTGTTGGATCAGCTCCGGCTTGCCGATGTCGTGGCGCATGTCCAGCCCGTCGTCGCCGGCCACCGCGAGTGCGTCCTCGGCGATCTCCTCGGCCTCGGTGATGGTGTCGGCGATGCCGACGACCGCGAAGGCGCGCGACGTGGTCGTGTAGATACCGTCCTCCCGGTCGTCGACGCTGGCGTAGAACAGCAGCGCGTCGCCGGCATTGTCGGGGTTGATGGCGAGTTTCGTCCCCGCGGAGGGGTCGACCGGATATCCCTCGGGAACGGCGTACTTGCAGACGGTCGCCTTCGGGGCGAACGAGAGCTTCGGCAGGTCCTCGCCGTCGCGGGCGGCCGTCAGCACGTCGAGGAAGTCCGTGTTCAGCACGGGGAGCGTGTTCATCGCCTCGGGGTCGCCGAAGCGAGCGTTGAACTCGACGACCTTGACGCCCTCCGCGGTGAGCATGAACTGCCCGTAGAGGACGCCCTTGTAGCCGTCGAGCGCGTCGACGGTCGCTTCGAGCACGTCCACGGCCTCCATGTAGTCCTCGCGGGACATGAACGGCAGTTCGAGCGTCGCGTCGCTGTAGGAACCCATGCCGCCAGTGTTCGGTCCCTCGTCGCCCTCGTAGGCGCGCTTGTGGTCCTGCACCGCCGGGGTGACCCGGACCTGTCCGTTGGCGACGAGCGCCTGCACCGTGAACTCCTCGCCGACGAGTCGCTCTTCGAGGACGATACGGTCGTGGCCGGACTCGCGGATGTACTCCTTCGCCTCCTCTGGAGTGACCTGGTCGCCGATGACGCGGACGCCCTTGCCGCCCGTCAGGCCGGCGGGCTTGACCGCGAGATCGCCGTCGTACTCGTCGACGTAGTCGCAGGCGGCCTCCACGTCCTCGAACGTCTCGAAGTCCGGACAGCCCGGAATGTCGTTCGACTGCATGAACCGTCGCTGGAAGGCCTTGTCCGTCTCGATGCGAGCCTCGCTCTCGTTCGGACCGAAGGCGTAGATGCCGGCGTCGTCGAGCGCATCGCCGACGCCCGCTGCGAGCGGCCCCTCAGGTCCGATAACCGCCAGCGTCGCGTCGATCTCGTCGGCGTACGACGTGACTGCCGCGGGATTCGACGTGTCGAGCGTCTCGAACCCGTCGGCGAGCCCCGCGATCCCCGGATTCCGGTTACCTGCACAGGCGTACAGTTCTGCGTCCGAGTCGGCAAGCGCACGCGCGATGGCGTGTTCTCGTCCCCCGCCGCCGACCAGCAGCACCGTTTCAGACATACCCGAACGGCCCATCCAGAGGGGCGTAAAGGTTCCGGGAACGTCGTCAAAGCCCCAATACCTTAGGTGTGTTGTTTAACACGGGCTCATTCGGTCTTTGAGCTACCGATGTCCTCGGACCACTTGGTGACCGATTCGGACCGACAAGACGTCACAGGCACACAGTTGACGGGGGAGATGGGTATCGATGTCGAGGAGCGAGAGTGGCGCAAGGAGTTCACGCGCTTCACGCCGGCAGACGAGCAACGACTGTCCGAAATGGAGAACACGTTCGACGACCTCGCCGACGACGTCGTCGAGGAGTTCTACGACCACCTCCATTCGTTCGACGAGTCGGTTGACGTGCTTGGCCGGTCCTCGAAGCCCATCGAACTGCTGAAGCGATCCCAGCAGGAGTATCTCCGAGACATCGGCCGAGGTGAGTACGGCGAGGAGTACTTCGCCCGCCGCGCCCGAATCGGGAAGATACACGACATGCTGGAGATGGGGCCGAAGTTCTATCTCGGGGCGTACGCCATCTACTACGAGGGCATCATCGACGCCATCGCGGACGACGTGAAGGCAGACATCGACGGGTCCGACGACGCGGCGGCGGCCATCGACGAGGTGGCAGAACGCACGATGTCCGCCCTGAAGCTCCTGCTGATAGATCAGGGCGTCGCCATGGACACCTACATCCACGCGAACAAGATGGACCTGGAGCGAGAACTCGACCGCCAGTCGGCCGTCGCGGAGGAGGTGGGCGAGGCCTGCGGCGAAGTCTCGGAGATGACGAGCGAAGTGTCCCGTCAGTCCGAGGAGATCACCGACAAGGCCGAACTGCAGGCCGAGAACATGGAGAACGTCTCGAGCGAAGTCGCGAACATGAGCGCGACCATCGAGGAGATCGCCTCGACGGCGAACGAGGTCCAGACGACCAGTTCGCGCGCCGCCGACCTCGCCGACGACGGAAAGGAGTCCGCGGAGGAGGCCCTGGAGACGATGGACGAGGTCACCGAGTCCGCCGCCGGTGTGGCGGACGACGTCGACGCGCTGCAGAACAGGGTTGACGAGATCGACGAGATCGTCGAGGTCATCAACGACATCGCCGAGCAGACCAACATCCTCGCGCTCAACGCCTCCATCGAGGCCGCGCGTGCCGGCGAAGCCGGGAGCGGGTTCGCCGTGGTCGCCGACGAGGTGAAGAGCCTCGCCGAGGAGTCGAAAGCGCACGCGAACGACATCGAGGACCTCATCGACGCCATCCAGGACGACACCGACGAGACCGTCGAGAGCCTCGACCGGACGATTTCACAGGTCGAAACCGGGAGCCAGCGGGTGGACGAAGCGATGGACACGCTCCTCGAAATCGCGGAGGCCGTCACCGAGACCTCGCGCGGCATCACCGAGGTCGCGGACGCGACAGACGACCAGGCAGCGAGTACGGAGGAGGTGGCCAGTCAGGTCGACCAGTCCGTCGAACTCGCTGCCGACGTGGCCGACCGAATCGAGACGATCGCGTCGGAGAACGAGCGGACCGCGGCGAAGGTCGAGGAACTCCGCGGCGTCGTGCGTCGCCTCGAAGGCGGCGACGCGGGCGCACCGAACTGACGCTCTTTACTGTCCGGAGACCCTGGGTCGGGCATGAGCGACCCAACGGACCGCAATCGGCTCGACGACGAGGAGAGTCCGTACCTCCGACAGCACGCGGACAACCCCGTCAACTGGCAGCCGTGGGACGACGAGGCACTTGACGCCGCGCGCGAGCGGGACGTCCCGATCTTCCTCTCGGTCGGCTACTCGGCGTGTCACTGGTGTCACGTCATGGCCGAGGAGAGCTTCGAGGACGAACAGGTGGCCGAGGTGCTGAACGCCGACTTCGTTCCCGTCAAGGTCGACCGCGAGGAGCGGCCCGACGTCGACCGCATCTATCAGACGCTCTGTCAGATGGTCAGCGGCCGCGGCGGCTGGCCGCTGTCGGTCTGGCTGACCCCGGAGGGGAAACCGTTCTACGTCGGGACGTACTTCCCGAAAGAGGCGAAGCGCGGCCAGCCGGGCTTTCTGGACCTGCTGGACAACATTCGCACGTCGTGGACCGAGGAGCGCGACCAGCTCGAAGACCGGGCCGAACAGTGGACGAGCGCCATCGAGGGCGAACTCGAATCCGTCCCCGACAGTCCGGGCGAGGCCCCCGACGAGAGCGTGCTCGACGCCGCGGCGCAGGCGGCGCTCCGCGGCGCTGACCGCGAGTTCGGTGGCTGGGGCTCCAGCGGGCCGAAGTTCCCCCAACCCGGCCGGATTCACGCCCTCATGCGCGCATCCGACCGGACGGAACGGGACGCCTACCGCGAGGTCGTCACCGAGACGCTGGACGCGATGGCCGACGGTGGGATGTACGACCACGTCGGCGGTGGCTTCCACCGCTACGCGACCGACCGCCGGTGGGTCGTCCCTCACTTCGAGAAGATGCTCTACGACAACGCCGAACTCACGCGAGCCTACCTCGCCGGCTATCAGCTGACCGGTCACGAGCGGTACGCGGAGACGGCCCGCGAGACGCTGGCGTTCGTCGAGCGAGAGCTGACCCACGACGACGGCGGCTTCTTCAGCACCCTCGACGCCCGCAGCGAGGGCGAGGAGGGGAAGTTCTACGTCTGGACGCCCAGCGAGGTCAGCGAGGTCGTCGCCGACGAGACCGCCGCGGACCTGTTCTGTGACCGCTACGGCATCACGCAGTCGGGGAACTTCGAGGGAGACACCGTCCTGACGCGTTCTGAGAGCGTCGAGTCGCTCGCCGACGAGTACGACCTGTCCGAGAGCGAGGTCGAATCGCTCCTGGCAGACGCGAAATCGCAGGTGTTCGAGGCCCGCGAGCAACGCGTCCGCCCGGCGCGAGACGAGAAGGTGCTCGCGTCGTGGAACGGCCTGATGCTCTCCGCGTTCGCGGACGCGGCGCTCGTCCTCGACGAGTCGTTCGCGGAGCCGGCGGCGGAGGCGCTCGCGTTCGTCCGCGAACACCTCTGGGACGCCGACGCTGGCCGGCTGGCGCGTCGCTTCAAGGACGGGGACGTGAAGGGCGACGGCTATCTCGAAGACTACGCCTTCCTCGGGCGCGGCGCGTTCGACCTGTACCAGGCCACGGGCGACGTCGAGCACCTCGCGTTCGCCCTGGACCTCGCCCGCGTCGTCGAGGACGAGTTCTGGGACGAGGAGGCAGGGACGCTGTACTTCACGCCAGCCAGCGGCGAGTCGCTCATCGCGCGGCCACAGGAGCTGAACGACCAGTCCACCCCGTCGAGCACCGGCGTCGCGACGGAACTACTGCTGTCGCTGTCGCACTTCGCGCCCCACGACCGCTTCGAAGCCGTTGCCGAGCGGGTGCTGGAGACCCATCGGAGCAAACTCGACGCGAATCCGCTGCAGTACGCCACGCTCGTCCTCGCCGCCGACCAGTACGCCGGCGGGGCGCTCGAACTCACCGTCGCCGCCGACTCGCTGCCCGACGACTGGCGCGAGGCCATCGCGGAGACGTACCTCCCGGCGTCGGTCCTTTCGCTCCGGCCACCCACGGAAGCGGGGTTGTCGGCGTGGCTCGACCAACTCGAACTGGACGAGACGCCGCCCATCTGGGACGGTCGCGAACAGCGCGACGGAGCGCCCACCGTCTACGCCTGTCGGAACTTCACCTGCTCGCCGCCGAAACACGACCTCCGCGAGGCGTTGGCCTGGGCCGCCGGGGAGTAACGTCCCGAGACGGCCGAACGGGTCGAAAAACAGCCGTCAGTGTTGGGCCTGCTGCTCCGCGAGCAGGTCCGCAAGATACACCGCGATGGGCGCGTCCTCCTCCTCGACGAAGCGCCCGAGTTCCTCGCCGTCGCGCTCGACGACGACGGTCGGGATGTACTCGACGTCGTACGCGTCGACCTGCGGACCGACCTTGGTGCCGTCGTCTTCCTTCTCCGTCGGGTAGTGCTCGACGTTCTCGGCGGGAACGCCGGCGGCGTCCAGCGCCGCGCCGAAGTCGGGGAGCTGCGAGCGGCAGTCCTTACACCAGTCACCGCCCCAGACCTTGAACGTGCAGTCCGCGAACTCAGCGAGCGTCTTCACCGTGTCTTCGTACGCATCGGCGTCCCACACGGGGTTCGGCTCCATCGTCTCCAGTTCGTCGCTCATAGCGTGCCGTTTGCAACCCAGCGGCTTAACGACCGCGTTCGTCGGCAGAATCGACCCCAATCCGAGACGCCACGGGCCGAATGCTCGGAGACGGCTGCACCATCTGCCGGAGTCCACAGAGGATTTACCCCCGGATTGCGTAGGAATCGCCAGTGAAATCCAGCATCCTCGAGACCATCGGGTCGCCGCTCGTCGAGGTCGAGTCGCCGGACGGTTCGACCGTGGCCGCGAAGATAGAGTCGTTCAATCCGGGCGGCTCCGCCAAGGACAGGCCCGCGCTCTCGATGATCGAGGCCGCCGAGCGCGACGGGACGCTCCAGCCCGGCGACCGCATCGTCGAGCCGACCAGCGGGAACACCGGCATCGGCATCTCCATGGTCGCCGCCGCGAAGGGCTACGACGTCACCATCGTCATGTCCGCGGACAAGTCCGTCGAGCGCCAGCAGATCATGCGCGCCTACGGCGCGGACCTCGACCTCATCGAGGGAGACATGACCGCCGCCCGAGAGCGCGCGGACGAACTGGAGGCAGAGGAGGGGATGGTCCAGCTTCGACAGTTCGAGAATCCGGCGAATCCGGAGGCACACTACCGGACGACGGGGCCGGAGATTCTGGAACAAGTCGAAGACCGAACCATCGACGCCTTCGTCGCGGGCGTCGGCACCGGCGGCACCCTCTCGGGAACGGCGCGGCGGCTGCTCGAAACGTTCCCGGAGATGGAGGTCGTCGCCGTCGAGCCAGCCTCGAACGCCATCCTCTCGACGGGCGAGGCCGGACAGGACGATTTCCAGGGGATGGGGCCGGGTTTCGTCAGCGAGAACCTCGACGTCGACCTCATCGACGACGTCGAGACCGTGGAACTGGACGCCGCCGAGCGCGAGTGCCGCAGGCTCGCTCGCGAGGAAGGCGTCTTCGTGGGCCAATCCAGCGGCGCGACCAGCCTCTCGGCGAAACGCGTGGCGAACCGCCTCGTCGACGAGGGCGTCGACGACCCGCTCGTGGTCACGGTGTTCTGGGACAGCGGCGAGCGCTACATGTCGACCGGACTGTTCGACTAGCGTTCGAGAACCGGCTTCCTCCGGTCGGGTTCGGTGGCGAGGACGGACCCCAGTGACGGACGAGAAGCGGATTCGTCGAGCAGTGACCCGACGTGGTCGGCGACCGTCACGACTGCGCCGTCGTCGAGAGACCGACCTCGTCACCCCAGACCGAGACGGAATGGCCGGTGATCGTTTCACGGTCGTCCAGCGTTCGGATGTCGTCGAGTAGTTCCTCGGGGAGGCGGTCGGCGTCCGGCGAGAGCGACTGGACGTGTAGTTCGAGGCGTCGGCAGGTGGGGGCGGACATATGGGGAGACCTCGGAAGTTTCTATCGGAACGGGGTATCTCGCCGCCGACACCACGCTCCGAGAGACGACTGGCCGAGGTATCGGCGGATGGGTCGAATATGGAGTCGACGAGTTCGGTTCGTGGACCGGCTGGTGGTGAAGGCGTTTCCATCGAACTGGTCTCAAACTACCGCGTAGTGCGAGCACACTAACGGGATCGTTCGGTGACTACCTCCGCTGAGGAATCGACTACATCCAAACTCTCCTCGGGGTTCGGTGGCCACCGAACACCCGTTCCTCTGCGATGAATCGATACCTGACCGACGCCGCAGTTTGTTTCTGGTGACCCACTGAATTGCTCGACGAGTCACTCGTCGACGGACGATGCGTCCCATTTCGTGCCGGTACGTGGTCGGAGTTCCGACGAGCAGCATGTGTCGGCAGCCCCAGGGAGGCTGGGTGATGACCTCTTACCCCGTCTCCGTCATTCAATATTCACTAATCTAGAAGTAAATTTTAATTGGATACCGAGATAGTATTTGTATGAAGCGTGCTCACACGCTTCGTGACTCGAAATGCAACTCGATACGATTCCCCGCAAGCTCGAATCGCTGACCTTCACCAATCGAACGCACGAGTGGTTCACGGTGGTCTCGACCGTCGTGGGTGCTGCCGACAGCGCCGTCCGAGCAGCGACCGGACAGGGGCTCGCCGGCTGGGCCGTCGACGGCGTCCAGGCCGCCGCCGACTACGTCGGTTTCTGAAACTCCGAGTATCAGTCGCGGTCCAGAGCAATCCGTGACGAAACCCGGACCGGATGCGCCCAGAACATCCGGTCTCGCTCCTGCCCTTCTTTTGAACCAGTGAAGATACGTTCGTGGACGCGAAAGAGGCGACCATGTACCGGCTCGGCCACTACGGTGCCGCGTTGCTCGCCTACGGTCCCGTCGCCCTCGTGTTGTTACTCGCCGACCGAAGCGAGCTCGCCGTCGTCGGTGGTGCGGCAACCGTGGCATTGTCTCCGCTCCCGGACGCCGACCTGAAGCTCCCGTTCGTGAGACATCGTGGCGTTACACATACGCTGGCGTTCGGCGTCGTCGTGGGGACCGTCCTCGCTGCGCTCGCGTGGACGCTGTCGGGGGGACAGCCCGCGGCAGCACGGTACGCCTACGTCAGCCTCGGCCTGGTCGTCGGGACGATATCGGTGGGGTCACATCTGCTCGCAGACGTCATCACCCCGGCGGGTATCACCCCCTTCTGGCCGGTCTCCTCGCGACACTACAGCATGAACCTCGTCAGCTCTGACAGTCTCGTGGCGAACTGGAGTCTCCTCGGGGCCGGCGTCGCAATGACTGGTGGACTCGTCGTCGCCTTCGCCGGCGGATGATCTAGGGCGACAGGCGGCGCTGCGCACAGGAGCGGTAGACGACGTACACCTCGTGCTGGTGAACGACGACGCCGAGTCCCGACAGGAACGACGGATTTCTGAAGAGAACGGCCTCGTCGTCTGTGGCCACTAGCCGGTCCAGTACGCGGTTCGAGAGTGACTCGGTCGGTCTCCGGTCCGCGTTAACGAGCACCTGCGAACAGAGGTTCGGCCGGGTCAGATTGGCAGTGACGTTCGCAGCCTCCTCGGTCCCCATCGGTCCTGCCGAGACGTTGCCCGCGGCGAACGCCCGAGCCACCGTCTGGGCGTCGCCGGTGATCCTCGGTCTCCGGGTCGTCGGCTCCAGCCCGCGGGTCGCCCGCGTCCGATCGATCTCGTCCCAGATGGCCGTCTGGAGCGCCGCTTCGCGCTCGTCGAGCCCGTCGTCGGTGATCAACTGCCCGCGGGAGTGTTGCACGCCTGCCCACATGAGCGCGAACACGACGACGAATATCGTCGCGATGGTGAGCAGATGTAGGTCGCCAGTGGGTCGGGCCATGGCTGCGTTCTGGTGGTCCTCACCCCCTCTTTGCTCGCCGACGGAATGTGCGTTTCGGGCTCATGGAACATAGATATCGAATTCGCCACGGTCCTCCTGGCGAGCCGCCACCGGAACGAAAGACGGAGTTTATGCGCCCGGAGCCGATACGATGATGCAATGAGCCAGGAATCGGCAGACGACCGTTCTGCGGGCGATCTGCGCAATACGGGCCTCTCGCTCAAACACGACCGAGAGTGGGATTACGAACTCGACCGAATCGTCGAGGAGGTCGCCGAGCGCGACGCCGAGACGGTCGGCCTGCAGTTCCCCGAGGGGCTGAAGCGGCGGGGACCGGCCGTCGCCGACGACCTCCGCGAACTGCTGCCCGAAGACGTCACCGTGATGCTGTCCGGCCAGCCCTGTTACGGGGCCTGCGACCTGGACACCTACCTGATGCGTCGGACGGACGTGTTCGTCCACTTCGGGCACAGCCCGATGAAGGAGTCGGACAAGATCATCTACGTGCCACTGTTCTCCAACGTCGAGGTCACGCCCATCGTCGAACAGTCCATGGAGGAACTGGCCGACCCCGAGGACGACCCGGACGTCGGCCTCGTAACGACGGCCCAGCACATGAACAAGTTCGGCGAGATGCGCGAGTGGCTCGAAGACCGTGGCTACGAGGTCCACACGCGACGCGGGGACGACCGGCTGACCCACGAGGGACAGGTTCTCGGCTGCAACTACGCCTCAGCCGACGTCGACGCCGACCAGATACTCTACGTCGGCGGCGGGAAGTTCCACCCGCTCGGGCTCGCGATGGAACACCCCGAAAAGAAGGTGATCATCGCCGACCCCGTGAACAACGTCGTCACAGTTGCCGACACGGAGAAGTTCATGAAACAGCGCTACGCGTCGGTCCACAAGGCGATGGACGCCGACGAGTGGGGCGTCATCTTCTGTACGAAGATCGGCCAGGGCCGCTGGGACGTCGCCCAGGAGATCGTCGCGAACAACGACGACGCCTACCTCATCACGATGGACGAGGTCACGCCCGACCGACTGACGAACTTCGGCCTCGACGCGTACGTCAACACCGGCTGTCCACGCATCACCACCGACGACGGCCCACAGTTCAAGAAGCCGATGTTGACCCCCGGCGAATACGAGATCGCCGTCGGCAACAAGCCGCTCGACGAACTGTCGTTCGACACCTTCCACGGCACCTGGTAGTCAGCGCGACGCGTCCGAATCGTTCTCGTCGCTTTCTTCGTGTTCGGTTGGTTCCGAATCCGCAGCGTCGTCTTCGGCCGCTTCTTCACCGCTGGGTTCGGTTGGCTGGTCGTCCCCGTCGAACGCATCCGTTCGTGCAGGCGACTCCGGTGACCACTCCTCGGGCGCGAGCAGCCACGGCACCACGCACTGGCCGAACTCGTAGACGACGACGAGCAGGAAGGGGCCGAGGAAGATGCCGTACCACCCGAACAGGAACGGTCCGAACAGGTACGCGAGCATCACGGCACCGACGTGCAGCGACCGGCCGCTGACGTACGGGCGGAGGAGCTGGTCGGGGATGTAGTCGACGACCACCGCCGAGACGACGACGAACACGGCGGGAAACCAGAGCGTGTTCGGGTCCACCAGCGCCGCCCGGGCGAGCAGGTACAGCCCGATGGGCCAGGTCACCAGTTTGATGCCGATCGCGGGGACGAGGCTCGCCGCGCCGACGAGCAGGCCGACGAAGGCGGGGCGGGGAATCGCCACGACGGAGGGCGCGAACGCGTTCAGGACGAGATAGACCACGACGGCGATGAGTCCCGTCACGAGCGCGTTCAGGATGTTCCCGAAGAAGATGATCCGCAGATTCCGGTCGACGCGGACCAGGTACGTCTCGACGACCTCCCCTTTCGGTGCGAACGTCCGCCGTGCCCACGCGGCGAGTCGGTGGTCGTCACGGAGGAGGTAGAAGGTGATGACGAGGACGATGAACGCCTGGAGGCCAGTGCTCGCGAGGACGCCGAGCGACGCGACCACTCCCTGGACCGTCCCGGTCACGACGCCCCCCAGGTCCGATTGGAGGAACTGTCCGGGGTCCGTAAAGAGCATCGACAGGGCGGCCTGGCCGTTCTCGGCGACGAAGGGGTCGTCGAGGAAGGGGCCGACGACGGCGTCGACCTGCGCCCGTGTCTCGGGGCTGAGAAAGTCGGCGAGCGCCTGAACCGCGATGACGAGCGTCCACGCGAGGAGCAGCAACACCGGGACCGCGACCAAGAGAAGCGAGGCCGCGACCGCCAGCGTGCGATTGTCGATCCGGTCGTGGATGCGCTCGAACAGTGGTCGCGTGACGTAGTACACGAACAGTCCGACGATGACCGTCCCGACGAACGTCCAGACGAACGCGAGCAATGCGAGCACGAGGAGGATGGCCACCACCCACAGTACGATGCGGGTCCTGCCCGGTCCGGCGTCACCCATGGTCGGTGCGAGACGAACGACTCCGGTGCCTCGCTCCGTCGGCTCGGCGTCGTCACTGTCCGTCACGATGGTCCGTCACCCTGGACCGTTGCAGTCGCTCGGCCACTTCGTCGCGTCGAACGGAAACCACCAGCGTTCACGGATCTGACCGAACGGTTCGAACGATTCGGGTTTAGTTATGGAGAGCGAACGGCCGAGTAATCTCTGGTGAACCTCGGAGTTCGGTCGCGGCCCGTCGGTCGGGGCCGGCCCCACCAACCTTTACCGTGGGGGCGCGAATCACCCAGTCGAGCGCATGAGCACGAAACGCGCACTGGCACAGCAGCTCGGCGTCGTCGCGGGGTTCGACGATCCGCAAGTCTCGCTCGAACAGTACCGGACGCCACCGGAGCTGGCGGCGACGCTCGTCCACACTGCCGACCTCCAGGGGGACGTCGAGGACCACGTCGTCGTCGACCTCGGCTGCGGCACCGGGATGCTCGCGCTGGGGGCCGTCCTCAGGGGCCCGACGCAGGTGGTCGGGCTGGACGTCGACCCCGCACCGTTGGCGACGGCCATCGAGAACGAACGGCGAGTCGCCGCCGCGAGCTCCGTCTCGTGGGTCCGGGCCGACGCGACGCGGGCCCCGCTCTGTCCCGATGGGCCGACGACGGTCCTGATGAACCCGCCGTTCGGTGCGCAGGCTGGCAACGAACACGCCGACCGCGCGTTCCTCGCGACCGCCAGCGAGATCGCCGACGTCTCCTACTCCATCCACAACGAGGGGAGCAAGGAGTTCGTTGAATCGTTCGCCGCCGACAATCACGGCGCGGTCACGCACGCCTTCGCCGCGGAGTTCGAGCTTCCACACCAGTTCGAGTTCCACGAGAAGGACGACCACGTCGTCGACGCCGAGGTCTTCCGCGTCGAGTGGCGTGAGTGACCCCACGACTGCGATCGATTCAGTGCGTCTCTCGCGACGCGATTTGGATGCGCGTATCGTCGCTGAACACCGTGAGCTTCGTCCCACTCCGGTTGAACCGTAACCCCGCGACCGTCGTCTCGTTGTTCGGCTCCGGAATCGGCGCGGTCTCCAGCGTCGTATTGCCGTTCGTCACGACGAGTTCGTAGCTGCCGTTCGTCGGCCTGATGGAGATGTTCCGTCCGTCCACGCGGGGATCCGCCCGGACCCGGTCGGACGTGTAGACGAGCCGTTTCGGCTCGGTGTCGGTCCGAAAGAATATCTTGTACGCGGTGCCGTTTCCGAGGACCTGCCAGCCCGTGCGGTTGACCTCGACCGTCCGCTCCCAGTCTGCCCCACCGATCCGGACGGTCCGATTCCCCGTCCGAGCCAGTTGCCCCTTTCGCACCGCGGGGTACCACAGCGACCGCCGTTCGCTCGTCACGATGACGCCGCTGGCGTTGAACTCCTGGCTCTCGTTGTAGAGGGGCACGTCGACGCCCGCGACGTACCCGTTGGGAATCTCCTCGCCGTAGAAGACGTGGTAGTCGCGGATTTCGACGCCCTGGGACGCGTTCGACTGGTCGGCGACGGCGATGAGGTTGACCGGAACCGCGACGACGCTCATCGCCAGCAGGACGACGACCACCAGTCCGACCGCCGCCTCGTGTCGTTTGAGGTCGATACGACGGACGAGTGGACGGCGACTCGACAGGGCGGCGACGGTCAGCAGCGTGGCCAGCCCGAACACGACGCCGACGCCAACGGCGCGGTATAGCCGGTACCGGTCGCCACCGAGCGGGAGGTACAGCGCCCAGAGTGCCTGGAAGACCGCGAACCCGACGAACCCGAACCACAGCCTGCCGGACGACGGACGATGGGTTCGCGCTCGGACGACCAGCAGCCCCGCGATCGCCCCCAGGAGGAAGCCGTAGTAGTGGCCGTGGATCGCGATGTTGGCGAACCACGGCGTGACGAACTCCGTCCGGCCCGACGCGACTATCTCCGGATTGCGGAGCGACTGATAGACCAACCCGACGACGCGGCGGCCGACGAGCGCCAACAGGGTCACCAGCGGGTAGCGGACGAGCGCGAAGCCCGCGAACGCGAACACCACACCGGAGAACCCGATGACCGGACCGAACGAGAACACGCCAGTGAGGAGTCCCCCTACTAGCGACCCGACTGGAATCGCGAACACGCGGACGAATGGGTTCGTCCGAAGCGAGGAGAACGACTGACTGCCTCGCCTGGTCGGATAGTGACTGATGGCGTACTCCGCAATCGGCGCGAGCGTGAGCGTTCCGAGGAGGTTTCCGGTCACGTGACCGAGGCTCGCGTGGGCGAACGGCGACGTGAGGACGCCGAACGGGTAGAAGTACGACCACGCGATGAACGGCACCACGAGCGGGTCGGCGGGCCGCTGGAGCCCGTTCTGGACGAGAAGATAGAACGCGAGGACGATACCGGCGGTCAGGAGCGTTCCCCAGGGAACGCCGAGCACGAAGCGTCGGCGGAGGACGTCACTCCACCGACCTGAGCCGGAGGAGAGGCGGCGGACGGACAGGAGCGAGCCCACGACCACGACGAACAGAGCGACTCGGACCAGCGGGAACCACGCCGGCAACGACGGCGTCGGCAGCGACGACATTATCGACCCATCGGACGGGTGCGGCTTATCCCTGACGGGGACTCGCGACAGGCGTGACCAGTCTGGGCGTTATCGAACCCCACAGCATTTTCAGTAGTGCAGGTATACCTCTTGAACAATGGGAGTACGGCCACCATCGAACGACATCGACGACGGACCCGACGTCGTCGAGTTCGGCATCGCAGCGCTCGACGCGCAGTTGTCGGAGGCCGAGGTCAGCTATCCGACGACGAAACGGGACCTCCGCGATCGTCTCGGTCACGCGGAGATTCCGTACGACGCCTCGGGGAGTGCGATCTCCTTCGGGGACATCCTCGACGAGGTCGGGCAGACGGAGTTCGAGACCGAACAGGAACTACTGAACGCCGTCCATCCGGTGTTCGAGCGCAAGCGTGAAGCGTCTTCGAGAAGCCTGCTGGGGCAGATCCGCCGACTCGTTCCCTTCTAGTCGCGTTCGGTTCGGCCCGGATTTGCGGCCGGTGGCGTCTCGGTCTCTGCGGTCCGGTCCGACTCCGCCGCCGGCGGACGCCGAACCTCCTCGCCCAACTGGCGCGTCAACTCCTCCAGTTGTCGCGTCTGTTCTCGATTGACGGCGACGATCATGTCCGACAGGATGCCGAACATGAGCAACTGGACGCCGAAGAGGATGGCCACGCCAGCGACGAAGGCGATGACCTCGTGGGAGACGTTCCGCGTGAACCACTCGACGGCGACCCACGCGCCGAGCCCGAGACCCGTGATCGTGCTGAGCGCGCCCACGCTCCCGAAGTAGAACAGGGGGTTGTTCGTCTTCGCCATCTGGTACAGCGTGAAGATGATGACCCCGCCATCGCGAAACGGCCGGAGGTTCGTCTCCGATTCGTCCGGGCGCGCCTCGTAGCGGATGGGGACGACGGCCGTCGGGACGTTGTGTTTCACGCACTCGACGGCCATCTCCGTCTCGATGCCGAACCCGTCCGCCTCGAGGTTGAGTCGCTGGAACGAGTCGGTCGTGAAGGCACGATAGCCGCTGAGGATGTCCTGCAAGTCGCGCCCGTGGATGAACCGGAACGCGCCGTTGATGAGTCGGTTGCCGAAGCCGTTGAGCCGAGTCATCGCCCCCGTCTCCATGTCAGCGAAACGGTCACCGATGACGTGGTCCGCGCGCCCGGAGAACAGCGGTTCGAGCATCGCGTCGGCATCGGCTGCTCGATAGGTCGCGTCGCCGTCCAGCATCAGGACGTAGGGCTGTTCGATCATGCGGACGGCCTCCCGGACTGCCTGTCCCTTGCCCGAACCCGACTGCTCGACGACGCGCGCACCGTGGTCGGCCGCGATCTCCTGCGTCGCGTCCGCCGACTCCCCGTCGATGACAAGCACGTGCTCGAACCCCGCCCCTCGGTAGTCGTCGATGACGTTGCCGATAGCCTCCGCCTCGTTGTACGTCGGGATGAGGACGCAGACATCGTCACGGTCGGCCATTACGAAGGCCTTAGCCCGTCCCCGAGAAAAAGCTACCTGGTCGAGGCTACTCCTCGCGACGGTCGCTCAGGTGCTCCCAGATCTCCGTGCAGCCGGCCCCATCCTCGATATCCGCGAGGTGGTCGTCGTCGTTGTCGGCGTCGGAATCGACTGCCGAATCGGTCCCCGTCTCCGCATCGGCGTCGACCGCAGACTTCGCATCGGCCATCTGGACGGTGGTGTCTTGCCCGGACATAGTTACTCAGTTCGTGAGTAACTGAACTCGCAGAGCGTATGAATCTTTCGCAGCCCTTTATGCATCCCTCCCCGAATCGACGTACATGACCGACGGTGCGGACGACGTGCTCGATCTGCTGGGACTCACGGAGTACGAGGTCACGGCGTTGACGGAACTGCTCACGTTGGGTCGGACGACCGCACCGAACCTCGCCGAGGCAACGGGAATCCCGAAAGCCCGCATCTACGGCGTCCTCGACGCGCTCTCCGACCGGGGCTTCATCGAGGTCATCCCCGGTCGTCCGAAGGAGTACCAGCCGAAAGCCCCCGAGGCGATACTCGACCGCGCGGTCGACAACCGACGCCAGGAGTACGAGCAGTTCCAGGCGACGCTCGACGACCGACGGGAGGCGTTCCTCTCGGAGTATCGCCCCCGTTACGAACGCGCGAGCGAGGACATCCGGCCCGCCGAGGAACTGTTCCACGTCGTCGACGTCGGCGAACCGAGCGAGCGAGAGACCCGACGCCTCTACGACGAGGCTACCGAGCAGATCTGCGTCCTCACCAAAAGCTTCGAGTACTTCGAGTCAGTCGAGGCTGCGTTCGAGGACGCCCTCGAACGGGGAATTGACGTCTCCATCCTCTTTCTGCATCCGAAGCACCTCGACGAGCACAACCGCGCCATCCAGGCCGAGATCGTCGAGCACGTCACCGCGACGTATCCAGAACTCGGCGTCCGATTCAGCACCGAGAAGCTCCCGTGGCGAGGCACCCTCACCGACCCGAGCATGGACTACGAGACGGGAACTGCAATCCTGCTCGTGGAGGAACTGGACGTCCCGCTGCACATGCGCCAGGCCGCGATCACCGAGAACGGGTCGTTCGTCGCCGGGCTGAAGCGATACTTCGACCTCGTCTGGGAGTACGAGAGCGTCGTCGAGTACCCTTCGACAGAGTAAAGTCCGGGACGCGGGTTCGTTCAGCCGAGCAATGCTGGGTCGGCGAGCACCGTGGTTCTCGGCGGGCGACGTCTCGACGGAGCCGTTCTCCTATCGCGCCTGGAAGTGGCTCTGTCAGAAGCGCTTCGCCGCCGGGTGGGACGCCGACCTGTTCGACCGCATCGACCGGACCGACTGGGATGCGCTTCTGATTCTCGACGCCTGCCGGTACGACACCGTCGCGGCGGTCGCCGAGTTCGCTGCAGTGGACCGGGCCGTCTCGCCCGCGACGGCCACACCCGAATTCCTGCAGCGCGCCCACGAGAGCGGCGTCTTCGAGGGAACGACCTACGTCAGCGCGAATCCGCAGACCCGGAAGTACGACCCGGCGCGGAACTACCGGCACGTCGACGTGGCCGAGTCGCTGTGGGCCGACGACGTGGCGACGGTGCCGCCGAAACCCGTCTACGAGGAAACGAGACGCCACGTGGAGGACGGCGATCGCGTCGTCGCCCACACCGTCCAGCCCCACTATCCGCACGTCACCGAACTCGACGGGGAGGTTCGGGCGGTCCCGAACGGGCTGCATCCCCACAACCTCGACGTGAATCAAGACGGCCCGTTCAGCATCCAACGGGTGCTCGCGAACGGCCTCGTGGACCTCGACGCCGCGATGCTGTCCTACGAGATCTGCGCGAAGTTCGCGTGGCGAACGGCGTGCGAGTTCGCCGCCGAGCTATCGAGCGACGGGTACACGGTCGCCATCACCTCCGACCACGGCGAACTGTTCGGCGAGTGGGGGCTGGTCGAACATCCCAACGAGATCCCGATCCGACAGCTCGTCGGCGTCCCATGGGTCGTCTTCGAGCCACCGAACGGTGAGACCGAGGACCGCCCCGGCGAAGCCGACGTGGAGGAGCCGACCGACAGGCTGGCCGCGCTGGGCTATCTGGAGTGATGGCGTCGTGCGATGGTTGGTGTCGCTTTCGCCCTACTCGGTCGGGGTTTCCATCGTCGGTGCAACGACCCGTTCCGGCTGGATGTGAAAGAGCACGCGTGGTTTCTCACGCGAATAGGGATACTGTTCGACCCCCCAGTATCGTTTCGCCTGTTCGTCGCTGAATTCGAGTGCGTCGTCTTCGGACACCGTCTCGACGTGGCCGCGGACTTCCACGTATCGGTACATATCGTCGGGGTCGATGACCGTTACCGTGACGCGCGGGTCGTGCTGGACGTTCTTGTGTTTCCGAGACCCTTCGAGCGTCACGACGAGGAGATGCGCGCCGTCGTAGTCCACCCACACCGGGGCGACGTGAGGACGACCGTCCGGAAGCGAGGACGCGAACGTGGCTATTGCCGGCTTCTCGAACAAATCCAATCGGCTCTCTGGAATCGTCTCCATACGTCCCCCACGAAAGCGAGGGACAAGAACCCGTTTTGAAACTTTTTCACTCCGGCGGAGAACGGCTCACTCATCGATCGGCGCGGAGTCACGGAGATAGGTTTCATACAGCGACTCGGCCCACCTCAGGAGCGGTTCGGAGTCGGCGACGAGTACTGCACGGACGATGCCGTCGTCGTCGCGGATGGTCAGTTGTACTTCGTCGTCGACGATGCCGACCGAACACGGAATCTCTCCGTCGTAAACCGAGACGGTGACCCGTTCGGAGTCCAGGAGCGATTCCAACTGGTCGCGCCACTCCGAATTGTCGCGCAAGGTGGAGACTGCGGGATGAGGATAGATACCGCTGTAACGCTGCCCGCGGTCTTCCACTGCGGCCACGTTCGCGTCGAGGCAGTCCTTGTTGTATGCGTACGACAGGACGCGTACTCGACTGCCGGCGCGGAGGGTCTGTTCGAGACGTTCCATGGGGGCGTTCGGCTCGGTAGGGGTGGGTGTGATCACTTCGGCCTCCGCGAGCCAGCTCACGTCGAACCCGTCGACGTCGGTCGGAAGCCACGACGCCACGTCCGCGAGCTCGCTGCTCACGTCGATCGCCTGCTGCAGGGCATCGAATCGCTCGATGACCCACGAACCGGGGGCCGTCGCTTCGTAGGTTGCGCCGCGCTTTGCGACCCACGTTCTGTCGTCGAAGTCCTCCAGTATCCGACTCAGCGTCGCCTGCGAGGCGTCCGTCTCGGCCTGTAGTTCGCGGCGGGTCAGCGACTCCGTCGCGAGCGAATCGAGCACGCGAACCCGGTTTTCCGACCGAGAGAGGAACCCGACCTCGTCGAGCGACTGTTCCATGACCGGTCACAGGCCACGAATCGAGATAAGTGGTGTCCCGGCGGCGGCAGTGGTCGTGAAACGCTTTCACGACCCCGAAAGTGATTCGAGAATGATGTAAGTCCGTCCCTGGCCGACGTCGAGACGTGGCAGAAACCGAACCAGAGGGGACGTCGACCCCGACAACGCCACGGCTCCGGCGCTCGTACCGAAACCTCGCTCTGTTCGTCGCGCTGGCGGCGCTTTGGGGTGGCGGGTTTCCCGCAGTCGAAGTCGGACTCGACGATTTCCCACCGATACTGTACGCCGCACTCCGGTTCGACGTCGCGTCGGTGCTCATGCTCGCGTATGCAGTCAGCAAGTTCGACTACTGGCGACCGAGAGCGGTCCGCGATTGGGCGGCGGTTTTTGCCGGTGGCCTCTTCACGCTCGCCGGATACAGCGTGTTTCTGAACGTCGGTCAGCGACTCGTACCGAGTACAATGGCTGCAATACTCTCCGGACTGATTCCGTTGCTCACTGTAGGATTTGCGAAGCTACTCCTCCCCGAGGAGGGCTTCGACACGTACGAACTGTTCGGCGTCTGTCTCGGATTCGTCGGTCTGGTAGTGATCACGCGTCCCGATATCTCGACGTTGCTCTCGGGACACACGACCGGGAAGACGATACTGGTACTCTCGTCGATCTCGTTCGCACTCGGCGGCGTCCTGACCCAGTGGGCGAACGCGTCGATGCCGATCGCGTCGCGAACCGCCTGGGCGATGGTGGTCGGAGCGCTCGTCAATCACGGTGCCAGCTTCGCCAGTCCCAGCGAGTCGCTCGGAGAGGTCGGCGTCTCTCTCGACGGGGCCGTCGCGCTCCTCTATCTCGGCGTCTTCGTGAGCGCGGTCGGGTACGTACTGTACTTCGACCTCCTCGAGAGGCTCGGCTCCGTCGAACTGAACCTGGTCACCTACGGCGTGTCGATGTTCGGCATCGTGTTCAGTTGGGCGCTGTTCGGCGACCGACTGAGCGCCCTGACTATCGCTGGCCTGGTCCTCATCTTCGTCGGTTTCCTCGTCGTAAAGCGCGAAGAGTTCTACGAGGAATACGAGCAATTCGTGAGCGCGTCCCGGTCGGGGTCGTGATACCGTCAGACGTCCGGCCGGAACCTATCTCGGTCACTCGGAGCGCCGAGAGATGCCGCGAGCGCAGCCACCAGTTCCGATCGGTGGCTCTCCGACGGAGACTGACTAGACCTTGTACCCGAGGTCCCGCAATTGCTGGTCGACCTCCTCGTCGCTGTAGACCTCGACGTCCTCGTCCGGCTCTTCGGGGACGATTCGTTTTCGCGTCTCGCCCTCGACTTCGAGCCACGGCACGTCGACGAGTTCGTCGACGTAAAGGCCCACGTGGTGGCCGTAATCCCGGATGGGGACCGGCGCGGTCCGGTCGCCCATTAGTTCGCCGTGGTCCGCGGTGACCACGGTTTTGCCCGCCAGTTCGTCGAGCAACGTTTCGACCTCCGGGATGACGCGATCGAGGTTCTCGACGTAGGCCTGCCGCAGCGTCTCGTCGGAGACGTCGAGGTGGCCCCGCTGGATGCGCTCGAACAGGTCGTTCTCCTGCTCCTCGTACGGCGGTAGCTCCCGGTCGGCAGTGGGGCCGACGAAGGGGTGGTGCGGCGGGATGTAGTGGACGACCAGCCGCTTGTTCGGGTGCTCCTCGTTCGCTTCGAGGGCGTGCTCGGTCACGACCGACGCGTCCTTGCTTCGGGCCAGCGTGACGGCGTGGACCTCGGCGTCGATGTCGTCTCGCAGCTTCAGGAACCACGTGTTCGAGGTGACGTAGACGGTGTCGTGCAGGCGCTTGTCGGTGAAGTTGCCGCGGACGAACTCCGGCGTCGCCGCGCCGCGGGACTCCCGCTTCGAGAGCGTTCCCGGGAGCCGGTCCGCAGCGTGTTCGGCGAACGTGTCGTATCGACAGGCGTCGAGGATCACGAGGTTGTCCCAGTCCTCTTCGAAGACGTCGGTCCCGTCGGTGTTGTGCGGACGCGTCCACAGCCGCCGGTGGTACATCCGGTTCAGCTCACGAAGCACTACGTGGGGATTGTGGACGGCCTTCCTGACTTCCTCGACGCCGTACATCGTCTCGTTCGAACGGACCCCCGAACGAACCTTCAATGTAGCGAAGGCGCCCCGAAACCGGACGGGTGGTCGGCGCTCGGCCGAGGCGAGGACGAGACGTAATCTTGTTTAAAGGTGAGAGCGCAGTCCAATCAAGGATGGACTCGCCCATATTCATCTCGGGGCTCCGGAAGTCGGGGACGTCGATGATCAAAGGCCTCCTCGACGGCCACCCCGAACTGTTCGTCTACCCGCCGAACGAAGTGCACCTGTTCCGCTACAGCCACCACGACGCGCTGGTGAAGGACAAGCTCGACCGCGAGGACGACCCGGAGGTCCTGAAGTCCCTGCTCGCCGACCAGGACTTCATCACGCGGCTCAACGACGAGGACTTCCACTACTACACCGAGAAGGTCGACGTCGACGTCTTCGAAGCGGAACTGGCGAGCACGGACGTGGACAGCTATCCCGACGTCTACGAGGCGCTGTACCAGTCGATGGCCACGGCCTCGAGCCACTTCGACGGCGACCCCGATGACGCCCGATACGTCTCGAAGTCCGTCCTCGAAACGGAGTTCTTCCCCGAACTGCTGGAGTGGTATCCAGACGTGAAGTTCGTCTGCGTGCTGCGCAACCCATACGGCCACTTCAACGCCGCACGGAACTCCATCCGCGCCGACCGGTCCCGCAAGAGCTCGCCCGACTTCCACCCCATCAAGCACCCCTACCCGTTCATCGGGTCGGAGATCCGCCGGATGAAGGGGTCGTACTACTTCATGGAGAAGTACCAGGACCTCTATCCGGACAACTTCTACGTCTGCGTCTTCGACGACGTGCTGGAAGACCCCGAAGGCGAGATGCGCGACCTCGCCGACTTCCTCGACGTCGAGTTCGAAGACTCCATGCTGCGCCCGACCATCTGTGGCGACCTCTGGGGCGGCAACAGCATGCACGCCGACGAGTTCGAGGGCATCAGCAAGGAGCCGCTGTACCACTGGAAAGAACATATCGGCGACCTCGAAATCAGGATGATGAACGAGTTCTTCGAGGACACCATTCGCGACTACGGCTTCGAGTACCTCGAAACGGACGCCTCGATGCTTCAGCGGATGCACCCCTCCGAGTGGAACCCCGCAACCTACGCTGCGAATCGCCTCATCCTGAAGTGGGGTATCGACTCGGCGGACACCTTCTGATCGGTCTCAGGCACGCTCGTCGGCCAGCGCGACCAGCTTCTCGAAGTCCTCGCGAGGCGTCCTGACGTCCCCGATTCGGAACTTCCCCGAACCGCGACCGTGACAGTCCGACCCCCCGGTGCGGAGCAGGTCGTGTTCGGCGGCGAGAGCAGCCGCGTCTTCGACGCCGATCTCGGCGTAGTCGTCCGAGCGAACGGTTCCGTAGGGGTACCAGACCTCGATTCCGTCGAGTCCCGCCTCGGCGAGCGTCGCGACGAACTCGGGAACCCGGTCCGAGCGAATGCGACCCGGGTGCGCCAGGGTGGCGACGCCACCGGCCTTCCGGATCGCGTCGAGTGCGCGCTCGTAGGGGACCCGTTCCATCGGAACGTACGCCGAACAGTCGTCGCCGAGGTACGTCCCGAACGCAGCACCGATGGAGTCGACGACGCCGCGGTCGACGAGGGCCTGCGCGATGTGCGGTCGACCGACCATACCGTCGGCGTATTCTCCCACGTCCGCACGCGTGAGATCGATGTCCGCCACGTCGCGGAGTCGTGCCAGCATCTCGTCGTTGCGCTCGCGGCGATAGCCACGCACCTCTGTCAGCAACGACTGCAAGCGGTCGTTCGTGGGGTCGACGAAGTGGCCCAGGAACTCGACCTTCGTGTCGTCGAGGTCCGCTCGTATCTCGACGCCGGTGACGACAGTGACGCCGTCGCGCTCGGCGGAGCGACCGGTCAGCTCCTCAGTGACGCGGTCGTGGTCGGTGATGGCGATGGCGTCGAGACCGCGCTCGGCGGCTTGCGCGACGCGGTCGTCGAGCGTGTCGGTCCCGTCCGATGCGGTCGTGTGCATATGCAGGTCGGCGACGCCCTCGGCGAGGTCCATATCCCGGCTTGCTCCGGGGAGTAAATATAGCACGCGCCTTTCGCAGCGCCCGTTCGCTTGGCCGAACGGTAACCACGAGGCTTATGACGCTGGTGACGAGACGCGCATGCAGATGAACGAACCACACGGTGGTCGACTCGTCGACAGAGTCACCGACGACGACCCCGAGGCGTTCGGCGTGGGGAGCGCCGACCAGCCGCGGATTCACCTCTCGCCGAAGACGTTCAAAGATGCGATGAACGTCGCGACGGGACGGTTCAGCCCCCTCAAGGGGTTCCTGACGCGAAACGACTTCCTGAAGGTCGCACACGACATGACCCTCGAAGACGGGACGGTGTGGCCGCTTCCCATCGTCCTCGACGTGGACGGCGAGAAGGCGACCTCTCTGGAACCCGACCAGCGGGCGACTCTCTGCGACCCGAACGGCGACCCGGTCGGCGTCATCGACGTCGAAGAGGTCTACAAGTACAACAAGTCGGAGGCCGCCGAGGCGGTCTTCGGGACCGACGACGAGGACCATCCAGGCGTCGCGTCGTTCAAGAGTCGGGACGACTTCCTCGTCGGCGGCCCCATCACGATGTTCGACCCGCACCGGCACAACGGGCACGACCTCCTGCCCGCCGAGTCCCGCGTGCTGTTCCGCAAGAAGGGGTGGGACACGGTCGTGGGGTTCCAGACCCGCAACGCTCCACATCGTGCCCACGAGTACATCCAGAAGAGCGCGATGGAGTTCGTCGACGGCCTGTTCGTCCAGCCGAAACTCGGCGACAAGAAAATCGGCGACTACAGCGACGCGGTCATCATGGAGAGCTATCGCGAACTCACGGACGCGTACTACCCGACGGGGAACGTCGCGCTGTCGGTCTTCCCCAGTCAGATGCGCTACGCCGGCCCGCGCGAGAGCATCTTCGACGCCCTCGTCCGCAAGAACCAGGGTTGTACCCACTTCATCATCGGCCGCGACCACGCGGGCGTCGGCGACTACTACGACAGCTTCGCAGCCCACGACATCTTCGAGGAGATCACCGACATCGGCATCGAACCGATGTTCTTCAGCTACTCGTTCTTCTGTGAGCCGTGTGACGGGATGGTGAGCGAGAAGATCTGCCCACACGGCGACGACGAGCGCATCTACCCAAGCGGCACCGAGATTAGGGAGGCCATCAGGAACGAGGAGCGCCCCTCCGAGAAGATGATGCGTCCCGAGATAGCGACCCTTATAATGAATACCGACGAACCCTTCGTGACCGAATAATGTCGTTCACACTCTGGTTCATGGGCCGGCCGGCCTCCGGGAAGTCGACGCTGGCGAAGCAGGTCGAGAACTACCTCCGCGAGAAGGGGCTGCAGGTCGAGAACCTCGACGGCGACGACCTCAGGACGAAGTTCCACCCCGACCTCGGCTTCTCGCGAGCCGACAGGAAGATCAACAACCGACGGACGGCGTACATCGCGCAACTGCTCAACCGCAACGACATCCCGACCATCGTCGCGATGATCACCCCGTTCCGCGACGCCCAGCAGCAGGCCCGCGAGATCGTCGCAGAGGAGGGAGACTTCTTCCTCGTCTACGTCAAGGCCTCGACCGACGCCTGTGCCGAGCGCGACCCGAAGGGGCTCTACGCCGACGCCGAGGCCGGGAAGATAGAGAACTTCACGGGCGTCAATCACCCGTTCCAGGAGCCCCACGACCCCGACGTCATCGTCGACACCGAGGAGTCCTCCGTCGAGGAGTGTCTGGAGGAGATACTCACCGCCATCGAGGGCGAGGTCCTCGACAGCGAACCTATCGAGGACTACGAATTCGACATCACGCGCGACCAGGAGGCCGAGATCGAGTCTCGACTGCAGGACATGGGCTATCTGGAGTAGTACGTTTTAAACCGGACAACGCCGTCTCCCGAACCAATGTGTGGAATCGGCGGGACGGTCTCGTTTACGCGGCGACCCGACCCCGGACTGGGCCGCGACATGGTGGCGTGTATGCCCCACCGCGGCCCCGACGACGACGGAGTGTACGCGTCGGGTCCGGCGCTGCTCGCCCATCGCCGCCTCTCGATTCTCGATCTGAGCGACGCCGGCCATCAGCCGATGCACAACGCCGATGGCTCCGTCCACGTCGTCTTCAACGGCGAAATCTACAACTACCGCGAGCTTCGAGCGGACCTCTCGTACCCCTTCCGCTCGGAGACCGACACTGAGGTCCTGCTGGCGCTGTACGAGGAACACGGCGTCGACTGCCTCTCGAAACTGCGGGGCATGTTCGCGTTCGCCATCTGGGACGAGCGACGCGACCGACTGTTCCTCGCTCGGGACCGACTCGGGCAGAAGCCGCTGTTCTTCCGTGACGGTCCGGACGGCTTCACCTTCGGCTCGACCATCCAGACCGTCCTCGCCGACTCGGCGGTCGAGGCGCGCCCGGACCTGCCCGCGCTTCGGGAGTTCCTGACCTACCAGTACGTCCCCGCCCCGAAGACCGGCTTCGAGGGCATCCGACAGGTCAGACCTGCGGAGTACCTGCTCGTCGACGAGGACGGCGTGACACGGGACACGTACTGGTCGCTCTCTCATCGGGAGCAGTTCGACGCCTCGCCGGACGTACTGGCGAATCGGCTGCGGGACGAACTTCGGGAGGCCGTGCGACTGCGGATGCGGAGCGACGTGCCGCTTGGCGTGTTCCTCTCCGGAGGCGTCGACTCGACCATCGTCACCGCGTTGATGGCCGACCTCGCGGAGACGAGCGTCGAGACGTACTCTATCGGGTTCGACGAGTACGACGAACTCTCGTTCGCCCGCGCCGTCGCCGAGGAGTACGACACGAATCACACTGAGTACACCGTCACGCCCGACGCGATGGACGTGCTCCCCGAACTGGTCGACCACTACGAGATGCCGTTCGGCGACCCCTCCGCGGTCCCGACCTACTACGTCTCGCAGGTCGCCAGTCAGGACATCACGGTCGCGGTGGGCGGCGACGCCGGCGACGAGCACTTCGCTGGCTACGACCGCTACACGTTCGACTGGCTGACCGAGCAGGCCGACCGTGTCCCGAAGCCCCTCCGCGACGGGACGGCGGCGGTTCTCGACGCCCTCCCCGACGATGGACCGGTGAGCGAGCAGCGACGGCAGATTCGGAGTTTGCTGGACAACGCCGAAGGGGACGCCGTCGAACGATACGCGCCATACGTCTGTCACATGCTCGGCGAAGAGGCCGAGATGGTGTGGAACGGGCCCGAACCCGACGACGAACTCGCACATCTGCAGAAGGCGTTTCGGCGCGGGGATGGGCCGACGCGGATGGACCGGATCACCGCTCTCGATCTTCGGACGTACCTCCCCGACGACCTCCTGACGAAGGTCGACCGGGCGAGCATGGCCCACTCGCTGGAGGTCCGCTCGCCCTTCCTCGACCACGAGTTCGCCGAGTTCGCCGCGCGCATCCCCGCGAAGTACAAGTGGCGACGCGGGGAGAAGAAGTGGCTGCTCAAGCGCGCGTTCGAGGACGTGTTCCCCGAGGCAGTCCAGGGCCGCTCGAAGCAGGGCTTCAGCGTCCCCGTCGACGCGTGGTTCCGCGGGGACCTCGCGGACCTCGCCGATCGGAAACTGGCCCGACTCGGCCAGCGCGACCCCTTCGACGCGGCCGGTATCGACGCGAAGCTCTCCGCCCACCTCGAATCGACCGACGACTACGGCCACCACCTCTGGGACCTGCTCGTCCTGGAGGAGTGGTACGAGAGGTTCATCGACGACGCATGAACGTCGGTATCCTCGTCAAGGAGTTCCCGCCGGACGTCATCGCCGGCACCGAGACGCAGACGCTGCGGATGGCTCGGGAGCTACAGGAACGGACCGACCACGACGTGACCGTCTACACGAAGGCGTACCCCGGACCGGAGGAGCACGGGGACGAGCCGTTCGACCTCGTCCGGATTCCGAACTGGCGGCGCTCGCCGTTCCTCAGCACGCTCACGTTCGTCCTGTTCTCGTTCGTCTACGTCCTCAGAGACGCCCGCAAACTCGACGTCCTCCAGTGCATGATGATCTACCCCTGCGGCTTCGTTGGGTACCTCGTGAGCCTGCTCACCGGACTGCCGTACTTCGCGTGGATCCGCGGCGGCGACTTCTACTTCGCGAAGGAGAATCCCGTCAAGCGATGGCTGATGCAGCGGGTCTTCGACGACGCGCTCGTCCTCGTGCAGGCCGACACCGTCCGGCGGGACGTCCTCGCGGAGTTCCCCGACGCCGAACTGTCGGTGCTGGGCAACGGCGTCGACCTGCCCGACCAGCGAGCGGCCGGTGACAGCGTGGTCTTCGTGGGCCGACTCAAGGGCCAGAAGGGCGCGGACGTGCTGCTGCGCGCGATGGACGGCGTCGACGAGCGGCTCGTCGTGGTGGGGGATGGCCCGGAGCGAGAGTCGCTGGAAGCGCTCGCCGCAGACCTGGACGTCGACGCGGCGTTCGTCGGCGAGGTCGAACCGGAGGCCGTCGGCGACTACCTTCGCGACGGGCAGGTGTACGTCCTCCCCGCCGTCGCGGGCGAGGGACTCCCGAACGCGATGCTGGAGGCGATGGCCGTCGGGTTGCCGGTCGTCGCGACCGACATCGCCGGCATCCCCGACGTCGTCGCAGACGGTGAGAACGGCTACGTCGTCGACCCCGGCGATGAAGATGCGCTTCGTGAGCGCATCGAGACGGTCTGTTCGGACGACGCGATCCGGACGCGGCTCGGCGAGAACGCGCGGACGTACGTCGAGGACCACCACTCATGGGACGCCATGGTCGACCGCCTCGACCGACTCTATCGACGAGTACGGGAGGGTCGCTGAGTGCGTCTCGGAAAGCAGACCATCGTCTTCTTCGGCTCGCAGGTCGGCAGCTCTATCGCCGGCTTCCTCGCGACGTGGTACATCGCGAACCAGCTCGGCTCGACCATCCTCGGCGAGTACACCGTCGTCGCGGCACTGCTGTTCTGGCTGAACGTCCCGGCCAGTTCGGTCGGGACGGCGATGACCAAACGCATCAGCGAGGGCGACGCACCGAAGGAGTTCCTCGCCGCCGGCCATCTGCTGAACGTCGCCCTGACCGCCGTGCTCGTCGTCGCCATCGTCGCGCTGACGGACGTCGTGAACCAGCTCGTCAATCATCAGGTCGCGCTGGAGGTGGCGGCGCTCGTGGCCGTGCAAGGCGTGTTCGACGTGGTCGTCTCCTCGCTGCAGGGGCAGCGCCAGGTCGGCAAATCGGGGCTGTTGAAGACGTTCGAGCGAACGCTTCGCTCGGCGTTCCACATCGTCGTCGTCTTCGTCGGCGCGGCGTTCGTGTGGCTGGTCCTCGGCCACGCCGCGGCGGTCGCAATCGCCGCGATCGTCGGCGTCTACTTCCACCGTGAGGGACCGGCATGGCCCACGGTCGAGCACGTCCGCCGGCTCGTGAACTACGGCATGTACGGCTGGCTCGGAACGATGAAATCGCGAGCGTTCGCGTGGATGGACACGCTCGTTCTCGGGCTGTTCGCCGCCTATTCGCTGGGCGGACTCGTCGGCGTCACGCACAGCCAGATCGGCATCTACGAGGTCGCCTGGAGCCTGGCGTCGGTGCTCGGACTCGTCTCCGTGTCCATCTCCTCGACGCTGTTCCCCGCGCTGAGCGAACTGGGGTCGAAGGAGGACTACTCGAAGGTCCGCCACCTCGTCGACGAGGGGCTTGCGTTCTCCGGCGTCTTCGTCATCCCCGGCCTGTTCGGTGCCGTGGTGGTCGGCAGCGACCTGCTCGTCGTCTACCGTCCGGAGTTCGCTCAGGGGGCAACCATCCTCGTCGTCCTCATCCTCGCGCGACTGCTCTCGGGCTACGCCGCGCAGTTCCTCAACGCGATCAACGCCATCGACCGCCCGGACGTGACCTTCCGCATCAATCTGGCCTTCGTCCTGCTGAACGCCGGTCTGAACCTCGGATTGGTCTACGCGTTCGGCTGGTACGGCGCGGCCGTCGCGACGGTCGTCTCGACCGCCGTCAGCGTCGTCATCAGCGGCTACGCGCTCTCGCGGCTCATCGACTCGCTCTCCATCCCGCTTGCAGAAATCGGATATCAGACCGCCGCTGCAGTCGTGATGTTCGTCGTGACGCGCCTGCTCGACCCGATCGTCTTCGAGGGGGTCAGCAGCGCCGGGCTGTCGCCGGCACGACCCATCAGCGCCGTCGGCATCGTCGTGGTCGGTGCTGGCGTCTACGCGCTGGCTCTGCTGGGACTGTCCGGGCGAGTCCGGACCAAAGCCCGAGGGCTCACACCCATTTGACGTGACCGCTCAGCCCAGTAGGTATCGGAGCCCCGGGGTCTTCTGCACGAATTCCATGTCTTCGAGGTAGGCGTCGAGGCCGAGGATTCGACCGGCACCGAACGCGCCGAGACCGAACAGCAACACGGCGTAGACGATGTGATCGTCGACGACCCACCCGTGTGCGAGCGGGAGGCCGGCGAGCAGGCCGCCGTGCAGGGACGCCAGCCAGTAGAACAGCATCATGATCGCGCCCCAGAACGCGCTCCAGCGGACGAACGCGCCGAGGATGAGGGCAAGCCCGGTCAGCGTCAGCCCCCACATGTTGAGGACGTCAATGAGGGGCATCTGCGCCATCGCTGCGAACATCCCGGTTAACGGATTCCCCTCCGGAATCGCGTGGAGCAGGAATCCCGCGGCCGTCCAGTTGTTCTCTGGGTTCGCGTCGAGGTACGTGACGAGCTTCGTGACGCCGCCCTGGAACAGGGTCCATCCCATCACGATTCGCAGGAGGAACAGCGAGTAACCGACCCAGTGTTCGGCGTATTCGAACTCCACGCTCCGCCCGAAGATTTCGGTGTCGAGGCTGTTTCGCGTTGCCATGTGCATACAATCAGTTGCATATTCGATAAATATTGGGACAGATTCTCAAGTATGTAGAAATTCCACAATTCCGCTTGCAGTCGCTCGGTTGCCGCTCAGTCGGGCAGGCGGTTCACGACGCCGAGACGCGGACGAGAATGGTTCGGTACCGTTCCTGGGCGGCTTCGAAACTGTACTCCGACTCCACGAGGTCGCGACCTGCCCGACTGATGGCGTCGAGGTCGTCACGCGCGAGCACGTCCGTCACGGTGTCGCGGATGGCCTCGGGGTCCCGCGATTGCATGAAGAAGCCAGTTTCGCCGTCGCGAACCACGTCCGGAACGCCGGAGACGGGCGTGGCGTAGACCGGAGTCCCACACGCGAGCGCCTCCAGAATGGTCGTGGGCAACCCCTCGGTCGGTTGGGAGGGCATCACGAGCAGTCGGAGGCGGTTCAGTTCGGTCGGCACGTCGTCGTGGTCGACCCAGCCGACGTAGTCCACTCGTCCGTCGGCGATCTCGTCGGCGAGTTCGCGCTCGAGCCACTCGCTCAAGTCGCCGTCGCCGATGAACGCGAACGTGACGTGCTCAGGCAGGGACTTCGCGACGGCGGCCAGTTCGCGGATGCCCTTCTCCTCGTCGATGCGGCCGAGGAATCCGACGCGAACGTCTCGCTCGTCGTACGGAATCTCCACGTCGAACGTATCCGTCCGGACGTAGCGGGCACCCGTCGGATAGACGGTCGGCGCGTCGGGATCGAGGTCCAACTGGTCGGCCATCGACGGCGTGTACGTGACGACGCCGTGCGCGAGCGCGAAGCCGGTCCGTTCGAGCACCCAAACGAGGCCGGCGAGCGTCCGCGCGACCGGGTCCGGAAGGGAGCGTTCCCAGTTCAGCCGCAGCGTCAACGGAACGTCGCCACGCGGTTCGACGAGGACCGTCTTTCCGACGAGGCGGGCGAACAGGATGGGCAACACGTACGACGTCGCACCGAAGAACAGGACGACCGACTCCTCGCGTCCGAGCAGCACGCGACACATCCGCAGTTGATTCAGGAGGAACCGAACGGCGGCGACGAGGACCGAATCACCCGCGCCCTTCCGAGTTAGTTCGACGAGTTCGTGTCGGTCACGAATCTCGGAGTCCGCGGGCAGGTCGGCAGTCACCAGCGACACGCTCGTTATCGCAGCGAGGATATCGAGGAGGCTCCGCGTCGCGTTCTCGCCGGCCGCGGCGAGCGGGTGCGTGACGACGCAGACGTCTGGCAACTCGTCCATCGTCCGGTCGTGTGCGTGGCCGCGGGTAAAACCTGCCGAAGGCGGTCAGCCCCACTTGTACACGCCGTAGAGGTAGCCAGATCCCACGGCGGCGGTCAGGAGGAACAGCCAGACGAACTGCGCGAGCGCGGCGACAGAGGGGTTCGTGACGAGGCCCGACACTCTCGACGGGACGAACTCCCCGACCAACTGCCCGAGGAAGTCAGTCTCCTCGCCCGTCGACGCGGGGACGAACTTCTCCATGCCGCGTTTGGAGTAGCCCTGCCAGAATGCCCTGTCGAGCAGCCACCAGGGGTCGGTCCGATACTCGAACACCTTGTGCGCCACGCGTGCGTCCGGGACGTAGTAGACGCCCTTCCCGTACTCGTCCTGCAGGCGCGCACACAGTTCGGTTTCGCCGCCCTGGAGGTTCGCGTCCCCCTGCCGACCGCCGATGTTCGCGTCGAAGCCGTCGAGTTCGAGGAAGACGTCCCGACGGAACGAGATGTTCGAGCCGAAGGTGTTACGGACCTCTCCCGGCCCGTCCGCGAATCCGCGGTGGGTGACGCCGACGAGCCAGTAGAACTCCTCCGGCAGGAACGACGGCTTGCCGGCGACCCATTCGGGCGCCATCGTTCCACCGGCTGCGACTGCGTCCTGGTCCTCGTAGGCGGTGGTGAGACGCTCGATCCACTCGTCGTCGGCGACCGCGTCGTCGTCGATGAAGGCCACGACGTCGCCCGAAGCGACCTCAGCCCCGGTGTTTCGACTCTCCAGCAGGCCAACGTTCTCGTCGTTGCAGTGGACGACCACGTCGTCGCGGTCACCGTACAGTTCGCGGAACTCCGAGGCGACAGTCTCGTTGCCGTCGCTGACGAAGACGAGTTCGACGTCGTCGTAGGTCTGCGCGAACACACTCTCCGCCGCGTCCGTGACCGCGTCGAAACGGTCCATCGTGTGCGCACACAGAACGACCGAGACGCGCATACGTGGCCAGTGGACAGCGACCGCGGTTAGGCGTTTCTCTTCGGTCCACTGCCCAGCGTCGATCCGACGGTACTCGGCGCCGTCCGTCGAGGCCAGAATGCTCCGAGCAGGAGAGGAATGCTGCATCTTTTGCGAACGTATGCGGTTCGTTCTCTGCCAGCAAGTCCGGAGTTTACCCCACACACAGCGCGCCATCGACGGCAGATATGACAAGGCTTATGCGCGCGTTCCTAGTCGTACCGGCTAATGAGTCAATGGCGGGGCCAACTCCAAGAGCTTAGCGAGCGTGAGGGCTCAGCCAGCGTTCTCGGCAGATGGTATCACATACCTGTCTTAGCCCTCCTGCTCGCGTTCATGCTGTGGAATCGCGTCCGAAGTTGGAACAATTTCGTCGTCGACGGTCAGGTCTACTTCTCCGGCAACGACGCCTGGTATCACTACCGCACGGTGTCGTACACGGTCCGGAACTGGCCCGAGACGATGCCGTTCGACCCCTACACGTACTTCCCTGTCGGTGCCCACTCCAGCCAGTTCGGCACCATCTTCGACCAGATCGTCGCCACGGCCGCAATCGTCGTCGGACTCGGGAATCCGGACCAGCAGACCATCGCGATGACGCTCCTGGTCGCACCCGCCGTGTTCGGGACCGCTCTCGCGATTCCCATTTACTTCATCTCGCGCCGGCTCGGCGGTCGTTTCGGCGGTATCATCGCCGTCGCAATCGCCGCGTTCTCGACGAGCGTCGCACTCAACCGCGGCATGGTCGGCTTCTCCGACCACCAGATCGCGGAGGCGGTCTTCCAGACGATTGCCGTCCTCGGCGTGATGGTCGCCGTGACCGCCGCCGAGCAGGAGAAGCCGGTGTACGAGTTGTTTCAGGAGCGCGCGTTCGGCGCGCTGCGCACACCGTTCGGCTGGGCGATGCTGGCAGGTATCGGCGTCGGCGCGTACCTCTGGTCGTGGCCGCCGGGCGTCTTCCTCATCGGTATCCTCGGCTTCTACTTCACGGCCGAACTCGCCTCGCAGTTCGCCCACGGCGAGAGTCCGGAGCACGTCGCCATCACCGCCGTCGTGACGATGGTCGTCACCGGTATCGCCGCGCTCGGTGCGTTCGAAGAGACCATCGTCAGCCCGACGAGCTTCAGCCTGCTCCAGCCCGGCCTCGCGTTCGCGGGCGCAGTCTGGTTCACTGTCATGGCCGTTATCGCCCGCCGCTGGGAAGACATGAACCTCGACCGGCGGCTGTATCCCGTCGGTATCGTGGGAATTCTGGCCGTCGCTGCCGGTCTGATGGCCGTCGCACTGCCGGACCTATTCGACTTCTTCGTCAATCAGGTCCTCCGCGTCGTCGGGTTCACGACGAGTCCGACCGCCGGCACCGTCGGTGAAGCGCAGCCGCTTCGCAGTGCAGACCTGCTGTACCAGCGCTACGGGCTGGCCATCTTGACGGCCGTCATCGGCGCCGCGTTCATCGTCATCCGACACTTCACGAGCGACAAACCGCGTGCCGAGCTGACGTTCGTCGTCTTCTGGTTCGCGTTCATGCTCGCAGCGACCTTCACGCAGGGGCGCTTCGACTATTACCTGCTTGCCCCGGTCGCCGTCATCAACGCCTACATCGTCGGGCTCGTCCTCCGATACGCGAACTTCAGCGGAAACATCCAGACCGTCGAGGCCTACCAGCTCCTGACGGTGCTGACACTCGTGCTGGTGATCGTCGCCCCGCTCGCGTTCACGCAGCCGACCGCGGCGGCGTACGGTTCGAGCGCCAAGCCCGGACAGGCCGTCCAGGCGTGGGACTCGAGCCTCGAATGGATGCAGGACAACACGCCCGAAGAGGGCCAGTTCGGCGGCGCGAACAGCGACCTGCCGTACTACGGCACGTACGACCTCCAGAGCGACTACGACTACCCGGCGGGTACCTACGGCGTCATGTCCTGGTGGGACTACGGCCACTGGATCACCGTCCAGGGTGAGCGGATTCCGAACGCTAACCCCTTCCAGCAAGGTGCCCGCGATGCCGCGAACTTCCTGCTTGCACCCAACGAGACGCAGGCCAACACCGTCCTCGATCGTCTCGAAGATGGGGACGGAACCCAGACGCGCTACGTCATGGTCGACTGGAAGATGGCCATGACCGAGTCGCGCGTCGGCGGGAAGTTCTTCGCGCCGCCGAAGTTCTACGACGACGGCGACGTCGCCCAGAGCGACTACTACGAGTACTTCTGGCAGGTCCAGGAGTCCCAGCAGGGGGTTCAGGCCCGTCGTCTCGCGGTCTTCCAGAAACCCGCGTACTACAATACGACGGTCGCCCGGCTGTACCAGTACCACGGCAGTGCAGTCGAACCACAGCCGGTAGTCCTCGACTGGGAGGCTGACCGGCTCGACGTCGACCGCGACGGACAGGCCGAATCTATCGCCGTCGATCCGCAGATTCGACGCTTCCAGAACATGACCGCCGCGCGGGCCTTCGTCCGCGGAGACTCCACGTCGCAAGTCGGTGGCGTCGGCCGGCTCCCCGCCGAGCGCGTTCCGGCCATGGAGCACTACCGGCTGGTCCAGGAGAGCAACGAATCCGTCCAGCGGCCACAGCAGGCCCAGACCGTTCCGCTGGCCGGGCAGGACAGCTGGGTGAAGGTCTTCGAGCGCGTCCCGGGAGCGACCATCGAAGGGACTGGCCCGGCCAACACCGAAGTCACCGCTCGCGTCGAGATGCGCATCCCTTCGTCGAACACGACGTTCACCTACAAGCAGGTCGCCGAGACCGGCCCGAACGGTGAGTTCACGATGACGGTGCCGTATTCGACAACCGGCTACGACCAGTGGGGTCCCGAAGAGGGCTACACGAACACGTCGGTCCGTGCGACCGGTGCGTACGACTTCACCACCCCGGCCTCGGTGAACGAGACGGGCTACATCGTCCGCTACACCGCGAGCGAAGACGTTTCCGAAGGCGCGGTCATCGGTGAGGACACCGACACGATCACGGTCGACATGACCAAACAGGCGACCCAGCTCGGCGGGGCCTCCAATACTGGCAACGAAACGAGCGGAAACGCGACCGACGGCGGAACGAACGGGTCGAGCAACCAGACGAACTCCGCGCTGGAAGCTCCCACGCGAGAACTGACCCCCTGAGCACCCGTGGCGCAGGACTCACTCACCGACCAGGAGTTCGCGACCATCGCCAGCGTTCGCGGCTGGCTGAGCGTCTTCCTGAAGGGCGTGGCCATGGGTGCAGCGGATTCACTGCCCGGGATGTCCGGCGGCACCATCGCCCTCATTACGGGCATCTACGAACGGCTCATCACCGCGCTGTCGTCGCTCGAACCGTCGGCGCTGGCGTACATCACGCGAATCCACCGTCGTGAGGGGCGCGCAGCGTTCCTGCGAAAGCTGTTCGCGATGGACGTGCCGTTCCTTGCAGTGCTGGGAGTCGGCGTCGTGTCCGCTATCGTGACGGTCTCCCGCGTCGTGCACTTCGCGCTCGTCAACTACCGGAGCCTGACGTTCGCGTTCTTCTTCGGCCTCATCGCGGGGTCGGCCGTCGTCCTCTACAGAGAGGTGAACGTGCGGACGCTCGGGCAGGTGCTCGCCGGCGTCGTCGGATTCGCATTCGCATTCTACATCTCGAACCCGGCGTTCACCAGCGCACTCCCGCACTCTCCGCTGGTCATCCTGGTCGCGGGGGCGATCTCGATCACGGCGATGATTCTACCGGGCGTCTCGGGGGCGTTCGTCCTGATTCTGCTGGGGCAGTACGAGTTCCTGACGGGGACGCTGAAGTCGTTCGTCGATCAGGTATTCGGGCTGGCGACTGGCGGGAGCGTATCCGCACTGCTGGACGCGGCAACCTTCGTCGCGTCGTATGCGGTCGGAGCGCTCGTCGGACTCCTCACCGTCTCGCGGCTCATCCGCTGGGCGCTGGACCACTACCGAACCGCGACGCTGACGTTCCTGGTCAGTCTGATGGTCGGTGCGCTCCGAACGCCCGCCGAAGAAGTGCTGGCGAACACGGCCGCGTGGACGCCGAATACGGTCGGTGTGACCGCACTTGCCGTCCTCGCCGGTGCCCTGGCCGTCGTGTTGCTGGAACTCTACACCGACGACCTGTCGTACTAGTCGTCGACGCAGTCGGCCCGCCACTCGGCGAAGGGGGCCAGAACGTCCGTTTCTTCGAAGCGCTCGATACATGGGACGTCGTGCGGATGGAGCTCCTCGATACGTTCGGCGAGCGCCGGGTACCGCTCGTCGGTCGTCTTGACGAGCAGGATGACCTCCTCGTCTTCGTGGACCTCGTCCTCCCAGCGATAGGTCGAATCACAGTCCACGGCGTTCACGCAGGCGGCGAGTCGGTCCTCGACGAGCGCGCGGGCGAGGTCGTCTGCTGACTCGGGTGGTGCCGTGACGTATACGGTGGGCATGTGCGTGGCTGTCGGCGTCGAGCGTAAGAAGCTGTCGACCGCTGTGTCGGAAAATACGAACGTCAGATCTCCTGGGCACCGATCCAGGCTTCCTCACCGTGCGCGGGACACCAGCTCGTATGTGCAGCCCTACAGTTTTGGTCGAGCCGCCAGCCACACGTGCAGTAGGGACTGGGCGTCGAGTCTGGGACGTCGCGCCGGCAAAGTTTACACCTAGTTGTCATAATTGGGGATACAGCGGCGGGGTAAATAAGGGCTCGTTCGCACCCACCGTTCGTCACGTGGAACGGCTCAGGCATCTGGATTCACCGTTCGATATGCGACGCGACACAGAAATCGTGATTCACCGTTCGATACGTGACTCGGTGCGTACGACGGTTCGTGGCCGACCGACGACCGAACTCCCGAGAACCGCTCGCACTCACTCACCGAGTGGATTGTACTCCCCGTTGATGTCCCACTCGTGGAGACAGAACGGGTCGCCGATCTGTTTCGCGTCGTCCTCGGTTACGACCGTCCAGGTATCCGCGTCGTCGTCCCAGACGTCGTGTCGGCCACACCGCTCGCACTCGCGTTCCTTCGGGGGGACGATAGTCGTCATATACGTCTGTGGGAAGTGGGGACTAATGAACGTCTCGGACGCGGCAGCGACTGGCACGGTCCCAGCCCGGCGACTGCTTTAAGCAACCCTCGGTCGAAGCGCTACTATGGGCTTTCACACGTTCGACGTCGATCGAGCAGACAAACTCGACGACCCGACCCGGTACGCGTACCTCTCGGTCGACGAATTGCTCGCACTCTTTCGACCATCGGGCGAGGATGTCGTGGCCGACCTCGGAAGTGGCACCGGATTCTACACCGAGGACGTCGCACCGTACGCGGAGTCCGTCTACGCGGTCGACGTCCAACCGGACATGCACGACCACTATCGCCAGAAGGGGGCCTCCGAGGCCGTCACCTTCGTCACCGCCGAAGTGTCCGACCTCCCGTTCGAGGACGACGCCCTCGACGCCGCCTTCTCGACGATGACGTATCACGAGTTCGCCAATGCGGACGCACTCGCGGAGGTCGAGCGAGTGCTTCGTCCCGGCGGTCGTCTGGGAATCGGCGACTGGACGGCAGCCGGTGAGGGCGAGCGTGGTCCACCACTGTCGGAACGCTTCGACGCCGAAACTGCCCGACGTGACCTCGAAGCTGCGGGATTCGAGGTAGTTCGGGGGGAGGACCGACGAGAGACGTTCGTCGTGTCGGCGCGGACCCTCGCCGATAATAATACCTAAGTCAGCATAATATCACATGGATGTGCTTATGCAGAACGCTTAATGACATTCGTCGATTTTCTGTGCACATGAAGGTGCCAGACCCATACACTCCTGGGGAATCGCACTACGAATGTACGAGCTGCGGCTCTCGAATGCAATCCTCGGGTACCGTAGAGAACTGCAGCAACTGTGGCGACGGTGCAGTACGGAACATCGCAGTCCCGCGAGAATAGTTACTCGAAGTCAGGCAAGTCGTCGGGACCGCTGTAATCGGCTTCCCAGTCGACGTACTCGGTTTTCAGTACCTCGCAGACTATCTGTCCGAATTCGGCCAGCGACGCGTTGATCGACGAGACCGTGCTCCAGTTCTGGAGGTCGGGATGGAGCGCTCGCTCCCGCCAGTTCTCGGGGAGCCCCGGCGCGTGATAGCCGACCCGGTCGGCGAAGTCGTCCCAGAAGAAGTCGAACTCCGCGAACATGTCGAGTTCGCGGGCGATGTCGTACGCCTCCTCGGTGAGACCGGTGCTGGCGGCCCACTCGTCGAACGCCTGCTCCCAGGCTCCCGTTTCGAGGAACTCCTGTAGTTCTTCCCGGCGGTACTCCTCACCCTGTACGTCGACGTCGTCGTACGCGTCGGCGTCGAGCGACGGGTTCAGCTCCGGCGGGTCCGGTGGGGAAACATCGAGGCTCATGGGTGACGGTATCGCCGGGACGCGGATAAGCGTGACTTACGCCTCGCCGTTGCGTGCCTGTTCCTGTTTCCGCTCTCCCTCCGCCGTGGAGACGGTCAGCTCGGGTACGGAGGTCGGACGACGCTCCTCGTCGATGGCCACGTAGACGGAGTACGATTCCGTCGTGAGTTCGCTCTCACCGGTCCGAGGGTTCTCCCGGAAGGCACGGAGTCGGACCTTCACGCTCGAGGATCCCGCGTCGTAGACGTACGCCTCGATGAGTGCCGTATCGCCGACGTCGATGGGACGCTTGAAGTTCACCTGGTCCATCCGCGCCGTGACGCAGTTCTCGCCTGCGAACCGCATCGCCGACAGCGCACCGACCTCGTCCATCCACTTCAGAACCGTCCCACCGTGTGCGGTCCCGAGGGTGTTGGCGTGGTTGGGTTGGACGATCCAGCGGTTCTCGATGATCGTGTCGACGAGGTCCGGCATAGCTGGCTCTTGCGCCGATGGCCGGATTAGCGTGTCGTTGTCGCCGACCGTTCGACGGCGTCGCCACTCACAGTGCAGCAACCTAAGGAGCGAACTGAGCCGCCCCAGACGGGCCGTTACGAAATGGTCGCTTCTGCATCGACCACCGTTGCGCCCACCACCGAGACGACTCGGCTCGAAACCATCCTCCACCCGATGTGGTCAGGAGGTGATGTACTGCGCTTCCCAGTTCGACCGAGCGTCGAGCTCCCGTTGCCCTCGTTGGGTCACCGTGTAGTAGTTCGTTCGTCGATCCTTCTCCCCCTTCTCGACGAGCCCTTTGTCGACGAGTTCGTCGAGATTCGGGTAGAGGCGGCCGTGATTGACCGCGCTCTCGTAGTAATCTTCGAGTTCTTCCTTGATTGCTAGTCCATGTGGTTCTTCCAGCCCCGCGACAACGTATAGCAGGTCACGCTGAAAGCCAGTCAAGTCGTACATCGTAGCCCCAGTAACAGTATACGCACTCCAAAGAAATGAAATTAATTGATGCGGCATTTCTAATTTGTCAGATAAGATTCTCTATAAAGGGGTCGAAGGCAGCCACGACACTCCGGAACGAGGGCTACTAGTACCACGAGCATTAACTGTGGACAGATGCGTCCGGGACATCCACTCGAACGTGCCGTCGGCATCGAACACTACGTGAGTAGCGCCGATGGAATCGGCGGCGAGATAAAACGCGACCCGGACGACTTCCGCGTCCGCGAACTCGAACGGTTCGACGCCGAGCCGCTCGACGCGGACACCGGCGCGTATCCACACCTCCTGCTCCGCGCGACGCTTCGCGGCTGGGACACGAACGACTTCGCGTCGACGCTATCCAACGGCCTCGGAATCAGCCGTGAACGGGTCTCCTGGGCCGGCACGAAGGACAAACGGGCGGTCACGACCCAGCTCGTGTCGGTGAAGGACGCCGACCCCGAGGCGATACCGGACGTTCACGACGCGGAGATCGAGGTCGTCGGCAGAACTGGTCGTCCGATTCTCTTCGGCGACCTCGCAGGGAACGCCTTCGAGATCGTCGTTCGTGACCCCGACCACCCCGAGTACGTCGACGACGTCGTGGCCGACCTCCGGTCGTTCGGCGACGGTGCCGTCGCGGTCCCGAACTACTTCGGCCAACAGCGGTTCGGAAGCCGACGACCCGTGACCCACGAGGTCGGACTGGCGGTCGCCCGCGGCGACTGGAAGGACGCGGTCATGACGTACGTCGGCAATCCATCCGAGCGTGAACCGGAGGACACGCAGGAGGCACGGGCCTTCGTCGACGACACGGAAGACTGGCAGGCCGCGCTCGACCGGATGCCGGGTCGGCTGCGCTACGAGCGGTCGATGCTCCATACCCTCGTCGAGAACGGTGGCGACGACCAGGAGGACTTCCGCGCAGCGCTGGAGACGGTCCCGACGAACCTCCAGTCGCTGTTCGTCAACGCAGCCCAATCGTACGCGTTCAACCGCATTCTCTCGAAGCGACTCGAACGCGGCCTCCCGTTCACCCACCCGGTCGAGGGCGACGTGGTCTGCTTCGCGGACGCCGACGCACCGGACGGGCTCAGCATGCCCGACACCGACCGCACGCAACAGGTGACTGCAGCGCGCGTCGACACCGTCGCGAGACACTGCGAGCGCGGACGCGCGTTCGTGACCGCGCCGCTGGTGGGCACTGAGACGGAACTCTCGGACGGCGAGCCGGGAGAGATCGAACGGGCCGTCCTCGAGGACCTCGACCTCGCTCCGAGTGACTTCGACCTTCCCGGCGCGTTCGATTCGACCGGGACCCGCAGAGCCGTCCTCGTGGACACGGCCCTCGACGTCGAGCGCGACCCGCTCACGTTCTCGTTCTCGCTCCCCAAGGGGTCGTACGCGACGGTCGTTCTCAGAGAGTTCCTGAAGACCGATCCCGGTTCGATGAGCTGACCGATTGTCGAGTCGGCGCGAACCGCCTCGTTTATCCGCTCGCATTGAAGACCTTCTCCCATGGAATGTCGGCAGTGTGCGTCCAGTCTCCGCAGGCCCGGAGACTACTGTCTGGTCTGTCGGACGCCCAACGCCGACACGGTCGTGCTCGAACTGCAGCGGGACCGCGCGACGGTCACGTCGATCCACGAGGAGACCGTCGTCGGCCAGCGCGGCGTCACGACGACCCCCGAAGACGGCGAGGAGACCGGCGTCGTGGAACTCCGCAACTTCGCCGGGAAGGTCGCCGACGAAGTCCGGCGGAAGCGGCCCGAGGAAGTGTACGTGACCGGTGACCGAGAGGTCGTGCAAGCGGTCCGCGGACAACTTCACTACGAGTTCTACCGCGTCGAGAGCGAGACGCCGGTCCAGACCGTCATCGAGCGCAAGGGCGAACCGGCGCTCGAAGTCGTCGACGCCTCGCCGGAGTCGAAGATCGGCGGGACCCACTCGACGCTCATCGGCAACCGGGCGGGCATGCGCGCGGTCCACACCGTCGCCGGCCACCCCCACGTCAAGAAGGTGATTCCGGGGCCCATCGACGCCGGCGGGTCCGGCTCTCGGACGGGCGTGCGGGCGAAGGCCACGCGTGCTGACGACAACGGCAACGTCCGCATGCTCATCCGGGACGGGTCCAGCGTGCAGGAGAACCGCGTCGTCACGACAGCGAGCGACCGCGAACACGGAGAACACGTCCGCGCCGATCTCAACGAAGCGCTCGCCGACGCCGACCTGCAGGGCTGAGTTGGGGCGACCCACACATGGAAGCCTCCTCGAACAGTAGTTCGAATTACAGGTATGTTCACGAGAGGTGCCATCGCCCTCCTCGTCGGTCTGGTCGTCGTTGGAGGGGCCGTACCCATAGCTGCTCAGCAGAGCGGAACGGTCGTGGGAAGTCCGAATATCATTGCGACGACATCCGAAAGCAGCGTTCCCTGGGGAGGGCAAGGAGAGTTCGCGGTCGTGCTGCGGAACGACGCCACGATCGTACGGGGTGGCCCGGTCGAACTCGTTCGTCACGTCGTCACGGCGCGAAACGTCCGCGTGCGAGTTGCCACCGAGAGGCTCTCCGACGACTTATCGACGGGATTGGCGGGGACCGGGAACTCCGTCGTCGTCGGCGAAGTCGGGCCCGACGAACCCCAGACCGCCACGTTCGAGTTCCAACTCAACGACTCGATTCGGCCTGGGACGTACGAAATACCGTTCGAAGTGACCTACGAGTACACGCCGCTGATCCGGTACGGAGGCGACGAGACGGAGTGGATCGATCGAGACCAGCGCGAGATCGTGACCGTCCCGCTCGTGGTACGACCGCAGGTCCGTCTGGATGTCGAAGGGGTCGATCAGACCGACCTGGTTCCGGGGTCCGTCGGGACGTACACCTTCCAGGTTCGAAACACCGGGACCGAAACGGCCTCCGAGGTCGGCCTCCGAATCGCCGTCGACAACACCTCCGTCTTCGTCGGGGGTCGGGGTGTCGAGGGTTCGACCACGAGTGTCTTCATCGAGAGATTGCGTCCGGGGGACAGCCAGACGATTACGGTGACCGCTGGCGCGTACCCCGAGACGACGAACGGAACTTACCTCGTTTCCGTAACACCTCGATACCAAACTGCTTCGGGGGAGGACGTCGTTGCCGACGAACAACGCCTCGGTGTAGCCGTCAACGGCAACGCAGTGTCCTAGACGGTTATAGCGTACTTGGTAAGAGGAAACGTGTCTTTTCGTACTCGGGAATCCCCTTCTACAAGTGGCTACCTCACACTTGCCCGAACTGGCAACCAGATTTAATGAGTAACGCGATTGCCGTACGACCGAAAGTACGCGTTACTTGGTGCCCATTGGCCCGATGCACCGCCCAGTAAGTACACTACTAGCAGGATAAGCTCGGCTTTGTGTGGCCTTCGGCTGAGGGGCGATATGATCTAATTTTGGGACTATCACACGCCCATTCTATAAGATATTTTATCTTTCTCAGCAAGTGAAGTACGAATACCCAAACCTTCATTCACATCTAGTCGTCAGAAATTATCAGATGTGTTGAGAAATTTGGCTGACAATTACAATGAGGATAGCCATCATACCACCGTATGCTGTTGGAGGACAGATGCCCAATTCACAGGTAAAGAGCGGCTGTAATGCCGTCCGACCTAGAATTGGCAGACGAACGATTCACTTCGACAACATGGTAAATAATGGTAAGAAATAAGACACGCACAGATATCAAAGTCAAGGCTATCGCGATGGTCGTGCTGATCGCGATATCCTCGGTCAGTATCGGAATGGTCTATGCGATCAATGCGGACCGAGGCGGCGACGACGAAGGAGAGTTCAATCCCGGCGTAGGCGGCCCGAGTAATATCGTCGTCGATACGTCGAAACCCGTCGTCTTCCAGGGCGAAGACGACATCAGCCTCGTTAACCAGCAGGGGAACTCGGTCGACGCATCGAACCTGGTCGGTGTCTCCGGTGACGCCGAAGGGGTTCCACTCGAAACGCCGATTCCCCAGGATCAACAGCTAGGTCAATATGCGGTCAACGGCCAGGCGTCCCAAGTTGGCGTGACCGTCCAGACCCCGCGCGTAACTGACCTCGAGGTCATCAACGAGCGAGGGATCGACGTCGAAGGCGCTTCTGTCCAGGAGGACGAGACCCTCCTCGTACGCGCGGAATGGAACTACGAGGAAGCCGAAGACCTGGAGATAGTCGTCCGAGACCAGAACGGGAACGAGGTCACCGGCGACGTCCTCACGAACGCGAACGCGCTCTCGGACGCCCAACGTGACGAACTGAGCGGACCGTACGCGCAATCCCCCGAAGTCATCGCTCCGAATCGGCAGCGGGGGACCGGAACCGGCGTCGTCTACCTGCAAGGCGTCGGCCAGTTCAACGACTCGCAGCTGCAGAACGAAGCCACCGTCGACGCAGCGTACTGGGCGCTCGACCTGAGCGATCAGGAGTCCGGTGACTACACCATCACGGTCGAGGGTTGGGACAACCTGGACTTCGGGTCAGCGACCCGGACCACGACGGTCTCCTCGACGAGCGAGACCGACGTCACGCTCGACCTCGGTTCGGACAACGCGACTCGCGGACAGCGGGTTCCGTTCACCGTCCGAGGCTCGACCGCCGGCGCGAACCACTACGTCGTCATCGAGGACGACGACTTCCGGAACAACAACGTCGACACCCGCGTCTTCCCCGACGTGCAGGACGTCGTCGACACGGGAACCTACGACACCAACGATGACGGCAACGCCGAATTCGCGTGGGCGCAGGTCGAGGTCAACGACGAGACCGGCGTCGGTGTCGGACAGATCGACACTGCGTTCCTCGACGACGCCTCGGTGACGGTCGACCTCTTCCAGGCCGACCGGGCCCTCGATGACGTCGCGAACAACCTCGGCAACAACGAGGACGAGGAGACGCTCGACGTGCAGCAAGGCGAACTCGTGTTCGAAAGTCCCGCCGGCACGTACGTCGCCGGACAGGACATCGACGTGCGCGGCACCGCCGCAGAGGGTACCGACGACGTCGCCATCTACGCCCGCGACCAGGGCGACTGGGAGCTCGTCGACATCAACACGGACGGCGAATTCAACTCCGAAGACACCATCAGCGTCGACGCAGACGGAGAGTGGGAACGCGAAGACGTCACCCTCTCGGATGCGAGTGACATCCTCTCCATCCCCGGCCGGTACCGCGTCGGCGTCGTGGAGGTCGAAGACGTGGTCGATTCGCAGGGTAACATCTCGGAGACGTTGACGACGTCCGAGTTCAGCACGGCGACGAGTTCGCAGACGTCCATCATCGTGCAAGATCCGGGACTGGAAACCGGCCAGTCGTTCGAGACCATCAACGGACAGATCGCGGTCGAAGACGGGACCGTCAACGTCCGCGGAGTCGCACCCGGATTGAACGAAGTCCTCGTCGTGATGGTCGACTCGCGTGGCCGCATCGCGACCGATCAGGTGACCGTCGACGACGACGACACCTTCGAGGAGGACGACATCCCGCTCGTGACGGCGAACAACCGCGAACTCAACGAGGGTAACATCCGTGCGGTAATCCTGGGTATCGGCCGCGACGGAGTTGCTGGCGACGGGATCCTCCCCGGCCAGACCAGAGCGGACATCGGAGCGCTCGAAGATTACATCCTGTCCATCGGCACGGGTCTGACCCAGGATCAGGCCGTCGAACGAATCTTCGACGAAACCACTGACGAAGCTGGCAGTGACGACCTCGTGCTGGACGAAGAGTTCCGCTACACCGACGGTGCCATCTCCATCGAATCCGTGCAGGCCGCCGGAGATGCGGCCGATGGCGTCCAGCAGATCGAAGTCGGTGAGGAGATGGTCGTCAGCGGGAAGACCAACCGTCAACCCGACGACAACACCATCACCGTCGAAGTCATCGACGGCCCGAGCCCCGACCAGTTCGAAACCAACTCCACCGACGAGTGGGATCTGGACGGTAACTGGTCCGTGTCGCTCGGAACGGACGGCGTCGAACCCGGCACCTACACCATCGAAGCCGACGACGGCGACAACACGGACACGGTCCAGGTAGAGATCGTCGAACCGTCGACCGAGACCGCAACTCCGGAACCGACCACGACGACCACTACGGAAACGAACGAGACGACGACGACGACGTCGGAAGCAACCGCGACCGCAACTCCGGAATCGACCGCGACCGCAACCGTAACCCCGGAAACGAACGAGAGTTCCTGATACGGGTATCTACTTCGTCCTGAAGCGTGTCGGCGCTCGCAATCGCCGGCATCCTTCACGGGCGTCGCGACGACGCCCACTGGCCAGAACTCAACAGGTTTATTTGGGCGCTGTGCCGATGATACGGTACTATGGCCGAAAACAAGGGACGAACCGGCAGCGCCGGCCGATTCGGCGCTCGCTACGGGCGCGTCGCTCGCCGCCGCGTTGCAGAGATCGAATCCGAGATGCGCGACGACCACACCTGCCCGGATTGCAACGACGACCGCGTCTCCCGTCAGGGGACCGGCATCTGGCAGTGTGAGAACTGTGGCTACAAGTTCGCTGGCGGCAGTTACAAACCGGAGACGCCCGGTGGGAAGACCGTCCGCCGGTCCATCCGCGCCGCACTTGCCGAGGAAGAATGAGCTACAAGTGTTCCCGCTGCAAGCGCGACGTGACGCTTGACGAGTACGGCGGCGTCCGCTGTCCGTACTGCGGCCACCGCGTCCTCCTGAAGGAACGCAGCCGTGACGTCAAGGAAGTCGGCGTCGAGTAACGTGGAACACGACGCTGTTCTCGAATTCGACTACGCAGCCGCAACTACCGCTCGCATCGTCGAGCGTAGCGTCCAGCAGGAGGTCGGCGACATCGACGGCGACCGAACGACCGCCAGCGTCGAGCGGACGGACGCCCTCGTGACCGTCCACGTCGAGTCTGCGGACCTCGTCGCATTGCGTGCCGGGCTGAACACGTGGCTCTCGCTGGTGTCCGTCGCGGAGTCGTGTGCCGGCGTCGAGTGAGAAAGCAAGGGTCTTTCAACCCGGGTCCCCAGGGTTGGCGTATGCAGGGTAATCTTCCGCCGGAAGCACAGGAGAAACTCGAACAACTGCAGGACCTTCAGGAGAAGGCCCAGCAGGTAGCCGCCCAGAAGGAGCAGGCCCAGACGCAGCTGAACGAGTCCGAGACCGCGCTCGACGAACTCGAAAACATCGACGAGGAAACGACGATGTACCGATCCGTCGGCGACCTCCTCGTCGAGACGGACTACGACGAGGCACAGGACGACCTCGAAGAGAAGGTCAACAGCCTCGAAATCCGCGCGGAAACGCTCGAAAAGCAAGAAGAGCGCGTCCAGGAGCAGTTCGAAGAACTTCAGAGCGAACTGCAGCAGATGCTCGGCGGCGGCGGCGGCGGCCCAGCAGGCGGCCCAGGTATGGGCGGCCCCGGCGGCGCGTAAGCCGATGCCTTCCGACGACGAAATCGTGCAGACAGCCGCACAGGCGGCCGAGGGCGTCGTCTTCTCGCGGTACAGAAAGTCGGACGTGAGGGACCTCGACGTGACAGTCTCATTCGAGGACGACGTCCTCGAAGTCGATATCTATCTCGACGTCGTCGACGAGGTCGACGCCGACCCCGATCAGGTGGCTGACGACGCCGCACTCGCCGCTCGCGGTGCCGTCGACGACCTGTTCGCGTAACTTACTTCGAGGGGTCGACTTCGGCCCCACCACTGCCGACGAATCCCGAGCGGAACGCGATCCACGCAAGTGCGCTCATGAACAGGATCGGCGGCAGGATCATGAACCCCCACAGCGGGTCGACTCCCCACTTCAGGAGGAGCACGACGTCCGCGAGTCCGAGGAAGAGGAAGGGAAGGACGGCCAGCACCGCTCGTTTCCGGGTGAGCTGCACGCCGTCCGGAACGATGTCGGACATACGATGTCGTTTCGGATGGACGGCAATAAGGGCCGCGTTCCAGCCGCCGATACGTTTTTTCGCGCCGGCTGTCTACCGCCGACCTATGAACGACGGGTCAACCGCCGGTCGCGCGGCGATTCTCGCAGTGTTCGCGCTCGTTGCAGCCATCGTCGGCTGGCTACTGTTCGTCAGGGTCCCGGACGATCTTGCGGAGTTACTGGGCGTCCTCCTGGTCATCGGAACGGTGGTGGTCGGACTCCGCTACGGTGGCTCCGTCGCGACGCGACGGTTCCCCGACTACGAGGTCGCAGAAGTCGCAGTCGAAGGCCCGATCACCCGTGACGGCGCAAGCGGAATCGTCGGCGGGGCGATGGGGGCCTCCGCGGACGCGGTCGTCGAGCAGATCGAACAGGCGGATGCTGACGAGAACGCGGCCGGCCTCCTCGTGAAGCTGAACACGCCGGGCGGCGAGATCGTGCCGAGCGAGGACATCAGATTGGCTGCAGAGCGCTTCGACGGCCCCACGGTCGCCTACACGACCGACGTCTGTGCGAGCGGGGGCTACGACATCGCCAGCGGGTGCGACGAGCTGTGGGCACGGAGCGGTTCCATCGTCGGCTCCATCGGCGTCATCGGGTCGCGCGTCAACGCGACGGAGCTGGCCGACAAGCTCGGGCTCAGCTACGAGCAGTTCACGGCCGGTGAGTACAAGGACGCGGGCCTCCCGCTGAAGGAACTCGACGAGGACGAGCGAGCGTACCTCCAGGGTATCGTCGACGACTACTACGACGATTTCGTCAGCACCGTCGCAGAGGGGCGCGATCTCGACGAAGAGGACGTCAGGTCGACCGAGGCACGGGTCTTCCTCGGCGACCGCGCGCTCGAACTCGGACTCGTGGACGAGGTCGGAACTCGGCTCGACGTCGAGGACCGACTCGCCGACCTGCTCGACGTCGAGGAGGTCAGGGTTCGGGAGTTCGAGCCGGAGCGGGGCATCGCAGAGCGGCTCCGCGGCGGCGCGGAAACCACGGCCTACGCACTCGGAGCCGGCATCGCGAGCGTCCTCGGCGGTACCGACGAAGGACTCGTATTCCGACGATAGGTCCGGACGAGCGGGGATTTTTTATCCTATCGCCCACTCTCGATTCGTGTGACAACGCTGGTCGTCTGCCTCGACCGTGGCGGTGATCTCGTCGGCGAGCGCGAGCCACCCGTCGTCGGCCAGCAGGCGCTCGAAGAACTGGTCGTCGAGTTCGGGACCTCCGACCCCGAAGACAGTCGCGTGAACTGCATGCTGGAGGCGCTCCGGGTCGGCCGCGAGCTCGAAGCCGACGACGAGGAGGCCGTCGTCGCGGTCCTCTCGGGCGCTGGCGACAGGGTGAACGCGGACCGAGCCGTCGCGCGGCAGGCGAGCGAGCTCATCCACGACTACGACGTCTCCTCGGCGGTCATCGTCGTCGACAGCGCCGAGGATGAGCGGATGGTCCCCATCATCGAGAGTCGGGTCTCCGTCGACGCGGTCGACCGCGTCGTCATCCGGCAGGCCCGAGACATCGAGTCCACCTACTACCTCCTCAAGCAGTTCCTCGCCGACGAGGAGCTTCGGAAGACCGTCCTCGTGCCGCTTGGCGTCGTCCTCATCGCGTTTCCGGTGCTGTGGGTGGTCGTCGAGAGCCCGGCCGTCGCGACGGGAGCCATCGCCTCCGTCGTGGGGTTGTTCCTGCTGTACAAGGGCCTGGGCGTCGACGACTACCTGGCGCAACTGCCGGGCCAGATTCGCGAGGCGTTCTACTCGGGACAGGTCGCGCTCGTCACGTACGTCGTGGCGGCCGGGCTGGCCCTCGTCGGCGTCTTCGCCGGCCTGATCGGCGTCTCGAACACCGGGACGTCGGTGCTGTTGCTGCTGGTGATGCAGTTCGTGTTCGACAGCGTGCCGTGGCTCACGAGCGCCGCGCTCGCGGCGAGCACGGGTCGCCTGCTCGACGAACTCATCCGGAACGAGGAGGTCCACAGCGCCTACCTGAACCTTCCGTTCGGGGCCGTCTCGGTCGGCCTCGTTCTCCGGGGATTCGCGGCCTTCTTCCTCGAAACGGCGAACTCGGCGCCGTCGATCGTCGTGCCGCCGTTCGACGCCGGCCCCGTCTCGGTCGAGGGGCTGACGGTCCCACCCGGAACGCGGTTGGCCGTGTTCATCCTCGCGGGCGTGTTGGTCAGCCTCGTCGGCGTTCGCTTCTCGTCGTACTTCACGAGCAAGCCGGTCGACGAGGAGATACTGGAACGGCAATCGTAGCCTGTTTAGCCAGCCGTCGCCAATCGCGGCTATGACCGACGGCCAGGGCGCGTGGGTGAGTCTCTTCTCGGGCGGCAAGGATTCTTCGTGGGCGCTGTATCGGGCGCTGGAGGAAGGGCTGGACGTCCAGCGGCTCCTCACGGTCCACCCAAAGGGCGATTCGTACATGTACCACGTGCCGGCGACGGACCTCGCGATGCTGGCAGCCGAGAGCGTCGGCATTCCGCTCGTGAACGTCGAGCCGGACGACTTCGAGGCGGACGCGGCGACCGATTCGGGCGACCAGGGCGACGCGGAGCTCGAACCGCTCGAGGTGGCACTCGACGAACTCGGCACCGAACTCGACGGCGGACTCGCAGGCGTGACGGCCGGCGCGGTCGAGAGCGAGTACCAGACCAGCCGCATCGAGGCGATGGCCGACCGCCTCGGCGCCGACGTGTTCGCCCCGCTCTGGCAACGCGACCCCGTCACGCTCGCCGAGGAGATGCTCGACGCTGGCTTCGAGATCACCATCGTCAAGGTGGCGGCCTACGGGCTCGACGAGTCCTGGCTGGGTCGGACCCTCGACGCCGAGGCGCTCGCCGAACTGCAGGACCTGAACGACGAGTACGGCGTCCACGTCCTCGGCGAGGGCGGCGAGTTCGAGACGCTCGTCACGGACGGCCCGCACATGTCCCGCCCGATCCGGATGTCGTACGAGACGCACTTCGACGGTACTCGCGGCAGTCTCGAGGTCACGGACGCGTGGCTCGGCGAGTGAGTGCTCGGCGCTCGGAAACGGCCCGGTAGACGGGCTACCGGTCGACTTCGTAGGAGACGCCCATGTCTCTGAGTGCGTCCGTCACGCGGCCGACGTTGTCGGCGCTGGCGACGACGACGACGTCCAGCCCGCGGCTCGCGGCTTCACCGGCTACCTCCCCAGCGGCGAAGTGAGTAGCCGGTGTCACGCCCGCGTCCCGGAGCGAGACGACGGCTTCGACGCCGTCGGCGGTGACCACGTCGGCGGCCTCGCATTCGGCGGCGAGTTCGCCGGCGTCTCGGTGGTCGCCGGAGCGAACGGGAGGGACCTGGATGACGGTCACGTCGCCGAGTTCGAGATCGATGACGCCCTCGAAGCCGGTCACACCGACGACCTCGCCGGCGGTGGCGTCGGTCGTGGCGACGCCAGTGGCCGGACCGCCCTCACCGGGGGTCGCGTGGAGAAGCCCGTCGACGAGCGAGAGCGAGACGGCGTCGCCCTCTCCGATGTCGGTCTCGGCGATGGCCGCGTCCTCCTGGACCGACCCGAGCACGTCGTCGGTGACGTGGTCGGCGAACCGGCGGACGTCGCTGGCCGACTGGAACAGCCAGTCGACGCCCTCCTTCGTGACGCGGTAGCGCGAGCGGCCCTCCTTCTCGACCAGTCCCTCCTCGACGAGCGCGCGGATGTACTCGCTGACGGCCTGACTGGTGACGCCGACCGCGTCGGCGATCTCGCCCTGGCTCACTGCCGGCTGTCGGTCCGCGATCTCCACGAGGATGCGAAAGCGCGTCGCGGTTCGCTTGTTCTCCAGGACATCGACCATGTCCTGGTCCTCGGGTCCAGCCAGTATAAAAGCCCCGTGCGAGAGCCGGTGCCAGCGTCACCTTCAAGCACGTCTGGCGCGGACCCGCAGTCGATGGACTGGACGTTCGCCGACCGCGCCGTCTACGCCGACGGGACGCTCGTCGTGGCGGACCTTCACCTGGGACGGGAAGCCGCCGCGTCGGTGCAGGTCCCCGTCGGTGGCGACGAAGACGTCCTCGACAGGCTCGACGACCTCGTGAGCCGATTCGACCCGGAGGAGGTGGTGCTCGCAGGCGACGTACTCCACTCGTTCGGCTCGGTTCCGGACGCCGTCGGCGAGACGGTCGCCGACCTCCACGACCGGATCGAAGCCGCTGGCGCACGGCCGGTCGTCACGCCGGGCAATCACGACGTCCACCTCGACGCCGTCTGGAAGGGTGCCACTGCGGACGCGTACCGCATCGGCGACGCCGTGATCTGTCACGGCCACGAGCGACCGTCCCTCGACGCCGACGCGGTCGTGGTCGGCCACGACCACCCGGCGTTGGCCGTCGAGGGGCAGAAGCGGCCCTGCTTTCTCAGGGGTCCTGTGGCGGGCTTCCGCGAGGTGGTGATGCTGCCCGCGTTCGACAGGCTCGCCTCCGGGGTCGTCGTCAACGAGATGCGTGGCGGTGCGTTCCAGTCACCCGTAATCGACGACGCTGATGCTCTCTGCCCGGTCGTCTGGGACACGGAAGCAAACCAGGCGCTCGAATTTCCCGCGTTGGCGACGTTCCGGAAGTTGCTGTAGCGAGGCGATGTCAGTACATTCATATCGGATGGCCGTTCACGCTGGCATATGGCTGCTGGACTCACTATCGTCGCAACCGTGCTCGGAGCACTGCTGGTCGGAACGTGGTACGCGATCCGCATCACCGAACGAACCATCAACGGCGAGGACGCCCACGGCACCGAGACGCACGGCCGGGCTCACTGACCGAGCGCGCGACGAACCTCGTCGACGACGACCTGCCCGCTTCTCAACGCACCCTGTATCGACGACCACTGGGTGTAATCGCCCGCGAGATACACGTCGCCGTCGGGCGCATCGACAGCCGGGAGCGACGTGCGGAAGCCCGGCGGCTGGGCGAACTGGGCGAACGGGATTCGGCTGGTGTGTCTGAGCGTTACGTCGTCGAATCGATGCTCGGGGTACCACGACGCGAGCGCGTCGAGCACCGCAGAGGCGAGTTCATCGTCGGAATCGTCCGGGTCGCCGAGAACCGTAGCCGCGAACAGTTGCTCGTCGCCGGGGGTGTACTCCGGCGCGACGGCACCCATCGGGGCGACCGTGTTCGGCCGGTCGTCGTCCGCGTTCAGGATGAGTTTGCGGCCCGTATCGAGCGTGCGGCGCTCCGGGCCGGAGAAGTACTGCGTGACACAGCCGCGGCCCTCGGTCGGAATTGCTTCGACGCCGGTCAGCTCGCGTGCTGTCTTCGGGTCGGTCGCGACCACGACGGCGTCCGTTGACAGCGTCTCGCTGCCGACCTCGACGGTCGCCCCGTCCTCGTGGCCGTCGACCGCCGTGACCTCGCTGTCACGTTCGATGGTAGCACCGGCAGACGCGGCCCGCGCCGCCAGATGGTCCGGTATCGCGCCCATCCCCTCCGCCGGTACGGCGATGCGGCCCTCCGCGAGCATCTTGAACGTGTACTCGAACACGGCGCTGGAACTCGACAGCGAGCGGTCGAGCGTGATACCGCCGTAGAACGGCGCGGCGAAGTTCTCCACGAAGCGGCGGGAAAACCCCTTCTCGCGGAGGTAAGCCTCGATGGACGTATCCTGTCCGTCGAAGATATCGCCGGCGGACTTCGCCACGAGGTCCCCGCGGAGGGCGACCGTCCGCAGTTTGTCTCCCAGCGTAACGTCCCTGTTCAGGACCGTCTGGAGGAACGAGCCCGGGTTCCGGACCGGGTCGGCGAGCGTGGAGCGATGGCCACGCCGCGCGATGGTCGCTCCTGGTGTGAAATAGCGCAGGTCGAGCGCGTCGAGGTCCAGTTCGGCCCGGACCGCGGGATACTCGGTGAACAGGACCTGGAATCCCCTGTCGAAGGTGTAGCCGTCCCTGTGAATCGAGCGGACGCGACCACCTAGCTCTCCGCGCCGCTCGAGGAGCGTCACGTCGACGCCGTCGCCTGCGAGCCGCCGAGCGGCGACCAATCCAGCCAGTCCGCCGCCAACCACTACGACCGAGGTCATGTCCCGGCCAACGGACGGGACCCACATATACTGTCGGCAGATGGGACGAGCGACGATGGCGCAACGACTGGCGGTATCGCTGCCGGTACGTCTCTGCAGCGGTATCCACAGTGCTTAGTCGCTGAGGGACCGACGAGCGCGTATGGAACCCTCGTCACCACTGACGGGCGTCTCGTGTACCGACTGTGGCCGCGAGACGACCACCGAGGAATGGACGGCACGCTGTCCGGACTGTGGCGGCATCTACGCCGTCTCGTACGACCGCGACGAGCTGCAGGCGTCGTTCGGCCGGTTCGACGGGCTCGCGCGCTTCGCGCCCGTCCTCCCGATTGCGGCGTCGGCACTGATCACCATGGACGAGGGGACGACGCCGCTCGTCGAGTGTCCGTCGCTCGCCGAGGACTTCGACGTCGGGTCCGTGTACGTGAAAGACGAGGGCGCGAACCCCACCGGGTCCCTCGCCGACCGTGGGGTCGGGCTCGCGGTATCCGCAGCAGCCCGTCAGGGTGCCGAGGCGATTGCGTTGCCCTCGACGGGACCGGACGGACAGGCGGCAGCAGCCTACGGTGCGCGCGCCGGGCTCGACGTCGAGGTGTTCGTCCCATCGCGGTCGACGTTCGACGCGAAGGCGATGATAAACGTCCACGGTGGTGAAATGTCCGTCGTCGGTGGGCGGTACGGCGACGCCGTCGATGCGTTCGACGCCGAGCGTGACGACGCACTCTCGCTCGCACCGTTCGCGACGCCCTACCGGGTGGAGGGAACGAAGACGCTCGCCTACGAGATCTGCGAACAACTGGACTGGGACGCGCCCGACGCAGTCGTCCACCCCACCGGACACGGTGAGTCGCTGGTGGGTATCGAGACGGGATTCAGCGAGCTGTCGGCCGCGGGACACACAGCCACCGTCCCCCAGCTCGTCGCCGCCCAACCCACGGGCTGTTCGCCCTTCGTGGACGCGCTGGAGGGCAGCGAGGACGCACCTGTGCCGTGCGAGCAGCCGGACACCATCTGCGGACCGCTGGAGGTTCCGACGCCGGATCCTGCCGGCGGTGGGCTCGCCCTCGACGCGCTGGCCGCCACGGAGGGCACGGCTGCAGCCACCTCCGACGACGACGCCCTGGAGCTGGCGGTTCGAACTGCACAGGAGGACGGCGTCGAGCTGAGCGCCACGGGTGGCGTGGCCGCGAGCGTCGCGCGCGACCTCGCCCACGACGGCACGTACGGACCGGACGACACCGTCGTGGTCGTCAACCCCATCGCTGGCGAGAAGGAGGCCGACGTTCTCCGGAGCCATCTGATGCGACAGGGTATCTGAGCACTCTCCCGTGGTAACAATACCCACAATGCTTTTCACGTGGGACCGCATATTCTGACCTATGATGGAGGACGTAAGTCAACAGCTGAGAGAAACGATGCGAGCGGAAGCCGGCCGTCGAGCGGACACTGCCCGGAAGGAACTGGGCGAGCGCGTCATGGATGCGACCGGGGATTACTTCCCGGAGGCCGTCCGTCGCCGCCGACGCCGTGACGTCGCGGGCGGACTCGTCATGGGCGTGGCCATCGGTTTCCTGGCCCGGCACGTACTGGGACGCTGACCGGCGTATAGTGACTGCCGTCCGTCGGTACCGGGCGGTCCACGAACGGGCCAAACCGGCCCGGAAACAGGTCCGGCAATCACCCTCAACTGCTGTGTTTTTTCGCCGTCGTATAGGCCTCTCTGACCCGCCGGAACGTCTCCTCGTCGCCACCCTGGTCAGGGTGGACCTCCTTGATCTTCTCCCGGTAGGCGCGTTTGACCTCCGAGAGCGTCGCCGTCGTCGGGAGGTCGAGCAGCGCGAACGCTGCCGTCGTCGGGTCGCGCTCTCGGTCCTCGACCCGGCCGAAGGCGACCTCGGGCGTCTCGAACGGTAATCGGCTCCCCAGTTGCACGCCGGGCATCTCGTGCTCGACGAGTACTGGCGTCGTCTCCGTCCGGTCGATCCGGTAGTACGCCCGCGCGTCGAACGTGATGGCCACGTCGCGAGTCGGGAGGTAGAACTCGACCTGCTGGCCAGCGACTGGGTGATCCTCGGCGAACTGCTCGTCGATAGCTCGCAGGTACCGTCGGAGTTCCGCTCGCCGCCGCGTCTCACCGGACTGCCCGGTCGAGACGCGCTTCGCGGGAAAGAGCCGATGCGCGGCCACGAACAGTATCGCCACTCCGAGGCTCGCAATCGCTCCCGAGAGGACGCCGACGAGCACCCAGCGTGGGAGGCTTCCCAGAAGTTCGGAACCCGGAAGCACGTGCCCGATAGGGGGTGACCGGTAAAGAATTGCTCGCCGGTCGAGACAGCGTGCGGTCGGCGACTACCCGATGTACCGGAGGTCTTCGTCCGTCGGCGTCGGCGTGCCCTGCTCCATCTCCTGGATCTTGCGGACGACGTCCTCCATCTCGTCGGCCCGTTCTTCCAGACTGGAGAAGTCGACCTCGAAGCCGATGAGGTCCTGCAGCACGCCCAGGACCGCTTGTGCGCTCTTGGGGTCGACGAGATAGCCGCTGGTCTCTCCCATGAGGCAGGCGGCCTCGAAGCCACGGCGCTGGCCGAGTCCCAGCAACAGGCCGCTGACGCCGACGATGCCGCCCGCAGGTTCGTCACCGCGGAACTCTACGCCCGCGTCTTCGAGTTCGTCGACGAGGGAGTCGTCTGTCGTCGCGCCGAGGACGCTGTACTCCTCGATGAGTTCGCCGGTGGGGACCCCGCCGAGCGCGTAGAGACGGTCGACGCCGAACGATTCCGCGACGTCGAGGAACGTGTCCGTCAGTCCGTAGTGACCCTCGTTGTCCTGGGCCTGGTGATTGCCCGTCAGCACGAGCATATCTTCACCGGACGCCGTCTCGACGGCGTGGAACTCCGCGCACGCGAGTTCCGTCACGCCCTCTTCGACCGTGACCTGTGGCGGGAAGTGCGTCGAGTAGATGCGGCGGACGAGCTGGCTGTCGTGCTCTTCCAGAAGGTGCTCGGCGGCGAGTTTGCCGACGTGACCGACGCCGGGGAGGCCCTCGACGAGAATCGGGTCCTGTAGGTCGACCTCGTCGACGGTCTCGATCTCGAATTCGTCCATACGGGCTATTCGCGACGCCGCCGCTTAAGAGCGCGTCGATACTTGCCGTACGGGTCCTCGGGCGAGAACGGTGCCGGCGCGCTGTTGACGGCGTCCGCGTCGCATTCGGGACAGGAGTCAGAAAGAGTGTACACCGGGCGTTCGTGGTGATCGCGCCACTCCGAACACACCCGGATGTCGGATTTCATCGACGCTACTCTTCGTCCTGGTTGCGCTCGCGGTGGTAGTCCGCCGAGCCGTCGTGCTGGCGCACCACTTTCGCTGCGCGGTCCGCACTGGCCTCCAGTTCGGATTCGGCCGTCTTGTAGTCCGGAGCCTGCACCTTGATGCGGTACTCCGGCGAGCCGACGTAGGTGACTTCGAGTTCGATCTCTTCGGGGATGTCACCGTCACCCTCGGCTGCCTGGAGCGCCTCCTTGATGACGTCGACGCCGTCCTGTTCGGGACAGGTGAGGTCGACGTAGCCCGTCACGTTGACGTACGGAACGGAGACGTTCTCTCGTGCGGTCTCGACGAGGTTCGCGATCTGGTCGTCGGAGAGGTCGGTGTCCTCGAGCGCTTCGGCACCGTGAATCGCGGCCTGCTCGAAGCCCTCGTACAGCGAGCCGAACTCCGAGAGGAGTCCGCCCGCGATGTCGGAGTAGGTCTCGTCGTCGAGGTCCGACCCGAAGGCCAGCTCCATCCAGTTGTCGGCCTTCTGTTCGTTCTTCCACTCCTGGATCTTGTCTTTGCGCTGGTGGTCGTTGACGTCCTTGATCGAGAGGTCGATCTGCTGGGAGTCGGTGTCGACCTCCAGCACCTTCGCGACGACCTTCTGCCCTTCACCGACGTGGTCGCGGACGTTCTTGATCCAGCCGCTCGCGACTTCGCTGATGTGGACGAGCCCGCGCTTGCCCTCGTACTCCTGGAGGTCGACGAAGACGCCGAAGTCCTCGATCTCGTCGACGACGCCGACGACCAGTTCTCCGGGCTCGGGCCAGCCGCTGTACTTCATCGCGCTTCGACCGTCTCGGTGACCTCGCCCATGATCTCGGCCTTGCCGCCGGTCGGCGTCGCGAGCGTGTGCCCACAGACGGCACAGCTCACTTCGGTCGCGGCCTTGCCGAAGATAATCTGTTCGTTCTCACAGTCCGGGCACTGAACGCTGTAGAAGTTTCCTGCCATTGTCTTACTCCTGGAACTCCAGTCGGCCTGCGCGCCATCCCTCGCGGAGGTGAGCCTTGCCGCACTCGCCACAGCGGTAGGTGAGGTTCGTCTTCTTCGTCGGTTTGTCTCCACCGGGCACCTTCGAGAACTTACCTTTGTTCCCGATACCGGAGCCGCGGCGCTTGCGCTGGCGGTCGTTGACCTTCTTCATTCCCGAGGAGCGACCGGAGCGGACCTTCTCGACTTCGTGCTCGTGGTGCTCGTTGCAATGCGGACAGTACGTGTTAAATCGGCGTGGCATCTCCATAGATATCGACCTTGGCGACGGGTTGGACATGGTGGCTTAAAACGCGTTTGGTTCGAGCCGAGCGCCCTGCCCCGCTGTACCACGGTGAAAACGGCTCAGTCCAAAGTATCTGTTGCGTTCGATCGACCCCGGTGGCCGAGAGGCCCGATACGAGGCGGATAGCCTTCGAAGTCACTAAGTACGCGGTCGTCGAACCCGCGCCCATGAAGAATCTCATCATCCACGGGGACCCGGGCATCCGCAAAGGTGCGGTCATCTCGGTCGACGGCACGGAGTACGTCTGTTTCGGCATCTCCCGCCAGGGCGAATGGCACGGCCCGGACCGGGTCCAGCTGTGGTGTACCGTCGGGACGCCCGACGAAGAGGAGACGTACGAACGCCGAGAGTACGTCCCGAACCACCTCGACACCGAGGCCGTCGACGCCGACGCCGTCGAGGTCATCCAGAAGAAGGGGTCCTGACGCCTACAGCGCCGACTGGTCGACCCGGTAGATCGTCACGCTTCCGAAGTCCTTCGCCACCGTCACGCTCTCCAGTTCTGTCACCGTTATTTCCTCGTATCTGTCACGCTCCGCTGGCCCGACGTAGACGTACTCGACCTCGTACTCCGACAGCAGCACGCGCTGACGTTCGTCCTCGCCGGTGAACATCGTCTCCACGTCCTCCACGCGACCGAAGTACGCATCCCGGCCGCGATAGCCGATCTCGTGTATCCAGCCCGCGACCGCCGGGATGCCGGTGAGACTCGACGCCGGATTGGTCCACCGGTAGATGCGAACCCCCGGAGCCGAGAGGAGCGTCGGCTGGCCCTCGACGTTCCGGTCGAGCCACGCGATGGCGGCCGCTTCCTCAGGGTGGTCGGTCCAGACGAAAGCCGTCGCGTCCAGCGTCGCCTCGTCCGGTCCGGGATGTGCCCCGGGTCCCGAGAAGTGATTTGACAGCGCGAGCGCGCCGTATACAGACGTGGACACGACGAGGAGGGCAGCGAGAACGCGGAACGCAGGCCGCCAGCGCCCGCCGGAGAGTGCGAGGTCCGGCGAGTGATTGTACACAAGCCGGGCGAGCATCCCACCGGCGGCCACCGCCCACAGGATCCACACCTGCATGTAGGTCTTGAACATCGTGTTCATCCGCCACGGGCCGGCCTGTTCGTGGACGTACGCGAACTCCACGATGAGGACCAGGCCCGCGCCTGCGAGCACCAGGACGGTCTCGAAGCCGACCGCGTCGCGGAATCGGTCCCCGAGCGCCGGGCTGGTCCGTTCGCCACCGTCGAACGCGACCGTTCCGTCGGCGTCTCTGAGCAGGAGCCAGCCAGCGGCCAGCAGTGGTCCGACGAACGCGACGACTGCCGCGCCGCCTATCCAGGCGAGGGCGCTCACGGCCACGACGCCGCCGAGGGCCCATCGCTGCCAGGTCGCCGAGAGCGCGGGGAGCGCATGTCGGAGGACGTAGGGCACGAAGACCGCGAGGAACGCGCCGTGGACCGCCAGGAGTTCCCCCATCGAGCTTCGGTCCGGAAACAGCGCGATCGAACGACCGCTCGCCGTTCCCAACCAGAAGGGCAACGACCAGACGAGGCCCAGCAGAATCACGATGCCGGCGAAGACGAGTGCGCTCGCCAGTCTCGTCCCCTCCCGACCGTACCACGTCCGAGACTGGAGTCGGGCCGCTATCTGCGCCGGGAACAGCGACCCCGGAGTGGCTGGGGCGAGTGCGAAGGTCAGCACGGCCAGTCCGCCCACGGTCGGGAACGACCACGTGTTGACCACGGCCAGCAGGCCCGCAAGGGGTGGGAGCAGGCCGACGACGAGGATGCGCCGCCGCCGCAGTTCGGACTCTGGCGTCAGGAAGTAACTGAACAGCAGTCCGACCACGAGAAGCAGGAACGGCGTGCTCATCATGTGGGCGTGGAGGTCGCCGTTGAGCCACGCGAACAGCGGGAACTCGTTTATCATGGCAATCTCGTCCCCGTCGTACGTATCCACGATGACGCGGCTGGCAGTCCAGTAGTGGAAATGCTCCGGCCCGAGTGCGAGCCGCTTCACCTCGAACCCGAACCACGACGCGAGCGCGGCCCCGACCGAATCGGGGGCCAGCCAGACGAGGAGGCGACCCGCCGAGGTGAGATTGCTCGCGAGGCCGACGAAGAACGCGCCGAACGCACCGCCGACGCGACGAGAGACGCCGCCGCTCGCCGCAATCGTCCCCGCGAGTCCGTACACACCGGTCACGAGCATCGCATAGAACCCCGACAGCGCGAGGTTGTAGCCGAACCGTGCTGGCGTTCCCGTCAGCTTCGTCAGTAGTGCCGCCAGCAGGTGCCCGCCGTAGTAGTACTTCACGGGCGTATTCGCGAACCACACGTCTTCGGGCGGGAGCGTATCGGCACGAACGAGTGACTTCAGCAGGCCGAAATCGAGGAACTTCTCGCCGCCGCCGGGATGAACGGCAGGGTCGAACGCGCGTACCGCGACGAGCAACGCGAACGCAGCGGTGAAGACGAGTGCGACTTCGAGGAACGCACCGCGGTCGATCTCGGTTCCGCGAGAACTGAGCGCGACCGACAGCCCGACGAGAACGACCAGACCGAGCCAGAATCCAGCTGTCAGGGAGACGTGCCCGACAAGGTAGGCGACGATCCAGACCACAGCCAGTCCCGTGGGGAGCGCGAGCGCGGCACCGCTGTCGTCGAACCGGGGAAAGAGCTGCCTGGCGAGTGGCATGCCGACGAGTAACAGCGTGAGGTATACGAGGAGCCAGAGGGCGACGAGACCGTACTCCATCATCCGTGTAACGCGCACCCTCAACAATACGCTTTCTGTCTTCCGTTCGAGGCGAGAGGTTTTTACTCGCGCCACTGGTTCGTTCGGACAATGACAGGGTCGGCCGGGACTGACCAATCGCAGCACGAGAATCGCAGGGCCGATTCGGACGGTCAGTCCCTGGGGATCGTCGTTCCAGCGTTTCAGCCGGACGTGGACACGCTGCTCACGTACGTCGATGCACTTCACGACGAACTGCAGCCGGCGACGCTCCGAGTAGAACTGGACGACCCCAGCGACGACGTCGTTGCGGCGCTCGCGTCGCTCGACGCCGACCTCCACGTATCACCGTATCGACGGGGGAAAGGAGCCGCCATCACTGCGGGGTTCGAGGCGCTGGAAACCGACGTTCTCGCGTTCGCTGACGCCGACGGCAGTACGTCTCCGGAGGAGTTCTCCCGCATCGTCGCCCCCGTTCTCGACGGCGAAGCCGACCTCGCAGTGGGGTCGCGGCGACACCCCGACGCGACCGTCGCCTCCCACCAGACGCTCGCGCGCCGGTATCTCGGAGACGGGTTCGCCTGGCTGGCTCGACGGATGCTCGACGCGGAACTGTACGACTATCAGTGCGGCGCGAAGGCGCTCTCCGCGTCCACGTGGGAAGACGTCAGAGAGCACCTCTACGAGCCGGGGTTCGCCTGGGACGTCGAACTGGTGGCCATCGCGGGGGCCCTCGACCGGACCGTCCGCGAGGTTCCGATAGAGTGGCACGACCGCCCCGGAACGACCGTCTCGCCGGTCACAACCACGCTCGCACTCGCCCGTGCCCTAATCCGGGCTCGACACCGTGCGAAACGCCTCCGCGAGAGCCGCTTGCATCTCGCACTGAAGTCTCGTGACGACGACACCAAAGCACTCGTTCACCGACGATGAGTTCTCGCAACGCGCTGTCGGTCGTTCGGGAGAACATCCGGTCGCTCGCGTCGGGGATTCGCTTCGGGAAGTTCGTCTCCGTCGGCGTCGTCGGAGCACTGTGCGATACGTTCGTCCTGCTGGTTCTCACGAGCGTGTTCGACGTCGTCGCCGAGCTCGCCACGATAGCGGGCATCGAGACCGCGATTCTGGTGATGTTCGCGATCAACGAACGCTGGACGTTCTCCGACGCCGGAAATGCGAGCGGCGACTCGCTGCTCCGTCGAGTCCTTCGATCGCACGTCGTCCGCGCTGGAGGGTCGACGACGCAATTCGTCATCTTCGTCGTCGTCTTCCGGTACTTCCACGTCCAACTGTCGCTCGCCGAGGTCGGTCCGGTCGCCGCTGTCGCAAGTACCCTGGGCGTCAGCGTCGGGACGCTGGCCGCCGTGGACCTCTGGCTCCTGGTCTCGAAGGGAACGGGTATCGGATTCGGCATGCTCGTGAACTACGTCTTCGAGAGTCTGTTCACGTGGCGCGTACATCAAGACGACCCACGGTAAGAATTCACGGACGGCAGCCGAATCACAACCCTTAATGAGGGGCCGTCATTACGAGAAAGTAGCGGGATGGGATAGCCAGGAGATTCCGGCGGGCTCATAACCCGCAGACCGGTGGTTCAAATCCACCTCCCGCTATTTTGTCGCGAACAAACTCGTGAGCGACGAACATAGCACGTAGTGGTTTGAACCCAGAGGGCGACGGAAGGAGTCCTCGCGGTTCAAATCCACCTCCCGCTATTTTCGACGTGAACTCACACGAGGAGCGAAGCGACGAGTGTCGTGAACGTCGAACGAGGAACGAGTGGATTTGAGCCCAGCGAACGACCGGCGGGAGTTCGCGTGGTTCAATCCGACCGCCCGTAAGCCTCGTCCAGAACCATGACGAATCGGAACGGAACGACCACAGCCAGGTCACTCGTCTGGACGGTCCTCGGACGCGGAGTGCTGGCGCAGATCCTCCGTGCGGAGTTCGGCGTGAGCGTGCCACTTGCGGGGACGACACGCGATGACCAGCGCGAGGCCGTATGCGACGACAACGATAGAGACGACGAGCCACCCGGGAATCGTTCCGACCGCCGCACTCCTGGGCCACTCGGCATCGGTGAACGCTGTCACGCGGAGGAGCCACGCGATGAGGATGACGGTGAACAGCGGCAGATAGACCCGTCGCAGTCGGTGTGCGATGGCCTCCTCGGCCGTGATCTTGATCGCCGGAGTCCGATAGTCGGTGGCGAGTTTCCGTCGCCACTCGTCGTCGTCGATCCCGATGTCGGGGTCGAGACCGACGGCCCAGACGTGTTCCTGAAGCGCGCGAACCCGTGAGCGCCAGACGTCGTAGGCACGGTAGCGTCGTGCCTCGATGACGAGAAACAGCGACACGCCAGCGGCACCGATGAGGAGAACGTAGTGTGGGTGCGATTCGCTGGAGAACGCCCAGGTCAACACCGCGGCCATGAGGAGGACTGCCCAGTTGGTCGTGCGGTCGAGCCGTTCGCGCCAGAACTTCATGCGGTGAATCTCACCACGGTAGAGGTGCGCGAGCGAGGAACTCGGCCCCATGTCTTCGTCGAGGAGCCCCGTCCCGACCATCGGATCGGGTGTCTCAGGTTCGGCCCCCGTCGTCGATCGTGACGCCTCGTCGTCGGGCGTCATTGCATTCCCACCACCGATTCGAGATACCGACCGTCAGACCGGCGGGTCCGAGAGAGAGACGTCGAGGTCGGAACTCGAGTGGAGACGCCTCGGCCGGTCGGACGGGGCTGCACCGGCCGTGAGAGCCGTCGAGACGCGGGACCGATCATCCGTCTCCGTTCTCGTCGACGATGACGACTTCGCCGTCGACGACGTCGACGTTGATGAGCGTCTTGACGTCGTACTCGGAGTCTTCGATCTTGTTCTCGCCGCCGACCTTCTTGATGACGGCGACGACGTCGCTGATCTCCGCGCCGATATCCTCCAGCGCACCGGTCAGCCCCTGCAGAGTGCCGCCCGTGGAGAGGACGTCGTCGAGGAGCAGGACCCGATCACCTTCGTAGACGTCGTTGACGTACATCTCGTTCTCGGAGTAGCCGGTGACCTGCGACAGCGCGACCTCGCCGTCGAGGCCGTACTGGCGCTTGCGCACCACGACGAGCGGGATGTCGGTCATCAGCGAGACGGCCGTCGAGATGTGGATGCCCATCGCTGCAGGAGTAACGATCTTGTCGACGTCTTCCAGCTTCGCCTTCCGGATGATTCGGATGGTGATCTCTCGGAGGAGTTCGGGTTGGAGCATCGGAACGCCGTCGCTGATCGGATGAACGAAGTAGTGATACCCGTCCTTCTCGATGATCGGCGCGTTGAGCAACGAATTCTTGAGCAGGTCCATGCCGAGGGGATTCGTGGCCAGCGGTAAAAACTGACCGTCATCCGAGCGCAAGCAGACTCGCCAGTTCACGGGCCAATGGAAGGGCGTACGTGCCGTACTGGAAATACGACAGCGCGGACAGGAATACGAACGACGTGCCGAGACCGGCGGCGAACCCGAGCGCGATGGCAGTGGGCGCTCGCAGACGCTCGTCGAGGGACGCCCCGACTGCACTGCTGGCCAGGACTGCGGCCGCGGTGAGACCCAGAAGGGCGTGCAGCTGGAAGGCCTCTCCCCTGCTCAGTCGAAGCACTACGAGCACGACGACCAGCACCTGCCCGCCGAGCAACACCGTACAGGCGTACGCCCACGTGAACGCTCGTATGTGCGACGTCAGCGTTCGACGGATTGCAGCCTGCCGAAGCACCACGTACACCCCGAGTGCATACACTGGCAGTAGATATCGGACCGTGAGTTGGGCGTGCAATGGCAATTTCGGCAGGTAAAGGGTCGTAAAGAGGACCCAGTAGGTTCCGACGAGCCAGTCTGTCGGGGACAGTCGCGACAGCAATCCCTGCGAACGAGTACCCCAGCGACGAATCCCGCCCCCGATGAGAGAGATTGTCGCGCCAAGAATCGGCGTGGATTCGAGCACCGTCAGATTGAGCGCCTGTTTCAGGTCATTCCCAGCGATACCGGAGATGTATCCACTCCGGACGTAGACCGGAACGAGACGCCCCGGATCGTGCAGTACCAGTCGAATCCCATCCAGAAGGACGATATCGAGGAACTTGAACGCCGTCGACGTTGGGAGTGTGATCGTGGATTCGTCCGAGGTCCCACCGATGCCTGTCCTGGACGAGCCCTGTGAGTGGGAGACGGTCTGCTCACCGCCAAGATATGGTGGTAACAGCCTCGGCGGCTGGAACGGAGAGCCTGCGATGAGGAAATTCGTGAGTAGCATCGGGAGCAACGAAACGGCAAAGACACCCCCGATAGTTGCGAGCGTCCGCGCGTCCCGTTGCTCTGCAGTGGCGAGATCGACGACGACGAGGCCGGCGAAAAGGATGAATCCCTCGGCAGCATGGACCCAGGTAGTCAGTCCAACGAGCGCGTAGGCGACTGCCCGATACGTCAGCGGCGACAGGGGTGCCGAATCGGGGTGACGACTCCGGTAGAACGCGAAGACGATGCCCATCACCAGCATCGTCGTAAACGTGTGCCGTTTCGGAATCGCCGCCCAGAAACCGACAGCGGTTGCCAGTACAGTCAGCGTCCCACCCACTACCCCGGTCGTCCGAGTGGTCATTGCCGAGCAGAGGCGATAGACGAGGGTGCTGGTCATCGCGGTCGACAGGAGAGTCGCAGCCTGGAGTGAGAGTACAGGAATCTGATCGGTACTGAGTGGCATCGGCCCGAGGCTCAGATTGACGACAAACAGTGTGAGCCCTGCCACAGCCCCGGCCAGTGTAACGCTTCGCCGCCCGAGTGCCTCGCCAAGGTAATGTCCAAACCCGATGGTCAGGAGACTCCAGCCAACGAGAATGCCGATTCGGAGGTCGACGACGGTACTCAGCGCGGTGATCGCCCAGTAAAATGGAACGGTGGCCACGAGCTGGCCGTAGTTTCGACCGTAGAGTTTGCCGTCGACCGCGTGGACTCCTGGCGTCCCGAGTCCGTTGGGGCCAGTCGCCCCGAACGAGAGATGTCCGTTCGCAACCGCAGGTAGCGTATGTACGAGCGTATGCGTGTCGGTGATGAAGACGCCGATTCGCCAGGTGAACACGAACACCGACAGCGTACCGAGAAAGAGAGCGACGCCGAGTTGGTCGCCAAAGACGTAGTTTCGGGCCGTCGCCAGCGCAGTTCGCCCGCTCGTCGGCACCCTCGTGACGACAGTATCTCGATTCGACGACGCCATCTTCAGTTCGTCCCACCGTCTGGGGAGCACGGACGTAGTTCTTTCGCGACGGAGACTCCGCTCGGCGGTGAGAATGCGGTATGAATGGCGGACGCCCGGGATTGCCCGGCGTTCGGACGCGGGTAGTCCCGCGCGCCTCCTCCACCCCGCGACCCTCCGAGCGACGGGTGTCCGACGGTGGGCTGCTCACTTCCGTGCCTGACCCAGTGCCGCCGATCAACCACGCCCGTACACCCCTGCAGGTGTACCGACGCGGACCGCCGTCCCCGCAGGACGAGGCTTCGACGTTGGCTTGCGGGGCCCACGCCCGTCAGACCGGACGCCCCCGGGTTTCGGTCCCCGCTAAAGACCATAGCGCGGGTTCAGGGCAGGGCCTAACTGCCCGACCTAGTCCACTTCGAAGTACTCGCCGTCCCCCATAAGGGCCTTTCGAAAGGGCAGCCTCAGAACACGCCAAGTGCGCGCGAGAACCACGCCCCCGCAGCGGGGATGCCGAGCGAAGCCACGACCAGGACCCAGCGGTGATACTCGACGACGGTCGCGGTCGACATCCCAACGACGACAGATTCGGGGACCGTCACCGCCCAGAGGAGCGTCACGGCTGTGCCGAACAGGCCAAGCGTCAGCGCCGCACCGGCAGCGAGGCTCGGGTCGGAGCGGCGTTCCCGTCCCGCCGCGAACACGATGACGCCGACGAGCGCGAAGATGCCCGTCAGCAGCGGATTCACGCCGCCTGTTCCGTAGTACGTGCCGACCGCACCTCCAGAGTCGACGACGAGATAGGGGAGTGCCAGCACGCCGAGCACTGCGAGACAGGCCGCGATACCCACTGTCGGCGCGAGCCGCGTTGCATCCATAGACGGGGCTCCGATTCCCTGCGGCTTAACGACGGCGTTCCAGGTCAGGCGAGCCGGCCGTGCTCGACCTTGATGCACCTGTCCTGGACGACTTCGATGCCCGCGTCTTCGGCCTTTTGCGCCGCGTCCTCGTCGCGAATCCCCAGTTGCGTCCAGACGACCTGCACGTCCTCGCGGTCGAGCGCCTGGTCGACGATACCCGCGACTTCGTCGCTCGGGCGGAATACGTCGACGACGTCGACACCGTCCCGAACGTCCGCGAGCGAATCGTAGACCTCCCGTCCGAAGATCTCGTCGGCGAAGGGATTCACCGGGATAACGTCGTAGCCATGGTCCAACAGGTACTTCGGCACGTCGTGTGCGTCCTTCCCTGGCGTCGACGAGCAGCCGACCACTGCGATGGTGTCGTACTCCAGAACCCGCCGCAGTTCAGCATCGCTTTCCAGCGTCATACAGATTGCGATGGGCTGGCGAACCAAAAGACTGCGCCCGAAACCGTGGGTCTGGCTCGGCGACCCAAACCGCGCGACAGCGTGTCACCCGCCGATGCGAACCGCGGGATTTAAACAGCAACCGGATACAAACCTTTGTTGTAGGGCGCTTAGCTCAGTTTGGACAGAGTACTTGGCTTCGGACCAAGTTGTCGCGGGTTCAAATCCTGCAGCGCCCACTTCTCTGCGACGAACGAACGTGAGGAGCGAGAAGTAAACCGCGAAGGATCTGAACCACGCAAACGCGATCGCCGGCGAGCGTTTGCAGTCGGGTTCAAATCCTGCAGCGCCCATACATTCACGGCGGAATAACCGCCATAAAGCGGACAATTTTCGGTCGAACGCACATGTTTTTTGCTTTCGTGGCTCTGTTGAAAGCCTCAGCATCAGATAGGAATGGCGTGCTGCATACAGAGACTGAGTTCAGCAGGGAGAGTGATTCATTCCACGCCAACAGTGATGAAACAGCCATGAGGTTGGTATGCGTGTTGAGCATCCACTGGCCGTCTTCGGGTTAGTACTCGTCGAAATACAAGGTGTAAACGAGTGATTGAGGGAATATGTTCGAGTCGCAGTGGGAGCGGGTATGAATCAGGTCGGGGTAGTTCACCGTAGATGTGGTTGACCCCGAAGAACGGTCAGTGCTTGACTCCGGAGTGTGGCGTCGCCTGGGTTTGGGCGTTTCGGACCACGCCGACCCGCCAGCGGAGGATTCCGACGCAGACGAGACCAACGAACAGGGTCGCGCTCACGACGTAGAACGACAGTCGGTAACTCCCGGTCGCTTCGACGATTTGGGAGACGAGCGTGGGGCCAGCGACGCCAGCCAGCGACCAGGCAGTGAGCGTGTAGCCATGAATCGCGCCGAGTTCCTCGGTACCGAAGAGATCGGCGAGATATGCTGGTAGGCAGGCGAATCCGCCGCCGTAGCAGGTGATTATGAGGAAGGTGATTCCTGCGAACAGCGATACCGTAGTGACGCTGGGCAACGTCAAGAAGGAGAGGATCTGGATTACGAAGAAAATCGCGTACGTCCGCGTGCGGCCGAGATAATCTGACAGAGATGACCAGACGATTCGTCCAGCACCGTTGAATACCCCGATGAGGCCGACGACCGTAGCAGCAACGGCCGCACTCGCGCCAGTGACCGCCTGTGTCATATTCGATGCGACCGATAGTAGCATAATTCCTGCCGAGACGTTGATGAAGACGATGAGCCAAACGAGGTAGAACTGTGGCGTCCGAATCGCCTCGCTAGCTTTGAGGTGCTCTAGGTCCGATTTGACGACCACTCCCATCCGTGCATCCTCGTCAAATTCGTCGGGGTCCATCCCTTGGGGTATCCATCCTTCGGGCGGCTTCTGGAGGTAACTGGCTCCGGCTGCCATCGAAAGAAAGTAGCCGAGACCGAGAACGTAGAACGTCGACGGGATTCCCACCATCCCGATTAAGACGTTCGCGACCGGTCCTGTCACCAGCGCACCGGCACCGAAGCCCATAACTGCCAGCCCGGTCGCCAGTCCCCGGCGATCTGGAAACCAACTCACGAGTGTCGAGACGGGGGTGATGTATCCCAGTCCGAGTCCGATTCCCGCGAGCACACCGTAGGTCAGCAGGAATCCCACGTGGCTCCCGTTCTCGACGGCGACTCCCGCGAGAATCGTTCCGGTACCGAACGTGAACGCCGCAGCCAGGCCTGATATTCGGGGTCCGTATCGCTCGACGTATCGGCCCAGGAAGGCGCTCGCCATCCCGAGAGTGAAGATAGCGACCGTGAAGGCTGCTGTCACGTCTGCGATACTCCAACCCTGCGACTGCTGGATCGGGTTCTGATAGACACTGTATGCGTAGACGGACCCGATCGACAGATGGATCAGCATAGCCGAGGCTGCGATCAGCCAGCGGTTTTTCGTTGCTTTTGCGGCGGTCATGTGATGGCTTACATCGGAGTTGTTCATTATTCTGATGCTAGTTAGCTACGATGCGGCCGAACTGGCGATGGTATCCATAGGGACTCGCGTACAGCCAAACTCACTGGAAGCGAGAGGATCAGTCGTCGTTCGACGGCGACCGCCCGAAAAATTGCGTCGGAGAGCTTCTGAATGGGTGCGCTTCAGGTCCTGTCAGAAGTGCCGTGCTGAATAGAGCAGGTGATCTCAGCAGTGTGTGTCCGTCAATCCTCGTCGGGAACGGAACCTGACGGAGAGGGGGGTTGGGTTCCCGCAGTCGTCCCAACCCAATCCAACCGACGTTGGAAGTACAGCGCAACGTTGACCAGAGCAAGCAACACTGGCACTTCGATCAGCGGGCCGACGACCGTCGTGAAGGCGACACCCGAGCCCACACCGAACACTGCAACCGCGACAGCGATGGCCAACTCGAAGTTGTTCGAGGCGGCGGTGAAGCCGATTGCAGTCGTCGTCGAGTAATCCGCACCGATTCCTTTCCCCATACCGAAGCTCACGAGGAACATCACGACGAAGTAGATGGTCAGCGGCACGGCGATCCAGAGGACGCTCTCCGGTGACGCGACGATGTTCCCGCCCTGGGTTGCGAACATCACGATGACGGTGAACAACAGCGCGACGAGCGTCACCGGATCCACCTTCGGAACGAATACGTCATCATACCACTCCTCGCTCTTCACTCGGGTTCCGAAGTAGCGAGTCAGGAATCCACCCGCGAACGGGATTCCCAGGAAGACCACGATTGCCTGGAAGACCTGCATCGGAGTGACGTCGAACGTCTGAATCCCGGCGACGAGCGCCTCCATACCGAGCAGCGGTGGAAGGAACAGCCCGAAGAACCAGACGTACACCCCGTAGGTCACGATCTGGAAGAGGCTGTTGAACGCGACGAGACCGGTCACGTACTCCGTCGAGCCCTCGGCTAACTCGTTCCAGACGAGAACCATGGCGATACATCGAGCCATCCCGATGAACACGAGTCCGAGGAAGTACTCCGGACGAGCGGGCAGTCCAGGGACGAGCCCGCTGAAGAAAACGACCGCCAGTCCGAACATCAGGGTCGGCCCGATGAGCCAGTTCTGGACGAGGCTCAATCCGAGGACACGCCAGTTTCTGAACACGGTCGGGAGCCTCGAGTAATCTGCCTTCGCCAGCGGCGGGTACATCATCAGAATCAGCCCAATTTCGACGAGATGGAGGTCCTGAATCGGTTGCGTTACCGACGGTGCGACGACCCCGAGGCCGACGCCGACCGCCATCGCACCGAAGATCCAGACGGTGAGATACTTGTCGAGGAAATCCATCGATCGAGGGTCACCACAGCTCTCGCACTCACAGTTCGGTCCGTGTTCGTGTGCGTCGGCGTTACTCATGCGTGATCCCCGGTTTCCGGCCAGTGACACCTGCAGAGACGTCGCTCTGTTCGAAGCCAGCGTGGGCGAGCATCTCCTTCCGTCGGTCGATAGTGGACCCGCCGGCGACACAGGACGCAACGGAATCCGGGTCGGCACGGATTCCCGCTGGCACCTCGGCAGTACCTTCCGTTTTGGTATCCGCGTCGCTGGAGCAGTCGTTCGACGAACCGCAGTCGCTTCCCGCTCGGTCCGTCTCCGTCGCAATTCGGGCGTCCCGTTCACGGACGACGCGCCGTTGGGTCGCTGCGTCGAGCGAACCGTCGGTCTCGGTCGGCTCGGAATCAGACACGCCGGGTCACCTCCCGTTCGATCTCGTCGAAGAAGTCCCGAACTCGCCGTCTGACCTCGTCTCGGATTTCTCGCGCCTCGTCGAGGGTCTTTCCGTCTGGGTCGTCCAACGCCCAGTCCCGATTCTCGCCCGACCACGTTGCTGGACAGACGTCAGACGCCGAACATCCCATCGTAACGACGATGTCCGTTCGGTCCAGTTCGTCGGGAGTGATGGCTCTCGGAGTCTGCTCTGTGAGGTCGAACCCTGCTTCGTTCATCACTTCGACGACGATCTCGTGGACGTGTTCGGCAGGCTGGGTTCCGCCAGTGAGAAGTTCGACCTCGTCTTCCAATTCTCGTTCCCGTCGTTCCTGCTCGGCGAACGCCGTGGCCATCTGACTGCGGCCCGCGTTCTGGACGCACACGAACGCCGCGCGAAGCGGATCTTGACTCACCGAGACCCCTCCCGAGTCTGGTCGAGTGCTTCGAGGAGTGCAGTCGCTCGGCCGGTCGCTTCGTAGTAGCGCCAGGTGCCGTCCTTGCGTCGCGTGACGAGGCCAGCGTCGTACAGATCGGAGAGCGCGTGACTCACCGCGCTGTCACTGACATCGACGACGGGCGTGATTTCACAGACGCAGAGTTCCCGCCCGGCGGCGGCGAGCAGTCGAACGATCGTGTGCCGAGTGTCGTTACTGAGCGCCTTGAGCGCCGCTTGATCCCGTGCGTAATCTGGAGGGAGGTCCGTAACGTGGCGTTCGAGCGTTTCGATGCGGGCGTCGATATCGGCGGTACAGCATTCGCCTTCTTGATCGGCGATGAGGCGCTCGAGCCGCTCTGATTGCTGACCCATGATTGTGTGAATGAACAGTTCTTCAGATAAGTGTTCTGGAAGCCCGATCTCTTGAATCGGGGTTCAAAGGCGCATGGACGGTCCTCCGAGAGTGTGCTGGTACTCGGGCGACCACCCGCACGCATCGGCGTAGGTCACGCTGGAAGTGCGGGCATCCAACTCAGTTGGAATTCAGACACTGGCAACAGCTCCGAGATGACTTCACGTGGAGGAAAACCCCGTGCAAGCGGTTCGCATACGAGGCCACGTGCCGGTATCACAGCTGTCTCCACTGTAGCCTGGTCGTCCCCGGACGGAACATCGTTGAAGCACTGCCACGTATAACGGCGACAATCCTGTGGTGGTCTCGCCGTCTACCTGTTGCACCTGCCTCGAGTTCCGACGTGAAACGACTGGCTCGACGACCGAGTTCGCGCGGAAGGTGCCTGGGACGTCGGCCAGAGGGTCGAACCACTGCTCGCTTCCGTTACCCGTCCTGGTCACTGACACCGTCCGTTGCGAGGGCGCTCCTGTGGAATCGGTCGAATATCAGACGTGTGAGCTGAAGAACTCGACAGTTCGGGTGATGTACTCGATGCGGTTCCGCGTTCGCTCCACGCCGTGTCCTTCGTCCTCGAACAGGAGGTACTCGTGATCGATGTTCCGTTCAGTGAGCGAGGCCACGAGCTGCTCGGCCTCGCTCTGGGGGACCCGCGGATCGTTCGCCCCCTGGACGACGAGCAGGGGAACGTCGATGTCGTCGGTGTAGGTGATCGGGGACCGTTCTTCGTAGAGGTCGGGCTCGTCCTCGGGCGTGCCGCCGAGCTTCCGCATCAACACGTCACCGAGATACTGCCGGGCGTCTTCGACGGTCGTCTCCCAGTTGACGACGCCACAGACGCTCGCGCCCATGTCGAAGGCGTCGGTCGCGCCCACGCCCATCAGTGCCATGTATCCGCCGTAGGAACCGCCCAGGACTCCGACCTTCGTGCGTCCGCGGTCGCGGAGGTACGCAGCGCCTGCGACCACGTCTGTGAGGTCGTCGCCACCGAGATCACCGTCGCTCGCCTTCCGGAACTCCCGGCCGTAGCCGAGACTCCCACGGAAGTCCGGTGCCAGGACTTCGAACCCGGCGTGGACGAGCGTCTGGGTGACGATGTCGAGGCGGTTGTAGTGCTGTGCCTCTGGGCCACCGTGCGCCTTGACGATGCCGCCGAGCGGCTCACCGTCTGGCCTGTAGAGCCGTGCTGCGATCGCTCTGCCATCGAAGGATTCGTACGTGACCTCCTGGGGTGCGACCGTCTGTGCCTCGACCCACCCGTCATCGACGACCGTGGTTCCGTTCCGACGGAGGTCCCCTGCCGTGGCCGGACTCCAGTGTTTGTAGAAGACGTCACCGTCGATGGCTTTCACGTCCATGTTCATACCGGTGTTCTCGACGGTCGTGACCTCCCCGTCGCTGAGGACACGGAGGTGCCGGTCACCGCCTCGGGCCTCGAGGAACACGACGTCGCCCTCGTCCGTCCATTGCGGGTCGTACTTGTCGCGATGATTCACGTAGCGAAGTTCGTAGTCGCCGTCCCCGTCCGCGACGGCGAGTTCTCGATAGCCAGTTTCGTGGTTGATCGTGAAGACGATTCCCGCCTCCGACCAGGCACCGTATCCGTCGTCGGTAAAGGCGAGCGACTGCTCGGAGTCGGGTTCGTCGACGAACGCGTCGTCTCTCTCGAGGGCAAGGTCGACGAGACGGAGTGTGGAATCTTCGAAGGTCCCGGCCTGGTAGACGAGCCGCTGACCGTCCGGCGACCAAGCGTAGCCCATGACCGGGTCCGGAACCTCGGACTGCCTGGTGATCTCCCCATCGTCGAGGTGGAGAGTGTACAGATCCAACGACCGGTCTCGGTTCGAGACGAACGCGATCCGGTCCGGATCCGTCGGATGCTGGCGGGCTTTGAAATTGAGAAACCGGTCGTCGAGAATAGCCGTAGTGGTACCGGTCTCCGGGTCGACCTCCAGGAGGTCGAACTGTTCGGCACCGTTTTCGTCACGGGAGGCGAGTAGCGATTCGCGGCCCTGAAGCCACTTCGGAGACGTGATGTCACCGTCCAATCGAGTAAGCTGCCCGTCGGGCGTGTGCAGATCGTAGTCGCCGTCGCTGTAGGCCGCGTAGACGACCGTTCCGTCGGGAGTTTTCGTGTACCCGGACACGCCGTGTGCGTCGGCGAGTCGGGCCGCGTATTCAGCGAACTGTTCGTCACGTCGACCGTCGTCCGTCATTTCGGTTCGCGTCATTCGTTCGAACACCAAGGTCCGCATTTGGAAGGTCGCACTACCCCAGATAACTATTGTCGAATATTTTATATATTACCAGGCCGGTTTCAAAATCGCGTTTGAGCGACTCGGGGGCAGTATGAAAGCACGAGGAGGTTGTTCAGCTATTCACCCTGACGTGTATCCAAATCACTCAATCGCTTTTTTGAAAAATATCTGCTATGAGCGACGCTCACGCTGGGTTCTGCGTTGCACGCGCTCAGTTCGTTTGACCCCGGCAGCATCGTCGAGATACAGTCGAAGTGAGGTCTCGTCTCGCCGTAATTCGACTCGGTACTCGACCGGATCCTTGGCTGTCCGCTCGGCGGTCCACGTTCCGTCGAGGAGATACTGATGAAGCTCCCACATACCGGTTCCCATGATATCCACCCCGTGCTCCCAGTGGAACGCGACCGATTCCGGGTGGTAGGCGGCGGCGTGGGTCAGCGGGACGCTCATGAATCGGAGACACTGCTGACATTCGCTACGGGTAGCGAAGGACACGGGCACTGAATCCGGAACGGCGACGTGCTCGGCGTCGATGACCCCGGTATCGAGATCCCCTGCACAGTCTGGACACACGTCTTGTCGCATTTTGACGAAGTCACCGGCCTGCTCCCAGATGACGGATTCGATCAGCTCGGAGTCGGTTCGAGCCCGTGCCTGTGCAGGCCTGACCCTGTACGAGAACGCGGGCCGATTGCAGTCCGTACACCGAACGAAGAAGTACTGCTCGTGTAACGTCGCCTCGAGGGCTGATTCACCGCAGTAGAGACAGTACCCTCTCGTCTCGATAGTTCCGAAACTCTCGGGGGAGCGGTAATTCTCGGCGAGGAGAAAGCGAACCAGTTGTTCGCCAGCGTGGGTGAATGCATAGTCGCCCTCCTGCTTCCTGAGGAACGTTCCCGTGAGTTCTCCCAGATGATACGACAGCTTCGAGGTGTTGTCCACGTCGACCCGGTCGTAAATTTCCGAAAACGACAACGTAGCGATCCCCGTTTTCTGCGCCTCCTGTTGAGCGAGTGCGACCGTCCGAAGAATGTCGAGCCGAATTTCGTCGGACAAGAGCCCAAAGACGTCCTCGGGTGCCCGTTCGGTCTCCATGGTGAAGCTGAGCACGGCTGTGGTATTGAAACCCGGCCACGAACCGGACGAACAGTCGTTTCTCGGCTCTCGACGCCCGGCGGAGCTCGAATCAGCGCTCGAGCGATTGCGGTCGCTGGACTACTGACCGCTCGCCCGGCGCTCGAGGAACCAGCCGAACAGGGGCGTGTGCTCGACTGCCGCGTCGCGGAGTCGTCGGAAGTGCTCCGATTCCAGAAACATCACGGCACTCTCGAAGCGTGCTTCGCGTCGGACGCGCGTTGCGGCGTCGCGACGCCGCTGCTCGAACTGCGCGAGCGCCTCGGATGGACGCTCGGGACTCCCCGTGGCGAGTTCCTGTGCGAGAACGCGAGCATCCTGTAACGCGAGTGAGGCCCCCATCCCGGAGATAGGATGGACTGCGTGTGCAGCATCGCCGAGCAACACGACTCTGTCGGTATGCCAGGTTTCACAGGTGACGTCCCGGACGCGGTCGAAGAACGGTTCGTCTTCGGTTCCGGCGAGGAGTTCGGGTACCTTCCAGCCGATCGTTTCTGCCTGCTCGCGGAGCCTCTCACGGGCCGGTGGTTCCGGCGGCGCGTCGAGCTGGGCGGCGAGGTTGAACCCGATTCGGTCGCCGACGCGGGCAACGAATCCTTCGCTCCCTGGCCCCCACACGCTCACCATGTCACTGCCGACGTCGACGTCCTGCGAGGCCCAGAGAGACCAGATGTAGGTGTCGTGTTCGCTGACCGTCCACCGAGTGAAACACTGCTCGCGGACCGTGGAGTGGACGCCGTCCGCTCCGACAACGAGACCGAACGTCTCCTTCGTCCCGTCGTCGAACGTAACGACCACCTCGTCAGATCGTTCGTCGATTCGTTCAGGGGACGTCCCCATCCGGATCCAGTCGTCGGGGACCTCGTCCCGAAGCGCCGCGTGGAGATCGCCTCTGTAGATGGCCAGGAGAAGCGTCTGTTCGGGTGCAATCCTGGTTCGCGTGAGCAGGCCACCCAGACTCGAGCGGATCTCGAATCCGTCGGGAGCGGCAGCGTGCTCGCGGACAGTTTCGAGCCGACCGAGGTCATCGAGCACGGCCAGGCCCGCTTCCCAGAGACCGATGCCGTAGCCGCTTTCTCGCCAGTCTGTGGCCTGTTCGACGATCAGCGGCTCCCGGCCCTGACGCGCGAGATAGTTGGCGACCGTCAGCCCGGCGAGGCCGCCACCAACGATCAGGACCTCCGACTCGCTGGTGTGGGTCATCGTCTCTTCGTTCGTCCGGCATCAACAGAACGCTCGTACATGTACGTGGTTCTCGGCAGGCGCGACTCCGTTCGCACACGGCGTCGATCGAACGCTGCTCGATCACTCTCTTTCTCGGCAGATGACGACGTACACTTAGCCTATGGTTCCCGGCTCACGCCCGATCCGCGACGGAACTCCGTGCGATTCGAGTCGGATCACTAACTTCGATTCTCCGAAGCGGGTTCGATACTTCGGACTTGACAGTATAATTACTTCGAGAGTAGATGTATAGTCGCATGTCACATCAGGACTGCAATTGCGGCGATCTAACGGTCGATACCGCGACTGAACAGACCCCGAATGCAAACAGCTGGATTACCGAGCGGCCGGTGAAGACAGCAAACCTCTCGGACGCCGTGGCAGAAAATATGAGCCGGTTCTTCGGCGAACCGATCGGAACGTTCGACGATATGGTCGCCGCCTTCCGTCGTGTGGTCGAGGGAGACGGGATCGCTATCGACGACCTCTGCCACGTCGAGGAAGAGACCCTGCACTACGCGCAGACGGACGACGAGACCTACTACTTTCGATGCTTCTACGACGGGATAGCACTGGCCTATCTCGTGGACGAATCCGTGGAGATCCGGACCGAAACCCCCACGAAAGAATCCATCGCGATACAGGCCTCACCAGAGGGAGCCATCGACGTCACGCCGTCAGATGCGGTCATGTCGTTCGGTGTGGCCACTGAGACCGACGTTCGTGGTGATGATACGCCGGCCGCCGAGGACGTCTACGGTGCCGTCTGTCCGTACGTGAAGGCGTTCGACACTCGCGAGGAGTACGCAAGCTGGGCGGAGGACGTGGCAGCGAGGACCGTCGGTATCCCGCTCGAATCCGGCGTGCCCATCGCCGCTGCCCTGACGGCGACGAATCCGTCGGAGGTGGCCGAGTGACTCTCCCGCCCGTTGCGCTCCCCGTTCTCGAGCCGTACTCGGACTCGTCGGTCTGGGGACGGTGACGCAACGGTAACTCACCAGGCGGCCCACGAACGACCTTCGTCGGTCCGGCAATCCAGGGTGGTTCCGACTCGTTGCCGGCGTCGCCGAAATCGGTCATCGAGCAGGGTCGGTTGCTGGCCGCCCGTAGCTACCCAGACACACGCTGGCCGGTGACCTCCGCCCGAGTAGCGTCTGGTGGGTGCGGTGGGTACCCATCTTCGAAACGGTCCCCCGCCGTCGAGCGCTGTCGTTCAAGCGACGCTACCCGTTCTCACGGCCTCAAGTCCCTACTCCTGAGCTACTGATACGTCGTCCGCATCGATTTCTTCAGCCCACTCGAGGAGGGGTTCCAGATGCTCGCCCAGTTCTTCGCCAGTCTCCGTGAGTTCGTATTCGACCCGTGGTGGAATCTCGGCGTACTGCTCTCGGGAGAGGATTCCGGCCGTGACGAGTTCGTCGAGTCTCGTCGAGAGCGTCGAACTACTCACGCTCCCAAACGTCTCTTCGATGTCGCCGTACCGTGCCGGACCGATCGCGCCGACCACGCAAACGAGTTGCATTGCGTAGCGGCGACTGAGCAACTCCATTACCCCGCCCAGTGGGCACAGACAATCTCGGTCGGCATCCACTGGGTCGGACGACTCGGTTTCTGCATCGGGTGTCTCTTCCATAGCCTTCGCTCACCACACTCGTTCTATACTTCGGACTCGGCAGTATAAATGGTTCGTGTCTGGAAGTAACAGTGGACGAGGCTCAGACTGATGCAGAACGAGCGGGTGCCTGTACGGTGACAGAAGAAGGAAAAGCGAGCGGACAGGTGGCGGCCGATCGTACCGTCGGCGGCAGCTTCTCGGGAGCGGCGTCTCGTCCGGCCCCCGAACGGTCAGCGTTCCACTGCTCGTCGTGAAACGGGGACGGCGAGAGTGCGACCACCGAACCGTATCGGAGTCCAGCAAGATACATTACACACGAGTGTAATGCTGGACTATGGGAGACGCAGCGTCCGGGGAGGAGTCCGAGTCGACGGGTAAGTTCACCCTCGAAGCGGTTCTCGCGGTCTTCAGGACGCGCACCGACCCGGCGCGGCCCCTGACGGCGAACGACGTGATGGACGCACTGGGGTGTTCGCGGCGGACGGCCCACAACAAGCTGAACGACCTCGTCGAGGCGGGCGACCTGGAGACGCGGAAGGTTGGCGCTCGGGGACGGGTCTGGTGGATGCCGTTCGACGCCGTCGTCGAGGAGCCCGCTCCGACGCGAGAGCCGTCGCGCGAACCGGCCGTGGAGACCGAGATCGAGCGGGCGGACCTTCCGGGGTCGGGTGAGACGCTGAAACGTCGTCGGGAGGCGTTGCGCGCGGCCTACGACTACCTGAGTTCGAATCCAAACGTCACGACGACGGAGTTCCTCGACGAAGTGTTCCCGGAGTATCCGGCCGGGTACGCGACGGCGGACAAGTGGTGGGACGTCATCAAACCGGCCCTGAAGGACCTGCCGAACGTGGACATCGCCGAGGACAGAGAGCACACGTGGCACTACGTCGGAGGGTGACCGAATGCGACGCGAGGGGACCGAAACGGCTATCGAACGGGGGACAGAGGGAGGACCAACGTGAGTCGTGACGCCGAGCGCGAAGAGAGCGGGCACGAGAAGTCCGGTGCCTCGATGGTGTACGCGTCGGCCGACGAGTTCGACTATCCGACGTCGCGGTACACGCCGGTGGCGTACGACAATCTGCCCGTCGCCGAGGCCGACGACGAGGCGCATCCGGAGTCGGGAACGGGCGGCGAGTTCAGACTACTGGATCTGCCGAAGGTCCCGCGACTGAAGTACGTCGTCGGCCCGAGCGCCATCATGCTCGGCGCGTCGCTGGGGAGCGGCGAGACGCTGTTCTGGCCGCAGCTGGTGGCCCAGTACGGCTGGGCGCTGTACTGGATCTTCCTCGTCGGCGTGTTCGTCCAGTTCGTCGTGAACACGGAGATACAGCGATGGACGCTGGCGACGGGCGAGACCATCTTCCGGGCGATGGAGCGACTGCATCCGGTCGTGCCGCTGGCGTTCATGCTCGGCGGGTTCGCGAGCCTCGGCTGGCCGGGCTGGGCGGCGAACGCCGCGAAGGTCGGGGCCGCGGGGCTGTCGCTGGGTACCTACCAGTTCGTCGGGCTCACCGTCGACGGCTGGCGGGTACTGGGCATCGCCCTGATGGTGTTCATCTGGCTGACCTACCAGCTGACGCCGCTGATGTACAACGTCGTCGAGCAGTTCCAGCTGTTGCTGATCCTGCTGTCGCTGGGGTTGGCGCTCGTCCTGTTCGCGCTCGTCGGCTCGGCGACCGAACTGGGTGGCATTCCCGGCAGCCTCGCCGGGGTCGGCGACCGACCGCCGGTCGCGATGGTCGGGGTGCTGCTCGGTGCGGTCGCGTACGCGGGTGCCGGCGGCTACCTGAACCTCTCTCAGAGCCTCTGGGTACGCGAGAAGGGGTACGGGATGGGCCGCTATCAGGGTCGCATCAAGAATCCCTTCGCGGGCGACGAGCCGGAGACGGTCCACGAGGACGGCTTCTCGTTCGTGCCCGAGTCGCCCAATCTGGAGCGCTGGCGCGCCTGGTGGAGCGTCACGCAGCTCGAGCACCTCCTGACGTTCGCCGTCGGCCTCGTCGTCGTCACGACGGCGATGGTGACGATCGCCGTCACGCACGCGCCGGGGACGGCCATGAGCGCCGTCGACATGTGGCTCGTCGGGATCGCACCGGCGGTCGGCCCGATTGCGGGGCGTCTCATCTACGTGACGCTGTTTCTGGCGCTGTTCACGACGGAGTACGCCATCATCGAGTCGTTCGTCAGGAATAGTTCGGACGTCATCTACGAGCTGTACGGCCGCGACGCCGGCTGGGGCCTCTCCCAGCTGTTCTGGGGACTGTTGACGGTCTTCTGTGGCTGGGGCGTCCTCATCCTCGCGCTGCCCATCGACCTCGACCCGTTCAATCTGCTCGTCCTCGGGGCGGCGTCGTCGGGCCTGATGATGTGGCCGTACATCGTCGTCGTGCAACTGCTCAACGCCCTGCGACTGCCGGAACACACGATGCCGGGGTGGGGTCGTGTGGTGTCGATGTGGTTCGCGGCGGCCTTCTTCGGGTACTTCAGCGTCCTGCTCGTCGGGACGGTCCTTCAGTCGCGACTCGGGCTGGCGTCCTTCGCCGTCACCGCCGACGTCGTCGGAAGCGGCCTCGCCGGCCTCGGGCTCTGGCTCGCCTACGGGGCGGTGCAGGCGTACGTGATGTACCGCGTGACGACGGCCAAGCTCGCGAGCAGGGGGACGGTCGACGGAGCCGACGCGGGCCGAGGGCTGTTCTCCTGAATCGACGGGTCGAAGAAAAGGAGACGCAGACGCCGCGCTATGGCGCGACGAGTTCGATGGGGTGTTTCGACGGTCGCGCCAGCAGGTCGTCCAGTTGTTCGAGACACGAGGTCCCGCTTGCGACGACCGTTCGATCGACGGTCTCGTCGGTCGAGAACTGCGTGGCGAGGTCCTCGCCGACGGCCATACTGACGTCGTAGTACTCCCGTTTGTAGCCGAAGCTGCCGGCCATCCCGCAGCACTCGACGTCGGAGGTGACGACGTCGAAGCCGAGGTCGTCGAGGACCGCTTCGGTGTAGGTCTCGACGCCCAGCGTCCGCTGCTGGCAGTGGCTGTGGTACGCGACTCGCTCTCCAGATCCGTCCGCGAGTGCGTCCGCGTCCGCACCGTTGGCGAGCAGGCCGTAGACGTACTCGAACACCTCGTAGCTGCCGTCCGCGAGCGTCTCGTAGCGGTCCTCGTCGAGCAGCCGCTCGTACTCGCGCTGGAACAGCGCGTAGTCGCTCGGTTCGACGACGACCACGTCGCGGCCGGCCTCGACGTGCGGGACGAGCGCGTCGGCGACGTCGGTCGCGTGTTCGCGCGCGGTGGCGAGCATGCCCTGTGAGAGCGGGGCGCGACCGCTCGCAGTCACGTCGGGCAGCCGGACGGCCACGCCGAGGGCTTCGAGCGCCCGGACGGCCGCCTTGCCGCGCTCCACCTGGACGTGGTTGGTGTAGAGGTCCGGGAACAGGACGACCTGACGGTCGGGGTTCCGGACCGGCGGCCGGTCGGCCGCCCACTCGCGGAGCGTCTCGCGCTGGAACGTGGGCAGGTCACGTCGGCGGTCGACGCCGACGAACCGCTCCATGAGTCCGCGGGAGACCGACAGGTCGGACAGCCAGTTCGACACCGGTGCCGTCGCGCTCCCCAGTTTGGCGAGCGTCGAGAAGTTGCCGAACAGCCGCTTCTGGGGGTCGAGTCCGGCCGGCTCGGCGTCGGGCACGAGTCCGTCGACGAGCCAGTCGAACTCGGCGTCTTCCCCGCGGTTGACGCGGTCGCGGACGACGGTGTTGATCCACGGGATGTCGATGCCGACCGGGCAGGCGTTCACGCAGCGCGAACAGCCCGTACAGAGGTCGTTGAACTCCGCGGCGACGTCGAGGCCCTCGATACCGGCCTCCCAGCCGGTGGCGATGCCGCCGGAGTAGGTCTCGCCGCCGAAGGCGTGGCCGCCGACCTGCTGGAAGTTCGCACAGGAGTTCGAGCACGCCGAACACCGGATGCAGTACAGCGTCTCCCGCAGGTCGTCGTCCTCGCGCATGTCCATGCGCCCGTTGTCGACGAGGACGAGGTGGAACTCGCGGTCCGCAGCGGGTCCGGTCTCGTCGGCGTCGAAGTCCAGCGTCGGCGACCCGACCGGCGGCGTCAGCAGCGAGACGTAGGAGGTGATGTCCTGCCCGGTCCCGGACCGGCCGATGAGTTCGACGAAGGGTGCGAGGTCCTCGACGCTCGGGATCACCTTCTCGACGCCGGCGACGGCGACGTGCGTGTCCGTCGCGGTGACGGTCTTCCGGGCGTTGCCCTCGCTCGTCACGAGTGCCATCGTCCCCGAGTCGGCGGTGACGAAGTTCGCCCCGGTGACGCCCACGTCCGCGTCGACGATCTTCTCGGCGAGCTTTCGACGGGCGAACATCGTCAGGTCCGCGGCGGTTTCGAGGTCCTCGTCGGGGTCGAACACCTCCGTGAACAGCTCCGCGATGCTCTCGCGTGACTTGTGGATTGCCGGCGCGACGATGTGGCTCGGTGCCTCGTCGGCCACCTGCAACACCCACTCTCCGAGGTCGGTCTCGACGACCTCGACGTCGTCTGCTTCGAGGGCGTCGTTCAGTTCCAGTTCCTCGGTGGTCATGGACTTGCTCTTGACCACGCTGTCGCCGTCGACGTCGGCGACCACGTCGCGGACGTAGCGGTTCGCGTCGGCGGCGTCGTCGGCGAGATAGAGCGTCCCCCCGTTCTCCTCGACCGCCTCGCGAAGCTCGTCGACGAGGTCCGGCAGTCGCTCGATGGCGTCCTCCTTGATGGCTCGTGCCTCCTCCTTCAGCGCCTCGTAGTCCTCGAGGTCGGCCACCGACTCGTAGCGACCGTCGTTGAAGCCCTGCGTGTTCGCCGCGACAGCGTCGCCCTCGGTCTCCAGCAGGTGGCGGATGTGCTCGGCCTTGGTCGTGCGTGCGTTCCCGGTCATGGTTCGACGATGATGGCGTGGACGGTCTTCGGTCCGTGCGCACCCTTCACGAGCGCGCCCATGTCGGCGGTCGCGCTGGGACCGGTCGCGACGACGGCGCTCCCGGACGCGTCGCGGAAACACTCGCCGAGGTCGGCCAGCGCGTCGGCCATCCCCGGAACGACGTCTTCGGAGGAGACGACGCCGACGTGGTGTTCGGGAAACAGGCTGATTGGCTCGACGCCGTCGGCCGTGGTCGGAAGGACGAGGCTCCCGTAGTCAGCGATGCCGAGTCGCGCTTCGGTCACGCCGGTGCTGGCCTCCCGGAGTTCCGCGGGCGACGGGTCCGTCTCGACGGACTCCGGCAGGTCGCCGAGTCCGTCGGGGAGCTCGACGCCGATCGCCGGCTGGGTCGTCACGTCCTCGATAGCCGCCGCGACGTCGTCCGGTGCGGTCAGCGTGTACGATACGTCGAAGTCCGCGAGCCGCTCGGTGAAGCGGTCCATCGTCGATCGTTCGTGTGCTGGTGACATGTTACGTGCTCCAGTGGTCCGTCGGAAGCGCGTCTGCGAGTCGTTCTGCGGGGTGTGGTGGTGTCTCGTCGACGGGGCCGTCTCCGAGTTGGGTGCGGCAGGACGCCCCCGGTGCGACGACTGTCTCGCCGCGGCTCTCGGCCACCTGGTCGTAGAGGATGTCCGCGATGGCCGTGCTGAGCGAGTAGTGCTCGGCCTCGTAGCCGAAGCTACCTGCCATGCCACAGCACCCGGAGTCGAGCGGGTCGACCGCGTAGCCGGCGCGTCTGAGGACGCCGACGGCGTGGTGGTCCTTCTTCGTCGCCTTCTGGTGGCAGTGGCCGTGGTAGGTCAGCGATTCGTCGGGGGCTTCCCAGTCGACCTGCCGATCGATGTCGTGGCGGTCGAGGTACTCGCAGAACCCGTAGGCGTTCGCGGCGAGCGTCGTCGCCCCGTCGTCGTCGTGACCGAGCAGGTCGAGGTAGTCCGACTGGACCATCACGGCGTCGGAGGGTTCGACGAACACCACGTCGCGGCCGGCCTCCACGTCGGGGAGCAGCGCCGCGACGTTCTCCTCGGCGGTCGCTCGCGCGTGGTCGAGCATCCCCTTCGAGAAGGCGGGTCGGCCGCTGTCGGTGAGGTCGTCGGGTACCGTGACGTGGACCCCAGCGGCTTCGAGCACCCTGACGGCCGCCTTCCCGACTTCGGGATGGGCGTAGTTCGTGTACGCGTCCGGGAACAGCACGACCGAGCGGTCGGCGTCCGCGGCGTCGACCCGCGCCCGACGGGACGCGAACCAGTCGACGAACGTCTCCCCGTGCAGCGTGGGAAGGTCCCGCTCGCGAGCGATACCGAGCGTCTTCTCCAGCAGCACGTCACCGCCGGGAAGCGACGCCAGCGCGTTGGTCAGCGGCGCGACCCGACTGCCGAGGTCGAACAGCGTGCTGACGTTCGCGAACACGCGGTCCCGGAGCGAGATGCCGTGCTCCTGGTGGTGTGCGTGGGTGACCTCGGCTTTCAGCTTCGCCATGTCGACGCCGCTGGGACAGTCGTGGGCACAACCCTTGCAGCCGATACAGAGGTCCATCACCTCCGAAACGAATTCCTCGTCCGTGGGGTCGTCGGGGAGGTCACCGCTCATGGCCTGCCGGAGCATGTTGGCACGACCGCGCGTGGCCGTGATCTCCTCGTCGGCCGCGCGGTAGGTCGGGCACATCACGCCGCCCGTGGTCTCCTGTGGCCCGCGACAGCCGCCGCAGCCGTGACAGAGTTCCACCATCCCCTGCATGCCGTTCTCGATGTCCCAGTCCAGCGTCGCACTGGGAGACTGTTCGAACTCGTAGTCGGGGTCGAATCGGAGGTTCGTCGCCATGTCGACGGTGGCGGCCCGCGGCGGGGCGTCGCCCGCCTCGATGGCTGCGTCGTCGGCCCCGACGACCTGCCCGGGGTTCAACAGCCACTGCGGGTCGAATGCGGTCTTGAGGTCGCGGAAGACCTCCCACACGTCCGTCCCGTAGAGCTTCTCGTTCCAGCACGTCCGTGCCCGTCCGTCCCCGTGCTCCCCCGAGACGCTGCCGCCGTACTCGACGACGAGGTCGGTCACGGCGTCGGCGATGGACACCATCTGGTCGACGCCCGCGACCGTCTTCGTGTTCACCAGCGGGCGGATGTGCAACACGCCCGGGCCAGCGTGGGCGTAGAACGACGCGAACGTGTCGTGGTCGTCGAGGACGGTCTGGAAGTCCGAGACGAACCCAGGGAGGTTCTTTGGCGGGACCGCCGTGTCTTCGAGGAACGCGATGTGCTTCGCGTCGCTCGTTCGCGAGAGCAGGATGGGCAGTCCGGACTTCCGGAGCTTCCAGAACGTCGCCCGCTCGTCGGGTTCGTGAGCCTCGAGGACGTCGAAGGCCGTGATGGCCGCCTCGGTCACGTCGGCCTCGCCGTCGAGGCGGTCCGCGATCAGGCGGTCGACGGCCGCGCGCCCGTCGTCGTCGTTGTCGGCGTAGAACTCCACGATGAGCGTCGCCCGAGTCCCGTCGGGCAACATCGAGGCGACGTCCGCGAACTCCGCGGTCTCGCGCGCGAGGTCGAGCATCGTGTCGTCCAGCACCTCGACCGCTGCCGGGTCGTGTTCGAGGATCGGAGCCACGTCGGCCATCGCTTCCACGAGGTCGTCGTAGCACAGCAGCGCCATCGATTTCGTCTCGGGAACGGACTCCAGCGAGACGGTGGCTTCCGTCACGATGGCGAGCGTCCCCTCGCTGCCCGCGAGGATGCTGGCGAGGTTGACCGTTCCCTCGTCGCCGTACTCCCCTTCAGCCTCGGCGACGAGTCGGTCGAGGTTGTACCCCGACACGTTCCGTTTGAGGTCGGGGTAGGCCGCGGCGATCTCGTCGCGATGCTCGTCGAGCAGGTCCGCGATGGCCGCGTAGATGCGCCCTTCGACGCCGTCTCGGTCGGCGAACTCCCGGAGGTCGTCCACGTGGACCTCCCCGAACGTGGTCACGGTGCCGTCCGCGAGGACGACCTCGCACTCCTCGACGTAGTGGTCCGTCTTCCCGTACTGCAGGGAGTGTGCCCCCGTCGAGTTGTTCCCGATGGCACCACCGAGGGCCGATTTGTCCCCCCACGCTGGGTCCGGCGCGAACTTCAGGGCGTGTTCGGCGAGGTCGTCGTTGAGGTCGCCGAGAGTCGTCCCCACCTGTGCCGTCGCCCGTCGCTCCCCCGGAGCCACGTCGACGACGGCGTCCATGTACCGCGTGAAGTCGAGCACGACGGCCTCGTTGACGGTCTGGCCGGCGAGGCTGGTCCCACCCCCGCGCGGGAGGACGGGAACGTCCTGCTCCGCGCAGTGGGACACGACGGTGGCCACGTCCGCGGTCGATCGCGGGAAGACCACCCCCACTGGTGTCACCTCGTAGATGCTGGCGTCCGTCGCGTACAACTGCCGCGAGTAGGCGTCGAAACGGACCTCACCGTCGACGCTATCGCGCAGCCACGCCGCCAGTTCGGACGCCGATTCCCCGTTCCCCACGTGATCGTAGTCGGCGCGCCGCTCTGCCGCAGGCGGCGGGCCGATCCCATCCCGAAAGTCGTGTCTCGACATCGTCCTTAGAACGTCCCGGGCGCAATCACATAAGCGAACAGGAGTGCGAGGAGCCCCGTCATCACTCCGTAGTACGCCAGCGGGATGAGTTCGAGGCGGATCACCCGACCCTCCTCGCCGACGAGTCCGACGACCGCCAGCGCGGCGACGACGTTGTGGACCGCGATGAGGTTCCCGATGGCACCGCCGACGGCCTGCGCGCCGACGAGGACGGTCCGCGAGACGTCGAGGTCAGTCGCAACGTTGTACTGGAACGTCCCGAAGAGGATGTCGCTGACCGTGTTCGAGCCGGCGAGGAACGCACCGAACGCGCCGACGAAGGCCGCGAAGAACGGATAGATGCCGCCCGCGGTGTCGGCGGTCGCCTCCGAGAGGACGACGAGCATGCTGTCGATACCCTGCGTCTGGCCGGACTGGATCATGATCTGCACGGTCGCGACCGCGAACAGCAGCGCCATCACGGCGGGCAGGAGCTTCTCGATGGTCTCCGACCACGCCGCCTTGATCTCTCGGGAGCCCATGTCGTGCAGCGGAATCGTCAGCAGGTGGACGGCGAGGAACACCGCGCCGGGCAGGTACAGGAACGCGAAGCTGTTGCCCATGGAGGTGCCGAGGATGTTGGTCCACTCCAGAACGAGGTGAGAGGTCACGAAGTCCTTCACCGGACCGACGACCCGCGTGACGACGAGCAGCCCCGCCAGCACAGCGTACGGAATCCACGCGCGAACGAGCGACATCGAGTGGCCGTGACCGGTCACGTGGCCGCCGTCGGCTGCGACCGTCGCGTTCCCGCCAGACGTCGACTCACCGGGCGCGATGTCGCCGACCCAATGTTCGGGCCACTCCGATTCCGGGCCGAAGTCCCACTCTTCGTCGGGGTGGAAGTAGCCCGCCTTGAGTGCGCCGACGGTCATGACCATCCCGCCGAGCGCGCCGAAGAGGCCGGGGAAGGTCGGACCGAGGAAGGTCGCGGTCAGGTAGTACGGCACGGCGAACGACGCCCACGCGAACAGCGTCAGCGGCAGTACCTCGAGCGCGGGCTTGATGGAGCGCTCCTCGCCGAAGAAGCGGGTCATCATGGCGACGCCGATGAACGGCAGCAACATTCCCACGATGACGTGGTAGGTTGCCGCCCAGACGCCGATCTGCGCGACCCACTCGGGAATCGTCATGCCCTGCTGGGCGACGGCCGAGGAGATCGACTCCGAGGAGCTGAAGATGTCCTGCAGCCCGATGATGAGCGGCGTTCCGACGGCACCGAACGTGATGGACATCAGGTTGCCCGTCAGCGCCACCACGACGGCCGCGAGCGGCGGGAATCCGAGCCCGACCAGCAGCGGCCCGACGACGGCAGCCGGCGTCCCGAACCCGGCCGCGGCCTCGATGAACGACCCCATCAGGAACACGAGCAGGACGACCTGCACGCGCCGGTCGTCGCTGATGGACGTGAACCCCGCGTTGATGACGTCGAACGCTCCGGTCTGTTTGAGCGTGTACAGGACAAGAATCGCCCCGAAGACGATGTACAGGATGTTCGACGCCGTGATGGCCCCGTTGATCGACGCCGCGACGATCCACGTCGGCGACATCCCCCAGCCGAGGTACCCGACGGCGGCCGCGACCACCCACGCGACCGGCATCGCACGCGTGGCCGACCAATACCGTCCGATCATCAAGAACGCGATGGTCGCGAGCGGCAACACCGCGAGTCCGATCTGCGTCGGCGTCGCCATGGCTCAGACCGCACCTCCCGACGATACCCATGTTACTGTCTGTCTTTGCAAGCGTTCGGATGCCACGATTTCTGGCATGGTCGGCGTAACCATCATCCAGTATTTATAATCATCTACCGTTCAGCGAGTTCGGCATCGCGTCCGACAGATTCTAACGCCCTCATACCTGCGGAAAATCTAATTGAGTATTTTATTCAGTGGAAATTCATAGAAACAGATTCACTCCGATTACAGTTGTGTGTAGGAAGCGAGACCAATTACAGTTGACTGAACCCACTATTGGGGAGTGACACAAACAGACTTCACACAAGTGTAATCAGCGGGTAGAGCAGTTCTCTGGCGGTATACTCTCGGAGAGATGGACGAATCAGCTTCGACCCTGACCACGGACCGCCTTCGGTCCGACGTTGGCCCGCGTCTCGGAACTTCGGCGCGCACCAGCGACGGGGCGAGGCGAAAACCACCGATGTTCTGGGCTCGAATCCCCGGTAGGGGAAAGGTTTATCATTTGGCCCTTGCGAGCATTCCCCATGGACGATATTTTCGTCGCCCGCGTCATGTCCAGCGACGTGCAGAAAGTGCGCCCCGACACGCTCGTCGAGGAAGCGGCCCAGCGCATGCTGGACAACGACGTGAGTTCGCTCGTCGTGGTCGACGACGAGAACCACCTCGAGGGGATCCTGACGACGACCGACTTCGTGCGCATCGTCTCGAAGAGCCACCCAAAGGCAGAGACGACGGTGTCTCGATACATGACCACGGACGTGGTCACGACGACGGCTCAGACCGATATCGCGGAGGTCGCTGACACGATGATCGAACACGGGTTCCACCACATGCCCGTCGTCGACGATACGGAGGGCGTCATCGGTATGATCTCCACCATCGACCTCGCGGGCTATCTCTCCAGCGCCGAGACCGAAGCGGTCAGGTAACACCGCAGATTCGAGTCTCCCGAAGCAGTTGGGGACCAACTATTTTTAGCTTCGATGAGAGGTCTAACCCGCATGACAGACGAAACAGTCACCGAGCTGCTCAGGCGAGCGTACCTCGACGAGATGGAGACCGTGCTGAACTACCAGACGAACGCCATCGTGCTCGACGGCGTCCGCGCCGAGGAGATCAAGGACTCGCTCAGACAGGACATACAGGAGGAACTGACCCACGCCGACCAGATCGGCCAGCGACTCAAACAGCTCGACGAGAGTCCACCGGGGTCGGCAGAGTTCGAGGCACGTCAGCACGATCTCCAACCACCCGAGGAGAGTACGAACGTGCTCTCCGTCATCGATGGCGTCCTCGCGGCAGAGGAGGACGCTATCGAGACCTATCGCTCGCTCATCGACGCAGCCGAGGCCGCCGACGATCCCGTGACGGAGGACCTCGCCGTCACGCTCCTGGCTGACGAGGAAGCTCACCGCACAGAGTTCCGTGGGTTCAAGAAGGAGTACATGCGGGAGTGAGAGTCCGGCGGACCGAATCCGTGCGGTGTGTCACCACACCCATCGCAATGATTAATAATGATGGATTCGTACGGTAGTATGTAATGCCCACATGCGACCGCTGCGGTACGTCGCTCGCGTTCAACGACGAAACGACCAAACTCGTCGAGTACGCCTGCACCTCGTGTCACGCCACGGAGATCGTCTGGAAGGAGAGCCACCGTGACACCGGGACGGTAACGGCTGCAGCGGCGTCGAAAACCCCGCTCGGCGCGGACTGAGCACCTTTTCGCGGTCGTTCTTCCCGAGTCCCGCCACCACCCGCTCTCTCGACTGTGAGCACACGGCGTTGAAAAAATTGACGCGACTACTCAGTTCCGCTATACTGTCTTGGCTGCGTCGCGGACGTCCGAGTCCGACAAGTCCATGTCGTGGGCTTCTTTCACGTGCTCTTTGACGACCTCCATGAGTTCGTCGTCGTTCTCCGACCGGACCATGAAGTCACAATCGACACCTGCCGACTGACACGAGAATTCTTTTGCTGGCATGCTGTGATCCTCGCCCGTACCTACGCCGTGGTTCGTCGTAGTAATACGGTGCTTTTCGGGCCAGAGCCGAACTGCCACGTCGCTGTCTGCATCTTACTCCGAGTAAGACGATCTTTCTCGACGACGTCAGTCGTGATTCCGTTCGTGCAGGCGCTTCGCCTCGGCAACCGTTACCGTGACCCAGTCGGCCTCGGCGTCGAGTTTGACCTGGACCATCCCCTCGGGGACGTCGGCGTCGACGTCGGTCGTGTGCTCGTCGAGGAGATGGGCCAGATACTGCTCTCTCGCGGCCGATTCGCTCGGTGCGATTGCCTGCCAACCGCACCCGGGCTGACGACAGTGATACATGCTGATGGGCGGTATAGTGGAGCGCCCACCAAAGCAGTTCTCCTAGATGTTACCGTTCGGTAAGGTTCGCTTATCGAGCAGCGGATCGGCCGTGGGTTCTCAGTCGCGCCAGATCTCGACCGACCAGGAGCCATCGTCGCGCTGGGACGCCGCGTACTCGAACCCCTCGCGTTCGAGGACCCCGAACAACGGCGTCGGCTCGAAGCCGTTGACCAGCGTGAGCGACTCGTCGTCCACGTCGTCGAGGGCTGTCATGATCGCTTCGAACGGTTCGCCGTCGACCTCTCTGACGTCGAGCACGTTCCCCGCAGCCGATTCGTCGGTTGCCATACGCCATCTCTGGGCACGGTCGCAGTAGCCGTTCTGCCGAAGGTGTTCGGACGCTCGTCGACCGCTCGGTGAAACGAGTTTTCCGGGCCCAAGATGCAATACGTGATGAATTTCCTATGGTATAATAACCAGAAATCCTATATAGATGGTGGTCTCCAATCCCCAATATTTATATTATTTATCCAATCTTATTCTGTAATATAATATACCTGCAAATAATCGGTGAAGAATTTTCGCATTATTGTTTATATTGACAACTGACAATCTAACCCACTCTAAAACACTATGTTTTTCCTACACTAGTTATATACTATCCCTGTTATGAATTCGTCGAGCGGCTCGCGTCGTCGGACCGCGAACAGCAGCGGCGTATCGGACCCCGCGTCGGTCCGATACCCGCGTCTAGAACGCGCTTCCCTCGGAGACGGTTTCGAGGTAGGTCGCCTCACCGACGTGCTTGGAGTCGTCGAACGACTCGACTCGGATGCGGACCCGAGCGCCCTCCTTTCCAACCGGTGCATCGGGGATACGGAGCGTCGTGTCGCCGACGCGCGCCAGTCCGGCGCCGTCGCTGCCGCCGTAGCCGGTCAGGAAGACCGACACTTCCTGTCCGCTGTCGAACGACGGCGTGCTCGAACGGAGTCCGAAGCCTTTCAGGTACTTCTGCAGGACGCTCATACGCGGGTCACCTCCTCGGACTCGCGGTCGGAGGTGTACTCCAGGCCAAACCCGGTCAGCGCCGAGAGGATGAACACGCCGAACAGGAACCAGCCGTGGAAGACGAACGGCCAGACGGTGATCGGGTTGACGACCATCGACTGGGTGAACCATTCGTACTGTCCCGGAAGGCCCTGCATCGCGGCGTAGCCGACGAGCACGCCGCCGGCCCAGGGGAAGATGTACCCCAGGGCGGACGTGTTCGCGTCGAGGATGTTCGCTCGGCGGTAGCCGTTGATGTTGAACTGCTGGCCGATGCGGGCGATGTACGGCGCGATGGCGATCTCGGCGGCCGTGTTGATCGTGATCATGGAGTTGACGAACGCGGTCCCGAGGACCATCGTCGTCTCCGCGCGGCGGACGCTCGTCGCCACCTTGCTCAGCAGGAGGTTCTGGATGGCCTCGAAGCCACCCCCGCGGATCATGATCTGCGAACCGGCGACGATGAGCAGCACGAGGACGATGAGCGGGAAGAAGCCCTGTGCACCCGTGTAGATGGAGCCGCCGACGCTCGCGTTCCCGGCGTCGACCAGATTCACGAACGGCAGGAACGCCACGCTGTCGGCGACAGATGCCGTCCGCGGGACGTTGAAGACGAGGACGTCACTGACGGGGGCCAAACCCAGCGTGACGTTGAACACGATGGAGGTCAGCAGTCCCCAGGAAATCGCCTCGATGATGTGCCGACCGCTGACGGCCGTGCCGATGACCACCAGAATCGAGACGATGTGGACGAGCCCGAGCGGCTCGCTACTGGAGATGAACAGCTGCTGGGCCTCCTGGCCGATGTCGATGCCGGTCATGGAACTCCCGGCGATGACGTACGCGACGATCGCGAGGACGGCGGCGACGCCCGCGTACTTGAACCGAGAGGCGACGACGCCGCCGATGTCCGAGTCCTGCGTGACCGCGCTCACGATTGTCGTGTCGCTGACCGGCGCGAGGTTGTCGCCGAAGACGGCACCGGAGAGGATCGCGCCGAACAACAGGACGGGGTTCGTCCCGATGAGGACGCCGGCCGGGAAGAAAAGCGCCGTGAACGCGACGGTCGTCCCGTAACCGGTCCCGATGCCCGTCGCCAGCAGGCCGGCGAGCAGGAACGTCACGACCGGGAAGAGCGTCGGGCCGACGCTCAGCGCGTCGGCCGCCCAGACGAGCCCGCCGACGAAGCCGCCCGCCTGGAGCGTGTTCGCGAACATGCCAGCCCACAGCCATGCGACGATGGCCGTCGCCGCGACGCGCTGTGTCATACCCTCGAAGATCGTGTTCGCGTAGGTCTTCCAGTCGCCCTTCACGAAGAACATCCCGAAGATGAGCGAGACCAACATCCCGGCGATGAGCCCCGTCGTGTCGCCGATTCGCAGGATGCCACTCTGGACGATGGCCCAGAGGATGAACGTCCCGATGGGGATGGTGCTCGCCCACTTCCCACCGTAGAAGGATATCTTCGAGTCGGCACGCGCCTGTGCCGCCTCGACCAGTTCTTCCGCTACCTCTCCGCTGTTGTCGTCAGCCACCGTTGTCATGTTGTATCTCTGTGTTTCCGTGGCAGTTGCTTGCGTGTGACTCCGTCGTCCGCAGGCGTGGCTACCGGCACCACCGTCGCCAGCCTGACAGATTTACCCGAGTCTCCGCTGGTATCCAACGGCCAATTCTATCATTAGACATTATTTAAAAGTTTTGTTCAAGTAAATTCGTGTGGGTTTCGGACCGGTACACGTGCCACAGAAGCGGCTCACTCGACCGATGGGACGACGCCGTGTCCCGGCCCCTCGATGTCGATGGTCGGACCGGGCGGCGTCTGGACCACGTCCTCGGCCAGCAGACGATTGCCGTCGAGGTCGACGTGCTCGAACGCTCCGAATCCGGCGACGACGTGCGCGCTCGCGTGGATTCCCACGGCACTCTCGGTCATACACCCGACCATCAGATCGACGTTCGCTGCCGTCGCGACGTCTGCGATTGCGCTGGCCCCGAGCAGCCCCGATTTGCCGAGTTTGACGTTGATGACGTCGGCGGCCTCGGCGCGGACGACTGCCAGCGCGTCGGTCGCCGTGAACACCGATTCGTCGGCGGCGACCGGTACCGGACACCGCTCGCGCGCTCGCGCGAGGCCGGACAGGTCGTCCGCCGAGACGGGCTGTTCCACCATCGTAAGGTCGACCCCGCGGTCGAGGGCGGCCTCGGTGAACTGCGCCGTCTCCTTCGGCGTCCAGCCCTGATTCGCGTCGACCGTTATCTCGGCATCGGGGACGGCGTCGGCCACAGCAACGACGCGCTCGACGTCCGCCGCGACCGAGGTGCCGGTCTTGACCTTCAGTTGGTCGAACCCTTCCTCGGCGGCGGCTGCGGCGCGTTCGCTGGCCACCTCCGGGGAGACGATGGGGACGGTGAGATCGGTCTCGATCGACTCCGGTGGGCCGCCGAACAGCTCCGACAGCGCGAGGCCTCGCTCGCGACAGTACGCGTCGAGCAGCGCGGTCTCCAGCGCGAAGTGCGCCGCGGTCATGCCGGGCTGGGCGGTACGGACGTCCGCGACGAGCGACCGATAGTTCCGGAGATCAGCAGCCTCGAGGAGCGACGACAGCGAGCGTACCGTGGCGATGACCGTCTCTTGGGTCTCGCCGGTCACCGGCGGCAACGGCGACCCCTCTCCGTAGCCGACGGTGCCGGACGCGGTCTCGACCTCCACGAGTACGTTTCGCGCGCGCTCGCGGACGCCGAGCGAAATCTCGAACGGAGCCGCGAGCGGCAGGTCGAGTGGTCGAACACGGACGTCGTCGACGGTCGTCATAGCGCCTCCAGCACGCTGTCGAGGAGGTCGCTGGCTCCCTCAGAGTGGTAGACGTTCGCGGCGGGGAGACCGTGGCGGTCGCCTTCGACCGCCGGATCGCCCCACGTCGAGAGGGCGACGACCTGGCTGTCGGAGACGGCCTCGATTGCCCGCCGCTCGGCCTCGACGCCGGCGACGGTGAGCCGGTCGAAGTGCGTCCGCTCCTCGCGGTCGGGGTCGTCCACCATGACGACCGCGTCCGCATCCGAACCGTGGAGTACGGCCAGGGTGACGCCCGCGTACGCACGGTGCGTGAGGGAGGCCTGTCCCTCGACGAAGACGAGGTCGTGGTCTTCCGCGACCGCCGTCACGAGGTCCTCGACCGCCCCAGCGGTGAAGTCCGCGGGAACGCGGTCGACGACGAGGCCACGCTGTGCGCCGACCATGAGTCCCGTCTGACCCGTCGCGACCCATCCCGCGTCGATACCGGCGTCGCGTGCCGCCCGATAGAGTTCGAACGTCGTCGTCCGCTTGCCGACCGCGCAATCGGTCCCCATCGTCACCACGACGTCGGCGTCCGCGTCAGCGGCGCGACCGTCTCCGACGCGGAGGTCGGACTCGGACGGCGGCTTCCGGACGTCGACTATCTCGACCCCCCAGGTGTCGGCGAACTCGCTCCACTCGGGCTGCTCGCCGAGGAACTCGTGGAGGCCGCTCACCACGTCACAGCCTGCCTTCATCGCCGTCCGAATCTCCGCCTCCCAGGCGGCGGGGAGTTCGCCGCCCGCCGGGGAGACACCGATGACGAGCGCTTCCGCCTCGGGACAGTGGTCGAGGGCGTCCTCGACGGTGGCGACGACTGGGACGTCGACGACCCCCTCGCAGTCCAAGACCTCACCGACGGCAGACCCCGCGAGCGTCGAATCCACCACTGCACGGGCGTCGAACAGTTCGCTGTGGAGCACGACGCCGCGTGCAGTCTTCCCGCCGGCGGTGTCGAACTCGCCCTCCGCGAGGACGATGGTCGGGACGTCCGCGTCGAACGTATCGTACAGGTTCATAGGGTATCGGTGGCGGAGAGACCGAAAAGACCCAACCCCAATCATGAGAGGGGAAGATAGAAACGAGAGACTCGCGTATCACCGAGGCAGACACCGGACGATGTCGAACGAAGTGGCCACACACGACGATGCCGACGGCTATCGCCTCACGCTCGAACTGTCACATCCCGACTGCTGGATGCTGGAGGCGACCAGCGAGTCCGCCGCCCGCCTGCTCGTCAACGCCGTCTACATCGTCGAGGGGAACGTCAAGGCGCACGTCGTCGCGCACGCGAACGAGACCGAGACCATCGACGACCTCGTCGCGGTCACGAGAGCGTCCGCACACACCTACGCCGTGACCGAACTCCACAGCCGGCACGAGTTCGGCAGCGTCTCCGTCCCCGTGAAGCAGGCGACGCGCGGACTGCTGGTCCAGTACGATCCCGAGGACAGCATCCACGACGCGCTCGTCTCGCGGGGCCTGATGCCCCAGGAACCCATCCGCATCCGTGACGGCACCGAGTACTGGACGGTCGCCGTCGACGAACCGAGAGACGCACTGCAATCGAAACTCGACGACGTTCGCCAGGCGAAAGCGGCGGAGATATCGGTCCAGCAGATATCGGCTCGCGACAACGAGTCGAAAGCGGACCTGGACACCCGACACCTCTCGAACCGACAGCGCGAGGTGTTCGAACTCGCGCGCTCGCGGGGCTACTACGAGTGGCCGCGAGAGGTTTCGGCGAGCGACCTCGCCGACGAACTCGACATCTCGAAGGCGACGCTGCTGGAACACCTCCGGACGGCGGAGTCGAAGCTTCTCGGACCCGAATAGGGGCCTGCGGTCGCAGTTGAACACTGGTGTTTCCATAGATACTGTATGGTCGGTAGCGACACGACAATCCACGGATAGTAGAAGCAATAGGCCGATTGCTACGTGACAGGTCCGGGCAGAGACCGGTCGTATAGTTCTGGAGGAGGGGGTGCAGTCGACCGCTGGAATATTCTCCGGAATCCGGGGTACCGATCAATTCCAACATGCATGGAATCCGGTCGGCGGACCGACTTTGTATTGCAGGTCTATCGTCGAATATAGCTGCCGTATCGAGTACAACTGTCGAACCACGTGCGTGATATTCCTCTCAGTGATATTCATTCACTCGTAGACCCGGTGTTTGCATAATATACATAAACTATCGGTCCACACATACGGGACTGCTAAGTAGCGGCGAGTCCCTGCTGAAGGTATGACAGACCCCGACGCTCGGACGCTGTCCACGACCGAGACCTCGCTGGCCATCGTGGAGGCGATCGACGAGATGGGCGGTGCACGGATGCGCGACATCGCCGAAGAGCTGGACATGCCGACGAGTACCGTCCACGTCCACCTGCGCACGTTGATCCAGGGTGAGTTCGTCGTCAAGCGGGGCGAGGTCTACCACCTCGCGCTCCACCTGTTCCACCTCGGCGAACAGGCACGCCAGCGCGACCAGCGATTCGACCTGGCCCAGGAGAAGGCCCACGAGCTTGCCGACCAATGTAACGAGGAGGTGAGTTTCGCCGTCGAGGAGTACGGGCGAGCCATCATCCTCTACAACATCGTCTCCGATCCGTCCGTCGCGGGCTTCCAGGTCGGCCGGTACTTCTACATGCACAACTCGGCGGTGGGGAAGGCGATGCTCGCCGCGATGGACGACGAGCGGGTCGCGGAGATCGTCGACCGACGGGGGCTGCCACAGGTGACCGACAACACCATCACGGACCGGGCAGCGCTCTTCGCAGAACTCGATCGTACGCGGGAACGTGGATACGCCGTGAACGATCAGGAAGCGCTCGACGGGCTGCGCGCGGTTGGCGTTCCGGTCACGGACCCACAGGGAGAGGTCCTCGGGGCGTTCGACATCTCCGGACCGCCGTACAGGCTCCCGGACGACGACGAACTCGCGACGATGCTCACCGCCGCCGTGGAGGAACTGGAAGCCGATATCGCGTCGGCGAACCCGTTCTGACCGGTTACGCGGGCTCGAACCGCACCAGCGTCACGTCCTCGGTCACGTGGTCGTAGACCGCCTGCAGGTCCATGCCGATTTCCACGTCCCCGATATCGCAGTTGACGACGGTGCTCACGACCCTGACTCCGACGTCGAGGTCGACGAGGCCGACCACGTAGGGGACCGCAGGCTCGTACTCGACTACCTCGACGGGTCGCCGCGGCACGCTGTAACTGTACAGTTCGGCGCGACCGTCGGACTCGATCCAGTCGAGGGTCTCCGACGCGCAGTTCCGACACCACGGACGCGGAAAGTGCTGTCGTTCACCGCAGTCGACGCACTCCTGTATCAGCAACCGCTCCGACTGGAGCGCGTCCCAGTGCGGTTCCGCGTACGGCGTCTGCGCGGGCGTGGGCAGTGGCGGATGCGGGTCACACTCCATCGACGGGCCGGCGTGCTCGCTGAAACGGTCTGGCTGGTCTGTCATCGGTCGACCCCTCCGGACAGGACGAGGGCGCTGTGACCGATGGTGTTCGTGCCGTATCCGACGGCGGCGAGGCCGGTGACGAGACCGTGGGTCGCGTCGGCGACCTGCCGGCCTTCGGCGTCGCCCTGAAGCTGTCGGACCGCTTCGCAGACCTGAACCGCTCCCGCACCGACGCCGGGTTGGCCTGCCGAGAGCTGTCCCCCGCCCGTGTTTAGCGGCAGGTCCCCGTCGTAGCGCAGGTCGGTCTCGGCGACGAAAGGGCCGCCTGCACCCTTCTCGCAGAATCCGAGGTCTTCGAGCTGTACCACCACCATGATGGGGTAATCGTCTTAGAGTTGGAGGAAGTCGACGTCCGAGCGCTCGATGCCGGCCTGCTCGAACGCGCTCTGGCCGGCCGATTTCATGCCGGAAGTAGTGACGTCGGGGCGAGGCGAGTCGTCCCGGTTGTAGCGAAAGCCAGCGCCGTCGATGAAGACGGGGTGGTCCGTCAGGTCCTCCGCTCGCGTCCGGGTCGTCAGAAGGAACCCGAACGCGCCGTTGACACGCATCACGCAATCGTACAGGCGGTGCGGGTCGGAGATCATCGGTGACTCCTGCCAATCGGCCTTCGTCAGTGGCTCGTCGAACACGGCCAGCGGGTTGCGCGTCGCGTGGTACCGCTGGACGACGGGTATCTCGCCGAGCTGGTCCGCGGTGGTTCCGTACTCGTGCATATGGCGGCGGGCGACGTGCGCCAGTCCCTCGTTCGGACCCTGACTGCCGTACGGGCGGAGATACTGCTTCCGAGAACCGCGTGGGTCCGGGTCCCACGTGGAGTCGCCGTCCTCGCCGGCAGAGCGATAGGGGTCCCGCGGCAGATCGGCGATCGAACAGACCACGACCTCTGCCATGCCGGACTCGACTGCCATCGCCGACTGTGCCAGGAGGCTGCTCGCCGAGACGCCGCCATCGGACGTCGTCGTCACCCACCCGACCGAGAGCCCGAGCGTTTCGAGGAGCCGGATCGGGTACGACTGGTCGGTCGGTGCATAGGGAATCGAGGTTCCCCAGCCGTCGACGTCCCCCATGTCGAGACCCGCACTCTCCAGTAGGTCCTTGACGACGGTCTCGTGGTACTGTTCGAGACTTCGATACTCGTCTCCCCGCTCGACGTCGCCACGGCTTTTCGCCGTCTCCGTCACATCGACGATAGCCACGTTCTCATAGGGCATAGGAAATCCTCGACATTTCGGTTCAGTCTTCAGTGTTCGCTCGGAAAAGTGTTCACCTGGTCGGGTCCAGTCGGTCGCTGCAGCGGCCAGACGACGGTATGGGAATAGCGCCCAACCAGTTACAGATATAATACTGTAACATCCACCGCTCGGTCGAATCTCCCACAAGATGCGGGTCCTCCGTCACCCGACGCGGCGTACTCACTCCATCGACGACGTTTCGAGATTGAGTTCGATGACGTTCGCCGCCTGGATGACTTTCTCCGGGAGTTCCGACTCGAACGTCTCCCCTTTCAACCGACTGATGGGTGCAGAGACGCTGATCGCCCCACGAACGTCGCCGTCGCTGTCGCGTATCGGTGCCCCGACTGCACGCAGGCCCGTGATCTCCTCCTCGTCGTTGACGGCGTACCCTTGCTCGCGCACCGACGCCAGCGCGTCCCGAAGTTCGTCCCGGGACGTGATGGTGTTCTCGGTCTGCTGCGGGAGTCCGTACTCGTCGATGATCCAGTCGACCTTTTCGTCGTCGAGGTACGCGAGCACGGATTTCCCCGTCGCGGTGAAGTGGAGGTGGTCGGGTTGTTCGAGGTTGAGTAAGTGGTACTGTTTGCCGACGGCGTTCTCGCCGCTCGCCTTGTAAGCGTGAATGCCGCGTCCGTATTCTTCGGCCATCAGGTGAGCGTACTCGCCTGTTTCCTCCGCGAGTCGGTCGATCTCCTGTTTGCCGGCGTTGTACAGCGGCGTGTTGTGCTTCACGTACTCGCCGAGCGTCTGGAAGTGGAGGCTGAGATTGTACGTGGTGTCGTTCTGGACGACGAGATGCTGCTGTTTCAGCGTCGCCAGATGATTGTAGACGGCACCCTTCGAGAGGTCGAGCCGGTTCGACAGCTCCGTTACGGTCGCTCCGTCGAGTTTCTCCAATTCCCAGATTATCTCGACGGTCGTTTCGACCGTTTTGAGCGTCCTCGGTGAGTCTTCGGTGGTCATATCACGTGAATACCTGTCTACAGCCACTTAACCGTTTGTGTGTCGCAAACGAAATTCAGGGTTGAATGCCGATAGCATACCACATGGGCCCCGGTGACGTCCCGCATCTTCCGGGATTCCACCCGGCATCCCTACGCTTGCGAACTCCTGGCCTACATCGAGACGCACGCCCAGATAGGCGACCCCAAACAGGCAGCCACCGCTTCTATACACCGAATCTTCACAATCCCACATGACATTATGGTGAATCGTTTGCAGATGGAAAACGACGTTTGCTCAACTCTACAGACTATCCAATGATTTTCTATTAAGTATTGGAGCGCACCATTACGGACCTATATATGTAAGAAAAGCAGCGGTGGGATATATTTGCAGCTCGCAAATACTAACCCCCCAGGTTGCATGGTAATCATCCCCAATTCGCCCCGTAGCGGTGGTGAGCCGAATTATCCCGAAAACACGATCGTCACTCTCCGCCAGATTGTTTGCGTTTCGCAAATAAATCTCGTGGGTGTTTCACACGGTACGGGATCTCACGACGGCGAAGCTCGACCCAAAGTGATATCCGGACGAGTTCGGAATTGCTCGCACATGTCTCTCACAGTCGAACTCCGGTTCTACGCGCATCTCCGAGACATCGTCGGACAGAAGACGATCGAGCGGTCGTTCGCCGGTGAGACGACGGTTCGTGACGTGCTCGACGAGCTCGTCGAGGAGTTCCCCGAACTCGCGGATCACGTCTTCGACGAGGACGAGGCGTTGCGGACCACACTGGTCGTCCGGAAGGACCGCTCGAACGTCAGTGGCGACGAGAGCGTCACCGATGGCGACAGCCTCGCGCTCACTACGCAGATCGTCGGTGGCCGCGTGTGAAACTCACTACCAGACAGCCACGAAGGTAGTTTTTTACCGGTACAGGTGAAGGGTACACGTACAGACATGGACGCAGCCGACAGATTGCCAGAGGCAGCAGACGTGACTATCGTCGGTGGTGGGATCATCGGGACGAGCACGGCGTACTTCCTGAGTACGGAGACGGACCTCGACGTCCTCCTCGTCGAGCGAGACGCCATCGCAAGCGGGTCGACGGGTGACTCGTCCGCGATCATTCGCCATCACTACGGTGGGGACGCAATCTACTCCGAACTGGCCGCGTGGAGCCACGAGTTCTACCGGAACTTCGAAGCAGAGACGGGCGAAGCCATCGCCTACGAACCGAACCGTCTGGTCCGGATGGGCGAAGCGGGCGCTGAGTCCGGTGACTACGCCGACGCGGGCTACGAAGTACTCGAAGACCTGGACATTCCCGTCTCCCGATACGAGGGGCAGGAACTCGAAACCGAGTTCCCGATGCTGAACCTCGACGGTATCGACTTCGCGGTCGAGGACGAGACAGCCGCCTATTCCGACGCGACCGACGTTGCCGGTGGCTTCGCCCGTGCGGCACAGAACGAGGGCGCGACGGTCGTCACGGGTGTAACCGTCGACGGGTTCGCCGTCGAGGACGACGCTGTCACGGCCGTGGAGACCGACGCCGGCCGCGTCGAGACCGACGACGTGCTTCTCGCTGCTGGCCCGTGGACGCCGGACCTCGCCGAGAAGGTAGACGTCGACGTCCCCATCCGCCGCGAGCGCGAGCAGATCATCCTGCTCGAACCGTCCGACGAGTTCGTCGCCGAGGAGTACGACATGCTGCCGACCACCAGTCGGCCGGGCGTCTTCTGGTACATGCGCCCTGACTTCAACGACGGCGTCCTCATCGCGACCCACTACCGCGGTGAGGAGGTCGACCCCGACGCGTACAAGCGCGACCCCGACCAGGAGATACTCCTCGAACTCGTCGACGAGATAGAGGACTTCGTCCCCGGTCTCACGGACGCGAAGTTGCGCGGCGAGTACTGCGGCGTCTACTCCAACACGCCGGACCGCGACTTCATCCTCGACCAGATCGGTCCCCAGGGCTTCCACGTCGCCTGTGGGTTCTCCGGCCACGGCTTCAAGCACGGCCCCAGCATGGGGAAGGTACTCTCGGACATGGTGGCCGAGGGAGACACCGACCTGACCGACCTGAGTTATTTCTCGATGGACCGCTTCGAGGACAACCCAGAGGGCCACGAAGGCGGTACGCGGTAGCGGTCCTCGCGGCGGCGGTCGACAGCAGCAATTCCGGACGCAGTCGGCCGATCGTCGCGTCGAGTCGGCCGACCGCGCGACCTCGCAGCGCGGGTCTTTTCAGCCGATCAATCGTTCGGTCGGGATGGCTCCAGGGACGATTGCCGCAGTCCAACTCACCGGACACGGCGACGTCGACGCTCTCGGGTACCGAATGGACGTGCCGGTCCCGACCCCGAGTGCCGAGGAAGTACTTTTTCGCGTCGGTGCGTGCGGGCTGAACGATACCGACGTCTGGACCCGACGCGCCGCCTCTGGCGAGAGCGACGGCGGCTGGAAGAGCGCGATGGACTTGCTGCGCATCCCGGGGGCCGACGTGGTCGGAACCGTCGTCGAGGTCGGTGACGCCGTGGACTCGGAACGACGCGGCGACCGCGTCGTCGCGGCCGCCGCGCTCTCAGGTGACTCCAACGGCCAGTGTCGAGACCTTCATCGCGACGTCAGCGCCGGCGAGGTGTCGCCGGTGTTGGCTCACACCGACGACCTGACGGATCTCACCGCCGCTCAGGAGCGATTCGAAACGGGGAACTTCTACGAAAAATCGTGCTCGAACCGTCGTCGGCCGGTCACCAGCTCACGATGCATCCGTGAGAGCGAGCGCCCACGTCGGAGTGGGGGTCGCCGTCGAGGCGTTACGTGTACGCCGCGACGTTCTCTTCCGGAACCGTCCCGTCCTGATTCCACCCGCGGAGTTCGTAGTACCGGTCCAGTCCCGCTTCGATGCCCTCGATCTCGTAGGGCACCATGTCGGCGTCGCGGTCGAAGCCGCGCTGGTTGTTGAAGTGCCGTTCCAGTTCCACGATGCGGCTTCCGAGGTCCATCAGGTCCTCGTAGGACGCGTCCATCAGCGCCGTGTAGCGGTCGCGGTGGTCCTCGCCGTCCCACGTTTCGAGGACGTTGTTCCGGGAGAACCGACAGAAGACGGCAGTGTCGTTGACGGCCTTCTGGTTCTCCACTTCGGGGAGGATGTCGGGTTTGCCCTCCAGCGTGGACGGATCGTCCGCCTGGAAGTAGTCGTAGATGTTCATCGCCGAGTACATGTGGTCCGCGCCTCGGTTGGCGGTGCAGTAACTCAGCGCGAGCCCGTGGCTGACCCGCCCGTCGTGGGCCGGGAACTCGAGGCCCTTCACCGTCCAGTTCTTGACGCCGAGTTCGTCCGCGAAGCGGTCGACGCCTTCGGCGAGCATGTCTCCTTCTCCCTCGCGGTGCGCGATCTTCTCGATGAGTTCGTGGATGAGTTCCGAGTTGCCGAACTCGTCGTTCGCCTTGAGATAGGCGGTGATCGACACGCCGGCGCTGATCGTGTCCAGGCCGTACTTGTCACACAGGTCGTTCGACTTCATCACGGAGACGATGTCGTCGACCATGGGGTTCGAGCCGAACGCGAAGACGGTCTCGAACTCGGGACCTTCCGTCTCGACCCCGGACTCCTCGTCGCGAGTCGGAAGCTTGCAGGCGAACGCGCACTTCGAGCAGGTCGCCTTCTCGTACTTGCGCTCCTCGACGCGGTCGCCGCTGATTCCCTCGACGCCCTCGTCGAAGTCCATACGCTCCCAGTACTTCGTCGGCAGCGAGAGTTCGTCGTTGACCCACTCCGTTTCGAACGCCGTCCCCTGGCGTTTCAGGACGTGGTCCTCGGTGGCCGCTTCGCGGGTGACCTCCTTCGCGACGTCCGAGACCTCGATGTCCGGCGCGGAGTCGCCCTCGAACGTGACCGCCTTGACGTTCTTCGAGCCCAGCACAGCGCCGAGTCCCCCGCGTCCGAACGCGCGGTGTTCGAACGTCATCATGGACGCGTAGCGCACCTGGTTCTCCCCCGCAGGTCCGATGGCGATTTGGCTCTCCGGGCCATAGCCGTCCTCCGACAGCGCGTCGGCCACCTCGGGGACCGTCGCCCCTTCGAGGTCCGGTCGCTCGGTGACGTCGACGCCCTCGTCGGAGACGTGGACGGTCACGAGTTCGTCGCTCTGGCCCGTTATCTCGATGGACGCGTACCCCGTGTCTTGCAGCGGTCGCGAGACGAACCCACCGGCGTTCGACGACGCAAGCCCGTTCGTGAGCGGTGAGACGCTCGTCGCGGCCGTGCGGCCCGTGAAGCTCATGTCCGACGCCTGTAGCGGCCCCGTCGAGAAGAACAGGCTGTTCTCCGGCCCGAACGGGTCCGCGTCGAACGGAATGCGTTCGTGTGCCAGTCGGACGTTCAGTCCGCGGCCACCCACGAACTGTTCCAGAATCGAGTCGATGTCGGTCTCTTCGACGCTCCGTGTGCTGACGTCCACTGTCAGCAGTGGCCCTTCCATGTGCAGCATGTGTAGGGAGTCTCACGCCGGTCGTGCAAATAAGTATCGGCACAGATGGCGTGAGCGACGACGTTTGCAGTCGCTCGGACGGTGGAAAAAGGTAGTGAAGAGAAAGAACCGGTTACGTCGACGACGCGGACGGGAGGTCGTCGAGGGACCGACCCTTGACGAACTCGGTCACGAGGCTCTCCTCGGGCACCGTCAGCGTGTCTGGTGCTTCCTCGAAGCCACCATCGGTCGCCGCGGGACCCGGCGAGGAACTCCCGGACACAACGCTCAGCTCTTCGTTGAGCGGCCGAGAGACCTCACGGATGTTTTCGGAGACCTGGTCGCTCGGCGGTTCGGTCAGGAGGCTGACGATGATGTCTGCGCCGAAGCTCATGATGAGCACCGGCAGGACGAAGTACCGATCGAACAGACCCGTCCCGGCGATCACAGGGCCACCGGTCAGGACCTGACTGAACAGCCCGGCACCGACGAAGCCGACGACGAGACCGGCGATTGCCCCGGCCCCGTTTGCACGGTCCCACCAGAGCCCGAGCACCAGTGGGGCCATGAACGTCGTCCCGAGTCCGCCCCACGCGAACGCGATTGCGGTGAAGACGGTGTCCGGCGTCGTCCAGGCGATGGCGGCGGCGATGCCACCCGCGACGAGGACGGCCGCGCGCGTCACCATCATGACCTTGCGGTCGGACGCGTTGGGACTGATGACGCCCTTGTAGGCGTCCTCACCGATGGTCGAACCGACGACCAGTAGCTGGGAGTCGGCCGTACTCATCACGGCGGCGACGATACCGGCCAGCAGGATGCCCGCGAGCCAACCCGGCAGCGTCTCGACGATCATTTTCGGCGCGAGTGCGTCGACGTTCGCCAGGTCCGGGAACAGGAGCACGCCGCCGAAGGCCAGAATCGGGACGCCGATGAGCGCCAGCACCTGGAAGATGGACATGACCATCATCCCGTAGCCGATCTGGGACGGCTTCTTCATGCTCATGTACCGCACGACGCCGTGTGGTTGGGCCAGGAACGGTAACCCGAACCCGACCAGGAATATCGACGAGACGATGAGCTCCGATCCGGAGAGGCCGGCCGTCCAGGAGGCCGCTGACGCGGACGCCGCCGCGCTGTACTGTGTCATCAGTCCGTCGAGGCCGCCGAACTGGGCGATGGTCGCCAGCGGCACCGCGATGGCGAAGATCATCATCAGGATGCCCTGCATCACGTCGGTCAGGGACACGGCGAGGTACCCGCCGGCCAGCGTGTAGCCGATGACGATGACGACCGTGATAGCGAACCCGGTCGTCTTCGTGAAGCCGAGCCCGTTCCGGATGGCGCTCGTCCCGGCGAGCACCTGGGCTGCGACGTAGAAGAAGTAGAAGTATGCCGCGCCTGCTGCGGCGAGCAGGATGACGGACTGGTAGCGGCTGTCGTAGCGCTTCCCGAGGAACTCCGGTAACGTCAGCGCCTTCAACATCCGCGAGTACCGTGAGAGGCGCTTCGCGACGACGCCCCAGGCCAGGAGGTTCCCCGGAATACACCAGAAGAACCACCAGACCCCGAGCATCCCGGAACTGTAGACGAAGGCGGGCAGACCGACGGTCAGCCACCCGCTCCACAGACTCGCCTGCTCGCTCAGCGTCGCCCACACGATGTTCAGTCCGCGGCCACCGAGGAGGTAATCCTCCTGGTTGCCCGTTTCACTCGCGCCCCAGACACCGATGCCCAGGACCGCGAGGAGGTATACGACGAACGCTCCGAGGATGATCGTACTCGCCATGTGTGATCACCCCTCGCTTGCCTCCGCCGACGCTTGCTCGGACATCGTGTCCATGAGGTCTTCCTCTCCGCGCTGCACCAGGAACCAGTACAGTGCGGCGAAACCGGGCCATACGACGGCGTTGACAATTGTGAACATCAAGTATCCTTGTCCTGTTAGAGCCATGTTATTCCCTCCCTTGTGCCGGAAGTGTTTGTTGGTTGATACCCTGCCACTCACCTGTGCACATAGCTGGCATGGGTCATAATAGGCATGTTCACGTTAGTATATAAATATTGTTCCTTGGATATAGACAAACCCGCGCTCTCCCCCGCGCTACGGACGGTCCTGGCGCGGCGGTCCAGGAAATGTTCAGACGGCGAGAGGCAAAACTCATATATGAACCCACGCGGGAACTACACACGAACGCACCACTATGGAGTACGACCTATCTACAGTCGAAGTTCCGCCGCCAGAGAAGATGACCGAGGAGGGCGTCGAGGCGATACACGACGTCTCGATCCAGATCATGGAGGACATCGGCATCAAGGTGGCACACGAGGAAGCGCGCGATATTCTGGCTGAGGCCGGGGCTACGGTGGACGAGGAGAACGAGATCGTCCGCATTCCCGAGAGCCTCGTCGACGACGCGCTGGAGAAGCCGCCGTCGTCGTTCACGCTCCACTCGCGAAACCCGGACCGGAACACGGGAGTCGGGGACGGGGATACGACGCTCACCTCGACCTACGGTGCCCCGAACGTGCTCCGCTACGGCGAGGGCCGTAGGGCGTCGACCATCGCGGACTACGAGGACCTGGCGAAGATCGCACAGATGGAGGAGGTCATCGGGTGTACGGGATACAACCTCTGTGAGCCCACCGACGTTCCCCAGGAGGTCAAACACTACGAGATGGTCCCGCGGTCGCTGAAGCTGACCGACAAACCGGTGATGGGCTCGACCTACGGCGAAGAACGTGCCCGCGCCAGCCTGGAGATGGTCGGCATCGCGAACGACGACCGAGACCTCTCGAAGCCGTACATGACCGGCATCATCAACACCGTCTCCCCCCGGACCTGGGACACGCGGATGACCGGCGGCCTGCTGGAGTACGCGAAAGCCGGGCAGCCGGTCCTCATCTCGCCGGCCGTCATGGCGAACGCGTCGGGTCCCTCGACGCTGGCAGGGTCGTTCGCACTCGCGAACGCCGAGATTCTCACCGGGGTCGTCCTCTCACAACAGATCAACCCCGGTACGCCCATCGTCTACGGACTTCCATCGTCGAACGTCGACGTTCGCTACGGGTCGTTCTCCATCGGGAGTCCGGAAGGTGGCCTGTTCGTCTCCTTCGCCGCACAGATGGCTCGCAGCTACGACATCCCCGTGCGTGCGGGTGGGACGCTCAACGACTCGAAGACCATCGACGACCAGAGCGGTGCGGAGTCGATGTTCCAGCTGATGATCGCGATGTTCAGCGACATCGACTTCATGCTCCACGCCGCGGGCATCCTCAACTCCTACTCGACCGTCTCGCCCGAAAAGTACGTCCTCGACTGCGAGCGCATCCGGTACGTCCAGCGCTTCCAGCGCGGGTACGACCTCAACGACGAGACGTTCGCGGTGGACCTGCTCGAAGAGGTCGAGCCCGGCGGGCACTTCCTCAACAAACGTCACACGCTGGAGCACAGCAAGACGGACCACTACATGACGAAGATCTTCAACCGTCAGTCGTACGACGACTGGGAGAGCAAAGGGAGCAAGGACGCCTTCGCGGCAGCTCACGACCGCGTGAACGAACTGCTCGACACCTACGAACGGCCGCCGCTCGACGAGGACATCGAGCAAGAACTCGACGAGTACGTCGAGCGTGGCAAAGAAGAAGCCCTCAACTGATCGACCTCCCGTCGTGAGTTCGTGACCGGCGGGTTCCCGCCGTCGACCTTCTGGCGAGGCTCGTCCCGGCCTCGAGAGGTGATGACCTATCTCTGACGAGCGGTGGACACAGCGACGAGCAATAGTGGTTCGGTTGCAGTCGAAATCGTCACTCGACTAACTCGACGGCGCTTCCGACGCGAGTTTCTCCTCGTACTTGTTCGCCGCGAATACGGCGAGGAAGAAGATTATTCCTATTACGACGATGCCGACCAGTGCGAACGTGATTCCCGCCATAGTACGCATAACAATGTCACACGCAGTATCAAAAACTTACCGCCTACCAGCGCGTTGATATGAGTGGGGCTATCGGCGGATGCGGTTGTGTGTGACCACCGACCAGTGGAGCAGCGACTATGCGGATTCAGATCCAAGTCTCTCGTATGCCGTGTGAACGTGCGCTGGTCCGGTGTGACGAGTGCGGCGCCTACGTCACCGAGGAGGAGTGGGCGAAACGGGGCGCGCCCGCAGCACCGATCGACACCGAGGAAGACGGAGTGCGTGGATTCCTCGGGTCGCTTCTGCTGCTCGGCGAACGGGTTCAGTTCTGCTCACAGTCGTGCAAGCGGCGTCGTCAGGAGTAGAGCCCTCAGTTCGCGACCGTTTCGGCGGTCACGTTTTCGAGACGCACGTCCTCCTCGATGGCCTCACCGGTCACGGCGTCGACGATGGTGACCGTCTCGGAGTCCGGTCCCGAACCCATCGGCACCAACCAGTAGAGAGTGAACGCGAAATCTTCGCGGCTGATCTCCATGTCGGGCAGGCTACGGACCAGGACCGAGGTGGGATAGTGGAACGAGATGTACCGTCGAATCGCGGATTTCGCCTTCTCGATGGCCCCTTCGCGCTGGAATCGTGGCTGCACGAGCGCCTCCTTCGGAATCGTTCGGGACTCGACGTCGGGATAGGTGTCGTTCCGGAGTCGCCCGCCGGTCACGGCGTCGACGGTGACGGACTGTATCACCGTGCGGTCCGAGAGAAAGGCCTGTTCGAGCGTGATATCGTACTCGAAGACGAATTTCGGGTAGCCGATCACGCGAACGTCGTCCTGGTCGACCCAGTCCGGCGCGTTCGCTCGAACGATGGCACCTTCGACTGGGAGATTCGGCGCGATGACGTCGACGCTCGTCTCGGTGTCGTCCATCGTGGGCGAGGAGTGGAGACGAACCGTCTAAACTGTTTGGGGGCGGTCGGTTCGTCTCGGACCGAGTGCTGGGTATTGGGTTCGGAATCGGTCCGACGAGACGCCACTCAGGACTCCTCGACCAATTCACGCTCCCGTCGTTCGGCCAGCGCGTCGAGGGTCTGCAGCCCGCTGTGTCGCGTCTCCCACTCCTGCATCAGGTGGTTCGTCTCCGTGATGACGTCCTGGCCGACGTCGTTCCACTCGTCGCCCGCTAACTGGAGTCGTGCACGAGCGTACCGGTCGATTATCTCGTCGTCGGAGAGGTCGCTGTACGGTCGATTCGACGGTTCCTCGAAACCCAGAAACTGCATGAGCCGGTTGAACATACCACATACTAGGGCTGCCAGTGCATTATACTTCTGTCACTGTCGTTCCCACTCCTGTATATCGGCCTTCGTCGGGCCGGAGACGAGCTGTATCTGCCACGTACAGTAGACGACCCAGGCGAAGCTCGCGAGGACGACGCCGGCAGTGACGTAGAACTCGAACCCCGGGGAGACCTCCCACCCGACGACGAGAACAGCACCGTAGATCATCACCAGTGGTCCCGCCACGCCGACACAGAGCCACAGGATCGCGAGCGTCGATTCGGCGTCCATACAGCGTCTATGTCTGCACGCTACATAGATGTTCGTTGCGTGGTAACAGTATGCATGTTGCTGGAGGAAGACGCGTCGCTGGGGACGAACGAGTCAGGAGAACGTCTCGGTGTCGCGTGAAAGCGTCAGTCTGCCGGGTGCTTTCGTACCCACGAACATTCGACGCAGTACTCCAGTCCGCCTTTGTCCGCCGTCTCGGCGTCACACCTTGGACACAGCCTGTGTTGTTGGATGCTCATACGAGTTCGTTCAGGTACGGAATCATATAAACGCTCCCTCCCATGGTCGTCTTGCCGGTACTGCGGCGAATACCCTCCACGACCGGCAGCCAGGCGTCGTCCTAGAGCTCCTCCTCGAAGTACGCGGGGAGTTCGTCCTGCCCCCAGTCGGGAGTCCGGATATCGAAGCGGTCGGCGCTGAACGGGTCGAGTGGGAAGGGACAGTCCTCCCCAGTTACGAGCGACCGGACAGCCGTGGAGAGCGCCGGGGCGCTGAGGATGCCCAGCGTCGACGCCTGGGCGATGACCAGTCCGTCGGGCGTGGCGTCCGGCGCGTCGACGACCGGCTGCACGTCAGGAACCATCCCCTCGATGCCGGCCCAGTCGTTGACCACCTCGGTCTTCCCCAGGTCGGGCACCATCGCAGGGACGTTCCGGGCGGCGTCACGGTGGAACTGCTCGTCGGCGTCGACGCCGCTGCTCTGTGTCTCCGGGTGGTCGACCTCGCGGAAGCCGTCGCCGACGAGGAGGCGGCCGTTCTGCTCCGGTCGGACGTACATCCCCTCGTGTTCGATGTGTGTGATGGGGAAGTCGTCCTGCCAACCGTCCGCCCAGTCGTGGTCCAGCGTCAGAATCTGGAGCTTGAACGGTTTGATCGGGAGGCCGATCCACTCCTCGACGATGTGCGGCGTTCGCCACCCGGTGGCGAGCACGACGTGGTCGCCGCGGAGTTCGCCGGTCTCCGTCTCGACGCCCGTAACGCGGTCCTGTTCGACGACGAGGCCGTCGACTTCCATGTTCGTGAAGAAGTCCGCTCCACGGTCCTGGGCCTGCTGCTGGAACGTCGTCGTGAGCGTGTACGGGTCGACCCAGCCGTGGTCGGCGTACTCGACTGCCCCAGCGAACCCGTCGGTCGAGAGCCGAGGATACCGCTCGGCGACCTGCTCGGGCTGGAGGAACGTGGTCGGCAGGTCGTGACTCGACAGGAACTCCGCGCGCTCTCTGGCCTCCGCTTCCAGGTCCGGGTGGATGAGCCCGACGCGGGCGCGGTCGTGGAACTCGAACTCACCGGTCCCATCGAACTCGCGGTAGAACTCGTTGATGTGGTGAGAGACCTGCGGGCGTTCGGGGTAGAACTTCGACGGCGAGATCAACCCCGCCGCGAGTCCCGACGCTTCGCCGGCGACCTGCCCCTTCTCGATCACCGCGACGTCGTGGTCGGCTGCGAGTCGCCAGGCGCTCGCACAGCCAGTGACACCTGCCCCGACGATGACGACGTCGTATCTGTCGTTGGACGTGAACGTACTCATGGTGCGTCTGGTTGATACTTGCCCGCATGAAATATAAAAACGAGGCCTGTGGCGACCGGCGGATCAGTGCAAGTCGACGCTGTCGCGGTCGAACGTCCGGTCGGTCCACTCCTTCGCGACGAAGTAGAGCGCGTCCGCCGGGTCGTCGCTCCGGGTCGTGTCCGGGCGGCTCGTCACCCGATACACGTCGTCGAGTTCGACCTGTGCGTCCGTCGCCGTGACGATTCTGGCGACGAACAGCGTCTCGCCGGGTTCGTGGGTCCCGCGCGCCGCGGCGCTGTCGTCGGGAATCTCGACGACGCGGTGGTCGTCGCCGAATAGCCTCGGAAAGGCGTCGAGTTTTTGCCGAACGGTCGCAGGGTCGTACCCGGTGGACGTCATCTAGTTGTAGGTGTCCTGGCGGTACGGGATGGGGAGCTGGCCACGTCGGTCCTGCAGGCCGTCGGTCCGGAGCGCGGTCAGGTCCACGAGGTCCGTCTCGCCCTCGGTGACGAGGTCGGCGACGACCTGTCCGGTCGCGGGCGCGTGCATGAACGCGCGCCCGGAGTGGCCCGCGTTGTTGACGAATCCCGGAACGCTCTCTTCCAGAATCGGGTGGTTCGACGGCGTGATGGCGTAGACGCCGGACCAGCCGCGGACGATGCGGGTGTCCATGCCGAAGTAACTGGAGGTCTTCTCCAGTTCCGTCATCGCCATCTCGACGAAGTCCAGCGGCACGTCGTCGGCGAAGGAACTCGGGTCGTCGGGATCGACGTCCGGATCGTCCGCCTTGAAGTGACCGCCGGCCAGGATGGTGTCTCCGTCCCACGGCCGGAAGTACGCGCCCGATCCGAGGTCGATGGTCAGCGGCGCCGTGTCGGGGAGCTTCTGCTCCGGTTCCATCACGGTCGTCTCGCGCTTCTTCGGCGTGATGGGGATCTCGACGCCCGCCATCGCGGCGACGCGGTGACCCCACGGTCCCGCCGCGTTGACCACGTAATCGGCGTCGATCTCCTTCTCACCGTCGTTGATTTCGACGCCCCGGACCTTGTCGGTACCGTCCTGAAGGACGTCCGTCACCTTGTGCTCGGTCAAGATGCGAGCGTCGTTCTCCCGTGCGAGCTTCGAGAAGGCCTGCAGACACGCGTGTGGGTCCGCCTGGGAGGCCTCCGGGTCCCAGCCGAGGGCCATGTAACGGTCCGTGTTCAGCCCCGGAACGTACTCGGTCGCCTCTTCCGGCGTAATGAACTCCGTTTGAGCTCCGAGCTGGTTCTGCATGAAGATGTCCTGACGCAGGTACTCGTACTGCGTTCGGTCGACGACGCCGAACAGGTACCCGTTGTTCCGGTAGTCGATCGAGATGCCGAAGTCCTCCTCGAAGGAGTTCCACACGTCGAGCGCGATGAGCGAGAGGTTCACGTGGACCGGTGTGGAGTACAGTGACCGCATCCCACCGACCGCACGCGGCGTGCTCCCGTGACCGATGTTCTCGCCCTGTTCACAGAGCGTTACCTCGACCCCGTCTCGCTGAGAGAGGTAGTACGCACTGGCCATTCCACTGATGCCGCCACCGATGACTACGACTTCCATGGCTTCGTGTAAGTTGTAATCCGGTAGGGGCATATATTTTTATGGTCGATGAGGACAGTTCGTCCTCCGCTCTCAGGGGCGCTGAACCGCCGTTCGAAGAACGAGATCGGCCGCCATGGCCGTGGTGTTCGGGTGTGGTCTCGGCCTGGTCGGGCCAAAATATTTACCGGAGAGTGGAGGATTCGCTCGTATGGACCCTATCGTCATCGTCGGTGGCGGTATCGTCGGTACGAGCGTCGCCTATCACCTCCGCTCAATCGACCGCCCTATCCACCTCTTCGAGAAGGAGACCCTCGGGTCGGGGACGACGGCGGGATCGGTGGCGCAGTTCACGTACCACCAGGCCGACCCCTCGAAACTCGACCACGAACTCCGTCGCAGGTCACGCGAGTGGTACGACCGGCACATCGAGAGCGGCGAGTTCTCCTTCGAAGCGATCGGAACGCTGCACGTTGCCGGGACCGACGCCGAACGCGAGGCGAGACGCGACCTCGGCGCATCCCTCGCCGAACACGGGGCCGAGACCGAGTGGCTGGAGCCCGAGGACCTCCCGGACTACGACGTCGACGGCGAGGAACTCGTGGGCGGATTGCTGCTCCCCACCGATGGCGTCCTGGACCCGTCGGAGATCGTCCAGTACCAGGCGGAAGCCGTCCGCGAGGCGGGCCACACCATCGAGACGGGCGTCGAAGTGACCGACGTCAGGACCGACGATGGCGAGGTGACCGGCGTCGTGACCGATTCGGGAACCGTCGATGCCGACGTGGTCATCAACGCCGCGGGCCCCTGGGCACCCGTCCTCGACGACATGGTCGGCGTCGAAACCCCGATTCGGCACACGCACGGGCCGATCCTCGTCCTCGAAGCGGACCAACCGCTGGACCTCCCGTTGACCTTCTTCGAGGACGAGGTGTACCTCCGACAAGAGGGACGGACCCGAGCGTTGGCCGGCCAGTTCGTCACGGCCTACGAGAACGCTGACCGACTGGACCCGAACGCGGCCCGCTCGCCACCGGAATCGTTCCACCTCGACATCGCCGAGGTCGTCGAGAAGTACGTGACGGTCGACGATGCGGTCGAAGTCGTCAACGAGTGGGAGGCGCTACGGACGGTCACTCCCGACGGCCAGCCCATCGTCGACGAAACGGCGGTCGACGATTACGTCGTCGCGACCGGGATGAGCGGGTTCGGCATCACGACCGCACCGGCAGTTGGCGAACTCACCGCCGAACTGCTCACCGGCGAGGAGAAATCCCCGCTCCTGGAGCACCTCTCACTCGACCGCTTCGAGTGACGCGTCGTCGAGGGTCCGGTCCACGAGAGCCGCGAGTCGCGTCACGGCCTCGTCACTCGCCGGGAGATGCGGCGACCGAACTCGCCCCGCGGGCGCGTCCCGCGCTCGCATCGCCGCCTTCAGGCCCGGAATCCCGTCGTCTCCCGTCACCGCCTCGTTCAGGTCGACCAGCGTGGCGTTCAGTTCGCGTGCCGCCCCTCGCTCGCCAGACGCGTGGCGGTCGTAGACTGCCGACGCGAGTTCGGGGACGACGTTCGCCATCGCGAGGACGCCGCCGTCGGCTCCGGCGTCGAGTCCGTGTGCGTACACGCTGCCGCTCCCGACGAGGAGGTCGAACTCGTCGTCGGTCGAGCGGGCGATACGCCCCAGCGAGACGAGGTCGCCGCTGGAGTCCTTCATGCCCGCGACGTTCTCGTGCATTGCGAGGTCGGCGACCGTCTCCGGTTCGAGCCTGACGCCAGTGTACTTCGGCACGCTGTAGAGGTAGACCGGGATGGAACTCGCGTCCGCGAGGTCCCGGAAGTAGGTCGCGAGCGTCTCCTGGTCGTGCTGGAAGTAGTGCGGCGTGACCACGAGCGCGGCGTCTGCACCTGCCTCCGCAGCACGCTCCGTCTGTCGACGCGTCGCGTCGAACCCGGCGTGACCGGTTCCCGCGAGGACCGGAACCGTCGCCTCCTCGACGACCGTCTCGACGACGCGCGCTCGTTCGTCGGCACTCAGCAGCGGTGCTTCACTGTTCGATCCACAGGGAGCGATGAAGTCCACGCCTCGTCGCTCGACCCACTGCACGAGTTCGCGCAACGCGCGCGAGTCGATCGTCCCGTCGGTCTCGAACGGCGTCACCAGCGGCAGACCTGTACCGTGCATCCTGAGTCGACTATGGACGGGGACCGACGTAAGTGATTGGTCACACTCAGATTGCGACGAGTGGTGAATGGGTCCATCCGATAGCGAGAGAGATGATTCACTCGGAGCGAAACAATCGAACGAATACGTCCGGGGGGTCGACAACGCCACATCTGGCCGTTCATCCAGACCATTTATCCGATGCTATTACATCCGGAACGATGCACGCAGGGGACGACAGCCGTTACAGTGGTTCTCACGCCTGTTTCGGCGTCTCTCTAACACTCTTTCGTCAGTCGTCGATAACCACACACCTCGGCAATTAATTAGAATTTATCGACCAAATAGTCATTTTCATTCGGATATAATGGAGTCAATATACACATGCTTCCAATACCTTTAAGTTCTGTGTGACGTTTCTCAAATTGCGATGGCGACAATAGTACTCGGTGTCATCGGATCGGACGCGCACGTAGTCGGTATCACCATCCTGGAGCACGCGCTGGAGGATGCCGGTTTCGACGTGCACAACCTGGGCGTACAGACCTCACAATCGGAGTTCGTCGACGCCGCGGCGGAGCACGACGCGGACGCAGTCCTCGTCTCCTCGCTGTACGGCCACGCACAGCAGGACTGCGAGGGCTTCCACGACGAACTCGCCGCCGCGGGGCTCGACCCCGTCACCTACGTGGGTGGCAACCTCTCCGTCGGCCAGGAGGAGTTCGAGACCGTCCGCCAGCGGTTCCGCGCGATGGGCTTCGACCGCGTCTTCGAACCAGGAACCCAACCGGAAGTAGCGATAACGACCTTACACGAGGACCTCGAGGAGACAGCGTCGGTACCAGAGCATGTCGTCGTCGAACAGTAACCCATCCATCCGCGACGAGCGTTTGAGCGACGAGCGACTGGTCGAACTACAGGAGTCCGTCCGGTCGAACTGGAAGACGGGTGCAGCCGTCGACTTCGAGGACGCAATCGCGTTCCACGAGTCGCTGCCCGAGCACAAGCGATTCGCTCGCGTCCTCGAATCGGCGTCGTCACCGCTGTTGCAGCCGCGAGCCGGCGTTCCGACCCTGGAGAAGCAGATAGACCTGTTGCGGTCGCTCCACGAGGACGGCGGCGCGGAACTGCTGCCGACGACCATCGACTCCTACACGCGGGACAACGAGTACGAGAAGGCCCAGACCGGGCTCGAGGAGACGCGCTCGACGGGGACCAACGAACTGAACGGCTTCCCCGCGGTCAACCACGGCGTCGAGGGCTGTCGCGAACTCATCGACGACGTCGACGCACCCATCGAAGTGCGCCACGGGACGCCGGACGCCCGCCTGCTCGCGTCGATCACCTTCGCGGGCGGCTTCCAGAGCTTCGAGGGGGGTCCCATCTCGTACAACATCCCGTACACGAGCGGGTACACCCTCGAGGAGACCATCGAACACTGGCAGTTCGTCGACCGCCTCGCGGGCGCGTACACCGAGCGCGGCGTCACCATCAACCGCGAGCCGTTCGGGCCGCTGACCGGGACGCTCGTCCCGCCGTCTATCGCCATCACCGTCATGCTCGTCGAGGGCCTGCTCGCCGCGACCCAGGGCGTCCGCTCCATCACCCTGGGATACGGCCAGCTCGGCAACCTCGTCCAGGACGTGGCCGCACTACGTGCGCTTCGCTCGCTCGGGGAGGAGTACCTGCCCGACGACGTGACCGTCACGACGGTGTTCCACGAGTGGATGGGCGGCTTCCCGCCCGACGAATCCCGTGCCTACGGCGTCATCACGCTGGGGGGCGCGACCGCGGCCATCGCGGAACCGGACAAAGTCATCACGAAATCGCCACAGGAGTTCAAAGGCGTCCCGACCTGCGAGGCGAACGTCGCCGGCATCCGCGCGACGCGACAGATGATGGAGATGGTCCACGAGCAGAGTCTCGTCCTCGACGGCGTCGACGACGAGCAGGGGCTCATCGAGCGCTCGACGCACGCGCTCATGGACGCAATCCTCGACCTCGGCGACGGCGACGTCGCCCGCGGGACGGTGCGCGCGTTCGACACCGGCGCACTCGACGTCCCGTTCCCGTCCAGCGAGTGCGCGGCGGGGGACGTCCTGCCGGCCCGCGACGACGACGGGCGCGTCCGGCTGCTGAAGTTCGGCGACCTCGCCATCGACGCCGATTCGAAGGAGGTCCACGACGCACGACTCGACGAGCGGGCGCAGACCGAGGGTCGCGACCCGTCGTTCCGACTGGTCGCGGACGACGTGGACGCCATCACGGACGGCCGGCTCATCGGCCGACCCGAAGGAGGTGAAGGGGATGCGAATTGAGAGCGTCCGCGCGACGGCCGGCGTGTCCGGGTTCTTCTTCGACGACCAACGAGCTATCAAGGAGGGCGCGACACAGGACGGGTTCACCTACGAGGGAACCCCCGTGACCGAGGGGTTCGAGCAGGTCCGCCAACCCGGCGAATCCCTGCTCGTCGAAGTCGTCCTCGACGACGGCCGCATCGGTCGGGGCGACTGCGCGGCCGTTCAGTACTCCGGGGCTGGCGGCCGCGACCCGCTCTTCCGGGCCGACGACTACCAGGCGGTCGTCGAGGGACCGGTCGCAGACGCGCTCGTCGGGACGGACCCGACCGAATTCGGTGACGCAGCGGCGCGACTGGAGGGGATGGTCTCGCCCCACGACCCGTCCGCGCAGTTGCACACCGCCGTCCGGTACGGCGTCTCGCAAGCACTGCTCGACGCCGCCGCGAGCGCGCAGGCCACGACGAAAGCGACCGTCCTGGCCGACGCGCTCGACACGACGCCTGCGACCGAGCCGATACCCGTGTTCGGACAATCCGGTGACGACCGCCGGCTGAACGCCGAGAAGATGCTGTGCAAGCGCGTGGGCGTGCTTCCGCACGGCCTGTTCAACAGCGTCGAGAAGGTGGGGGCGGACGGCGAGCGACTGCTAGAGTACGTCCGCTGGCTGTCCGATCGCACGACCGAACTGGCCGTCGACGGCTACGAACCGCGCTTCCACGTCGACGTCTACGGCCTGTTCAGCGAGGTGTTCGGCCCGCCGTACGACCGCGAAGAAGTGGTCGACTACGTGGCCGACCTCGAAGCGGCGGCCGACCCGTTCGACCTGCAACTCGAAGGGCCGATGGACGAAGGCGGCCGCCACGCGCAGATACACGCCATGGCCGAGCTACGAGAGGGACTGGCCGACGCCGGCGTCGACGTCGCCATCGTCGCCGACGAGTGGTGTGACACCTTCGACGACGTCCGGGCGTTCGTCGACGAAGGCGCGGCGGACCTGGTCCAGGTAAAGACGCCCGACCTTGGGGGGATTCAACGGAGCGCACGCGCAGTTCGGTACTGTGAGGGGACCGACGTGCGTGCGTATCTGGGTGGCACCTGCAACGAGACCGACCTTTCGGCGCGCACCTGCGCGCACGTCGCGCTCGCGACCGAACCCGCGCAGGTCCTCGCCAAACCGGGAATGGGGTTCGACGAGGGGTACACCATCGTCGAGAACGAGATGCGGCGCACCGTCCGCCGTCACGAGATCGACGGTATCGCATCCACGACTGGAGTGCACCAATGACCGACGACGACACGCAACCGACAGACAGTACAGACACCGACCGGCGTCTGCAAGCCGGCTGGGAAGGGAGATACTACGAGGACTTCGAGGTAGGGGACGTCTACAAACACCCCTACGGGCGAACGGTCACCGAGACGGACAACGTCTGGATGACGAACGTCTCGATGAACCTCAACCCGATGCACTTCACCGAGCCGTACGCCGCCGGCACCGAGTACGGCGAGCGACTCGTCAACGGCGTCGTCGTCTTCGCCATCTCGGTGGGGATGAGCGTCATCGACGTCTCCGCGAACGCCGTGGCGAATCTCGGCTACGACGAAGTGCGCCACCACGCGCCGACCTACCACGGCGACACGCTCTACGCCGAGAGCGAGGTCCTCAAGAAGCGCGAGAGCGACTCGCGCGACCACGTCGGCATCGTCACGACGGAACTGCGGACGTACAATCAGGACGACGACCTCGTCCTCTCGCTGAAACGGACGCCGATGGTACTGAAACGCGAGTACGCCGAGCCAACGCCCGCTCAGCCGACCGGCTGGCCGGAGGGCGTCGGCACACAGCCGGAGGACCTGTAGATGGCGGTCAGCAGTCGACTCGACGAGTCCACGCCCACGACGACGGTCGCTGACGCGGCGCGGTCCATCGCCGCCGACGCGACCGTCGCCGTCAGCGGGTTCGGCCGCGTCGGCTACCCGAAAGCGATTCCGGGCGCACTGGCACAGTCCGACCGCGACCTGTCGCTCACCGTCGTCAGCGGTGGGAGCGTCGGCGACGCCATCGACACCGACCTGGTGGAGGCCGACGCCATCGACCGTCGCTACCCGTTCGTCGCGACACAGGCCATGCGCGACGCCATCAACGACGGCTCGGTGGCCTTCGCCGACCGACACATCGCGGGGCTGGCCGACGAGATCGAGTTCGGCGGACTGCCCGACGTCGACGTCGCCATCGTCGAGGCGGTCGCCGTGGGCGACGACTGGCTCATCCCCTCGACCTCGCTCGGACCGACGCCGGCTGCAGTCGCCGCCGCGGACGAGGTCATCGTCGAAGTGAACCAGGCGCAGCCGCTGGAACTCCAGCGCATCCACGACGTGTTCCGCCGGGAGCGGCCGCCAGACCGCGGGCCGATTCCGCTCACCGACGTCGACGGGCGCATCGGCAACGGTCGCATCGAGTTCCCGGCCGAGAAGCTTCGCGCAGTCGTGCGCACGAGAAAGCGCGACGACCCGTACACGTTCCGCGACCCGACGACCGCGGAAGACGACATCGCGGCGAACCTCATCGACTTCCTCGAATCGGAGGTCGAGACGAATCCGCTGTTCGCCGAATCGCTGACACTCCAGTTCGGCGTCGGCAGCGTGGGCAACGCGCTGATGAGCGGCATCCGTGACGCCGGCTTCGACGACGTCGACCTGCGGTACTTCGGCGAGGTCGTCCAGGACGGCCTCCTCGACCTGCTCGACGACGACCTGCTCGACGGCGCGAGCGCGACCTCGCTCGCGCTCTCGACCGAGGGCCAGGACCGACTGTTCGAGAACATCGACCGCTACGCAGAGGACATCGTCCTCCGGCCGTCGGCCATCTCGAACGACGCCTCGCTCATCGACCGCTTCGGGGTCGTCGCCGTCAACAGCGCGCTGAGCGTCGATCTCACCGGCAACGTCAACTCCACGCACATCGGCGGCAGCAACCTCGTGAACGGCATCGGCGGCAGCGGCGACTTCAACCGCCACGGAGCCATCTCCATCGTCGCACTGCCGTCGACGGCAGCGGGCGGCGACATCTCCCGCATCGTTCCGGTCGCCGAGCACGTCGACCACACCGAACACGACGTGGACGTCGTCATCACCGAACACGGCGTCGCAGACCTTCGCGGGCGGACACCCCGCGAACGCGCGGCGCTGCTCCGCGAACAGTGCGCAGACCCGAACTACCGGGAGGAATTGCGCGCGTACGTGCGCCGAACACAAGACTCTGGGGGTCACGTCCCGTACGACCTCGACGCACTTGTCGCCTGGAAAGACTGATCGACGAGTCTGAAATACGCGCTCGCCAACCCGTTTCCGCGGTCGATTTCGAAATATCGTTATAATTTGAATCTGGAACGAATAGTAATGGTTATGCCTGAGGGAATTCGAGAACCGAATGAGCAGTTATGGGTACGATATTAGTTACCGTCTCTGAAATCGCGACTCTCCAGGATAACTTCGAGATAGAAGGGACCGAGGTGCCC
>JARUKX010000029.1 GCA_029688825.1 Haloarculaceae archaeon H-GB1-1 | reverse complement strand
GACGCCATCTGTAATGGTGCTCATACTCGTTTCTGACCTGTTCCTGCGGGGTAATAAGTGATTTGGTGAGGGTGACCGTCCCACGCAGTCACGACTTCTCCCTCGGCCTCGGTCGGTTCCCGGTCCGTGACCGCTTCGTCGAGGGCGTACTCGTCCACTCGTCGAGGTCATACCTGCGGTGCTCCGGCGAGACAGTCGCCCCGTCATCTCGACCGCGTCGGTGAGCGTCGCCACGACGAGGTGGTCTGCATACCGTCGCCCCGAACTGTACCGTCGAATCGAACGATTGGTGCCCCCCACGATTCGCGGTCCACTGTCGGGCGACCGACGGCGCGAGGGCTCATCAGCGGCGTCGCTCTTGGGTACGCTCACAGACGGTTACGCGACTGCCTCGAAGCGACCGAGCGCGAGCGGGGCCAGCGAGTCCGGCTTCCGCCCCGTCGTGAGCCAGTCGGCGACGAACTCACCGATCGCCGGTGCAACGGTGACACCGTACCCGCTCATGCCGCAGGCGAGCAGGTACCCTTCCACGTCGGTCTCGTCCACGATGGGCTGGCCGTCGGGCGTGACCGTCCGGATGCCGTTCCACTCGTTGATCACGTCGAACGCAGGCAGGTCGGGCAAGTACGTATCGGCGATCTCGGCGACCTGGAGGTACATCGACTCGTCGATCGCCTGCGTGAGGTTCGGATCGAGCATCGGCGAGTCCTCGTAGTCGGTCGCTAGCTGTCCGGCGAACGCCTGTGAGACGCCCTCCTCGCGAATGTAGATGCCCTCCTCGAAGAACGTGAACGGGAGCGAGACCGGATCGTCGGCCTGGAGGACGAGAATCGGGCCCTGCGTGTGCCGAATCGGCACGTCGACGCCGACGAGATCGTTGACCTGCTGGGCCCAGGGACCGGCGGCGTTGATGACGACGTCGGCCGACTGGAACCCCGCAGTCGTCTCGACGCCGGTCACCTGGTCGTCGCTCGTTGCGACGTCGGTCACCGCCACGCCCGTCTCGATGTCGACGCCGCCGTCACGTGCGTGGTCTGCGAAGAACCGGACGATCGCTCCCGGGTCGAGCACACCGTCGTCGGGGAACCACAGCCCGCCGCGGAGGTCGTCGCTCGCGATGTTGTGGTCGGCGATCTCGTCGGGCGAGAGGATCGGGAGATCCAGCCCGAACGAGGCAAACGTTCGCTGCATCTCCTGGATCGTCGCGAACTCGTCCTCACTGCGCGCCAGGTGGAGCGTTCCGATCTGGTCGAACTCGAACGTCCCAGCAGCGATGCGGTCGTCGTACCACTCCCACGCGTGCTCGCGAAGTTCGTACGCCTCGCTGTCCGGGTCTTCCTGATGATGAGTGAGCATGGCCGCGGACTTCGCTGTCGTCCCGGCTCCGATCATGTCCTTCTCGTACAGGTGGACGTCGCACTCAGCGTCGCGAAGCCGGTACGCGATGCTGGTGCCGATGATTCCGCCACCTATGATTGCAACACTCTCCATGAGAGAGGCGTTCGAACCGCTGATAGAAAGGTATTGCGCCCGGGGGAAACGGGTCATTTTCCTGGCGTCAGGGGTCGCTGTTCGCGCCACGTGGTCGGAATTCAATCACGGAGTCGGTGGTGCGTACCCGACAGACTCCGAACCCTGTGGAGGAAGACTGATTTCGAACGGTAGGAGTCCAGTAATAGTGGATGTATGCATGAATCTAGAGCGACTCGACGTATCGTCGGGTCGGATGGCACCACCGACCGCGAACCCAGTCAAGCGCGTCTCTGCACCGATCGGGGTCGACGAACACCGGCGATCCCATCAGTGGCCCGCCCAACATTACACATATACTACTGTAACCCACGTCGAATGCCGACGCTAACTGTGGTGGGAAGACTCCGAATTCACCAGTCTATCGACGTCGCTCCACGGCTCGACCGTGACCCACGACTATCCACCAATACTGAACGATTCGTCTTTCCCCCGTGACAGAGAGGAAAAGCTGATCGCGATTTCTCCCACGTGATCAGCTGAAACGCCGCTCATTTCGGTTACGAGCGACCGAGTAGGTGATGGAACGGACTGATCACCACAGCTCGACGGCCCCTGTGTACTACTAGTGGACACGCACCCGAGTGGAGCGGTCGTCCCGATCCAGTCTGGTCAGTGGTGGCGGCGGCATGGGCAGCGGACGGGGAGTGACACTCCGACGGGGCTGGCAACGAGATCGCCGCGGAGATTGGACGGGACGTCCTCCTCGAGGGGCGAGCGCCGAAGGTCGTGACTCCGGAGGAAGTGATAGCGGGCGGGTAAGGAATCAGAAGTAACAACACAATCTCGATGGCGGAAGCCGCTGTCGGGAGACTACCGAGAGCGGGGTGGTGCCCGAAGCGTACATCGAGACGCTCCAGCAAAGGAGTCACTATCGTGGTCTGTCCTGTGGTCCCGATGAGCGATGAACCCGACCCCAAGCTGTGCGTCCGAAGCGGCTACCGAGAGTCGAACCTCATGGGCGAAAGTGTCGACAGGTAAATTGCCCCGGGGTCAAACCCCGTGACATCCGCCTCGTACCACCTGTGAAACGACGAACAGTGCTGTTCCGTCATCGAAAGGTGGACGGGAAAGGGGGACGGGAGGGGGAATGGGGGAGAGGGGGAGGGATACGCAGGTGAGGGAACGTATCCAGAGTCCGCGTTCGCGATGGGTGTGTGCTCGTGGGGAACCACGAGCCATCCCTGTATAGTCACCCCAGTAACATATCCTGCCTGGCTAAAGAATTAGTGTAGCGTTCGCGATCCGATCGAGAACGGACTCTCCAGCCCCAACACCGCCCCGATACGCGGCGAACGACTCGTCTCGAACCGGTGAACCGCCCGAATCGACCGCTCGTGGTCAGTACGCGGTGGCCCGTCGAGAGCGTCCGAGCGGTCGTCGCCACGGTCGTCCGGCAGACGCGTTCTGGTTCCGCCGACGGAGGGAGATCGTCGACCGCCGCGGTCAGGCTCGAACGAATAATCGAGCAATCTGTTTTACCGTAGCAACTTCTCCCGGTCGGGGTCGAAGCGCGGTTCGTCGCGGACCGTCGCGGCGTAGCGCTCGTCGTCGACGGCGACGTCCACCGGGGTCCCGGCCTCGGCGTAGTCGGTCGGGAGGTAGCCGTAGAGGATGCTCTCGTCCACGGAGTAGCCGAAGTCACTGCGGACGGCACCACCCAGCTCCGTGTCACTGTCGAGGAAGGTCGCGTCGTAGCCGGGGATGGCCCGCGAGTCGTCGAGGGTGATGGGGACGAGCCGCTCGTCGACGCCCGCGTCCCGGGCCGCTTCGATCGCGTCCTTCCCGACGAAGTCGGTAGCCATGTCGACGGTGAACGCGAGGTTCGCCTCGTAGGGGTTGCGGTCGGGCGTGATGTCCGCGCCCCAGAAGCGGAAGCCCTTCTCCAGTCCCATCGAGTTGAGCGCCGCCGTCCCCATGGCGATCCCGTCGTGGTCCTCGGCGGCCCCCGCCAGGGTCTCCCATAGCTGCGCGCCGTAGCCCATCGGCGTCCACAGTTCCCACCCGAGTTCGCCGACGTAGGAGAGCCGGAGCGCCGTCACCGGGACCTCGTCGACGACGAGTTCCCGAGCCGAGTAGTACGGGAACGCGTCGTTCGAGAGATCCGCGTTGGTGACCGATTCCAGAACGTCGCGAGCCTTCGGTCCCCACACGCCGACGCCGCAGTACTCGTCGCCCCGGTTGACGACGTCGACGTCGGTCGGCGCGTACTCGCGAATCCAGGCCGCGTGCTGTCGGCCGGTCGCGACGCCAAGCGTGATCACGAGGAAGCGCTCGTCGCTCATCCTGACGACCGTGAGGTCGGCTTGGATGCCGCCGTCTTCGTTCAACATCGTCGTGTAGCGCATCTCGCCCACGTCGATGGCCATGTCGTTGGCGAGTCGCTTCTGCAGGAACGAGTCGGCCGACGGCCCACGGACCTCGATCGGGGTGAACGGCGTCAGGTCGTACAGCCCGACGTGTTCCCGGACGTGCCGGTGCTCGACGGCCTGCCGCAGCGAGAGGTCCTCGCCCTCGGGCCCGTCGTAGGCCGCGTCAAGATCCTGGTTCGCCCCGTACCAGTTCGGGGACTTCCAGTCGCCCAGACCCGCGAACTCGGCGTCGAGGGATCGCTGGTGTTCGTACATCGGGCTTCTGCGGAGCGGGTCCGTGGCCGTCTGGGTCTGCTCGTCGAGCTGTGCGCTGGTCTCGGCAGTACCGTCTGTCATGTGGTAGTCCTCCACCTACGTGGTTGCGGGACGTGGCTCAAAAGCATTCCCCCGGCCGGTGCGGTCAGACCCCGGACCGGACGCGCTCGACCTCCGTCCGGATCGCATCGCGCTTCATCAGGAGGAACCCCGACAGGACGATGGGGAAACCGACGACGAGCGACTCCGTGATCGGTTCTCCGAAGACCAGCCAGCCAGCGGTCCCGGCCACGACGGGGATGAGGTACGTCACGAGCGAGAGTTCGATCGCGGAGTGACGCTCCAACAGCGAGAAGTACAGTAGGTACGCGAACACCGTCGAGAACACGCACAGATACGCGAGTCCGAGCCAGGATGCCACCGTCACGTCGCCGGGCACGGACTCCCCGACGAGCGGGCTCAACACGTGCAGAAAGACCGCGCCGATGGTCACCGACCACGCGGTGGTGGTCGCGTTCGGGATGGACGGCCGGGCGCGGCGAATGAGGACGCTCCCCAGCGCAGCACCGCAGACGCCGACGAACAGGAGCCCCGTTCCGACGAGTCTGCCGTCGATGGTCAGTCCGTCGGCCGGGACCGTGATGACGACCGCACCGGCGATGCTGACTCCGAGTCCGACGAGCGACAGCGGCGTCAGACGGTCCTCCGGGAGCAACACCCACGAGAACGCGACGGTCATCACGGGGATGAGACTGGGCATCGTCCCGGAGAAGACGCTGGACGTGAGCTTCTGGCCGACGAACCAGACGCCGTTGCCGAGGCCGATCCACAGCAGGCCACCGCCGACGACCGCGAACACGTCCGACCGCGTCGTCGGTCGCCACTCGTCGACGCGGACTCCCAGATACCCGAACAGGAGGAGCGCGGCCAGGTCGTACCGGACCGCGTTCAAGAGCAACGGGGGAAACGAGGCGAGGCCGAGTTCGACGGCTCCGAAGCCCAGCCCCCAGACGATGGCGAGGGCCGCGAACGCCGCCGCATCTCGATAGCGTGTCATTACTCGTGGGTTCCTCAGTGGACACCTTAACTCTCTCCGTTCGTGGTCGGCGACGGCCCACCAGCCGATGTGACCGTCCGACGGGCCCCGAAAATTTGATTTGTCCCCCTTGCGAACCATTTTTACATCGGAGATACCAGAGCGATGCATGACCCACGTGCGAACGGCTGCGTAGCATCGACCCTCGTGACGCGACAGTGTCTGTCGACGCGTCAGCGCCAGCAGATAGCTCGGTCGCCGCGTCACGGGCGCGGGGGCGGTCGCTAGGAGGACACCCGATGTCACTCGCGTCCCCACTCACCGACCGAGATGGCGTCCCCAGCGGCGTGGCAGCGAGCGTCGTCGACTGGTGGACGTCGCTGGAGAGCGATTGGCAAGCCGTCTGCCTGGGCGCGCTCCTCGTCGTCCTCGTCCGACTCGGACTCCCCATCCCCTGGTGAGCGATGGCCCGTAGACTGGTCCCTGGCGTCGCGCTGCTCCTCGGACTCGGACTCGTCGCCCGCGGCATCTCGACGATCGTTCCGGCCGCGAACTACCTCATCGTCACCATCCTGCTCGGGCTGGTGGTCGGGAACACATACGGGGTTCCCGACTGGGCGCAGGCGGGCGTGGCGACGCACAAACAGTGGCTCGAAGCCGGCATCGTCGTCATGGGCGCGAGCGTCGCGATCGACCGAGTCGTCGCGGCCGGCCCGACGCTCGTCCTGCTCGTGCTCGCCACCGTGACGATCACCATCATCGTCGTGGAACTGCTCGCGCGGTTCGTCTTCGACATCAACGAGGAGACCGGGTCGTTGCTCGCCGCGGGCTCGGGCATCTGCGGCGTCTCCGCCGTCGTCGCCATCGCCGAGAGCATCGACGTCGACGAGACGCGAATCGCCTACGCCGCGGCGACGGTGTTGCTGTTCGACGCCGCGATGGTGTTCGTCTACCCGCTCGTCGGCCACGCCCTCGACCTCTCCAGCACGGTGTTCGGCGTCTGGGCCGGTCTCACGATGTTCAGCACCGGGCCCGTGACCGCCGCCGGCTTCGCCTTCTCCGACACCGCCGGGGAGTGGTCGGTGCTCGTCAAGCTCACCCGCAACGCCACGATCGGGCTCGCCGCCATCGCGTACGCCGTCTACTACGCCCGCCGCGGCCGCGCCGCCGGCGTCGAGGGGCACGGACTCGGCTACCTCTGGGAGCGGTTCCCGAAGTTCATCCTCGGCTTCCTCGGGACGATGCTCGTCGCGAACCTCGGCCTGCTCTCCGCCGGGCAGGTCACGTCACTCGCGAACGCCTCCGACTGGGCGTTCCTGCTCGCCTTCGCCGGCCTCGGCATGGGGATCCAGCTCGACGAGCTCCGGTCGACCGGTTACCGGCCCGTGCTGACCGTCCTGATCGGACTGGTGCTCGTCGCGACGACGATGCTGTTCGTCGTCCGGGCACTGTTCTGAGCGACGGGTTCCGGTCGCGCGTGGACTCCGCCCCGGCGACACCACCTCGACCGACAGACATGCTTAAGACAGACCGGAGACAATATCGGATTGGTACACATGAGCATGGACGTCGATCTGTCGACCCAGCCGACGCCACGCATCGACCGTCTGGGGGAGGAGGGGGCCCAGGCGATCCACGACGCGGCGATGTTCATCATCGAGGAGTACGGCATCCAGGTGAACCACCCGGAGGCGCTCGCCCTGCTCGACGACGCGGGGGCGAGCGTCGACGACGACAACCTCGTGACGGCGGACCGCTCGCTCGTCGAGGACGCCGTGTCGGGGGCCCCGTCGTCGTTCACGTTGCACGCGCGCAACCCGGACAACGACATCGAGGTCGGCGGCGCGGACCCGTTCCGCGCACCGGGCTACGGTGCGCCGAACGTTCGGACGTTCGAAGACGGACGGAGAAGCTCCACGCTCGACGACTACGAGACCTTCATGAAGCTGGCCCAGCTGGAGGGACCCATCAACTCCGCGGGGTACAACGCCGTCGAACCGACCGACGTTCCCCAGGAGGTCAAACACGTCGAGATGGTCAAGCGCTCGCTGGAGTTCACCGACCTGCCGGTGATGGTCTCCTCGTACGGCGCGGACCGGGCCGCGACCACGCTCGACATGGTGGGCGTCGCCGTCGACGACCCGGACCTCTCGAAGACCTACGCGGCCGGCCTCGTCAACACCGTCCCGCCGCGCACCCTCGACGAGAAGATGACCGGCGGCCTGCTCGAACTGGCCAGGCAGGGGCAAGCCTCGGTCGTCGCCGCGTTCATCCAGGCGGGCGCGTCGGGGCCCGGAACGATGGCCGGTGCGATCGCGCAGTCCAACGCCGAGAACCTCATGGGCATCACCATCGCTCAACTGGCCAACCCCGGCGCGCCGGTCGTCTACGGCATCCCGTCGTCGAACCTCGACATGCGCTACGGCTCGCTCTCCATCGGGAGTCCCGAGTCCGCGCTCTTCTCCTGTGCCGCGGGGACCATGGGGGAGTACTACGACGTGCCGTCGTTCTCCGGCTCGTCGCTCACCGACGCGAAGACGGTCGACTACCAGGCGGGCTTCGAGACCGCGCTGGTCGACCTGGCCACGACGCTCGGCGGCGTCGACTTCATGCTGCACGCCGCCGGCATTCTCGAGTCCTATACGGCGATGTCCCCCGAGAAGTTCGTCCTCGACTGCGAGCTGCTGCGCTTCGTCGACCGCTTCCAGGAGGGGTACACCATCGACGAGGAGCGGCTGGCCCTCGACGTCGTGGGCGAGATCGAGCCCCAGGAGCACTTCCTCGGCGAACCGCACACGCTGAAGTTCGCCGGCGAGGACTTCCTCATCCCCGACCTCGTCGACAAGCAGTCCCACGGCGACTGGGAGAGCGACGGCGCGAAGACGGCCTTCGAGCTGGGCCACGACCGAGTGCAGGACCACCTCGCGGCGTACTCGAAACCGGAACTCGATTCGGACCTCCAGGCGGATCTCGACCGCCTCGCCAGCGAGCAGCGCGACGCGATTCTGCGCGAGATCTGAGGACGGAACGGACGGCGGCGAGCGGACCAAACGCGGCGAATCGCTCAGGAATCGTAGGTCAGGCGCAGTTCGATCTCGTTTGCAGCGCCGCGAATGACCGATGCCACCTCGTCGACCAGTTCCTCGCGACCCATCCGATGTTTCGGCGTCGCCACCGTAATCGCCCCAAGGACGTCGTCGTCGGCGACGATGGGGACGCCCACAGCGAAGAGGTTCTCGACGTCCTCCGCGTCGTTGAAGGCGTACCCCTGCTCGCGAATCCCTTCGAGTTCAGCGAACAGGTCCGCTTCCTGCGTGATCGTCGTGTCAGTCATCCGCGGGAGACCGTGACGGTCGAGAATCTCTCGGACGCGCTCGTCGTCCAGATGCGCGAGCATCGACTTTCCGCCGGCGTTGGAGTGCATCGGCAGGAACTCGCCGACGTCGCCCGTCGTTTCGACGCCCGCCTCGCCGACGGCCTTCTCCACGATGACCGACCGACCGTGCTGTTCGACGTGCAAGAGGACGAGTTCGGACGTCTCCTTGGCGATGCGGTCGAGGATCGGCCTGGCGATGGCGGTGAGTTCGCTTTCGCGGCTCTGTTTGCCGAGCCGGACGAACCGCAGTCCGAGTTCGTACTCGCCGTCGTCGACGGTGAGATATCCCTTCGACCGCAACGTGACCAGATAGCTGTAGACAGTGCCCGGACTGAGGTCGACGTCCTCGCAGATGTCGGTCAACGTCGGCCGGTTTCGTTCGGCGACGACTTCCACGATGTCGAACGTGTTGACAGCGCTTTGAATCGTCCGTTGGTCCCCGTTCGTTCCGGTCATGACGTGAGTATTGCAGAGGTATCAGAATAAAATTTCGTCTGGCCGCGTCATCCGCTCCGGTACTTGACGTGGGCACGTCCCGAAGAATAGCCGATGCCGAGGGCCCGCCACGGAACCGTCGGTAGTTTTCAGGATGTGAAAACTGAGGGGGTGTGGCCGTGTTCCGCAGTAGCGAGCGGCAGGCGGACGATACGAACTCGCCAGTGCGTGATTGCTGTCCAGATCCCGGGGTCGACCCGCACCGAACGCAGAGGGACCGCCTGCTCTCCCGAGGAATCACGATCGGCGGTCCGGGGGAATCGCCGAGAGGGCATCCGGAGAACCCAACCTTGACCGACGATACTGTCGAACCGCAGAACCACGCGACCGTTCGACGGGCAGAGGTCTCACCGCTCCGATTCGAATATCTGAAAGCCACCCGCTGAACCCATTACATCCATACCCATGTAATTCATCCTCTCAGAATGGAACGATGCGGCCAATACGACCGAGTTTCATCGGAACGAGGAGTCTCCTGTCGAGGCCTGTGTCGGGTTTGCCCCCACTCCCGTGCACGCCAGTTCGTGGTCGCCCCGTGGTCCACAACGTTACGCACGACCGCGGCTGAAACGCGCCGATAAGCAAAGACCCTCATAAGTATATACCTATTTGATATAGTGAAAATTTACTTGCCGACGATTCGGACCCATCGACGAGTCGAGATGCACAGGAGACAGGATCCCCTCCATTAGCTTCTGAGAGGCTCGTTTACTGCCGCACGGCTTCCGTGTGGGCGTTGATGAGAGCGACGGCGATCATCGTCGAACCGATAGTACACAGGGAGGTGTGTAGATAGCCGCCACTGGGCACGGACTCGAACCGGTCAACGAACACACCATCTCCAGCCGCGAGAAACTGTTCGAGGAACTCAGGACGATCCGCGAACGGGGCGTCGCCTACGACACGCAGGAGCGAGTCGAGGGCATGAACTGCGTCGCAGCACCGGTCACCCTCGAAGACCGACTGTACGCTGCCGTCAGCGTGACTGGTCCGGTGAGTCGGGTTCCGATGGCTCGAATGGAGTCGGAGCTTAAGGAACTCGTTCAGCGCACTGCCAACGTGACCGAGATCAATCTCACCTACCGGTAAGACCTGAAGAAATCTTGAGTTTCCCATTGCGAAACGAACTAGCGCGGTGTGTACCCATCTGCACCGAGTTTCCGGATGCGATTCGAAATTCGCACGTCGTTGTTTCTCTGTACGAAATGGTGAGGTCTGGGACGATGCTTCGATGGTCAGTACGTATCCGGCCCATGAGTTCCATCAGGTGGCCCACGAGAGGATTACAACCACAGTTCTGTCACACTTCGGTGAACCACCGCCGGGAGCTGTCGAGTTCACCGGCACCCACACAGTCGAATTCGCGGAGCGACGAAACCGATCCGGCAAACGGAGACAGGGGTCTGAACGTAGCCGCGTCCCGGTCACGGGCTTGCCACCAAGGGTCACACCACTTGGACGAGTCGACACGCTCGCCCGGCGAAATCCGTCAGAAACACGTCTCGAGGGAGTAGCGGACCCCCATTACAGTAATACTCTCGTAACAGGTTTCGACTGATATGTCCCTGTCGCCGTCCGAACCACGGCGAAGACAGGCTTTGGTAGGCAAGTCCGTTCCGCAGAGCGGACCCCTGCTCACGAATACGTCGCTCGAATCCCGATGATGCGGGCGGTCTGGGTGACCTGCTCGGGGATCTCCTCGCGGTATCGCTCGCCCTCCATGCGGGTCGTCGGGCCGGAGACGCTGATCGCGGCCAGGACCTCGTCGTCGGGGCCGAGCACGGGCGCACCGACCGCTCGCATGCCGACGAACCGCTCCTCGTCGTTGAACGCGAACCCCTGCTCCCTGATGGACGCCAGTTCCGCTTCGAGTTCCTCCCGGTCGGTGTGCGTCGAATCCGTGAGTTCGGCCAGATCGAGGTCGTCGAGGAGCGCCGCGCGACGGTCGTCGGCGAGATGTGCGAGATAGGCCTTCCCGACCGCGGTCGCGTGCAGGTCGACCGTCGTCCCGATGTGCGAGTCGGTCTGGACCGCGCGCTCGGTTCGAGTCTGGTAGATGTACACGCCTCGTCCCCCCTCCTCGACCATGACGTGGCCGAGTTCGCCCAGGTCCGTGACGAGCGCGTCGGTCTCCTGCTTGGCGACCTGATAGAGGTTCCACCGGTCGCGGGCGGCGTCACCGAGGTTCAGGAACTCCAGTCCGAGGTGGTACTCGGTGTCGTCCTTGACGACGTACCCCAGCCGAGCGAGCGTCTTGAGGTGGGCGTGGACCGTGCTCTTCGACCGGTCGAGGGTCTGTGCCAGCTCCGAGACCGTCGCCCCGTCGTCGTTCCGCAGTCGTTCGACGATGGCGAACGACGTTTCGGTTGCCCCAATCGTCCCGGGTTCGTCTGCCGCGTGGTCGGTCATATCGGGAGTGTTCGGCCCACGACGTGAAAAGTCTGTGGCATACTTTCGGCATCATCGAACAGGTGTTCGTCATTATGATTGGGAGCGAGCCGGTGGTGCCGACTGCGGACTTCCGACAGCGGACGTGACGGGGCGGAGGCTCTGAAAGCGTAGCGCTTCGAAACGGAGAGAACGGAGAACCGAGATCTGAGAGTCAGAACCGGGAACTGAGAGTCGAGAACGGAGTTGCGGGAGCGTCAGTCGCTACTCGCACCGGTCGGGTCGTCGTCGATCTGTGACGGCGACTGTGCGGCCCCGTCGCGACGGCGAATCCCGGACTCGTCGCCGTGTGAGAGCACGCTCCGGTGGTCGGCACCGAGTTTCCGCACGAAGACGAACAGCGACGCCAGACAGACGACGGCGAACGGTGCGCCGGTGATGATCACCGACGAGCGGAGGGCGCTCGCGCCGCCGAGGACGACCAGAATCGCCGCGATGAGGCCCTGCAGGACGCCCCAGAAGATCCGGTTGAGGCTCGAGGGGTTCTCCTTGCCGCCGGTCGTCAACATCGCGACCGCCAGCGTCGAGGAGTCCGCCGAGGTGGCGAAGAAGGTGACCACCAGCACGAGAAAGAGCGGTTGCCACAGGTCGCCGAGCGGAAGCGCGCCGAACAGCGCGTAGCCGGCCACGCCGTCCCCGTACTGTCCGACGGCACCCAGGATGTCCGCGACGCCCGCCTGCTGCAGCCACATCGAGGTCCCGCCGACGACCGTGAACCAGACCATCGAGATCGCGGTCATGGAGACCAGCGCGGTGAACAGCACGTCGCGAATCGTGCGGCCCTTCGAGATGCGGGCGAGGAACAGCCCGACGAACGGGGCCCACGCGATCCACCACGACCAGTAGAAGACGGTCCAGAACGAGGTCCAGGCGGTACCGCCCTCGATTCCGGTGCCGGTGAACAGGCTCATCTCGAAGAAGTTCTGGACGTACGTGCCGATGGCCATCGCCCCCGTGTTCAACACCGTGAACTCGGAGATGCGCGTGAGGAACACCCCGCCGCCGAGCGTGGCCACCAGCAGGAGGGCCATGAGCGCGATGTTGAAGTCCGACAGTCGCCTGATGCCGCGGTCGACGCCGGCGACGAGCGAGACCGTGAAGATGATCGTGATGCCGGTGATGGCCAGCACCGTTTCGAGGGTCCCGAACTGGATGCCCGTCCGATACGTGACGCCGGCCAGAATCTGCGTCGCGATGAAGCCGAGTCCCGTCGCGATACCGCCGAGCGTCGCGACGACGGCCAGCGTGTCGATGGTTCGGCCGACGACCCCGTCGAGGTTCTCGCGCCCGAGGACGGGCAGCAGAACCGTCGACGTGCGGAACGGCGCGTCGTACTCGTAGACGTAGTACGCGACGGGAATCCCGATGGCGAGATAGCCGCCCCACGCGGACACGCCGTAGTGGAAGATCGCGTAGGCCAGCGCCGGGACCATCGCGCTGGGGGTTCCGGCTTCGGCTCCCCCACTGAACAGCGGGGGAACGCTACTGTAGTGCGTGAGCGCCTCGACGGGACCGAAGAAGACGATGCCAGCCGACAGCCCCGCCGAGAAGAACATCGCGAGGTACGAGCCGTAACTGTACTCGGGGTCGCTGTCCCCCAGCTTGATCCGCCCGTACGGACTGACCATGAGATAGACGCAGACCACCAGCATCAACAGCATCGAGAGGAGATAGAGCCACGCGAGTCCCTCCCCGAAGACGCCGAATGCCGTCGTTATCTGTGCCGAGACCCAGTCCGTCCTGAAGGCTGCGAGTCCGATGAACACGAACGTGACGAGCGCACCTAACGTGAACGGAATGGCGTCGATTTCGTCGACGAAGCGTCTGATGACACCGCTGTCGCTTGAGTGAGCCATGTGTGAGCTCTAATGTGCATGATTAATTCCGCCCGAATATATATTTCGATTGTGGCAACCGGTATCGCGGTGAGTTGGACAAAACGTTTATTCGGTCCGCTACGAACGTCGTAGCATGGCCGACGAGCAACCGATATTCGACTATACGTCCTCAGCCCCGTGGGAGCAGGTCATTCGCTCGTACGGGTCCAGCGACGACCTCGACCGTACGGTCGAGGACATGATGGCGAACGGGACGCCGGGCGGAGAGACCTGGGAAGCGATCTGGGACCACGAAGTCCGGCGCTTCGAGTCGGACGCCGAATTCCGTGACGCGGTCCGAGACGTCTACGAGACGGCGGGCGTGAATCTGCTCAGCGTGACCCCCTGGACGCACGACGACGTCTCCGAGCGCACCGGACAGCGCCGCGATCTCGCGCGCTGGCAGGCGCGGTTCGACGCCGCCGACTGGTTGCACAAGGTGACATCGCCAGACGATGCGCGACGCGTCGCCGCCGACGGTGACGTCGGCATCGTCCTCAACACGCAGAATCTCGGCGGTGCCATCGACGGCTCGCTCGACCGAATCGACGTCCTCTACAACGAAGGCGTCAGAATATTCCAGCTCACCTACAACTACCAGAACAGCCTCGCCACTGGCTGTAACGACACGTCCGATGGTGGGCTCTCGAAGTTCGGGCGGGCGGCCGTCGACCGCGTCAACGAGTTGGGTGGCATCGTGGACCTCTCTCACTGCGGGAAGCGAACGACCCTCGACGCCATCGAGTACTCCGATGAACCCGTGGCGGTCACGCACGCGACCTGCCAGTCGGTGATGGACCACTACCGCGGGAAGTCCGACGAGGAGATCCAGGCGCTGGCCGAGGCGGACGGCTACATGGGCATCGTGACCCTGCCCTGGTTCATCGCCCCCGGCGTCGACGACCCGACGCTCGAGATATTTCTCGACCACCTCGAACACGCGGCGTCCATCATCGGCCCCGAGAACCTCGGCCTCGGGACGGACTTCTACCCGGCTGATTCGCGGTTCCCGAAGCCGCTGCTGGAGTACTACAAGGACCACATCGTCGAACTCGGCTTCGACCGCGAGAAGGTCGAGCAACGGACCATCGCGGCCGGCATCGGCGAGTTCGAGACGTACGAGGACTGGCCCGTCGTCCGGTCGAAGCTCGCCGAGCGGTTCTCCGACGCCGAGGTCGCGGGGATACTGGGTGAGAACTTCCTGCGGTTCTGGGAACGGTCCAGCTGAGAGCCCACGAAAATCGACCGGCCTTTCCTGGATCGTCGAAATCAGCGAAAGTTTGAAATGATAGTACATGAATTTCTCTTGCATAATGTCCACAGATCACGAGGCACACGAATGGGACGTGACGGACCTCCGCGACCCAGCAGTGCTGATGCAACCGGAGCGGCTGGGGTCCCTGAAGCAGAATCGGTTGAGCTTCGCCCGACTGCTGGTGGACAAGATGGTTCGGGAAGAGTGGGAGATCGAGGCGACCGAGGTGTCGGTCGACGAGGACGGCACCGGGCGAGCCATCTACACGATAGAGACGCCGAACCAGGTGTTATCCTTCGTCGTCTTCTCGGAGTTCACCGACGAACACTCGGCCCGCATCATCGCGGACGCCTGGGACCTCCGTGCGTTCCTCTGTGAAGGACGGCCGTCGGAGGAGTTCATCCAGGACCAGTACGAGGAACTGCCGCACGTGCTGACGGGGAGGGCACGGCCAGAGGTGCTGGTCTGGACGCGAGCGAATCGGAGTATGCGCTTCTTCGAACACATCGTCGACTCGCTGGCCGAGGGCCACCAGCCCGACATCGACTACCTCGCCGAAGGCGGCTATCTCATGCGGTCGTCGGGCTACTACGGGAACGGCCTCAACGGGACGAAGGTGTTCCGGGCCCTCGACGAGGACCACCCGCTGAGCGGGCCGTACAGCGCACAGATGTTCGCCGTCTACATGTTACGGGTCTTCGGGTACGACCTCGCCGAGCAAATGGCAGCCGAACGCAACACCGACGCGGCCACGTTGGACCGCGACATCAAACGCTACCTCGGAACGGGCAACTCCTCGGGTATCGGCATCATCGAGCACGTCATCAGCCATCCACAGTTCATCAACGCGTGGGTGCGCGCACGCGAGGTGGCGCTGGCCCGTGCGAAGACCATCGACCCCACCGAGTCGGACATCGAGCGGTTCGAGCAGGTCGTCGAGAAGGCCCGGCAGTGGTACGTCGAGGACGACAGCGACACGCATCACTTCTTCGCCTCGAAGGACCTGATCGCCGAGGAACTGGCGCAAGTCACCGAGCAGGTCGACGCGCTCGCGGGCGTCGACCGGGCGGAGCCCCTCTGGACGCGGCTGTGCGAGTGGGCGGGCACGACCCTGGAGGTGGAGACCCAGGAAGTGCTGCACTCGCTGTTACTCGACGTGCATCCGGAGGTGTGCGAGGGACTGGACGAGACCCTGACTGTCTCCGAGCGGAGCGACGTCCAGCCCAACGCGTCGCTGGCCACCCTGCACTCGCTGGTCACCGAGAACTACGAGTGGGCGCTCGACGTCGACTTCTCCGACCCGAGCGCGGAAGAGTACTTCTGGTACCGCTCCATCGAATCCGAGGAGCCACGCCTCGGCGTCCGGGACGAACACGAGTACGAGGAGTACGAACGCCCCATCGACATCGCTCGACAGGTGCAACGGCTCGTCGCCGACCTCGAGGCGGCCGACGACACCGACACCGTCGCCTCGTTCATCTTCGAGCATCCCGAGCACCGGGCCATCGTCGAGCGCATCCAGACCGTCCACGGGCTCCCGTACGCCGAGGTCCGGGACAATCCGCTGGACGCCGACGTGGTCCCGCTGCACTACATCTCCTGTCTGAAGGCCATCTGGGGAATCGGGCGGGCGCACCCGAAGTCCAAAGGTTGGGTCCGCGGGACGTTCTTCCAGGGCGCACCCCTCCCCGAGGACCTGCGGGACGGCGACGATTCCTACTGGGTGTATCCGGCGAAACCCGAGCCCGCCGCCGTCTGGAGGGATCAGTGATGCAGCTGAGCATCCGCGAGGTCGTCCAGCTCTCCCAGCGGTGTTTCGCGGCCGCCGACCTCCCGCGGGGGCTGGCCGCGGAGAACGGCACGGCCATCTGGTGGGAGCAACTGTACAGAGGGACCGGACTGCGGACGCTCCACGGGTTGCTCGACGACCTCGAAGAGTGGGACCGCTCTCAGCTGACCCGCACCGACGACAGCGCACCGACGTCCGTCATCGACGGCGGGAGCCAGCCGAGCCTGCTGTCGAGCACCCCCGCGCTGGACCTCTGCAGTGCGCACGCCGACCGACACGGCGTCGGGATGGCCCACGCCTCGATTGCCGCGGGCGACGAGACCCTCTCCCTCCTCGGCCACACCGCCTTCAGGGCCGCCGAGCGCGGCCTCCTTCCCGTCGTCTCCTACGCGGACCCGGAGGGAGGCTCCGGCACGGTCCTGGGCGTCCCCGACGAACCCTATCCGCGTCTCGCCGAGGCGACGTTCGACTCGCCGCCGCGGAGCTACGTCGAACTCGCGGCCGCCGCCGGGTCGGGTGCTCACCAGAGTGCGAACGCACCGCTGACGCAGGTGTTCTTCGACGGTCCCGAGGATTCCGACCACGCGGTCGACGACGAACGACTCCTGGCGCGACTGCTGGGACGCGCGACCGAACCGTCACAGCGGTCCCACCAGTCTGCACCCGGCTACGTCCTCGTCTGTCTCGACCCAACGCATCCCCGTCACTCGTGCGACCTCCGGCAGGTCGTCGAGCAGTACATCGACGAGCACGCGGCCGGTTTCTCGACGGTGTTCGAGCCCGATGCCATCGCGGACAGGCTGGAGACGCTCATGGAGACCGGCGTCGAGGTCGAGCGGGACGTCTGGGAGGACGTCTACGAGTACAACACCGGCGTCCTCACGCCGTCGTTCGAGGGGTCGGAGCGGGGAGCCGGCGCAGACATCCTCTGACGCCGTCGCGTGGGCGTCCACTGCACCGAAATTTTTACGAAGGCGCGCGCGCATCGTTACAGTAGTACCAGTCCACGCAGATCGTTCGCGAGTAGCGTCAGCGCGCCCGCTCGCGGACGGGCCAAGCGTCGCGGTCGCCGGACTCGACTGGCGACCGGCGGTCACCGACGCGGCTGGCAACACACTTCGAGACGCACATGACAGACACGACCTACCAATTCATCGACGGCGAATGGACAGACGGAAACAGCAGCGACGATATCGCGGTCCGCGATCCGGCCGCTCCCGACGAGCCGGTCGTCACGTTCCCCGGCGCGAGCGAGGCCCAGGCCGAGGACGCACTGGCCGCAGCCGACGCCGCGAGCGAGGGGTGGCGCGACACCGCGCCCGGCGAGCGCGAGGCCATCATGTACGACGTCGCGGACGAGATCGACGCCGCCCAGGAGGACCTCGCGGAGACGCTCACCCGAGAGGAGGGCAAGCCCATCTCCTCCAGTCGCGGCGAGGTCGCCCGCGCCGCCGAGATATTCCGCTTCTTCGCCGGCGACGCGCGTCGCGCGACCGGCGACACGATCCCGTCGAACGACCCCTCGACGTTCACCTACACGGTCAGGGAGCCGCTCGGCGTCGTCTCGCTCGTCACGCCGTGGAACTTCCCCATCGCGACGCCGAGCTGGAAGCTCGCGAGCGCGCTGGCGGCGGGGAACGCCGTCGCGTTCAAGCCGTCCTCGGAGACGCCGACCATCGCCAAGCGGCTCGTCGAGTGTCTCGCCGAGGGAGGGATTCCCGACGGCGTCGTGAACCTCGTCGTCGGGTCGGGTTCGACCGTCGGCGACGTGCTGACGACCGACGACCGCGTCGACGGCGTCTCCTTCACCGGCTCGACCGGCACCGGCCAGCACATCGCCGAGGCCGTCGCGGGTCGCATTCCGATCCAGACCGAGATGGGCGGGAAGAACCCGCAGGTCGTCCTCCCCGACGCTGACCTCGAGGCCGCGGCCGAGGCCGCGGTCGCCGGTTCCTGTGGCGGCACCGGCCAGGCGTGTACCGCCACCAGCCGGCTCATCGTCCACGAGGACGTCGTCGACGAGGTGACCGAGGCCGTCGTCGAGCGCACGGAGGCCCTCTCCATCGGTCCGGGCATGGACGACCCCGACATCGGGCCGGCCGTCTCGGCCGACGAGTTCCAGACCAACCTCGAGTACGTCGACGTCGCCAGCACCGACGGCGGGACGCTGCTGACCGGTGGCGGCCGACCGGAGGAGTTCGAATCCGGCTACTTCTTCGAGCCGGCGGTGTTCACCGACGTGACGTCCGACATGCGCATCGCTCAGGAGGAGGTCTTCGGCCCGGTCCTCGCCATCATCGAGGTCAGCGACTACGAGGAGGCCGTCGAGGTCGCCAACGACGTCGACTACGGCCTCTCGGCGAGCATCTTCACCACCGACATGGCCGCCGCCCGGTCGTTCACCCGCGACGTCGAGGCCGGCGTCGTCAAGGTCAACGGCACCACGACGGGATCGCAGATTCAGGTCCCCTTCGGCGGCATGAAGGACTCATCCTCGGAGACCCACAAGGAGATGGGCCAGCAGGCCTACGAGTTCTACACCCACGAGAAGGTCGTCTACCACTCCGATCCCTGAGCCGTCACTCGAACGCGAACGTCTCGGCCGCACCCGCTTCCTCGCGCTTCCGCAGCGTCTCGGCGATAGCCACGTCCAGCGCGCCGAGTCCGATGGGGACGACGATGGCGCGGTCGTCGGGGCCGACCGTGCGCTCGTACTCCTCGGCCAGCACCTCGCCGATGGTCGCGTCGAGGTCGTCGTGGGCGAGTTCCCCCCGGCTCGCCAGGTCCGAGAGGGCACCCCGCTGAAGACACTGCTCGCGGTGGTCGACGACGACGTGGTCCGCCCCCAGAATGGTCTCGTCCGGCAGTTCGCGATAGGTCCCCAGCGCGACGACGAACGCGTCGTCGTCGAGCCACGCCTCCTCGACGACCGGGGTCTTCGAGTCCGTCACCGTGAGGACTGCGTCCGTTCGGCAGGCCTCCCTCGGGTCGTCACACACCTCGATATCCGCGTCGACGCCCGACCGCAGTTCCGCCGCGAGGTCCTCGGCGGCGGTCGCGTCGACGTCGAACACGCGGAAGCCGTCCACGTCCAGCAGGGCGTCGACGACGGTCACCTGGAAGCGCGCCTGGAACCCCGCGCCGAACACGCCCACGGACGACGGCGTTCCCGGATAGAGGTGTTTCAGGGCGACCGCCGACTGCAGCGCGGTTCGCACGCCCGTGAGGTACATCCCCTCCATGACGGCCGTGAACTGGCCACTGTCGAGGTCGAACAGCAGGAGCAGCGAACTGATCGGGTCGTCCGTCGGTGCGTCCCAGGTCGCGACGGCCCACTTCATCCCGGCCGCGTCGAGCCAGTCGACGTAGGCCGGCATGTCGATGGCGAAGGCGTTTCGGTCGGGCCACTCGCCGTCGTCGCCGAGGTGCATCGTCAGCTTCGACGGGTTCAGGACCCGCCCGCGAGCGGTCTCGGCGTACGTCCGTTCGACCACGGTCAGTGCGTCCGCGAAGTCCAGACGACGCCGAACGTCGTCGCGAGAGTATAGGCTGGTCGGCATACGCTGTCGAGTGGGAAGCCACGAAGCCAGCCGTGTTAAATGTTCCCATCGTCGATTCGGCCGTCTCTGCGACGAACTTCGCTCGCCGTCCAACCCCGAACAGATCTGCTCACGGGAGGGGCAACCGACGCGCCGAGGGCCGTGCCGTCACGAAGTCGTGGGGAGATATCCGATATCATATTTCCTATGTTATTTAGTTCCCATCATAATTAGTAGTTGTTCGCCGACGATGGTTGGAACACAGCGACCGACGTGTCTGCATCGCGTCGTCGAGGCTCGACTTCGGCATTTCTCCGAGATAGATGCCTTCGAACGTCTTCCCGTCAGGTCGTCGCCCGCATATCCGTGCTTCGCTGGCGAGGACCCGTGAAGAGACGGTTCAGGGATTCCCTTCGTGAACAGTAGCACAGATAGCATAATCCGCACAATATAATACTCAGTCTGATGCGTACGTCGTTCGCAAACATCGTCACGTCCCAATCGTCGACCCGTCGGGCGGTGCCGCCCCGGTCCCGTCCCGACGCGTCGCCGGAGGCGACCCCGACTCGACGCTCACGCGCCGCCGAGGTAGAGCTCGGCGACCTCGTCGCTCTCCAGGAGGTCGACGCCCGTCCCCTCGAAGCGGTTCTCGCCCATGTCGAGGACGTATCCGCGGTCGGAGATCTCCAGGGCCTGCCGGGCGTTCTGCTCGACCATCAGGATGGCCGTCTCCGTCTCGTCGCGGATCTGGACCAGTCGGTCGAACATGTCGTCGACGAGGTCGGGGGCGAGCCCCGCGCTCGGTTCGTCCACGAGCAGGAGGTCGGGGTCGATCATCAGCGCGCTGGACAGCGCCAGCATCTGCTGTTGGCCGCCGGACATCGTCCCCGCCTTCTGGGTGCGTCGCTCCTCCAGGATGGGGAAGCGGTCCCAGACCTCTTGCAGGTCGGCGTCCGAGACGCTGCCCTCGATGTACGCTCCCATCTCCAGGTTCTCCTCGACGGTGAGCGTCGGGAAGACGTTCTCCCGCTGGGGGACGTAGCACATCCCCTGTTCGGTGACCTCGTCGGCCCGGAGCGGCGTGATGTCGTCGCCGTCGAAGATGACGGTCCCCTCCCAGCAGTCGATGAGGCCGTAGACGGCCTTCATCATCGTCGACTTGCCGGCGCCGTTCGGCCCGATGATGGTCACGATCTCCTCTTGCTCCACGTCGATGTCGACGCCGTGGAGAATCTGTGCGTCCCCGTATCCCGAGACAACGTCGCGTGCTTCGAGTAGTGCCATGGTTGTGGTGGTCGAATCGAGTCAGCCGAGGTACGCCTCGATGACGGCCTCGTTGTTCCGTATCTCCTCCGGTGACCCTTCCGTGAGTTTCGCGCCTTCGTTCATCACGATGATGGTGTCGCTGAGGTTCATGATGACCTCCATGTCGTGCTCGACGATGCAGAACGTGTAGCCCTCGTCGCGCAGCACCTCGATGCGGTCCATCAGCTTGCGCGTCAGCGACGGGTTCACGCCCGCCACCGGTTCGTCGAGCAGTATCAGCTCGGGATCGAGCATCAGGACGCGCCCGAGTTCGAGCAGTTTCCGCTGGCCGCCGCTGAGGTTGCCGGCCTCCTCGTCGCGGATGTGTTCGATCTCGAGCAGTTCGAGCATCTCCTCGGCGCGCTCGCGGATGGCCGATTCCTCCGCGGAGACCTTCCCACGGCGAAGCCAGGTGTTGACGAGGTTCTCGCCGGCCTGACCCTGCGGCGCGAGCATCAGGTTCTCCAGCGTCGTCATCTCGCTCAGTTCGCGAGTGATCTGGAACGTCCGCACCATCCCCTCGCGAGCCAGCATGTAGGGACGGCTGTTCTTGTGGCTCTCGCGGTTCTGCTTGACCGCTTCCTGCCCGACGTAGAGGCCCGAGCCGACCGCGGCCCCGCCGGCGAGCGTCGCCAGGCTTGGGGCCGCGCCGAGGCCGAGCGGGCCGAGCCCGGCGATGCCGCCGAGCGCGCCGGCGGTGATCCCGGCCGCGCCGCCCCAGATGACCTTCTCGTCGCGGCTGGGACGCATCAGCTCCTGTAGACGCTGCCCGTCGTAGCGGACCTCGCCGCCGTCGGGCTCGTAGAACCCGCTGATGAGGTTGAAGGTCGTCGTCTTGCCGGCCCCGTTGGGCCCGATGAGCCCGGTGATGGAGCCCTGCTCTATGTCGAAGGTCGCGCCGTCGACGGCGACGATTCCACCGAACGTCTTCCGCAGGTTGTCGACTTCGAGGATGGTTTCGCTCATTCGTCGCTCACCTCCGAACCGAACTCCTCCCGTCCAAGCAGCCCCTCGGGGAGGTAATAGAGGATGACCAGGAACAGCAGGCCGATGACGACGAAGCGGAACGCGAGGACGTTCACGCGGACGGCCGGCGGGAAGAACGCCGCCAGCTGTGAGGTGGCCTGCTGGAAGCCCCAGTAGATGGCCGCACCGAGGATCATGCCCTTGTTGTTACCGGCGCCGCCGATGAACATGATGAGCAGCGTGATGAAGGTGATCCGCGGGGCAAACATCGTGAACACCAGCCCCTGTGCGTACATGGCCCACAGGGCACCGGCGAAGCCGCCCAGTGCCGAGCCGATGACCATGCTCTGGATCTTGTAGACGAACGGGTCCTTGCCGAGCGACATGACCACGTCCTCGTCGTTGCGAACCGCGCGCAGCACCCGACCGAACGGCGACTGGACCGTCACCTCCAGCACGTAGTACAGCGCGCCCATGAACAGGCCGAAGCCGGCGAGGATGAACCGCGAGTAGTCGACGTTGATGGTCAGCTCGCCGAGGAACGCGACCGCGTAGGTGGTGCCGACGTCGCCGCCGAACTTCAGCACCCAGACGACGTTCCGGAACAGTGTAGCGAGCGCGGCCGGCACGTAGCCGTTCCCGAGCGGACCCAGGATGGGCAAGACGAAGTACCAGATGCCGACGAACCACAGCGACGCGACGCCGACGACGGTGATCTTCGCCGAATCGAACCACGCGACGTTCCGCACCGCGTACAGGTACGCGCTCACGAGCGCCCCCAGCAGGACGATCGTGCCCAGGCTCTTGACCGCGAGCGAGTCCGCCATCGGAACGGGCAGCAACGCCACGAGGAACCCCGTCCCGAAGGCGATTCCGGCCAGCCACTCGCGCCGCCCGAGACCGTCGTACAGGTGTGCGATGGCCACGCCGGCGACGAACCAGGTGTACAGCGAGAGGAGCACGCCCAGCGCGAGGATGGGATCGAGCGCGGTCAGCAGGACGGTCGCGAGGACGCCTGCCACGACCCCCGCCAGCGCGGCGACCTGGGCGTCGTTCAGCGAGCCGTCCTCGCCGCCGAGCCGCGCCAGTCCGAACGTGGTGACGGCGTATAGCCCGGCGAGCGGGAACCGCGACTCGTGGTTCCGTTCGCGGCCCAACAGCCCGGTCGCGGCGGCCCAGATGACGAGTGTGATGATCCCGAACAGCGCGGCCCCGATCATCGTGTTCATCTCCAGCGGGAACAGCGACTTCAGCGGCGGGCTGTACCCGCGCAGCGCGTCGGGACCGTTGAACAGCCACTCCTCGGCCTGGACGATCCGCTGGAAGATGACCGAGATGCCCAGGACGGTGATAGCGAGGTAGTCCTCGCGCAGGCGGATGGTCGGGAGCGCGACCAGCCCGCCGACGATACCGGCCAGAACCGTCCCGGCGACGATTCCGACGATCCAGGTGCCGACGAACGGGACGTCGCCGAGACCGATCACGTAGGCCGTGAAGTCGCCGGGGTCGTCCGGCCCGAGGACGAACAGCACCGACGTGTACGCCCCGATGAGGTAGAACCCGACGTGGCCGAAGTCCAGCAGGCCCGTGTGGCCGTACTTCAGGTTCATCCCGTAGGAGAGGATGGCGTAGATGGACACGAACACCATGAACGAGATGACGACGTCAGCGACCGCCATGTCAGCTCCCCCCCGTGATGCCTTCCGGCTTGACAAGCAAGACGAGCAGCAGGATGACGAACGCGACGGGGACGCGGTAGGTCGCGCTCAACCCGGGGATGGCGAAGATGCCGATCTCCATCGCCAGCCCGACGACGTAGCTCCCGACGATGGCACCGTAGACGGAGATGCCTCCCAGGATGACGCCGGCGAACATCGGCAACAGGAGGTAGAACCCGAGATTGATGGTGATGTTCGAGAACAGGAAGCCGAGCAGGACGCCGGCGACCGCCGCGAACAGCCCCGAGATGATCCACACGGACATCATCACCCGCCGGGTGTTGATGCCGCGGACCATCGCCAGGTCGCGGTTGTCGCTCGTCGCGCGCATCGCCTTCCCCAGCGTCGTCGCCCGGAGCAGGTAGTGCAGCCCGCCCATCATCACGAGCGCGAGCAGGAACACGCCGACGCGGAGCGGCGACGCACCCACGCGGGTCGCGTACAGCGGCGCCTCGGGCACCGAGCCACCGCCGCCGAACAACGTGCCGCCGAGGAGCACGACGCCGAGTCCACCGAACGCAGCTGCGAGCCGCGGTCCGACGACGGCCGCCGTTCCCTCACGACGTTTGTAGGCGAGGTAGCCGACGCCCGCGGCGACCGCGACGACCGCGAGTAGTTCGATCCAGGAGTAGCCGAGGACGAGCAGCTTCGCCGATTCCGCGCCGCGGGTCTCCTGAATGCTCAGGATGAGCCCGTCGCCCGCCAGGAAGAAGTCGAAGAACTTCGACAGCGTGATGTCCAGCGAGCCCCCGGCGAACGGCACCGACGCGTCGACCTCGTAGAAGCGGATGGCGCCACCGAAGATGGTCTGGATGCCGAACCGGAGGATGAACGCCACCGCGAGCGACGCGATGAGCATCATCGCCACCTCGACGTCCTTCTCCCTGAACTTCCGGAAGACGAGCGATTCCATGAGCGGAACCGTCGCACCCAGGACGACGACCGCGAACAGCAGCGCGGACAGGAACGACGGCACCCCGGCGACCACGAGGCCGCCGACGGCGAGCGCCAAGAGCCCGTGGACGCCGAGACCGACCGCCGGTGGGACGTCGATGCCCCACCAGCCGCCCTCGAGGGCGGCCCTGCCGCCGAGGTTGTACACGATACCAAGTACGCTCACGACCGAAACGAGGAAGAGAAAGGCACCACCGGCCGTCCCGACCTGGCGAGGCCCGGTCGAGAGCAGTTCGAACACCGGCACGCTCCCGGGTTTGTTCACCAGGAGCGCGGTGTACGCACCGAAGGTGAGCATGTCGCCATGTGCGAAATTCGGCACCTCGGCGATGTCGTACACCAGTGCGAGCCCGATAGCACCGAGTGCGATGATACTCCCGGTGACGATGCCCGTCACGGTCGCGTTCAACAGCCCTGTTTCAACCGCCATACAGGGGCCATTACCCCCATCACTAAATATCGTTATGGTCCTCGCCGGATAAGTCCTGGAAACATATATTCGGAACCGAGTATATCAGAAGCGCGGAGACGATGGCGGTTCGTCGCGACGTAATAATGGGCATCTTTGTACGTACGCGTCACGACCGCAGACGGTCACGGAGCGACACGAAGGACGAGGCAGTTGGTTCCTCGGCCACCTCCTGACGGCTCGGCGGAGTCGCCCTGGAAACGACGCACTGCGTCGGCGGTGAGACCCGACGAAGCGGTTTGCTCGTTGCAGCCGTCAATAGCGACGTGCTACCGTTTCAACAGCGCCCGCTGGCTCGGACTCGATGCGTGGGATACGCGATGTCTGCAGTATCATCCGCGGGGAAGTGTCCCAAACACAATCTATCGAATTTGAGAGAAATGGCGTTCTATCGAACATGAATCACATACCATATCTGACGACAACAGATAGATTAATAATAATCAAGGTTGGTACCTTGAAGACGCCACACATGTCAGGACATACTCGACGTGATGCACTCAAGCGCCTCGGCGCGGCGGGCTCCGCCGGCGTCGTTGCTCTCGCCGGCTGTTCCCAGCAGGAGGACGGCGGCGAAGGCGGAGAGACGACCGAGAGCGGCAGCGGCGGCGATACCGAGACCAGCGGTGACGACGGTGGTGAATCCGGCGGCGAGGCCATCAACCTCGGCTCGCTGTTCCCAATCACGGGGACGAACAGCCCCTACGGTGGCGGCCACCAGCAAGCGTTCAACCTCGCCGTCGAGGAGGTCAACGCCGCGGGCGGGCCGATGGGACGGACGATCAACCCCCTGAACCGCGACACGGAGGGCAAGCCGTCACAGGCGGCCCAGAAGTTCCGCACGATGATCAACGAGGAGGGCATCGTCGGCCTCGTCGGTCCCTACTCCAGCGGTATCGGGACCGTGCTCGCGCCGATCGCGCGGGACAACCAGGTCATGCAGATGTCCAACGGGAACACCTCGCCCTCGCTGGCCGACGCCGGCCTCAACAAGAACGACAGCAACAAGTACTACGGCCGGACCGCACCCAACGACGTCCAGCAGGCGCTCGTGATGGCGCGCGTCCTCAACCAGAAGATCGAGGCCGAGAAGGCCGCCTTCCTGTACGTCGACAACCCGTACGGGCAGGGTCTCGCGGAGGCAGCCAGCGAGAACTTCGACGGCGAAACGACGAATCTCGTCGGCTACTCCAAGCAGACGAACGACTACTCCTCGACGCTGGACTCGCTGTTCGAGGGGAACCCCGACGCCGTCGGCGCTGTCATGTACCCCGGCAACGGGCGGACCATCCTCCAGCAGTGGAACCAGGGTGGCTACGGCGGCGAGTGGGTCGGTGCCGAAGCCATCTGGTCGCCGAAACTCCTGTCGGACCTCTCGGACATCGTCGAGGGGATGTACATCACCTCGCCCCAGACCGCCAACAGTTCGACGTTCCAGGAGAACATGGGCGGGACGGACAAGGTGACGCAGTTCGCGCCGCACGCCTACGACGCGACCTACCTCGAAGCGCTCGCGCTGCACAAGGCCGGCGAGGCCAGCGGGGCCGGCATCTCGGAGAACATCCGCGACGTCTCCCGATCGAACGACGGCGACACGTCGGTCTCCGTCGCCGAGTACGAGAAGGGTAAGTCCGCCATCGACGACGGCAACGGCGTGAACTACGACGGTGCGTCCGGGTCGGTCGACCTGAACAAGAACCTCGAACCCGTCGTCCCCTACCGCATCATGCAGGTTCAGGACGGCGAGGCCAAGATGGACGAGGAAGTCCCGCTGTCGTACTTCGAGGGCAAGATCTAACCGCGGGTCGCGCGCTCGACTCCCCTTCGGGTCACCCACGTCGTCGGGGGGCGACGCGAGGGGCGAATCGGACGGACGATTTTTCAGGCAGTCCCGAATACGGAGTGTATGGTCGACCTCGAACCCGAGTGGCTTCCCTCGACGAAGCTGAACGCCATCGGGCGGGCCGTGGACTTCTCCGACGCCGACCCGCTCCCGCCGAATATCACACGAGACGAGGTGGAGGAGTACTGCTACACCCTCCGGCAGATGTACAAGACGTACGTCGACGAACTCGTCGCCGAGACGGAACTCTCCCGGCGCGAAGCCCAGACGTGGGCGCTGCGCAACCTCGTCTTCGACGAGGGCGAACGGCTCACCTACGAGGCCATCGGCCTCTACATCTGGGCCATCGGCCGTGCCACGGACGGCGACCCGCTCTCTCGGACCATCGTCTCCGACTACCACGAGCGCGCCGAGCGGAAGATCGATCGCGCGGAGGCGACGGTCAAACGCACCGGCCCGCCGCCGTACCCCGACGACCTCTACGACGACCCGACGCTGCTGTGGGTCGACCAGCCCGTCGGCGAGCGTCTCCAGCGACGGCTCGACCCCGAGGAGACGTTCAGCGACTGCATCGAACGCCTGCTGGACGAGACGAGCGACGCGCTCTCGCTCGCGGCGTTCGTCGACGCCTACCGCGGCCGCGGGAGCGAGTACGTCGCCCTCGACACCGTCTACCCGACGTGGGACCGCACGCTCCGGTTCGTCGTCCACCTCCCCGAGTCGGAATCGACGCCCCCCGCGGTCGCCGAGGCGACGGCCGTCACCGTCGACGGCCACCCCTACGAGTTCGCGGTCACCGAACGGCCGACCGCCGACCGCGGCCGGGCGCACGTCCCCGTGCTGGCCACCGACGGCGATGGCCCGGCAGTCGCGCCCGACGACGGTCGCGAGCGCCTCCGAACCGCGCTGGCGACCGCGGAACTCGGTATCGACGACCTCGTCGACGACCTCGCGGACGCCGGCTGCGTCGCGCTCGCCGTCGGCGAGGAACCGGTCGGAAACGGTGCGGCGCTCACCGTCGCGTCGCCCGCCGACCACGACGCAGTCGACCGCCGCCTCCGCCCGCTCGACCGCCTCGCGCTGGACGACCGGACCATCGCCGTCGCGTCAGTAACTGTCGTCTCTCCCGGCGAGTTCGCGGCCGAGGACGCGACCCTGCGGGTGCTCTGGGGGCGCGCCGACTGCGAGGACGTCCCGACGGTCGCCCTCCCCGACGACCCCGTCGAGTTGCGCGAGCGCGTCCCGACCCCCGTGCTCCGGACGAACTGAGAGCGAGACGTTCCGCGCGGCAGTGACGGACACATCTACATATCTAAGTCCCACCCCGTCGACGCCACACCCATGCTCGACCGGCCCTCGCTGACAGCGGCCGGCCGCGCGGCGCGCCTCGTCGACGGCCGCCGACTCAGGGAGATGACCCTCGCGGCCCGACACGACGTTCGGCAGTACGACCCGCCAGCTGACCCCGACGACGAACTCGTCGCCGAGACGGTCGAACCGTACGACTCCGTGGCGGACGCCGAGGCCCGACTGGAGCGACTCGAACAGCGCCTCCTCGACCGCGGGGACCGCCGGGCCGTCTTCCTCACCATCTACAGTCGGATGACCAGCCGGATTCGCACCCGTCTGGACGGCGGCGCGTTCGCGAACACCGAGTGGATGCGCGCGTACACGACGACCTTCGCGAACTACTACCGCCGGGCGTTCCTCGCGTTCGAGCGGGGCGACCTCGGTGCCGTCCCCGAACCGTGGCGCATCGCGTTCGGGACCGCGCTCCGCGGCGACGCGCTCGTCATGCAGGACGCCTTCCTCGGCATCAACGCCCACGTCAACTACGACCTCGCGCTGACGCTCCGGGACGTCGGCATCGACGCTCGCCGGGCCACGAAGCGCGCCGACCACTTCGCCGTCGACGACATGCTGACCCGGCTCGTCGACGTCCAGCAGCGGCTCCTCGCGGAGGTGTACGCGCCCGGCGTCGCCGACATCGACGCCACCTTCGGCCGGCTGGACGAGCGCCTCTCGCTGCTCGGCATCACCGAGGGCCGCGAGCAGGCCTGGCGGGTCGCCGTCGTCCTGGAGGACGCGGCGTGGCCACCGATCAGGTCCGCTGCCCGCTGGGTGCTCCGCGCGACAGCCACCGGTGGTGCGGTGGTGATCCGGAACGCCGGCCTCCACCCACACCTGCTCGATCGCCTTCGGCGGCTCGAACGCGAGGGGATCACCGACGAGGAGATTCTGGCGTCGCTCGTGAGCAGCCTCGACGAAGTCTGAGGGAGTTCGTGACCGTTCTGCCGGTCGGCGATACCCGTTGGTGCACACCGAGCGCGTTTCTGCACGGCGGGAGCGAGTTCGGCACCAAATGAAGACAATCGTAACAGCCGTCATATAAGCGGTGAAATGCCCCGTCAAGTGTAGCCTCAAGTACGCGAGTACGCAAGTGGGTGGAATGTGACCAAGTGTCAGTCGAGTTCGTCACCTGAACGACTCTTCACGGGGTATTCCGGCCAGCAGGCGACACTCCTCGCGGCAGGGGGGTTCCTCATCTTCCTCGGCCGCGGAGTGCTCCCGCCGCTCCTGCCGACGCTCGTCGATTCGCTCTCCATCACCCTCTCCAGCGCCGGAGTCGGCCTGTCGGTCCTGTGGGTCTCGTACGCGGTCGCTCATTACCCCGGTGGGCGCTTCGCCGACCACCTGACGCGGAAGACGCCGCTCGTCGCCAGCGTCGGCGCGATCCTCTGTGGTTTCGTTCTCCTGATCACCGTCCCGACGTATCCGACGTTTCTACTGGGCGTGACGCTCGTCGGTCTCGGACACGGACTGTACTGGCCCTCCTCGCGGGGACTCATCGCAGATTTGTTCGTCCGGCGCCGGAGCCAGGCACTGGGTATCCAGGTGAGCGCCGCTGCGGCAGGCAACGCCCTGTCGGCGGGCGTCGTCGTCGCCGCGCTCTCGGTGGCGACCTGGCAGGCGTCGTTCGTCCCGACGCTTCTCGGCCTGGCCTGCATCGGCTTCCTGCTGCATCGCTGGAACCGTGAGTCGTACTCCGTCTCGAAAGTCGAACTCGACGTGGTCCCGACGGTTCGGCGTCTGTTCACCACTCGGCGGATGCTCGTGCTCATGGGGTCGTACTGTCTCTTCGTCTTCGCCTGGCTCGGCGTCATGAACTTCCTCCCGTCGTTTCTGCACGCGGAGAAGGACTTCTCGCTCACAGTCGCGAGCAGTGCGTACGCGCTGTTCTACGGCGTCGGCATCGTCGTGTCACCGCTCGCCGGTAATCTTGGTGACCGGTTGCCACGGCTGCCGCTGGCCAGCGGAATGCTGCTCGTGACGGCCGCAGGTGCCGTCGTATTCCTCCTCGCCGAGTCCTTTGCGATCGTCGTCGTCGGCGTCGTGCTCTTTGCGGCGGGTATCTGGGCCTTTCCGCCGGTGATGCAGGCATCGATGCTGGCGTCGTTCCCCGACGAGAGCATGGCGTCCGACTTCGGAGCGCTCAAAACCGTCTATACGGCCGTCGGAGCCACCGGCCCGGCGTACGTGGGGATCGTCGCCCAACGCTTCGGCTACACCGTCGCCTACGCTCCCTTCGGAGCCTGCCTCGTCGTGAGTGCGGTCGGCCTCCTGGTCGTTCACCGAATCGACCGCGCCTGACAGCGGCGATTCGACGGGGGGAGGAGACGGCGAACCGACGACCCCCACACGGCCCACGACTCCCGAACGGTCGGTCAGGGGACGACGTGGAAGCGACCGTGCAGCTAGCCACGACGAGCCGCTCAGTCGACGAACTCGACCCCGGTAATCTCGAATCGAGTGCCACCCGCGTCGCTCTCGCAGACGTCCACCGTCCACCCGTGAGCGGCCGCGATCTCCGCGACGATAGCGAGCCCCAGTCCGATCCCGTCGGTGTTCGAGGAGTAGCCCACGTCCATGACGTGCTCGCGTTCCTCCTCGGGGATGCCCGTCCCGTCGTCCGCGACGGCAAATCCGTCGGGGAGGTCGCTGACCGTGACGGTCACGGCCGCGCCACCGTGTTCCACCGCGTCCTCCTGAGCCTGCGAAGGAGGGCTCGTCGAGCCGTGCTCGATGGCGTTCCGAAAGAGGTTCTCCAGCACCTGCCTGAGCCGCCGCGAATCCGCCCAGATGGTCCGTTCGGCCTCGACGACGAGCGACGCACCCTCGGTCTCGACGACCTGCCAGCAGTCCTCGGCGATACTGCGCAGTGCCACCGCCTCGGGAGTGCCGATGCTATCCCCCTGATGAGCCAGCGTCAACAGGTCGTCGATGAGCCGCTCCATCCGGTCGAGGGCGTCCCCCACGACGGCCAGGTGGTCGCGCTCCTCGTCCTCTCCGTACTCGGCCTCCAGAACGTCGAGTCGCCCCTGGGCCGTGTTCAACGGGTTCCGAAGGTCGTGGCTGACGACGCTCGTGAACTGTTCGAGCCGCTCGTTCTGCGCTTCGAGGTCGCACTCGCGCTCGACGCGGTCGAGCGTCGCGGCGGCGTGTGCGGCGAGCACCTTCGCGAGCGCCTCCGCCGACTCGTCGAAGTCGTCCGCCTCGTACGAGCACACCACCAGCACGCCGTGGTCACCGAGCGGCACCACCAACTGGCTCCGGACGTCGGTGTCCGCCGCCAGCGGGGTAACGGCGTCGCGAAGATCGACCGTAACCGAGACCTCCTCGCGGGCGAACGCCTCCCAGGCCATCCCCTCTCCGGCCGGTATCGACGGCGGCGGTCCGTCGAACACCGCCGACGCCGGGTCCGACCACTCGGCCGGGACGAGCGCGTCCCGCTCGTCGTCGAACAGGTGGACGGAGTTCACCTCCCAGTCGAAGACCGATGCGGCCGTCTCGGAGACGATGGTCGCTACCTCCTCGCGATTCGTCGCTGCCAACAACCGCTGTGCGGCCCGTTGCAGCCCCTCCAGAGTCCGCTCGCGGTCCTTGCGCGCGGAGACGTCCCTGAATATCCCGACGATCCGCTCCTGGCCCCCGAGTTCGAAGACCCGAGCGTTGATCTCGACCGGGACCCGCTCGCCGGTCTTCGTCTCGACGTAGACGTCCGACCCGTCCGGCAGTTCCGAGATGAGCCGCTCACCCGCCGAGACGTGGTGCTCGAACAGCGCTTCGTAGCGCCCTGCTTCGTCGTGCGGGTGCAGGTCGGACTGTGTCATCCCCACGAGTTCCGACGGCTCGTAGCCGAAGAGGTCGATGACCCGTTCGTTGACCTCGACGATCTCGCCCGTCGCCGTCTCCGCGACGACCACGGCGTCGGGGACCGACTGGAGGATCTTCCGGTATTTCGCGCGCAAGGCCTCCTGCTCGCTGACGTCCCGAACCGCGACCACCACCTCTGGACGCTCGCTCTCGACCGGGCTGAGGCTGATGTCCACGGGGACGGTCGACCCGTCCTTGCGCTGGGCCAGCAGGTCGAGCGACGCGCCCATGGGCCGCGTCTCCGGGTCCGCGAAGTACGCCTCGCGCATCGCGACGTGGTCGTCGCCGATCCCGTCCGGAACCAGGAGTTCGACCCGCTCACCGACGAGCTCCTCGGGGTCGTACCCGAAGAGATCGCGCACGCGCTCGTTCGCGAACGTGATGCGGCCGTCGACGTCGACGAGCAACAACGCGTCCGGCGATGCCTGACAGATCGCCTCGAACCGAGAGTTGTTGTGTTCAGTTTGTGTCATTCGTGTCCATTACTCCAGTCACCCGACCGTCGCGATGGGACGTTCACCCGACGACGTTGGGCCACGAGGAGCGAGTATCGCTGATACCTGTATTGAGTAGGTCGGACACTTATATCGACCGTTACGAGGGCGCTATCGGCGCTCCCCACGACGCACCAGATCCGAGGTCGTGCCGAACACGTTCGATTCGAGCCCGTCAACCGGGGGTGCAACGCCCAGCATCGACGACACTCGAGGTCCCCAGCCGTCGATCGGCCTGCCTATCGTGAAGCACGAGCGGCAACCAGCGTGAGCGATGGGGCTCGAAAGACAGCGCCCTCAGAGACAACACATCAGGTATATTTATCATTTGATTTTCTTATAATTTGGCGTCGACTCTCGCTATCCGTCGTTCCGACCGGAGAGTGGAGACCGGGTTCCATCCCGTCGGAGAGAACGCTCCACAGTCGATTGCAGTTGGCGACGAGTGGTCGGCATCTCCGACCACCATCGCTGGCTGTCCGCCGACGGAAGCCACAGACCGATGGAGGGTCCGCACTGCACCTGTTTCCGACCACGAGAACCCATCTCACTCGACTTACTCTCGACCACCGACGGCAATACACGACGTCGAAACCGTGGTCGCGCTCTGGAGTGGAATACGCCACACACCGAGTGACGGGCGGGCCGCCGCTTCAGACAGCGTAACAGGGTGGTCGGACGCTATAGAACACATATGTACAGCATTATATCTCCAATCTACTTTGTTTTCATACACATATCTCATTCGATATATTCGGCTGGGAAACTGCCTCCCGAGCTTCGCTCACTGATCCCAGACACCACCCGAAACGCGACCAGCCGGACTCGGGAGCCCCGGCTGTGTTCACCCGTTTATTACATTTTACGGACACGTTATACGGAGTTGTCGAAGCATAACAAAGCGGGTGACCGTGCTTTCACCGGCAGCAATGAGCGATACGGAACCCGAGACCATCGCCGAGGATCTGTCGAAACGGAAGCGACTCGTCAACGCGTGGCTCGCCGGTGGCCCCGACGTGAAGAACTCGGTCATCGCCGAGATAGCGGCGGCGTCCACTGGCTATGCGTCCCGCATCCGGAACAACATGAAGAGTGGCGAGATCTCCGAAGCAGAGGTTCAGGACGAACGGGACGAGGAACTCGTCGATGCGTATACGGAGCAGTTGCGGGAGTTGGACGCAGCGGTCCAGGAGACGGCGTGGGAGCCGTCGCCCCCCGACGACGCCGACCGTGGAGAACCGACCGACGAACGTGCCGAACGGACGGACCCACCTGCCGACGCGAAGCCCGCTGGAACCGAGCGACCGGATGAGGAGGAGTCCCGGGAAGCACCACCTGAACGGCAGGCTCGACGGGGCGCAGGCCAGGAACCGCAGGAACAAGCCCCGCAGCAGCAGCCCCCGCAACAGACCGGCCACTCGCCGGCTCAGGGCCAACGACCTCAACAGCGCCCACGACAGCTAGACCAGTCGCGACAAGCGACGACCCAGCCGCCGAGTCGGGGCAACCCCGCTCAGCAGCACTCGCCGCAACCGCCGCAACCCCGTTTTCATCTTCCCCGACAGGAACAGGCGACCCAGGACCAGCCCGAATCGGATGCGATACCCGAAGACGGAGACCGGTTCGTCCCGCTCTCGGCGTTGCGGGAGATCGACGACACCCTGGCTGCGTTCCAGGACCAGGCTGCATTCGAACTGCAACACACTCACCCGCAACAGCCGGACCGGCAGGTCGCGCTGGGGCGGTACTACGTCGTCCAGAAGGCCCGACAGCTACTCGGCGAGGCCGCCGCCGAATCCATGACGACCGACGACCTGCCCGAGTAGCGCGAGCGCTGCGAATCCCTGTCTCTTTCGCTGCCGTCGACGCGAGGATATCAGCCCTGAGAACCAGAGGGGAGCGTTTATTGCGATTTTCCGAGTCGGATGCACTATTCATGCGCAGGAGAGGGACACACGAGAAACTATCCGCTTTCATGGTCGTCACGATGCTCGTGCTGGCGTCGTTCGCGGGCGTCACCGTTGCACCCGCGGCAGCCGCGGCCGGGAACACCACGTCCGCCACTCTCAGAATGGCTGACGGGGGTATCAGCGACGACTCGTACCCGGCGACGGACACCAACCACAACTGGACGGTCACGCTCGATTCGAGCGTCGAGCAGGACCTCGGGACGGTCAAACTCGACTACTCGGGCCAGGACACCACTTTCAACGGCCTCACGACGAGCGACGTCTCCGTGCAGGTGAACGATTCGCAGGTAGGCACCATCGAGAGCGTGACCACCGAAGACGCCGGCCAAACGCTCGTCATCACGTTCGCGAGCGGCGGCCAGCCGTCGCTCACCGGAAACGAGAAGATCACGGTCAACACGACCGGACAGAAGATCACGAACCCCTCGACTGCCGGAGTCTACAGTAGCGCAGCGATCAGGCTCTTCGACGGGACACAGTTCGCCGCTCGACAGAAGGGATTCGGTATCTCCTCCGGAACCCTCCAGGGAACGGTGACCAACGCGACGAACCCGAGTCAGACGCTCGCCGGCGCCGACGTCACTGTCCGCGAGAACGGACGGACGGTGGCGACCACGACGACGGACGCGAACGGCGACTACGCCGTCACGGTCGGCCCGGGCCACTACACGGTCGCCATCACGGCCGAACACTACAACCAGACGACGTACCGCCACGTCAGGCTCGACCCCGATGCCACGGTGACGAAAGACGCCGCCCTGTCGCCGACGGGAACGGTCAGTGGGACCATCCAGGACGCCGCCGGGAACGCGCTCACCGGGGCGACGGTGAAGATCTCGAACACCAACTCCAACACCGTCCACCCGCTGTCGACCGGTGGCTCGAACACGTTCAGCAAAGACGTCGCCACCGGCACGTGGGACGTCACGGTCTCGAAGAGCGGCTACGCGAGCCAGACCTGGTCGGGCGTCACCCTCGGCGAGAACGCCACGAAGGCACACACCTTCCAGCTCGCCCAGGCGGGCACCATCCAGGGCACCGTCACGAACGACTCGGGCTCGGCGCTCTCGGGGATGGACGTCATCGCGTGGAACCAGAGCCAGGGCCAGCAGGTTGATTCGACGAGGACCGACGCCAACGGCGACTACTCGCTGGGCGTTCCGGCCGGCACCTACGACGTGTTCGCCTTCGACCAACCGCCGGAGACGTACGAACACGCCGCGGCCTTTCGCGTCAGCGTGTCGAAGGGAGCGACGGTCACCGAGGACCTGACCATGAGCAAGGCACCCCCGAGCGGCACGCTCACCGGAACCGTCGTCGACCCCGACGGCAACCCGGTCTCCGGCGCGTCCATCGAGGCCGTCGACAGTACCTACACGAACTTCGAGTCCACGACGACCGACGCCCAGGGGCAGTTCAGCGTGTCCGTGCCGGAGGGAACCTACGAGGTCACCGCCTCCGCGTCGGGCTACGCAAACGCCGTCCAGACCGAGGTCAACGTCACCGGGAACGCCCAGACGACCACCCGACTCCAGCTCGCCCAGGCCGCCTACGTCGAGGGGACGGTCACCAACACTAACGGCCCGGTGCAGAACGTCGTCGTCATGGCCGACGGGGGCGACGGCGAGCCGACGTTCACGCAGACCGACGCGAACGGCGAGTACAACCTCACCGTCGCACCCGGCCAGGACTACCAGGTGACCGTGTTCGCACAGGGCCAGACCGCGGCCCCACAGACCGCGAGCCCGTCGGCGGGGACCTCGGAGACTGCCGACTTCAGCCTCCAGAAGACCGAGATAACGTCTTCGTCGATCGAGGTGCTGAACCCCGCCGGCGTCGACACCGCGAACGTCGGCCTCTCCGCACAGGTCCAGCAGGGCATGCTGATGGTCCGGGTCCGCAACGAGAGCTCGAATCAGCAACAGGGGATGCCGAACGAACTGCAAGGGCTCGGCGTCGATGGGAACACCGAGTTCCGGATCAACGCGACCGTGACGAACTACGAGCCTACGACGCTGCTGTGGGGCGCGCGCGACGTGACGTGGTCGACCGAACAGAACGAGTCGAACCCGGACGCGACTGACATCTCCATCCGGACGAAGGCGGTCGACCTCCAGGGCCTGAACGACCCCAGCGTGACCATCGGGCCGCTGATGCAACAGAGCCCCAGCGATGTCCAGTGGCCGTCCGGCCGAAACGATCGGGCGGACCTTGGCTGGAACAGGACCGTGTACTTCGGCGTCTTCGACATGGCGACCGCACCACCGGGTGTGCGCCAGAACTTCGGCGGCATGACGGTCACGACGAACGCCCAGACGTTCGCGCCGCCGCGCGTCGTCAACGACACGCTCAAAGTGTGGGTCGCCGGTCCCCACCGTACCACCGACGGTGAGACCCACAGCGGCTTCTACGAGGCGACAATTCCCGACTCGCAACTCCAGGAGTGGGGCGTCGACCCCGCGAACGCCGCCAGCGAACTTCAGGTCATGTACCAGGGCACGAGCCAGAACTTCCAGGTGACCGACCTCGACGACGGCGTCCGCATCCACCTCGACATCCACTACTCAGCGGGGACCGTCGCGGTCAGCCCCTCTGCAGCAGCGACGTCGAGTAGTTCGAGCAGTTCCAGCGGGTCGTCCGACGGGGACGACCAGCCGCAGACCTCCGTCCGCGTCGGGGCCGGGGACGCGGTGGCGACCCTGGACAGCGTCGCCGCGAACACGTCCGTACACGTCCCCGTCACCGGTGTCAGTGCGGCCGGCGTCGAGATCAGCGAGACGCGCCTGACCTTCGAGACGAGCACCACGTCGGACAACGCGGTCGAGGTCGTCGCGGACACCCAGCCCCCAGCGACCGTCTCCCCCACCGACGGGACCGAGGTGTTGAGCTACGTGACCATCGACGTGGTCGGCGACCTCGCCGGCCGTGACAGGGGCGGCGCGTTCACCTTCTCCGTGCCCGACTACCAGTTCGCGGGCCGCAACGCGACCGCCGCCGACGTCCAGGCCTACCACTACGACGAGACCGCCGGCGAGTGGGAGCCCATCCCCACGACGTACCTCGGCGACGGAACGTTCGAGGCGACGACGGACAGTTTCTCGACGTTCGCGGTCGGCATCGACGACCACTCCGCACAGACAACGGCGACGACGACCGAGACGGCTACACCGACGGCGACTCCGACCGCGAGGACGACGGCGGTCGAGACCGCCAGTCCGACACCGACGACCACCGAAGCGCCGACGGCCACCGAGACGGCAGCGTCCGAGCAGTCGCCTGTCACGACGACGAGCGGAACCGGTCCCGGATTCGGCGTCCTCGGGGCGGTGCTCGCCCTGCTGGCTGTCGTCCTCGCCGTTCGGTTCCGGCGGCGCTAGCAGTTGTTGGCAATGTGATGTACTTTATTCAGTCTGACCGACTCAGACACTGCGGAATCCTTGCCGATCATTGTTCGTTTGTCAGTGCTCCGACTTCGGCTTTCCTATCTGTTTCTTGACGATAGTTTCGTCTGGAATCCCTGGCTTCACTCGAAGCTCTCCGAACCGTACTTCGAGTGATTCCCGACGCGGTTCAGCCCGGACGTCGCTCTCTCCACCGGGCGGTCGCCATCGTAACCGATGACCACGCCGTGGTCAACCGTCTTCACCTCGCAGACGTCGCCACCCTCGTGGATTCTTTCCATGCGGTGGCACAGTTGCTCGTCGTCGTCTACACTCCACCACCGGGCGATGTCCGCGTTGTCCGCCTTCGGATACTCCGACCGGAGAACTAGCTCTCAGGAAGCCGAATAGTTACGCTCGCCCCTCCCGAGTCATTCGTGTCCAACGACAACGTCCCATTCGAACGGCGAACAACTTGCTTGACGAACCAAAGTCCGAGTCCCGTTCCATGGTTTAACGGATCGATCTCGCCATCCGCCGTCAGCACGCTCCATTCCTGCTCGGGGATTCCCGGTCCATCGTCTCGTATCGTCAGTTCAGCCATTCTATCCGCGAAGCGGAGTTCGATATCAACGGTCGGGTGGTCCCGATCCAAGTGAATGATCGCATTCTCTACCAACTCTCGAATTGCTTCATCAATCCCGCGAGCGACACTCGTCCGGCATTCAGTGGCCAGATCTGTCTGCACTGTTGCAGCAGGATACTCCGTTTGGACGTCCGAGACAACCTGTTGAGTTCCCTGGACTAAATCCACATCGACGGTTTCGGCATTGTCGATGAGAAGGTCGGTGATTCGCTGATGATTCTCTGCCATCTCGACGAATTTTTCACTTTTTTCGAGTATCTTCTCTGCGTCGGACGACACCGCATGTGACCCTTGCTGTTCGATGACTTCGGCACGCCCTTGGATGACATTCATGTCATTCTTCACGTTATGCCGGAAGACACGGCTGAGAACTTGCAGCTGCTCCCGGGTTTCTTTTGCCTCAGAAACATCAACTATATGAATAACGTGGCCACGGATGTCGCCACCGTGAGTTCGAAGCGGTAAGCTTCGTGATTCTCCCGGAAAGACCTGCCCCGAGTTCTTCTTGTAGTCGACCAGTAGCGATTCGCGGCGGGCGTCTGTCGTCTCAAGCAAGCGCTCCAGATCCGAGCACTCGTCTATTATCGTGCTGAGGTGAGTGCCCGCAACGTCGGTACTATCGTAGCCAAACAGGTCGGTAAAGCCCGGGTTGCAGGTCGTAATATAGCCATCAAGATCCGTGACCACGATCGCGCCGCCGACGCTGTTGAACAGCGACTCATACCGTCGTTTCTGCTCGATGATTTCGCGCTCGCGTTCTCTTCGGTCTGTGATATCTTTGACCACCCCTACACCTTCCACCGGTTCGCCATCGTCGTCAAATGTGATGTCCGCCGTCTCCCGTACCCACTTTACCTCGTCATCGACCACGATTCTGTGTTCGATTTCGTAGGGAGCCCCCTCTAAAGCAGCATTCCACGCCTCATCGAGTCTCTCGCTGTCCTCGGGATGAACCGAATCCAGAAAGCGTTCGTAGGTCATCGTCTGGTCCGGTTGGATGCCGAACATTCGATAGCACTCGTCCGACCAGTACAGGGTGTGGTCGTCGAAGACCAGGTGCCAACTCCCAACTGTTCCGATGCTTTGTGCCTGCTCCAGGTGTGTCTTGATTGTCTGTTCGCTCTCCGTGCGCGCGGTGACGTCCCTCGAAATGACCGCGACACCTCGCGCGCCGTCGTAGAGTTCCACCGGGACAAGCCGTTGTTCGGTATGGATATCCCCGATAGACTCCAGTGAGAGGTCAAATTCGAAGCTCAACGTCTTCGAGCCTTTCGGTTCTCGAATCCAACTGCCGACCTCAGGTTCGACGTCGTCCAAGAGTGCATCGATCGCGTCCAGGAAGCGTCGGGGGTCTTCATCCGTCGCAGCCATTTCCTCGGTGATTGGCCCGATGGGGAGCCCCTCGATCGCCTCGCGGGGTTCGTCTGCAAAATCGAGTGCCGCATCATTGGCAAACCGGATTCGCTTGTCCTCGTCAACGAGAAACGCGACTTCGTTCATCGTCTGGACGACTAGTTCGTGTGTTTGTAGACGTCGTTCGCGCTCCTTGCGCTCAGTGATATCGTCGTAGATTGCGACGAAGTCGGTCACATCGCCCGAGTCGTCGGTCACCGGCGCAATCGTGTGGTTGGCGACGAATCGTGTGCCGTCTTTGCATTCGTTCACGATCTCGCCACTCCAGATGTTGCCGTCCAGAACGGTCTCCCATAGATTGGCGAAAAACGCCTCGTCGTGTTCGCCGGAACTAAGCAAGTCTGGCGTTTCTCCGAGTGCGTCAGCAGACGTGTATCCGGTCAGATCCTCGAATGCTGGATTCACGTACTCGATCTGACCGTCCACGTCCGTGAAGAAGACAGCGTGCCCGGTGTGCTCGACCATCTTTTCGAACTTCTGTAGGCGTCGTTCGCGCTCTTTCTGGTCAGTGATGTTTCGCGTCGATCCGACGATCTGTGTGACCTCGTCATCGACGACTACCGGTGCGATTCTCGTTTCCCCCCACGAACCACTCTGGAATGATGAGAGAGATTCTTCGTACTCAATGGACGTTCGTCCGTTTACACACTCTCTGTATTTCTCGTGGATCGGATTGCTGTCCGTCTTGTCGGTGATTTCGCGGATTGTTTTTCCCTGAAGCTCGCCAGCCGTAGCGCCTGAAATCGTCTCGTATGCAGGGTTAACCTGATTGACGCGAAACCTCTCTCCACCGTCTTCGACGTCGATGACGAACAGGCCATCCTGCGCGTTCTGGAACAACGTGTCTGTCCGTTCCAGTTCGTACAGACGTTCCTGTTCTTCAGTGATATCGTTGAAGAAAACAGTAACACCTGTGTCGTCGGGATGGACTCTGACCTTCCACCACGTGTCCAACGCTTCGTTGTACCGTTCGAAAGACGTCATTTGCTCGGTTTCGATCGCCCGCTCGATAGCCCCCTCCGCCGTGGTCCCCTCAGGGTCGGGGAATACATCCCATATGTACTCGCCACGCAGTGACTCGGGATCGGTATCGAGGAGGTCTGCAGCCCTCCTGTTCACGTACGTGTACCGGAGGTCAGAATCCAGAGACACCACGCCATCGGATACTCGTTCGAGTGCGTTGCTTCGTGCCTGTTGTTGGCCCGGTAAATCGGTATTGGATCGGTCCGATGAACTCATATATATTCTATATTTTATCACCGATTCAGTCAGTCAGCTGTTGAACCGTGTTGTTGATTCGTTTCACGTTCTCTGCCTGTTCGTCATTGGCGGAAGCGACATCTTCAATTTCATCGGCGACGGTATCTGCCTGCTCGACTAACTCGTCAACCATGCTGGCGACTTCTTCGGTACTGGCGGCCTGATCGTCAGTCGCATCCGAGACTTCACGGATTCCCTGTGAGGCCTCTTGGACGGATTGAGCAATGTCTTGCAGTGTGTCCATCGCTTCGGTAACCTGTTCGATTCCCTGATCGACTTCTTCGGTGGTTTGCTCCAGACTCGCAACTGTCTCTGCGGTATCCTCTTTGATATCGGACACCATTGTTTCGATCTCGCCGGCATGTTCTTGCGATTCCTCAGCGAGGTTCTTCACCTCGTTTGCAACCACGGCGAATCCATCGCCAGCATCGCCGGCCCGGGCAGCCTCGATTGAGGCATTGAGTGCGAGCATATTGGTCTGCTCGGCGATATCGTTGATGACCTCGACAATTTCGTCTATCTCGTCAATACGCTCCTGCAACTGCCCCACGTCGGCGGCAGCAGTCTTCGCAGAGTCGTCAACTCGTTCCATCATGTCGATAGCTTCCGTCGCAGCCGCCCGACCTTCTTCGGCAAGTGTCTCGGCATTCTCACTGGTCGTGGCTACTTCTTCTGCAGTCGAAGCAATTTCCTCGACGGTCGCAGACATGTCGGCGACCTCGCCTGCCACCTCTCCCATTGACTCGGCCTGGTCGCGGGCCTCCTCACTAATCGTCTCGGTGCTTGTTGCGATGTTGTCGGCTGCCTGTGTGGCCTCAGTCACTTCGTCATCAACCTCCGCGATGACCTGTCGTTGCTGTTCGAGTTTGGTTTCGAGCTGCTGGCTGTAGGAATGGATGTAGGTATCCATCGCCACCTGCTGGTCGAGATTCATCACCTTCAGCATCGACCGAGTGCGGTCGGCAAGTGCATCCAGCGCTTCATCGGGAGTCAAGGCATCACTATGCTGTGTTGCGACACCGCCGTCTGTCTGCGCCAGGTCAGATTTCAGGTCTTCGACCACTGCGTCGATGAGGTGTTCGTAGAAGACGCTGTAGGCACCAAGATAGATTTTTGGCCCGAGATCCAGCATATCGTGAATCTTGCCAATCCGGGCCCGACTCTCGAAGTGTTGCCGATCGTACTGGCCGTCAAATAAGGCCTGGAGATACTGACGCTGGTTTTGCTTGAGTGCCTCGATTCCCTTGCTTGATCGCCCGAAAATCTCGATGGTTTCATCGTACGACTGGAGGTGGTCGTAAAACCCCTCGACAGCCCCATCGATAACAGGTTCAACAACAGATTCGAGTGTACTCAGCCGTTGTTTGTCCGCCTCATCGAAATTTGTGAACTCTTTTCGCCACCTAATCTCCTGTCGGTCGATGCCGATTTCGTCAACCAATTGCGTCCCGTCTACCTGTTGACGGTTAGAAGATGTAATTTTGTTACCGTCTGCTTGTGACATACGTTCGCTTTATCTCTATCACACATATAATCCCACTCCAACTGTTTAGGTACTATACGTTGACATCCTCCCCGCCCTGAAGGGCGAGGATTCCCGACCGCCGTTGGGATATTGTGGTTTACGATGTGACCTGTTCTCGCGGTGCGAAGCATCCGCTCTCTGAATCGAACAGGTACACCGATGGCTGTGCCAACCAGCCGTTACTCCTATCTCCCCCATCACAGGCGAGACTCGGAGATACTTTCTGTCGAATGTTCTCAGCACCGTTTACGTCCGCGTTCGCCACCGTACCGCACTCATCACACACGTACAACCCTCGTTCCACACGGTTCGCGTCACGCTTCCGACCACAGCACGAACACGACTTCGACGTGTCCCGCTCAGATACTTGTTCGACCGTGATGCATTCCATCTCGGCCTTGTACTCAAGCATCGAGGTGAAGCGGTCGAATGCCCACGAATGCAGGTCGAGGTTGCCGTGCCAACCCCAGTTCTTCGCATCACCGTTCTCCTCGTCTTTGCGGATACCAGAGAGGTCGCCCACCACAATCGTTCCAATTCCCTCGTCAACACACCGCTGGACGATGTGTTTCGAGAGTGTGTGAAAGTAGTGGGTGCGGCGAGCCGACTTCTTCTGGTTCAACCGCGTGGCCTGTTCGGAGTCCGAATCATCACAGCGAGCAATCCGTTTGCTGAAGTAGTAGTCGTCTTCCTTCAGACAGTTCAGCGGGTACAGTTCGCTGTGGCCATCCTCGTAGGCGAGCGCGGCGAAGTTGTTGATGCCAAGGTCAACACCAACGGTCTCCTCACCGGGAGCTTCTGAAACCTCGATTTCGACCTTGCACACAAACTGAATTTCCCACTCGTCACCCGTCCAGACCGCCCGTACTTGTTGGACGCTCTCCACTGTGGAGAGGTCAACGTCGGGACGAGTTTGGTACTCGCAGAGGATGAAGTCCGACCAATACTCTTTCAGGTTCGAGCCTTTGCTAAGTCGGACTCTCTCGTACTGGGCGTCGAGTTTGAAGCCAGCGGCTTTGAACGTGACCGTAGAACGCGGGTGTTCGTCGCCGTGTTTGCGGTAGCCGGGCGGGTTCGTTCTCGTATCCCCGTTTTGTCGTTTGCCGTACCAGCCGGTGAACGCTTCAGCGAGTTCTTGGAGGACTCGCTGACTTGACTGAGAATGTAGGTCATCATAGCGTTCGTGGCTCTTGAGATACGACGTGAGTTCGGTGTGACTGGGGATGTGACCAATCTCCGACCACACTCGGTCACACGTCCACCGTCCGACGTTCCAGAGTTTCGAGGCTGAGAACCCGAGCGAATCGAGGTCGTCAGACACCTGTTGTTGGTTCCTGATGGATGCAGTGTAGGTGCGGGTGACGACCTGTTTCGCCATACGTACCCTATGTCGTCAAACAAAGTTGAAGGGATGGATTTGAGCGTGGAATATCCTGCCGTGCCATCGGCGGTGGATTGTGTAGGAGTTGTCGGATTCATCTCCGCCCTAAAGGGCGGGGCTTTCTCCTCGATTCTCCGTAATCAGCAAATGCCTGCGCCGGTGGAACACATTCACAGGTGAAATGAGATCAGAGAGTACACTCAGCGGAGGCTGTGGTCTTATCATACCTTACCGTCACGGGTGACATGATTGACGACTCGGCGTCGCTTGAAATCGGGGAAGTTCCCGAGGGAGAGTTGTCAGGATTCAGTGATATGATTCGGAAGGATTTTTACCTGAAGTTCACCGCCTGAAAGAGGTCGTTCCAGCGGCACCCTCGAACTGAATGATATCACCCACATTGCCAACAACTGCTATGGAGGCCGCTCGCCCGCCGATGCCGGGCATCACCTCCAAACCGGTTCACGCCTGTCCAAGACCCCCACGTGCTCGGTCGCCGGGACGGACCCGCCGTCCGGCCCCACGAGAGTGCGTGTCTACTTCCGACGACCGACCCACGAGTCGGACGCCGACCGCCGGCGACGCGTGCCGACAGTCTGAATATCGAGACGCCGGGAAGGTCCGTCAATGGACCACAACGACCGCTCGATAACCGCCCTGGTCATGGTTGCGCACTCGCTGGTGCACACCTACGAGATGACCGTCCCCATCTTCGTGGCGCTGTGGCTGTCGCAGTTCCGCGTCATCGACCTGGGCGTCGCGACAGTTCCGGTGACGACGGCGTCCGTGGGCGCGGTCGTGACCGTCGGGTACGCCCTGTTCGGCCTCGGGGCGCTGCCCGGGGGCGTGCTGGTCGACCGCGTCGGGTCCCGACGGCTCATCACGGCCTGTCTCCTCGGGATGGGCGCGTCGTACCTCCTGCTCGGCCTCGCACCCGGGATGGTCGTCGTCGCGCTCGCACTGGCGCTCTGGGGGGTCGCGGCCAGCGTCTACCACCCCGCCGGGCTCGCGCTCCTGAGCAAGGGCGTTCGCGAGCGCGGCACCGGCTTCGCCTACCACGGCATCGCCGGCAACCTCGGCATCGGCCTCGGGCCGCTGGTCGCCGCGATACTGCTGCTGGTCGTCGAGTGGCGCACGGTCGCGCTCGTCCTCGGCGTGCCGGCGCTGTTCGCCGCGGCGTACGCGGCGCAGGCGCGCTTCGACGAGACGGCCGCCGTCGACGCGGCGAGCGCGGACGGCGGCTCGAAGGCCAGCAGCGACGTCGACTCCCTGGCGGCGTTCCGGACCGAGACCCGACGGCTGTTCGGGGGTCGGTTCCTGCTCGTGTTCGCCATCGTCGTCTGTTCGGGGCTGTACTACCGCGGCGTCCTGACGTTCATGCCCGAACTCCTGGGCCGGCTGCCGGTGTTCGAACCGGTGCCGGTCGGCCGATTCGTTCCCGCGCCGGTTCGGGACGCGCTCGGCGTCTCGGCTCCCGGACGGACGCTCAACCCGGGCGATTACTTCTACTCCGGGCTGCTCGTCGTCGGCGTCGTGGGCCAGTACGTCGGTGGGAAGCTCACCGACCGCGTCCGCGTCGAGTACGGCCTCGCCGTCGCGTTCGGCGTCCTCGCGGTGCTGGCGGTCCTGTTCGTCCCGGTCACGTCGCTGGGACTCGGCCCGCTCCTGGCGCTGGGCGCGGTGCTCGGCGTGGTCCTCTTCCTCGTCCAGCCGATGTACCAGGCGACCGTGGCCGAGTACACGCCCGCCGGCACGCGGGGCCTCTCCTACGGGTTCACGTACCTCGGCGTGTTCGGCGTCGGCGCGCTCGGCGGCGGCATCGCCGGGACCATCCTGGCCGTCGCCACCCCGACGGCCCTGTTCGGCGTCCTGGCCGGACTCGCGCTGGTCGCCTCGCTTCTCGGCCTCGCGCTGGGTCGTCGGCCAGAATAAAAATCAAAGGTGTCGACACGCTATCGGGAGCGAGCGAGACGCGTTCAGAGGGGGCGCCCGGCGGTTCGACCGCGTCGACGTCCAGGTCGACCTGCACGGCACCACCGACGTCGACCCGGCAGTGCAGGCTCGGAAAGCCACGAGAACACGCCGCAGCCCGTCACTGCGGGGGCGGGGTCGCGGTCGTCCCCTCGACAGTCGTCGTCCCGACCACAGGAATCGTCGTCGACCACTCGTCGGCACCCCAGTCCAGTCGAACTCGGGCCGAATCGTCCCGTCCCCAGACCTCGACCGGTTCGGACAGCGACCGCTCGGTTCCAGGGTCGAGCGTCGCGGTCAGCGTCCGCGACCCGGAGGTGACGTTCCCCGACAGGCTGGCACCGAAGGTTCCCCGACCGGTCCCGGTGTTCGCCAGGTCGAACGTCACGGTCGCGACGCGCTCGGCCCCCGCCTGCAGTTCGTCGGGCGAGACGGACACGTTCGAGACGGTGAACACGGGCGGGTTGTTCAGCCGGTCGAGCGTCGCGGCAGCGAGCGACCGCAGGTCCGTCCCGCCGAACGACAGGCGGCCTTCCTCGTAGCCCGTCGACTTCGAGACCGCAAACGCCAGGTCGACGGTATCGTGCGCCCAGGGAACCGGCTGCCGCTCAGCCAGCGGGATCGACTCGCCGTCGAGTTGCAGGCCGCAGTCCGCTCGGACCCGGTCCATCGACAGCGACGTGTCGAGTCGAACGACGACGTACTGGACGTCCGCGCGCCGATGGACGTGCGGGTGGGTCCCCGCGAGGGGATACACGACGAAATCCGCGACCGACAGCGAGGCGAGGGTCGGCGTGTCGGGCTCGGTCGGTTGCTCCGTCGTGGTCGTGCCGTCTGCCGTCTCCGTCGACGACCGAGTCTTCGAGCCGGACCCGTCGGCGAGGCAGCCACCGAGTCCAACGAGGGACGTCGCACCGACCTGGAGACAGCGGCGGCGAGAGAGGGAGCGCGAAGACATGCACCGACGTTCGCCTGTGGGACGGAAAGGCCCCCCGGTGAGTGAAACGACCGTTTGGCTGTCGGTCACGCGACTCTGCCCGCCGAGACGCAGCATGTCGACACAACTGCTATTGTGATAGAGTGTCACGTGAAGTGCACACATGGACCGACAGGTCGACTACGGAGCGATCGCCCCGACTGCGTACGAGGGACTGACCGACGTCGGCGAGTTCGTCGCGTCGTCGTCCCTCGACGACACCCTCGTCGAACTGGTCAAGCTCCGCGCGTCACAGGTCAACTACCCCACCCTACTTCGCTCACCCTGATGGGTTCGCTCGTTGAGGGTGGGGCTTGTCCGTGAACTCGGCCTCGAACCCGTCAGGGTAGGTGGTAAACCCATGCTTCGGCGTTCACGAGAGCAAAGCTCTCGTGCAGCCCATCAGGTTTCTACGAAACCTGAGGACGTCACTGTTCCAGACTTCAGGGCAAGCTGACTATTGCCCGTCCGTCGAGACGACTGTAGGCCCCGGCGGACATACCGCATCCCGATATTCTTCGCCGCATTGTAGTCCGCGTTCGCTTCCGACCCACATTTCTGACACCGGAGCTCGGTTCGAGTTGGGCGATTCCCGTCTGCTGTGAATCCACACTCGGCGCACCGTTTCGACGTGTACGCCGAACCTACTTGCTTCACCGAGATGCCTTCGACTTCGGCCTTGTACTCCACCTGTTCGTAGAGCGTTCGGAACGCCCACTTGTGCCCCCACGATGCACCCGTTCGGTCGCGGATATGGGTCAGGTCCTCGAACGCTATCACGTCACAGTCGTACCGGAGTGCTTCGTCTATGATAGCGTTGGATGTCCGGTGGAGTACGTCGCGGACGTATCGAAGCTCGCGCCCGCTCGACTGTTCGAGCGTCAGGTGGGCGCTTCGAGTCCCGGTTTGTTGGAGTCCGGCGCGTACCTTCTCAAACTCTCGAAGGTCGTGGGTCAACTCTCGCCCGCTGAAAAAGTAGGCGGTGCTGGTGACGGCGAGGTTTTCGATACCGAGGTCAACCCCGAGAACCGTTCCGTCCTCGGCGGTGTTTCTCTCGGTGTCGTTCTTGTGCCGGCGGAAGCCGATATGCAAGAAGTAGTCGCCGTCACGGGCGGTGAGCGTACTTTCCGTAACACTCCACTCGTCCGATTCGAGAAACTGTCGTTGGTAGCCATCAGCAGCGTCAGGCAGAGCAAGCGGACACCGGACGCGACTCTCCGTTGTGGAGAGCGACACCGTATCGTCATCGAACAGCGTCATCGTCCGAGTGTCGTACTTCACCGTGGGTGCGGTGAAAGTCGGTTTGCTGACCTTCTTTCCGTTGGACCGGCGTTCGATACAGCCGGTGATGGCTTGGGCGGCTTGGTGGGTGGCGAGAATCGCGTGCTGACTACCGAGGCCGGTGTGTTCGCGCACATCGTCGTAGGCGAGGGGTTGTACGTCGCTCTTGGCATTGCATTTGCCCCACGCCATGTCGGTGGCGAGTTGGCAACCACGCTTCCACTCGGAGATAGTTTCCTCAAGCAACTGCCGTTGCTCACCGTCTACCGAAAGGCGAGTGATTGCCGTCCGACGCACGTAGTCGTCTGCCACAGTTTTAATGTAGTACGGTGGCTACTTAGAGGATGGTGTTTGTGGCCGAAACAAACGCGCTCCTCCCCTCCCTACTCACTCGCTTCGCTCGTTTCTTGAGGAAGGGGACTCCGCTCTACCGCTTCAGTTGAAACCCTTATTTGAAGACATATGCCGGTGGTCGTGCTGAATACACAGCGCGTATCTTGCACAGGTAGCTAACCAGATAGCGATCATTGATTCGGTCAGTTCAGACGAACTATCGAACAACAGTTACCGGAACCGGTGAGTGGCGGAACACCTTCTCGGCAACGTTACCTACGAACAACCGGTCCGCGAGCTTTCCACCGTGACTACCGATCACAACAGTATCGAAATCAGCTGCTTGATTGATGATCGCTTTCGCTGGACGCCCCCACGCAACGTCCGTGGTTATCTCTTTCTCGTAGGTTTGCGCTATCTCATGCGCTCGTTCATCGACTTGTGATGCGCGCTCCTCCACTGCCTCCTCAAAATCGTCTTCAAGTGCAAGTCCTACCGCTTTTCCCATCATCGCTGAGGGTTCACCTACGATATGTAAGACCGTAATTTCCGCATCTGGATGCGCCTCAAGCGCGTATTTCAGTGCGTGTTCAGCCATCTCGGACTCGTCCATCGGGACAAGAACGCGGGAAATCATGGGTAAAGTACGGCGGGCAGAATGATAAATCACTGGTCAGACTCGCACCAACCACACTTCATCGTTGAAACCCGGTGTCAGCCGGACCTGATGTCAGAGCTTATAAATTGGAGCCTGGCAATGTTGATGCAATTACGATGGTGGCACTCCTGGCCGTCGTCGGTATCCTTACCGCCGTATTTGTTGGGTTCAACATTGGCGGATCATCCACGGGCGTGGCATTCGGCCCTGCAGTCGGCTCACGCCTGATTCGGAAGACAACTGCGGGGGCGTTGTTCGTTGGCTTTGGCTTTCTCGGGGCGTGGACCGTCGGACGGAACGTCATCGCGACGATGAGCAGCAGTATCGTGCCGGCAGCCCAGTTTACCCCCATCACCAGTGTCGCCGTTCTGTTCTTTACCGGCGCATCACTGTTGATATCGAATCTCTATGGCGTCCCAGCCTCGACTTCGATGACCGCTGTGGGTGCCATTGTCGGATTGGGCCTTGCATCCGGCACCCTCAATCAGGCGCTGATGTTCGTTATCGTCTCAGCCTGGATCGTCGCCCCGCTTATATGTTTGAGTATCGGGTTCGTGGTCGGCCGCTATATTTACCCCTATCTCGACCGGTACGTCGCGTTTACGACGTTCAATCTCCACTTCATCCAACTCGACCGATCGGGAGTGATTCCTCGGCCATCGATAAATCAGAACGCTTCACTGCAGGATATCGTCGGGTCATTCGCGGTAGTCATCATCGGCTGTTACATGGCGTTCTCGGCTGGGGCGTCGAACGCTGCGAACGCCGTTGCCCCTCTCGTCGGTTCCGGAGGTTCGCTGACGGTCAATCAGGGCGTACTGCTCGCGGTGGGGGCCTTCGGATTGGGCAGTTTCACAATCGCCCGTCGCACGCTAGAAACGGTTGGAGACGATATCACGGAGCTACCGATACTCGCTTCACTAATCGTGTCCGTGGTCGGTGGAACGGTTATCACCATTCTCTCGTCTTTCGGAATTCCAGCGAGTCTCGCCGTCAGTACGACCTCGACGATCATTGGACTCGGATGGGGTCGAGCGAGTCGGGCAGCGACTTTGGCGGAGTTGGCGACGCCATCGCCAGCTGGTCCGGAAGTAGAAGTCTCGACTGGCGCATTAGTCAGCTCACGCGCTGAGGATGCTCCTGCCAGCCCGACCATTGGGGATATTGCTCGAGAAGAGGAATCGCCCAAGAAGCCAGACGAAACCCCGGATATCCCAGATATCGGCGCCGAGGGACCGGCAGATATCGACGAGAGAAGTCTCTTCAACCCGGCGGCGGCCAAACGTATCGTGACGATGTGGGTGTTGACGCCGTCGCTGGCGATTGTCGCCTCATACCCGGTGTTCGCGTTCCTGCTATGAGTGGACCTCACCCCCGTTGGCCGGCCGCTCTCAGCAGTGGGTAGCCAGGCGTCCAGACACACAACGATCTGTGTTTGGCAGCATCTGACACCAACACACCACAGCGCTGAGTCCCGTCATATCCAGCCACGGTTACTAAGTCGGTCATTGACATCCTCCCCGCCCTGAAGGGCGAGGATGTCAACTGATGGAT